>CAYNSB010000034.1:291-45396 GCA_964399625.1 uncultured Phycisphaeraceae bacterium
ACATCCCGCGGCTCGCGTCGCTGACGGGCGAGGCGCGCGTCGAGCTGATGCGCGGGCTGAAGCGCCTCGGGTTCTCCGATCGTCAGCTCCTCGCGGGCGGCGGCACGCACGGTCGCACCGAGCTCGACGCCCACGAAGAGCGCCGCGGGCTCGGCGTGGAGCCGGTGTACGGGCGCGTCGACACCTGCGCCGCCGAGTTCGTCGCGCACACGCCCTACCTGTACGGGACGTACGAGAGCGAGCAGGAGATCGCGCCGACCGTGCGGCGCAAGATCGTGATCCTCGGCGGCGGGCCCAATCGCATCGGACAGGGCATCGAGTTCGACTACTGCTGCTGTCACGCGGCGTTTGCGGCGCGCGAGCTGGGCTTCGAGAGCGTGATGATCAACTCCAACCCGGAGACGGTCAGCACGGACTACGACACGAGCGATCTGCTCTTTTTCGAGCCGCTGACCCTGGAGGATGTGCTGAATGTCGTTGAGAGGCTGAACGGCAAGGCACTCTCTCGCGGCGGCAACGTCCACGGCCTCATCGTCCAGTTCGGTGGGCAGACGCCGCTGAATCTCGCGCAGGGGCTCGTCAAGGCCGGGGCGCCGATCATCGGCACCTCGCTCGATTCGATCGACATCGCCGAGGACCGCCAGCGGTTCGATGCGATCCTGGAACGCCTGAACATCTCGCGCCCGCCCTCGGGCATCGCGCGATCGCTCGACGAGGCGGCCGAGGTTGCCAATCGCATCGGGTACCCGGTGCTGGTGCGCCCCAGTTACGTGCTGGGCGGGCGCGGCATGGAGGTCTGCTCCGACGAGAAGACGCTGCGGAACTACGTGACAACCGCGCTCAAACTCTCGGGCGTTGATGATGCCCCGGTGCTCATCGATCGATTCCTGGATGCCGCGATCGAGTGCGATGTGGATGTCGTCGCCGACTTTGCCAGCGGACGCGCGGGGCGAGCGGTAATCTGCGGGCTCATGGAGCACATCGAGCAGGCGGGCATCCACTCGGGGGATTCCTCGTGCACGATCCCGGCGTACTCGCTCTCCAAGCGCGTGCAGCAGCGCATCCGCCAGATCGCGCACCAGCTCGCCGAGGCGCTCAAGGTCAACGGGCTGATGAACGTGCAGCTGGCGATCAAGGACGAGGAGGTCTACATCCTCGAGGTGAACCCGCGGGCCAGCCGCACGGCGCCGTTCGTGTCCAAGGCCCGCCACGTGCCGTGGCCCGCGATCGCCGCGAAGGTGATGATGGGCAAGACGCTCGATGAGCTCGGCGTGCAGGAGAGCGAGCCGACGCCCGCGCAGGGCTTCGCGTGCAAGGAGTCCGTCTTCCCGTTCAACAAGTTCCCCGGCGTGGACGTGGTGCTGGGCCCGGAGATGCGCTCCACGGGCGAGGTGATGGGGCTGGACATGTCCTTCCCCGTCGCGTTCGCCAAGAGCCAGATGGCCGCGGGCTCCAGCCTGCCCACCTCGGGCGGCGTGTTCCTCTCCGTGCGCGAGAGCGATCGCGCGCAGACCGTCGATGTTGCACGCTCGCTGATGGCGATGGGCTTCAAGGTGTACGCGACCGAGGGCACCGGCGAGCACCTCAAGCGGTTCGGGATGAATCCCGTGATCCTGCAGAAGATCGGCGCGGGGGCGCGGCCCAACGTGCTCGACCTCATGCACAACAAGCAGATCGCCTTGGTCATCAACACCCCGACACGCACGGGCTGGCAGACGGACGAGGGTCGCCTGCGCGCGACGACGGTGCGCCTTGGCATCCCGATGATCTCGACGATGGCCGGAGCCCACGCCGCGGCGCGCGCGATCGAGGCGCTGCGCGCGGGGGATTGGTCCGTCGCGGCGCTGCAGGATTACAAGACGAGCGAGGAGCCGATGGGGGAGATGAAGGTCGTCGCGGGACGCTCGAAACTGATCCAAACCTGACCGCGATTCGACCCCCGCGCTCCTCTCACGAAACACGTCCGCCAGGAATCCCAACGATCCGCGAGTGTGGACCATGTCCTTCTTCGAGAGCGGAAGCCATGAGCGGAGAATCCCCAGCGACCCAGCGGATCACAGCGGACACTTGGATCGTGTCGTGCCCCAGGTGTGGGCGCTGGAGGACGCTTGAGGAGGTCGGCGGCATTTGCCTTGGCGGGGTGTCCGTAGGCAAGCGGGTCTTGGGCCGATGTGACGATTGCAAGAGGTTGCGCCTGTTGCGCCTTGAGAAGTCCAAGAACATTCCGAATGACCGTCTGGGCTCGATGATCGACGCGACTCCCCAGGAGTGACGCGCGACAACTCGCAGCCTCACTTCAGCTGGCTCGCCGTGAACGTAGTCCCCGTGGTGTCGCGCTCCCAGGTCCACGACGGGCCGCGCTTGCGCTCGTAGAAATCCCAGAGCTCGAACCAGTACGAACGGAAGGCGTGCACGCCGAAGGGCGCGAAGTGCCTGCCCACGCGCTTCATGACCTGCGCATCCTTCCCCTTCATGCCCAGCACGCTCTTGCCGTGGCGCACGCTCTCGGTATCCAGCGGCAGGTGCGCGTACCGCCCGAGCAGTTGCAGGATGTTCGCCGCGGCGTAGGGCCCAATGCCCGGCAACTCCAGCAGCGCCTCGCGGATGTCCTCGTCGGGCGTCGCGGGATTCTCGTACCAGTCGGGATCGATCGCGCCGTCGGCGAACATGCTCGAGAGCTCGACGATCCGCGCGTCGCGGTACCCCGTGCGGCAGCGCGCGCGGAGCGTGCTCGCCCGCGTGCGTGCGAGGCGCTGGGGCGAGGGAAAGGCGTTGCCCCGCCCCACCACCTCGCACAGGCGGCGATTCATCACGACCGTGCTGGGCCACTGCACGTTGCAGCTCGTGACCGTCTTGATGACATCCTCGAAGAGCGAGGGCGAGCGCATGAGTCGCCCGCGCCCGGACTTCTTCCAGCGTGGATCGACGCGATGGAACGCGCGGATGGTCTCGGCCGGCTCGTCGAGGCGCAGCATGCGCGTGAGCGCGGCGCCTGCCGAGAGCCGCTCGGCCCGTGAGAGAGCGCGGTCCGGCGCGACGCGCAGGGATGTGCCGGGCTTGATGCGCTCCTCCGGCCGCCCCTGGGTGATGCTCAGGATCACCGGGCCGCCCACAAGGTCCAGCACGCGCGTGAAGACTTGCTCGCGCGCGTCCCAGCGATTGGGCCAGAGCAGGAAGTACCCGTACGAGCAGAGGTCGCGCCGCAGGAGGTAGTCCGCGGGCACGCCGAGCGTGAAGGCCGATCGCGCCATGTCCGCGGTCCTTTCGATCGCCGTGCGCGTTCAGCGTCGCGCGTTACACGGCGAGCCGACGCGCCAGCGGGAACAGATAGGTCGCGAGATTGACGCACAGGCGGTCGCCCGCACGCGCGTACCGCTCGTAGCTCGCGTCCGCTTGCTTGACCAGGTCCTCCGCCCGCTGCCCCGAGCGCTGGATGCACGAGCCGCACTCGTGGATGAACTGCTGGAGCATCGGGCGATCGCACTCGAAATGGAACTGGAACCCGAACGTGCGCACGCCCGCCTTGAACGCCTGCACCTTGCACGCGGCGGAGCTGGCGAGCAGCGTCGCGTCCGCGGGCAGCTGCGCCACTTCCTGCTCGTGCGCATGGAACTGGACCGCGTTCCAGGGAAGGCCCGAGAGCAGGGTCTCCGTCTGCCCAGCCGGCGAGAGCGAGATCGGCGCGAACCCCCACTCTTGCCTGGGCTTGCCGTCGGGCGTCGCCATCGGCGCGACGCGCCCGCCGAGCGCCGTGGCGATGAGCTGAGCGCCCAGGCAGATGCCGATGACGGGGAGCTGCCTCGCATGCGCCTCGCGGATGAGGGCCATCTCCGGGCCCATCCAATCGAGGTTCTGATCGACCATCTGCGGCCCGCCCATGCTCACGATCCCCTGCACGCCGTCGAGGTCGGCGGGGATCGCGGCCCGTCCATGCTGATCGACCCGGCGCACGTCGAGCGCAAAGCCATGATCGCGCAGCGTCGCGCTCAGACGTCCGGGGTTCTCAAAGTCCTGATGCTGGAAGACGAGGATCGGCATAGTCGGCAAATATAGCGGCGCGGGGCGAAGCGGGGCCTACTTGCCCGCCTCTCGCGGCGACGCCTCGGGCACGCCCAGCTCCTCCAGCACGCGGTGCTCCATGGAGACATCGGCAAGGCTGCGCCGCAGCTCCGCAAGCACGTACACCATCGCGCCGAACATGAGCGCGAGCCCGAGAGCGAACGTTGCCAGCGCGACAAGGGACATCGACTGGTGCACCAGCCCCAGCCCGATGAACACGGACGTGATGAGCATCGACATGATCGACGCGATCAGCAGCGAGAGGGCGTTGCGAACGAGTCGCGCCCGCGCGATGATCGCTCGGACCTGGGCCTCCAGCGCTTCCAGACGCACGTGCCCCACCGCGGAATCGGCAAGCGTCGCGCCGCCCCCCGCCATGCCCCGGACCAGCGAGATGCGTTCGCTGTCGAACGCGCGCACGCGCGCCACCAGCGTGCCCAGCCTGTTGAACAGCGCGAGCGTGAGCAGGCCCGACGCGGAGATCATGACCACCGGCGCGACGAGCTGGGCGATCACTTCCTGCGGGCCCGCATCCCCCAGGCTCATGGCTTGGGCCACTTCCGGGTCGTGATGCCCTTCCACGTCTGCAGCGCCCCAAGCAGCGTGGCCGGATCGCGCTCCACGACCAGCGCCTCGCGCGGATCGATGCGCAGGAACCCCTCACGAGCCACGTGGTCGATGAACGCCAGCAGCCCGTCGTAGAACCCCTCGGTGTTCAGCAGCCCGATCGGCTTGCTGTGGATGCCCAGCTGCGCCCACGTCAGGATCTCGAAGAGCTCGTCGAACGTGCCCACGCCCCCGGGCAGCGCGATGAACGCGTCCGCCTGATCGGCCATCATCTTCTTTCGCTCGTGCATCGAGTCCACCACGCGCAGCTCGGTCAGGCGGTCGTGCCCGATCTCCTTGAGTTGCAGCTCGTGCGTGATGACGCCGATCGCCTGCCCCCCGGCCGCGATCGCGCCATCGGCGACGCGCCCCATCAGGCCCACCTTGCCACCGCCGTACACCAGCGTGATGCCACGCGACGCGATCGCGCGACCAAGATCGTCCGCAGCGCGGACATAGGAGGCTCGTGCGCCGTCGGCCGCACCGCAGTACACGCACAGATGTCGGATCGCGATCGCCATGGTCGGGCAGCATACGCGGGCGCTGCACCTCGCGTCCCCTAGGCCGTCTCAACCGGCAGGGTTTCCACGATGTTGCGCACCACGGCGTCGGGCGTGACACCCTCGGCTTCGCCCTCGAAGTTCATCACGAGACGGTGGCGCAGCGCGGGCAGGGCGATGCTCTTGAGGTCGTCGATGCTCGCCGCCGGCCGCCCATCCAACAACGCCCTGCACTTGGCGCCCAGGGCCAGCGCCTGCGCGGCCCGGGGCGACGCCCCGACACGAACGTACTGGTTCACCTGCGGAGTGGCAAACTCGCCCGACCCGTACTGCCCCTTGGGGTGCGTCGCGAGCACCAGGCGAACCGCGAAGTCCTGCACATGGGGTGCGATCGCCGCACGCCGGACCAGGTCCTGGTGCGCGAGCAGTCGCGGCGCGTCGAGCACCGCCTCCACGCCCGCCTCGATACCGCCGGTCGTGCGCGACACGATCTCGGACAGCTCCGCGCGCGTCGAGTACCCCACCATCAGCTTGAAGAAGAAGCGATCGAGCTGCGCCTCGGGCAGCGGGTAGGTCCCCTCCTGCTCGATGGGGTTCTGCGTCGCCATGACGAAGAACGGGCGCGGCAGCGCGTGCGACACGCCCGCCACCGTCACGCTGCGCTCCTGCATCGCTTCCAGGAGCGCCGACTGCGTCTTGGGCGTGGCGCGATTGATCTCGTCGGCGAGAACCATCTGCGCGAACACGGGCCCGGGCTGGAAGCGGAACTGGCGCTCCTTGCGCCCCGGCTCGGGCTCGATCTCGACGAGGACCGTCGTGCCCGAGATGTCCGCGGGCATCAGGTCGGGCGTGAACTGCACTCGAGAGAATGAGAGCGACAGCGCGCGCGCGAGCGTGCGGATCAGCAGCGTCTTGCCGATGCCCGGCACGCCCTCGAGCAGCGCATGCCCCCCGCAGAACAGGCACGTCAGCACGCCGTCCACGATCTCTTCGTGGCCCACGATCACGCGCGAGATCTGCCCCTTGAGCGCCGCGTAGTCAGACTGGAAGCGTGCGGCGGCGGCCTGCACTTCGCCCATCGAGGTGGTGGACAACTCAGTCATGCGCCATGAGCGTACGCGGGGTGTTCGGCAGTAGGAATGACGCCGTGCGGAGCGGCGAATCGTCGCAAGTGCAGGCGCACTCGCACGTTGGCTCGCCCCGGGGCGGCGCAACGCCGCAGGATCCGAGGGTTCGTCCGCGCGCGAAGTTCATCACATTGGGCGGGCCCACGCATTGACGCTGGGCGTTGCTTGTGGTGCAATGACCGCGTCCTCCTCGCCGAGGGTTGACGGACGAACACGAGAGAAGGAGACAAGACATGTTCGGATTCCGCGTGTACGCGGCGGCGTTGGCCGCCATCTCGGGCGCGTGCGCCGCGCTCGCCCAGTCGGTCCCGGGGCTCGACTTCCGACAGATCGATCTTGCATTCCCGGGAGTGTCGCCGCAACCCGATTCGCAGTTCGGGCTTGCCGGAATGAACGTGAGCTCGATCCTCGCCAACAACGGGCCCGGCTTTCTGAACATCTCCACCAACCAGGGCTGGGTCGTGCGCAACTTCCCCATCGACCCCAACATGGTCGCCGCCGGCGTGACCAACCTGGGCATGATGTTCGATCTTGGCGACACGCCCGGACACGTGAGCTCGGTGAACGCGTACGCCGCCGTCACGCCCACTCCGGTCTCGGGATTCTCCGGTGGTCCGCTGATCCCTTACGCCGTGCCCGCGAACAGCAATGTGGAATACAACGCGCAAGGCGTCGATGTCGGCGCGGGCCTGAACCGCGCCGGGCCGGCTGCGGCACGCATCAACTGGAACGGCATCACGTTCGATGCCACCAAGCCGACCAGCATGGTCTGGCAGCCCAACCACAATCTCAACAGCTTCGAGCAGGACGTGAATCAGTGCGGGCCCGCGTCCGTTTCCAACAGCCTCGAGTACCTCAAGAACCGCTACGGGCTCGCCGTGCCGCACGCGAATGTTTCGGGCATCGCGGGCACGCCGCCCAACTCGCGCGTGGCGCAGATCGATGTCGCCATGGGCCGGGCCCAGGGCGCGGGCGTGGGCAACACGACGATGACGCAGGGCAAGGCGAAGTACCTCGCCGACAACGGGCTAGGCGACAAGCTCGTTTACAAGCAGTACGGCCTGGGCAACGCCAACATCGCCACGCCCAGCGGCGTCACGATCTTCTCTGGCTCGGCGGGCGGGCAAAGCATCGCCGACTGGCTCATCGGCGAGCTCCAGCACGGCGAGGACGTCGAGCTCGTGGTGGACTGGGCCGGCGGCGGCGCGCACGCCGTAACGCTCTTTGGCGGCGGGCGCATCGCCGGCGTGCCCTTCTTCGCGTGGTACCACGATGCGAAGCAAGGCAAGGCGGGCGGCACCGGCTACCTCGACGGAGGCCTGGGCCTCTCCTTCCTCGATGAGGCCACGGGCAAGTTCAAGAGCTTCATCACCGATGGGCTCGGCGTGAACGGGCTGAACGACGCCACGCTCCGCTTCGCGCTCTCCGAGTCCGTGCCAACGCCCGGCACGGCGGGCGTGATCTTCGCGGCGGGGTTCGTCGGACTGCGCCGCCGGCGCCGTTGCGACGCATAGCACAGGTTCGCTCTCGTGCAGCCGTCTCCGCGCCGCGCCCCCCCCGGGCGCGGCGCTTTCGTTTGGCGTCCGTTGAGTCTATGCTCGGGTGGTCGACCGATTCAGGCGCGGGCCGATCACGTCGATAACCGGTGAGCATCTCGCGCGCGCTCCGGGACTCGCGTGCGAAGGGAGTCACTGAACATGAAGATGTCGCCCGCGACCCTCGTCGCCCTCGCCCTCGCTCCAATGGCGTACGCCGGACCGCTGATCGATCGTGCGCTCGAGCCGCCGACGGAACCCAAGGCGAACGAGCGTCACGCGCGCGCGGACGCGGAGGGGCCCGTCGCACGCGAGGCGACGATCCGTCTTCGCGGCGCGGCGTGGTTCAGCGCCCTCGATGGTCACGTGCGCTCGGGACAGACCTTCCCCGGCATTACCTCGGAGGTCGACTTCATCGACACGCTCGATCTCTCGAAGAACAAGCTCGCCCTCGAGGCGAACATCGGGCTCAACCTGGGCGCGGAAGGGCGTTGGAAGATCGATGCCGGCTTCACCGGCCCGTTCAAGTACACGGGCACGAGCGGGGCGGTCAGCTTCTCGTTCAAGGACATCATCTACACCGGCAACGCGGACTCACGCGTGCGGTTCAACATCTACCAGATCAACATCACGCGCGACTGGGTCCGCGCCGGGCCGGTCACGTTCACCTTCGGCACCGGCTCGCGCATCTTCGATTTCGACGCAACGATCACGGGCACGGGATCGACATCGGTCGGCGGCCCCGTGACCACCCAGACCAAGAGCGTCTCGCAGGTCGTGCCCATCCCCGGGCTGTTCGCGGGGCTGCGGTTCGACCTCACGAACCACCTGTACGTCTCGGGCTCGGCCCAGGGGCTCTACGTCGGAAGCTACGGGCAGTTCTTCGACGCCAAGGGCGAGGTCGGGTACGACTTCACCCGCAACGTCGGCATCTTCGCCGGGTACCGCTGGATCAACGCCAAGGCGAACGTGAGCGACGTGCGCTTCCGCACGGACCTCGCCGGCTTCTTCACGGGGCTCGAGGTCCGCTTCTAGAGGCGGTTCACGACCCCAGAAACACGCGATAGCCACGATCGAGCAGGTTCGCGGGGGCGTGGTGCCCTTCGAGCAGGCGATCGACCGCGCGATCGGCCGTGGCGCGGATGTCGGCGAGGATGCTCGCCGATTCGGAGCTCGCGCCGCGCTCCATCAGGTACGCGAACGTGCGCGCCATTCCCGCATTGGCCACAAAGTCGGGAATGATCTCGAAGTGTGGATCGGAGAGCCGCTGAAGTTCCACCATCTCCGCGACCCACCCGGCGTATCCGTCCCGGTGCCGCGGGTCGTAGCGGAAAGGGTTGTTCGCGCCGCACGACCACACGCGCACGCCGGCCTTCTTGATGAGGTCGATCTGCGCGGGCCCGATCGTGTGGCTGCGGGCCGCCGGGATGAACACATCCGCCTTCTCGCGATAGAGCGCATCGCCCGTTTCGGCATCGGTCACAACGCCCGTTGCTCCGTAGGCCGCGTGCCCACTGGCGGGCAGCGCTCGCCCATTCTCGTACGCCGCGCTCACCAACGCCCGCACCGCCAGCCCGCCGGGGTCCGTCGCGACGCGCACACCCCTCGGCCCGGCACTCGACACGGCAACGACCTTCACGCCCAGAAGATCGAGGTAGTACGCCGCGAACGCGCCCACGGCGCCGAAGCCCTCGATGATCGCACGCTGGCCCGCGATCGAGCGTCCGCGCTTGTCGTAGTACCGTTCGAGCGCCCGCACCACTCCCACTCCCGTCGCGACGTCCGCGACGAGCCACTTCCCATCGTGCGGGCCGGGAAGCCCCTCGAGCGCGACGGGCGCTTCCACGCCGCGACGCATGCGCTCGATCTTGGTCACGGTGCCCTCGGCGTCGCGCGCGTAGTGCCCGATGATGATGCCCGCCTGCGGGTGCTTGAGCCCCAGCACACGCTCGATGCACGCCGTCGCGTCGGTCACCTCGTCCACGCCCACGTCCCCGCCGGTGCCGTACCCGCCCTTGAGGTACGCCCCCACGTGCCTGTACCAGCGCTCGAGCACGCCGGTCTTTTCCTTGCTCGTCGGGTCAAAGTCGATGACGCTCTTTCCTCCCCCGATGTCCGGCCCGCACACGCGGAACTTCACGCCCATTGTCTTGGCGAGGAAGACCGCCTCCTCGCGCGTCCCGCCCACGCGCATCCGCGTGCCGCCACCGGCCGCATCGCCACGGAGCGAGTCGATGCACAGCCACCCGCGTGCGGGCGTGCGATCGTCGTGCCACTCCACGACGATGGACGGCTGTCGGGAGAAATGGGCCTGATACAGGTCAAAGCCTGAAGTGGGCATGAGGGGCCTCGCGCGGATTGGGGTGGAAGGGGGGCAAGCGTAGGAACCACGCGCCGACGGGTTCGGACCCACCCGCACCGTCGCGGTCTACCCCACATCCCCCAGATCCAACCACTGTCCGTGGGCCCTGAGCAGACGCTTGCGCAGCAGCGCTTCCTCGGGCAGGTCCAGGTGGGGCGAGCGTGCGATCCACTCGGCCGCGTCCTTGCGGGCCATCTTGAGCAGGTCCAGATCACGCCCCAGGTCCGCCACGCGGAAGGGCGGCGCCCCCGACTGCTTGAGCCCGAACATCTCGCCCGGCCCGCGCAGCGCCAGGTCGCGCTCGGCGAGCGCGAAGCCGTCGGTCGTCGACGCGATCGCCTCCAGGCGCGCCCGCGCGTCGTCCGTCGTCGCCTCGCCGATCAGCACGCACGCCGACTTCGCGCTTCCGCGCCCGACGCGTCCACGGAGCTGGTGGAGCTGCGCCAGACCGAATCGCTCGGCGTTCTCCACGACCATCACGCTCGCGTTGGGCACGTCCACGCCCACCTCGATCACCGTCGTCGCGACCAGCACATCGATCTGCCCGGCGCGGAAACGCTCCATGATCGCCTCGCGGGTTGGTCGCTTGAGCCTTCCGTGAAGGACGGCGACCCGCCCGCCGGCGAGCTCCTTGCCCTCCAGGCGCTCCGCGAGCGATCGCACGTCGACCAGCACACCCGGCGCGCCCTCGGCGCGTGGTGGCGCGAAATCCGCCTCGTCCGCGTCCTCGAGCCCCGGAGTTCCGCCCGACGCTCGCTCGATCGCCGGAGCGACCACGTACGCCTGGGCGCCCTCGTCCACCTTCGTGCGGACCCACGCGTACACCTCGTCGCGCTTCTCGGGCGTCACGACGCGCGTCGCGATCGGCGACCGACCCGGTGGAAGCGCCGAGATCGTCGAGATGTCCAGATCGCCGAACAGCGTGATCGCCAGCGTTCGGGGGATGGGCGTCGCGGTCATCACCAGCACGTGCGGCGTCAAGTCGCCGTCGCCCCCGCCGCCGGCGCCCTTGCTCCGCAGCGCCGCGCGC
Organism: uncultured Phycisphaeraceae bacterium; assembly: GCA_964399625.1. Lineage (GTDB taxonomy): Bacteria > Planctomycetota > Phycisphaerae > Phycisphaerales > UBA1924 > CAYNSB01. The sequence continues at coordinate 11,511 of CAYNSB010000034.1, forward strand.
TGCGACACGCCGAAGCGGTGCTGCTCATCGATCACCGCGACCGCGAGGTTCGCGAAGCGCACGGCGCTGGTCAGCAGCGCGTGCGTGCCCACGAGGATGTCCACCTCTCCCGACGCCACGCGCGAAAGGATGGACTCCCGCTCGCCCGCGCCCGTCGTGCCCGTCAGCAGTTCGACCCGCACCTTGGACCCGCGGAGCGTGCGATCGATCGAGGCGAAGTGCTGCTCGGCGAGCAACTCCGTCGGGGCCATCATCGCGGCCTGAGACCCGCCTCCCCCCGCGACCGCCATGAGCATCGCGTAGAGCGCGACGGCGGTCTTGCCCGAACCCACATCGCCCTGGATGAGGCGGTTGGTGGGCGTGGGCGTGGACAGGTCGCGCACGATGTCGCGGACAACCTCGTCCTGCGAGGGCGTGAATCGGAACGGGAATCGACCGCGGATGTGCGCGTCGATCTGGTCGTTCCAGCGAAGCGCCGGCGCCCGCAGCGTGTCGCGCAGGTGCCGACGCTTCAGGGCCACCGCCAGTTGCAGCAGGAGCAGCTCGTCGTACGCCAGACGCCGGCGCGCCGAGAGAACCTCCTCCATGGTCGCGGGCGCGTGCATGGCGCGATACGCCTCGCGGAGGCTGGGCATCTCCCTCGCCGTTCGATACACGTCGCTCACGTGATCCTCCAGCAGCGGCAGCGCCAAGGGCAACGCCCGCGTCATGACCTGCTCGATCTGTCGGCTGGAGATCGCCTCGCTCGCGGGGTACACGGGGCGCAGGCGCGCCTCGCTCGAGGGGGCGTCCTCCGTGTCATCCACCACCGACCACTGCGCGGGGTTGGCGATCTGCAGCCCATACCCGAACCGCTTGGCCTTGCCCTGCACGCGGAGACGCATCCCCGGATGGATCTTGTCCCGGAGGTACGTCGCGTTGAACCATACCAAGTCCAGGCGGCCGCTCGGGTCCATCAGCACCGCCTCGAAACGAGGACGCTTGCCCCGCATCACGATCCGCGTCGCCGTCACCTCGCCCCGCGCCGAGACGATCTGCCCCGGCGTCAGGTCCGCGATCGGCGCCTCGGGCTCCACGCGCTCGTGACGCGCGGGCAGGTGCGCGATCAGCCGACCAAGGTTCGTCAGCTCCAACGCCCGAAGCGCGGTCGCGCGCGACGGACCGACACCCGGCAGGCGCTCCACCGGCGTCGTGAGCGAGATGTCCACGCCCTCGGGCATGCGCACAGGATAGTGGTTCGCTCACACCCGCTTCGGCGGGCCGCCCGCGGAGCCCGGGTCGATCTGCCGCAGATACTCCCACGAATACAGCCCCGTCTGATGCCCATCCGAGAAGCGGATGCGGATCGCGTAGTTCCCCACGAGTTCGGCGTCCAGCGCCACCAGCGGTCCCCCGCCCCCCGCGCGGGGCGTGGGCAGCACCGTGAGCGGGTTGCTCGCGATCTTCTCACGGAGGTCCTTGGCGTCGGCGGAGGGCGACATGCGACGCAGGTACGCGATCGGATAGAACGAGCGGGTGCCATCGCCCCACTCCACCGACAGCCCGGCGTCCTTCTTCAGGTCCAGATGACGCGGCGCGTCCATACGCAATCATTGCCGCCACGTCCTGCCTCGTACCATCGACCATGCACTTCTCCGATCGACTCATCGAGTCCATCCGCCGAGCGGGAGCGCCGGCGTGCGTCGGGCTCGACCCCGTGCTCGAGAAACTCCCCGACGAAGTGCGCTCCCGCCACCATGAGCCCACCGTCGCGATCGAGGAGTTCTGCCGGGGCGTCATCGACGCCGTGGCGCCGGTGGTCGCGGCGATCAAGCCTCAGAGCGCCTGCTTCGAGCGCTATGGGTGGCGGGGCGTTCAGGTTCTCGAACGCCTGTGCGCCCACGCACGCGACGCGGGCTTGCCCGTGATCCTCGACGCGAAGCGCGGCGACATCGGCATCTCCGCGGAGCACTACGCCGCCGCAGCAGTCCACGCGGGCGCTCACGCGATCACCGTCAACGCGTACCTGGGACCGAGCACGATCGAGCCGTACCTGCGTGCGGGCCTGGGCGTCTTTGTGCTTGTTCGAACCAGCAACCCGGACTCGGACGCCGTGCAGAGCGCCGGTCTAGCGGGGAGCCCTCCGGCGAACGTCGCGGAAATGATGGCCCGGCACGTCGAGCGTCTGGGCACGCTGCACACGGGACAGAGCGGCATGAGCGACGTGGGAGCCGTGGTCGGCGCCACGAAGGCCGCGGACGGGCGCGCGCTCCGCACCCTCATGCCGCGTCAGTTCTTCCTCGTGCCGGGGTACGGCGCTCAAGGTGGAACCGCGCAGGACGTGGGCGCACTTCTCAACGACCGTCCCGACCTCGGTGGCGGCGTCATCGTGAACGCAAGCCGAAGCGTGCTCTACCCCGAGCGGACGCCCGGCGAGTCGTGGCGGGCCAACGTGGCACGAGCCGCGATCGCATTCGTGCGTGAGCTGGCGGCGATCGCATAGCAATTCATGTTATTGGACTCATCAATTCTGACAAAAATGCGATGAGCGCGAGTGCTTCGATTCGCTATCAATCGCCTTCGAACGAGGCATTTTCTCTCGCATACAAGACAAATCATCGCTTTTGAATCCGATTCGGCTTTCGGGTCCGTACCGGTCTGTAACGCCAAAGAGCGCATTGACCGTGGATATCCGGATAATATGATCTTGAAATGGACAGCTGTTTCGGCTGTTCCAGAATCGGAGGAACGCACATGAATGCTCGCTCACTCTTCATCGCCGCCGCCCTGAGCGGAGTTGGACTGTCCGCCTCGGCCCTTGCCGTGACGAATCCGTTCACCGAGGCGTTCAATTCGCCCGCGGCCAACTGGAGTTCCAGTTCCGTGATCTTGTCCCCGATCTCCTACCCGTCCTCGGGTGGGCCGGACGGATCGTCCTACGGGTCCATGAATCTCGACCTGACCAACCAGGGCGTGAACGCGCAGCCCATCGCGTTTGCGGCGCATGGCGCGTTCGGGTCTTCCGGCAATGCCTTCGTTGGCGACTGGCTCGGGGCGGGGGTGACTTCGATCAGCGTGTCGCTGCGGCAGAATGGGCCCGGCGCCGCGACGTTCTTCCTCCGTTTCGCGCCCAGCGCCGGCCCGGGCCTGGTCGCGGTGCTCCCGACGCCCGTCCCCGCGAACACCTGGACCACGATCTCGATTCCGATCAACGCTTCGTACGGCGGGTACATCTTCGAGGCGCCGCCCGGCGTGTCCACGTTCACGCCCACGTTCACCACGATGTCCAAGCTCCAGATCGGCATCCTGGTGGACGCGAGCCTCGCGAATCGCCCGACGCCGCTGACGCTCGACGTCGACAACGTGTCGATCGTGCCCGCGCCGGGCTCGATGGCGCTGATCGGGATCGCGGGCCTTGGGCTTGGCTCACGCCGGCGTCGCGCCTGACGGATCGATCCATCCGAACTTCGCCCGCTCGTGATCGCTGACCCTGCGCGCTCAGCACCGGCCCATGAAGGCATCCATGAACTCGCGGTAGTCGCGGTAGTCCACGAGCCCGTCGCCGTTGAGGTCGGCGAGCTCGTCGTGCGCGCGAAGCGCTTCCATGAACTGGTAGAAGTCGCGCGCGTCCACGGCGCCATCGCAGTTGAAGTCCGCCTTGCACACGTCCAGGCGTGCGGCACGGCTCGTGACGCTGCCGCACGCGGCGGACACAATGCAGTCATACTCGCCCGCGTCGGATGGGAGCGCGGCGACGATCGTGTAGAACGAAAACGTCTCCCCCTCGATGGGCACGCCGTTGTGACGCCACTGGTATCCGGTCGGCTCGGCGACGCTCGACGCGACGGTCATCCGGCAACTGCCCGTGAGGCACACACGCTGTGGGACGGGCTGGGACGTGATCGCGATGCACGGGTTGCGGTCGAGCGGATCGAAGTATCCATCGCTGAGCGTGCGGAGGAACGCGACGATGTCCGCCTCGTCCTGCGCCGTGAGCCCGAGATTACCGACCTGCGCGCTCGACTCGCCCCCGGAGCCCGTGCCGGGCAGGGTGCCCAGATCGCCCGCAGGATTCAGCAGCGTGTCGATGTTCGGGTACTCGGGTGTGCCCCAGAGCGGCTTGCCCTTGAGCCCCTCGTACGGGTGGTCGCGGGTGAAGTCGATGACCTCTCCCGGGACCGTCGTCAGGTTCCGCGTGTTGTAGAAATGGACGACCTCCTCAACGCTGGTGAGCGCGCCGTTGTGCATGTACGCCTTGACGAACCCCCGGCGAGGGCGCTTGTCCACGTTGCGGAGGCTGGGCGCCTTGAACTGCCCGTTGACACCCAGGAAGTCGCCGTTGCCGTCGCTGCCGGGGCCCACGTTGCCCGGCGGCAGCCCCAGGTCCGTGTAGAGCGTGGCGCCGAGCCCGTAGTCGATGAAGTCCTTGCCGAGCGGGTTGAACCCGTCGGGGTTGGTGCGCGAGTTGGTCTGGGTATAGAAGGGGTTCCGTGGGTTGCGGGGCACGCCGATGTTCTGGTAGCAGGTGTTGGTCCACAGGTCCGGAGAGCCCGAGGGCACCGACGGGATCATGTGGCACTCGACGCAGTGGGCGAACAGCGGAAACGTTGCGCCATCCGGGCGACCGGTCCACGTGCCCGTGACAATGCGGAGCCCGCGGAGCTCGTGCTCGTCGAACTGGGCACGCCCGGCACGCCATGCGTCGTACTTCGAGCTAAAGGGCGAGACCTCGAAAGACCGCTCGTACTCCGCGATCGCCTCGGCGATGTTGTTGTACACGACCTCCGTCGGCTGCGCGAACGCGTCGCTCCCGTACACCTGGCGGAACCGCACCGCGGTGCGCGATCGCTCGAGCTTGCCCACCACGAGGGCGGGGTCGCCCACGTGGTGCGTGACGTTGTTCATCTCGTTGGGATTCAGGAATGGAAACTTCGCCTGATCGACAAGATCATCGGCGTGCCCATCCCAGAATTGACCGCCGATGTACAGCCCGAGGAACGAGCTGAAGTGCACCCCGCCCGGGGGCGTGAACGCCGCGTAACTGATCTGCGGAACTGCGCGAAATCCGAAGCGACCGCGCACGGCGCCGGGCGCGACGCCCAGGAGGGCGTTGACGCGCGAGTCGGGAAACGTGAACCCGGCCGGTGCCGCGTGGCAGCTCGCGCACGACTGGCCCACGGGATTCGAGAGGGACGCGTCGAAGAACAGCTCCTTGCCTAGCGCGGCCTGTGGCGACAACGCCGGTGGCGCGGCCGAGGCGGGCGCCGCGACAGCCACGAGCAGCGCGATACACGTCAATGCCTCGCGGATGCGAGCGCGTCTGCACGACCGGCCTGAGCGAACAGGCACCTGGGACGCGACAGCGATTGGGGACACTCGTTCGTGCATTGCAAGGGTCTCTTCTGGGAGCGAGTGTTGATACCACAGGCTGGACGGACATGCAACATCGCGCCGGTCAATAACCCATGGGTGACGGTGCGCGATTGAGATTCTGACGTTGTGAAGGCCCAACGCCGTGTCAGCCGTACACCACGGCGGCGCGGGCACGCGAAGGAGCGTCACACCGCGGGGCCCGGCGAGAGCAGCGCCCACACCTCGACTCCCCATGCAGATTCCGAGCGGCTGAACGACGCGCCGCCACGCAGGTCGCTCTTGGCGAATCCCTCGACGAGCGTGAGCCCGATGCCCGTTCCGGCTTGCCCGGGCTCGCCGATGGGCGATTCATGCCAACGGATGCGCAGGCGATTCCCTTCGCTACCGGCCTCGAGGCTCCACGTGATCTCGATCGAACCCGTGGGGACTTTGAGGGCGCCGTGCTTGCTCGAGTTGGTGAGCAGTTCCTGGACAATCATCGCGATCGCGTTCGCTTCGCGGGTGTTCAGGCTCGCGGCGGGCCCGTCCATGCGGACGCGGTGCGTGTCCACGCCGCCCATGGTCGCCGCGGCGACGGTCCGCAGGAGCTCGCGCAGATCGATGCCCTGGTCGTGCGAGGCGGTCATGAGCCCGTACACCTCGCGGAGCGTGACGATCTTGCTCCGCAGGGATCGGACGATCGCCGCGGGCGGTGCGTTGGATTGCTGGTAGAGCCCGACGAGCCCCAGCAGCGCCGCGAGGTTGTTGCGCACGCGATGGTCGAGCTCGCGGCGTAGCAGCCGCTCGCGCTCGAGCCCGCGCGTCACATCGCGCAGGGCCGACTCGAGCTCGGAGAGGGCGCGGCGCAGGTCGAGCTCCGTTGCGGCGCGCCGGTCGATCTCGCGCCGGAGGCGGAGCATGAACCACACGGTGATGCCCCCGGCGAGCGCGCTCAGAGGAACGGCGACGATGAGCGTGACGAGCAGCTTGGCCCGCTCATCGGCCCTGGACGTGGCGAGCAGCAGCACGTCGCCGTTGGAGATGAGCAGCGCGAGCATCGGCGCGACGACGAGCATCCACAGCGGAACCTGGCGCGCCGCGGGCGCGGCGCGATCCTGGCTTGGCTGGGCGGGCGAGGGCTCGTGCGTCGGCTCGGGCAGAGGAGTTCTCCAACGGCGCGGGCGCGCCGGGGAAGGCTACCGCTGCTCGGGCGGGATGCCCATGCCCCGACGGTCCGGGCTCGCCGGGCGCTTGGGCGGGACGTACGGGCTCTTCTCGATCTGTCCGAGCAGCGTCTCGATCGCCTTGTCCAGCTGCGGGTCGCCGTCGTCGACCATCTTGGCTGGGTCGTCGATGACCTCGATGTCCGGGTCCACGCCGTGCCCCTCGATGCCCCACGTGCCGTCCTTCTTGTAGAACCCGAAGGTGGGCACGGAGATGCTGCCGCCGTCGATGAACGAGGGATTGCCCGAGATGCCCACGAGCCCGCCCCACGTGCGCGTGCCGATGAGCGGCCCGAGCTTGTTGAAGCGGAAGAGCCACGGGAACATGTCACCGCCCGAGCCGGCAAGCCCGTTGATGAGCATGGCCTTGGGTCCCTGGTGCGAATCGGGCGGCCAGACCCAGTCCTTTCCGTCGCGTCGCGCCCAATAGTTGGTGACGGGACGGTTGAGCAGCTCGATGAATCGGGTCGGGATCTGCCCACCGCCGTTCCATCGATCATCGACGATGAGCGCCGCCTTGGCGCGCTGCCCGTAGAACTGGCGGAACAGGTCGCTCTGCCCGTCCACGCCCGTGTTGGGCACGTAGATGTACCCGATCTTGCCCGACGACTTCTGCTCGACGTACGCGCGCTTGTGCTCGATCCACGCCCGGTAGCGGAGCGTCGTCTCACCGCCCGTGGGCTTCACCAGCACCTCGCGCTCCTTGCCGTTCATCAGCGGCTCGGCGTTCACCGTGATCGAGGTCGGACGTCCAGCGGAGCCCACGAACGCGGCCCACGGATCGGTGTTCGTATCGATCTTCACGCCGTTCACCGCGAGCAGATAGTCGCCGACCTTCACGTCGACGCCCGGCTGGCTCAGGGGCCCGCGCGCGTCGGCGTCCCACGGCGCGCCTTCATAGATCTTTGAGATACGGTACGCCGCGCCCGACTCGCTCTTCACGAGCTCGAAATCGCACCCGAGCAGCCCCACGCCCACGGGGGGAACACCGTCCTCCACATCGCCCGGCCCCTGCAGGTAGGCGTGCCCGATGTTCAGCTCGGAGATCATCTCGGAGATGATCCAGTTCACGTCCTCGCGCGACGCGGCATCGGCGAGCATGGCTCGATAGTGCTCCCCCGTCTTCTTCCAGTCCAGCCCGTGCATCGTGGGCTCGTAGAAGTAGTCCCGCATCACCCGCCACGCGTCCGTGAAGATCTGGTTCCACTCCACGCGCGGGTCGATCGTCGCCCGCACGCCGGCGGTGGAGACGCTCTGGCTCTTGCCGCCCGCCGAGGCATCGACGATGGAGAGCGAGGAGCCCGTGCGCACCAGGAGCTTCTTGCCATCGCCCGAAAGCTCGTAACCCCCACCCGCGGTGATGTTCTCCTCCTTGGGTTCATCGCCCTTGTACGAGATCACCTTGATGCCGCTGTCCACGCCCGAACCACGAGAGCCGGATCGAACGTAGACCAGCTTCTCGCCGTCCGCGACGGAAAGCGCACCGAACTGACCCGGCGTGATCGGGAGCGCGATGGCGCGCCGCTCAAAACCCTCCAGATCGATCTTCACCGGCTTGCCGTCGTCCTTCTTCGAGGCCTTCGCGTCCTTGGACTCCTTGCCGCCGCTGTCGCCGCCCGTCGACTCCCGCGAGCCGGTCCAGTCGCCCCCGGCTTCGCCCGCGGACCACGTGCCCGTGAGCTTTCCGTCCTTGAGCGTTCCCTTGAGCGAGGCCTGCTGCCCGCCCATGGCGATGTTCAGCGTGATCGCGCCGGTGCCCTTGTCGTACGTGCCGCTCAGCGCCGCGTCGCCCATGAGCGAGCTCACGCGTCCTTCGATGCCGCCATCGGACTTGAGCGTAAGAATGAGCGTGAAGGGAAGACCATCGGGCGCCTGTGGAAGCCCCTTGGCCGAGCACGACCACGTGCCCGAGACGCCATCGTCCGCCTGCGCTTTGGCGGCGCTCTTGCCCTCGTCCTTCTTCTCGCCGGCGGAGTCCTTCTTCTCGGCGTCCTTCTCGCCCTTCTTGTCATCCTTCTTGAGCGACTCCTCGTCGCTCTTGGGCGCCTGCGGGTTCTTCACGTCCTTGTTCAACGGCACCATGTAGATCATGCTGGTGTTGTTGTAGATGAACGAGCTGTCGAGATCGGAGTAGGCGGGGTTGGAGATGATGCGATTGGACGCGAAGAAGAGGAACTCGCCCTTCCGATCGAACGCGGGCGATCCCGAGCTGAACATCGGATCGGTGACGCGGCGCTTCGTGCCGTCCTTCACGTTCGCGATCCAGATGGCGTTCTGCGTGTTGTCCTCGTCCGAGCGCGTGTACGCGAGCCACTGCGAGTCGCTGGACCACGACAGCGCCGGACGCTCCATCGTGGGGTCCTTGTCCAGCTCGCTCGTCGCGCCGGACTCCAGATCGGTCAGGAACAGACGCCCGTTCTGATCGGTGAACGCGATGCGCTTGGAATCCGGCGACCACGTGGGCGAGAACCGGTACCCCGCGCCCAGGCTCGTCAGCTTGCGCGGCTCGGGCTTGGGCTCCGCCTTGGCCTCGTGCTTGGCCTCCTCCTTCGCGTCGGGCTTGGGCTCCGCCTTCTTGTCCGCGTTCGTGTCGTCCTTCTTCTCCGACTTCGCTTCGTCGTCCTTCTTGTCCTCGTCCTTGGCGGGCTTGGCGTCTGAGGGACGGACCCAGAGCTCGTTCTCGCCGCTCTCGTCGGAGAAGAACGCGATCCACTTGCCGTCCGGGCTCCAGGACGGATCGCGCTCGGCGATCGCGTTGGTGCTCGTGATCGCGCGCGTCACGCCCTCCTTGGCCGGCAGCGAGTACAGGTCCCCGCGCGCCTCGATCACGACGCGCTTGCCGCTGGGGGAGATCGTCGCGCCGCCGAGGTTCTTCGCGGGCTCCACGCTCTTGGCGCGGATGCGCGGGCGATCTCCGGGGATCGTGATCTTCACGACGCGGTCCTTGCCGCTCGCCAGATCGAGCACGCGCAGCTCAGAACCGAGCTGGAACACGATCTCGCCCTTGCCCGCATCGCCGGGGCCCACCGAGGGCCAGCGCACGTCATCGTCCTTGTACGTCGTCACCTGGCGCTTCTGCCCAGACGCCACGGCGTAGGCCCAGATGTTCAGACGATGCTCCGGGCCGTTGTCCGACAGGTAGTACACGGTCGAGCCGTCGCCGCCCGGCACCCACATGGGGAGCGTGTCCGTGCCCTCCCAATCCGTCGCGCGGCGCGACGACCTGTCCTTCAGGTTGAAAAGCCAGACATCCGTCGCCATGCCACCCCGGTAGCGCTTCCAGGTTCGCGTGTCCGTGGAGTGCAGCGTGTACACCAGCCACTGCCCATCGGGGCTGATCGAGCCGAAGCCCGCGTACGGCACAGGCAGACGCGAGGGAAGACCGCCCGCCGCGGGCACCGTGAACAGTTGCGTCTGGCGCTGCAGTCCGGCGAGCCCATTGCTGAGGAAGAGGAGCTGCCCGTCGGGGGTCCATCCGGCGAGCGTCTCGTTGGCGGGGTGGTGCGTCACGCGGAACGCGACGCCGCCCGACACGGGGATCGTGTACAGGTCGCGATTGCCGTCGTAGTTGCCGACGAAGGCGAGGGTGGCGCCGTCGCCGCTGAAGCGCGGGAAGGACTCCTGCCCCGCGACGCTCGTGAGCGGGTGGGCCATGCCGCCGGCCTTGGGCGCGATCCAAAGGTCATTGGCATAGGAAAAGGCGATCTGGTCCTTGCTGATCGCGGGCCAGCGGAGCATCCCGGCGTTGGGCTGCACCTGGGCCGAGGCGGGCGTGCCACTGCACAGCACGAGCGCGAGGGCGAACGTGGACGTCAACGAGAGAGTCGTGCGCATGGATCGAGGTTCCTGGCCAATCGACGTGCGTGTCATGAGGGGCACGAGTGTATCGGGCCTGGGCGCACGGCGCGCGTGCACCGACGTGCCACGAATCCCGGCGGAGTACCTGGACGCGCGGCGTTCGTGTTTCTGTCGTGCGACAACCTTGCGAACGCAGAATTGTTTGAAGAATCAAGTTGAGAACGCCCGCGAGCGTCGAAGGATGGAGCAGCAACGCTGGGCGGCTCGAGCATGGAGGGGGCCATGCGAATCACGATCCAGCCGATCGCGGACTCGCGCCAACGAATCGATGTGACGCGAGCGCTCACGGCGGGGATCGCGTGGGAGCTCTGGAATCGGTTCGGCGGAAACGCCCTGCTGAACTGGCTCGAAGCAGAGCGCCACCTCGCACGCCTCTTCAGGGCCGCCGACGCTGCGTCGCCTCGCGAATCGAGGGCACGAGCGCATTCTTGCCCTCGGAGGCGGCACGAACCGGGGCGCGGCGCCCGCGCAGGAGGCGGCCCATGTCGATGGTGCGGACCGAACTCAAGGCCAGGAGCGTGATGACACGCGACCCGGTGAGCATCCCGCCCACCGCGTCGATACGGGAGCTCGCGACCCTGCTTGAGGAGAATGGGATCTCCGGCGTGCCCGTCGTGGAGCACTCGGGGCGCGTCGTCGGCATCGTGTCCAAGACGGACCTGATCCGTCGGTGCCTCGACGGCACCGGCGAGATGCCCCCCGCATACCTCTTCGAGACGCTCGCCGAGCAGGGCGACGAGGAGCAGGGCGAGGTCGTGCCCGAGCCGGATATCCGTGTGGAAGACTTCATGACCGAGGACCCGCTGATGGTTTCGCCCGAGGTCTCGGCGGTCGAGGTCGCGCGCCTCATGCACGAGAAGCGCGTGCACCGCGTGATCGTCGCCGATCGCGAGCGGCTACCCATCGGCATCATCACGAGCCTGGACCTACTCGGGGCGCTGTTCCGGTAGCCCGAGCCAGGCCGGACTCGAAAGGAGAACGCCATGGTCACCCATGTCCCAACCAAGGCCCAGAACAAGATCGCACCAACGCCGATCGCGCGGAGGACGAACCGGGAGGACATCCGCGTTCGTGCGTTCGAGATCTACCAGCGCCGCTCGGCGATCGGGATCCCCGGAGACCCCGAGACCGACTGGCTGCAGGCGGAGCGCGAGCTCAACGGCGCCAGCCCGGCCATCGAGCCCGAGATCGAGATCAGGTCCCGGATCCGCGGCGAGCGCCTGCTCGCCGGGGAGGTGGACTGACGAGGCTCTCACGACCCGCGAGCGTCGCCCCACACCCGCAACCCGCACGCCGATAGGAAATTCGCCCATGCCCTCCACCATGAAGGCCTTCGTGATGCACGCGATCGGCGAGGTCGGCGTGATGGAGAAGCCCATCCCAAGGGCCGGGCCCGATGACGCGATCATCCGCACCACCGCGGCGCTCATCTGCACGTCGGACACGCACACCGTGAACGGAGCGATCGGCCCCAGGAAGGACCTGACGCTCGGCCACGAGGCCGTGGGAGTCATCCACAAACTGGGGGCCAACGCGGCCGCGAGCGGGCTGCTCCGTGTGGGGCAGCGCGTCGCGGTGAACGCGATCACGCCGTGCTTCGGGTGCGAGAACTGCCTCCGCGGATTCTCAAGCCAGTGCGGCGGAATGCTGGGCGGATGGAAGTTCGCGAACGTGAAGGACGGCAACATGGCCGAGTTCTTCCACGTCAACAACGCCAACGCAAACCTCGCCCCGATCCCCGACGATCTCACCGACGAGCAGGCCGCCTACTGCTGCGACATGCTCTCGACAGGGTTCATCGCCGCCGAGCAGGGCGACATCCCGATTGGCGGGAGTGTCGCGGTCTTTGGCGAGGGGCCCATCGGCATGATGGCGACCGTCGGCGCACGCCTGTGCGGTGCCGGGCTGGTGATCGGCGTCGAGTCCAAGCCCGACCGCGCTCGCCTGGCCCGCGCGTATGGCGCGGACCTCATCGTCGATTTCACGAAGGAGGACCCCGTCGAGGCGATCCGCAAGGCGACCGGCGGCAAGGGCGTGGACACCGCGATCGAGGCTCTCGGATCGACCGCGACCTTCGCCGCCTGCATCAGCGCCACGCGCCCGGGCGGCACGATCTCCAACGTGGGCTACCACGGCGAGGGCGAGAACGTGCCCATTCCGCGCCTGGACTGGGGCGTGGGCATGAGCGACAAGACAATCCGCACCGCGCTGTGCCCGGGCGGGGCCGAACGCATGGCGCGACTGATGCGCCTGATCCGCACGGGGCGGGTCGATCCGTTGCTCATGACGACGCATCGCTTCGCGTTCACCGATGTGCTGCGTGCGTTCCGCATGATGCAGACCAAGGAAGGCGGCATGATCAAGCCGCTCATCACGTTCAGTTGATGGTGGACAAAGGGCCCGCAGGGGGGCCGTTTGACCGAAAGGGGGTGTCCGATGATGCCCGAACAAGCGCGGCCCGCGATTCCCTCGAATTCACCGGGGCTGTGGGCGCTGCTGCTGGTGCCGCTCCGCGGCCCGCGACGCCGCGTCGCAGCGCTGGCGCTGCTCAAGTCCTGGGTATGGTTCGTCCTGGGTGTGGTGTGCGCGTTGCGCGCGATCGAGGCCGTGGAGATCCGCTCCGTCGTGCTCTGGTCCCTGGGAACGATCGTGTGCGTTGTGGGTGTGGCGATCATCAAGATTTGGTGGTGGCTGGAGATCAACCACGAATCCACGCTCGGCGATCACTCCGCCTTCGGCGTCGGCACGCGCTAAAGGCGAGGCGATCACCGATTCACCGCGCGCGACGCGGGTGCGAAGAGTCCCCACGCGCGGGCGTGCGAGATCGCCCTTTGAGTCGCGGACGTCGCGGATCGCGCACGTAGGGACGCACGAACCGCACGTACCAGTTTCTGCGCACCGCGCGTGAGAGCTCGACCGGACCGATTCCGGTCGAGCCTTGGTACTGGGCTTCGATCCCGAGTTTGAGAGGACCGACGCGCCGCACATTCTCGCCTTTGAGTCGCCGGCCCAGGCGGACCATCGCCAACGCGGCGGCTGGAGCCAGACGAGGGGCATCCCGAGGCACATCGGGGCATGCGGATTGCACGTTCTTCCGTCGAGGCGTCGGCGCTCCTACCGACACGTGGATCGGTATGCGCCGGCTCAACCGCCATGCTCTGGCACGTCCGTTCAAACTCGGCACCTCGACCCGGTATCGCCCTCGGGCGCATGCCACGGCCGATTCGATGCTTCGCGTGCGTGGCGTGCTCGCTCTTCCTCCACACGCACGCGCTGGGCGACGGACCCGGCGATGACCCGGATCGGCGGTGCCTGCGCTGCCACGGACAGGAACGCATCGCGTTGCTCGATCCCGCCGAGCGCCGGCAGATGGTCGGCACCGTGCTCGATGCGCAGGGAGCTGGCACGCCCGCGCCACCAGCGCCGACCGAATCTACCCCGGGCGTGCCCACGCGACCCGGGCTCTTCGTGAAGGCCGGCACGCTCTCTCCCGGCCCCCACGCGAACGTCCACTGTGTCGAGTGCCATGAGGACGCCAAACAACTGCCCCACACGCCGACACTCCAGAAGGCCGTGTGCGCGACCACGTGCCACGCGACGGAATCGAGCTCATACGCCGCGAGCGCGCACGGGGCCGCGCACGCGAAGGGGCGTCCGCTTGCCCCCACGTGCGCCTCGTGCCACGGGTCGCACCAAATCCTGCGATCGACGGATCGCAACGCGCCGCACAACCGGTTCAACGCCCTTCGCCTGTGCGGCGACTGCCACGCCAAGCACGCTCCGAATGGCGACGGTGTGGACCCCGCCGCGCGTATCGCGGGCTACCTCGGCTCGACGCACGCCAAGGCCGTGCTCAAGTCGGGCCTTCTCATGGCCGCGACGTGCTCGGACTGCCACACGGCCCACGCCGTACGCCCCGCGAGCGATCCCGCCTCGAGCGTGTCGCGGGCGAACATCCCTCGCACCTGCGGCGCGTGCCACGTGGGCATCATCGAGATCTACCAGACGAGCGTCCACGGACGGCGCAACGAGCAGAAGCCAGGATCCGCGGCGGTGTGCACGGACTGCCACACCGCGCACGAGATCACCCTCGCGTCCTCTCCCGCGTTCGTGCGGAGCATCGTCAACGGATGCGGGCGCTGCCACGACTCGCCGGACGCCAAGGGCGAGCGCGTGGGCACGTACTACCGCTCGTACCTGCGCTCGTACCACGGGCAGGTGAATCGCCTGGGCACCACGAGCGCCGCGCGCTGCTCCGACTGCCACGGGTCGCACGACATCCGCCCGCTCAACGATCCGCGATCGCGCGTGGCCAAGGGAAACCTCGTCGAGACGTGCGGCGCGTGCCACAAGGGCGCCAACGCGAGCTTCGTCAAGTTCGATCCGCACGCGAACCATCGCGATCGTCAAAACCACCCGATCCTGTACGCCGTCTGGCTCTACTTCATGGTGATGATGTCCGGCGTGTTCACGTTCTTCGGCGTGCACACCGTGCTGTGGTTCTTCCGCAGCCGCGCCGTGCGCGCCCGGAACCACACGCACGCCCCCCACCCGCCCGACGCCCCGCACGTGCGCCGCTTCACGCTCGTCGATCGCATCAACCACGCGCTCGTGGCCCTCACGTTCTTCGGGCTCACGGCCACGGGCATCCCGCTCGTCTTCGCCGAACGCCACTGGGCCCGCGTTCTCGCCTCGATCGTGGGCGGCGTCGAGGCGGCGGGTCTGTGGCACCGCTTCTTTGCGATCGTGCTCATCCTCAACCTCGCCCTCCACTTTGCAACGCTGCTCCGCCGCTTCCAGAATCGGAAGGTGTCGGCACGCCAATGGCTCTTCGGCCCCAACTCGCTCGTGCCCCGCTGGAAGGACGCGCGAGACGTGGGCGGCATGATCCGCTGGTTCGCCGGGCGCGGGCGTCCGCCCAGGCTGGACCGCTGGACCTACTGGGAGAAGTTCGACTACTGGGCCGAGGTGGGCGGGTCCATGATCATCGGCGGATCGGGGCTGCTGCTCTGGTTCCCAGAGGCGGCGTCGCGCCTGCTGCCGGGCTGGACCTTCAACATCGCCATGATCGTGCACGGGTACGAGGCGCTGCTCGCGATCGGGTTCATCTTCACGATCCACTTCTTCAACGCACACCTGCGCCCCGGAACGTTCCCCGTCGATCCAGTGATCTTCACCGGCACGCTGCCCGAGCATGAGCTTGCCGAGCAGCGCCCCGAGGAGTACGAGCGATTGCGCACATCGGGCGCGCTCGAGGCGCTCCGCGTCAAGCCCTCCGACCCCTCCAAGCGCCCGACGATCGTGGTCATCGCGGCGCTCTCCGTGGGTTTCGGGCTCACGCTCCTGGGACTCATCATCGCGGGAGGGCTTTTCTGAATGGCTGCACCCCGCCCATCCTCGCGGTTCATCGCGCGGCTGGCGCTGGGCGCCCTGTGCGGCGCGCTCGCGACCCGCGCACCGGCCCAGACCCCTCCCGCCCCGCGCGATCGCACGGGCTCGACGCTCCCGGCCCCCACCACCACAGTGCCGCGAGAGGGCTGCGTGACGACCGAGTGCCACCCGGGCGTGAAGTCTCGGGCCTACGTGCACGGCCCACTCCGCGTGAACGCGTGCGATGCGTGCCACCGCCTCACGAACCCGGGCACACACGCGTTCGAGCCCACGCGCGAGCGTCACGACCTTTGCAATCTGTGCCACGCGGACGAAGCGACGACGAGCGCGCGCCAGCACGAACCCTTCGCCAAGGGGGAGTGCCTCCTCTGCCACGACCCGCACACGAGCCCGGAGCCGCGCCTGCTCCGCGGTGAGCGGTACTCCGACGCGTGCACCTCCTGCCACGCGGACATCGCGGGCAAGGGCCAGCACGCGCACACGCCCGCGGCGATGGGCGCCTGCGGCGCGTGCCATCGGCCGCACTCCTCGCCTCTGCCCGCCCTGCTGAACGCCGATGGACGCGACCTGTGCCTGAAGTGCCACGTCCGCACCGGGCTTGAGATCGAGAGCGGCCCCGTGGTGCACGCGCCGGCGCTGGGCGATTGCCGCGTGTGCCACGCGTCCCACTCGTCGGATCACGCAGGCGTGCTCGTGGACACCACCACCCGGCTCTGCACCGAGTGCCACCAGGACGTCGCGCACACGCTCGCGACCGCGACCACGCAGCACGCGGCGGTGACCACCAATCGCGCCTGCACAAACTGCCACTCGCCGCACGCCTCTCGCTACGCCTCGCTCCTGAAGGACACCCCCACCTCCCTCTGCTTCGAGTGCCACAACCAGCCCATCCGCATGCCCGACGGCAGCGTGCTCGCGAACATGAAGAAGGTGATCGAGACGGGCAAGAGCCTCCACGGCGCGATCACCCAGCGCGGGTGCGTTGAGTGCCACGCGATCCACGGCGGGGACCATCGCCGCCTGCTCGTGAACGAGTTCCCCTCGGAGCTCTATTACCCCTTCTCCGAGAGCAGCTACGCGTTGTGCTTCAGCTGCCACGATCGACAGCTCGTCCTCACGTCCAGCACCACCTCCGCAACGGGCTTCCGCAACGGATCGCTCAATCTCCACTTCGTCCACGTGAATCGCGACAAGAAGGGGCGCTCCTGCCGCGTGTGCCACGACTCGCACGCCTCCTCGCGCGACTCGCACATCCGCGACGAGGTGGCCTTTGGCGCCGGCGGGTGGAAGATGCCCATCAAGTACGAGTCCCTGCCGACGGGCGGCAAGTGTGGCGGCGCGTGCCACGCGCCCATGGAGTACAACCGATCGAACCCCGTCGCCTACCCACCGCTGCCGCCCGGCGGCGCGTGGAAGGGCGAGGACATGATCCCCGGCTCGCGCGCCGAGCCCGCACGCCAGGCACCACCCGCGAAGGACCGAACGAACGAACCGAAATGAATCACGCGCGGCCTTGCCGCGCCACAGGAGCACGCCATGAGCATCCGCCGAACCATCCTGCGACTCGCCGCCCTGAGCGCCCTGCTCGTCTCCGCGACACGCGTGGCGCACGCCGACGAGCTCCGCAACGTCAAGAAGGGCGAGCCGCTGCCCGCCTTCAAACTTCCTACGGGCGACGGCACCGCCCTCGACAGCGCCACGATGAAGGGGTCCGTGACGGTGATCGTGTGCCTCGCGGCCGAGCAGCGTCGCTCCGAGCTTGCCGCGATGGAGTCGAGCGAGGTCGTGCGAGCCATGGGCGATGAGACGGTCCGCCTCGTGCACATCACCGCCGATGTTGTGCAGAAGCCGTACTTCGAGAAGTTCCGTCAGGATCGCGGCATCACCGCCCCGCTGGCCCTGGACCCGGACCGCGCGTACTTCGGTTCGCTCGGGCTCATCGTCTTTCCAACCACGATCATCACGAACAAGGACGGGCGCCTGGCGCACGTGATCTCGTTGCACGGCAACGAGTACAAGTCCAGCCTCGACGCGTGCATCCGCCACGCCAAGGGCACGCTCAGCGACAAGGAGCTCGAGGATCGGCTCGCCGCACGCCCGATGGAAGAGGGCACGCCCAAGGCCACCGCCTCGGCGCACCGCGCGCTGGCTCGCCTCATGCGAGAGAAGGGGCAGCTCGACTCGGCGAGGACCGAACTGATCAAGGGTCGGGAACTCGACCCCGACAATCGCGAGCTCATGCTGGACCTGGCCGACCTTGACGCCGCCACGGGAAATCTCGACGATGCGGACACGATGACCGACAAGGTGCTCGCGGCCCAGCCCGAGCATCGCCGGGCCCGCCAGCTCAAGGGCATCATCCTGTTCCGGCGCGGCAAGCTGGACGAGGCGCGGTCCACGCTCGAGGGCTCACTCAGCCTGAACCCGAATCCGGAGCTGGTCCATTACTACCTTGGACGCATCTGCGAGAAGCAGGGACAGAAGGACCGCGCGATGGAGCACTACCGCGAGGCGCTCAAGCGATACGTCCACGATGCGGACGAACCCAACGGTGCACGCCCGCAGCCCGAGCAGGCCAAGCCGTAGGTCGATCGCAACTCCCGATCGCATTGCACGCTCTTGGCCCGCTTCATGGGAAGTGAGCGCGGGGCATCGTCAGGACCTGCTGCGTTAGCGAATCGTGAATCAGGGCGACAGTGCGCCCATCGAGCTCTTCTTGGCGGGCGTTAGGGTATGGGAGCCCCGCACGCTCCAATCGCTGGCCTCTGCAGGGTCTGGTCGGACAAAGCAACCCATCTGACCTGTACACTCCCCCCGCGTGAATCCCGCCGCTATCGGTCCATTCAAGATTGAGCGCGAACTCGGCCGTGGCGGAATGGGCGTGGTGTACCTCGCCACCGACACGAGACTCGAGCGGCAGGTCGCCATCAAGGCCCTGCCCGCCGACCTTGCCGCAGACCCCGATCGCCTCGCCCGGTTTCAACGCGAGGCCAAGGTGCTCGCGTCGCTGAACCACCCCAACGTCGGCGGTATCCACGGGCTCGAACAAGCAGACGGTCAGCAGTATCTGGTCTTGGAATACATCGAGGGCGAGACACTGGCCGAACGCCTCGCCGCAGGACCGATCCCGCTCCCCGAATCGCTGACGCTCGCCAAGCAGATCGCCGAGGCACTCGAAGCCGCGCACGAGAAGGGCATCATCCACCGCGATCTCAAGCCCGGCAACGTCATGGTCACTCCGGAGGGCGTCCTCAAGGTCCTCGACTTCGGGCTCGCGCGGACGGCCGAGGGCTCGCCCTCCTCGACCAATGCGGCCATGGGCGACTCGCCGACGGTCACGTCACCCGCGCGGCACTCGCCCACCATCCCCGGCGCGATCATGGGCACGGCCGGCTACATGTCGCCCGAGCAGGCCCGAGGCAAGCCCGTTGACAAGCGATCCGACATCTTCTCCTTCGGCTGCGTGCTCTACGAGATGCTCACGGGCGTCATGCCCTTTGGCGGCGAGACGGTCGCCGACGCGATAGGGGCCACACTGCACAAGGAGTGCGATCTCACGCGGCTTCCTGCCGCAACGCCCCCCACCGTTCGCCTGCTGCTGACGCAGTGCCTGTCCAAGGACCGACCAAGCCGCCTGCGCGATATCGGCGACGCGCGCCTGGCGCTGATGCAGGCGATCAGCGACCCGCGCGGCACGGCGCTGGGGACCAGCGGCGGCGCGGACGCGAAGCCCCGGCATCGCGGCGGGGTCGCGGCGTTCGCGGTGGCGATGGCCGCGGTCGCCATCATCGGCGGCACGTTCCCGCTCTGGTCCGGGCGCGTCGGGCTGGGGGGCGCAAAGGCGTCCGCGCCCGCACCGGTCGTGCGATTCACGATCGAGCCGCCGACGGGGTACACGCTTCCGCCGTTCATCGGGTTCGGCTCGGGCATCGCCATCAGCCCGGCGGGCGATCGGATCGTGTTCGTGGCCGAGGCGAACAACCGGACGTATCTCTGCGTGCGGGACGTCGCGAGCGCCCAGTCGCGCGTGCTGCCCAACACGGAGGGCTGCGCCAGTCCGTTCTTCTCGCCCGACGGCAAGTGGCTGGCGTGTACTTCCACATCGCGCCTGATGAAGATGCCCGCCGGGGGCGGTCCGACGCTGACGATCGGCGAGGTGACCAACTTCGGTTCATTCGCTTGGCTCGAAGACGACACGATTGTGTTTGGTGCCGGCGTATCGGGGCTCTGGCGCGTCGGCGCGAGCGGCGGCACGCCCGTTCAACTGGCCAAGGCCGGCCCGGGCGCGACAACGGTCAGCGGCGACCTCGCGATCGGCGGCTTTGATGTCCCGGTCGCGGTGCCCGGCGCGGACTATGTCCTCTCGTGCTCGTGGAGCGGCTTCACCACCGAGGAATACAACCTCGTCGCCGTTTCACTCAAGGACGGCCGCGTTCGCACGGTGCTCCGCACGGCGACCGAGCCGCGCCTCATCGCGCCCGATCGCCTGATCTTCACGCGGGGCACGACCGTGATGACCGTGGGCTTTGACCCCAAGCGCGGCGTCATCGTCGGTGAGCCGACCGTCGCCCTCGAACGGGTCCTCACCGACATGTGGATGGACTCGGCGTACCTCGGCGCGTCTCCGAGCGGTTCGTTCGCCTATGTGCCCGGTGGGCGGTACGGCGGCGATCGGCGCCTCGTCCGTGTCGATGAAGCGGGCAAGCCCACGCCGATCCTGGATACGACAGATACCTATCAGACCAACCCGGTGGTCTCTCCCGATGGGCGCAGGGCCGTGCTGACCACGCTCCGCAGCAAAGTCGAGATGTGGGTGCTCGACCTTGAACGGCGATCGATGTCGCTGGTGAACGCCAAGACCGAGACGTTCTTTCCGAAGTGGTCGGCCGATGGCGCGTCGATCGTGGCCGGGCAGACCGATGCGCAAGGGGTCACCAGTCTTGCGAAGTGGCCGGTCGCCGGCGGGGATCCCACGATCCTGCCCGGCACATCCGGCAGGCTCGACAACGCGCTCCAAGAACTTCCAGACGGCTCGGGGTTGCTGGTGGAGAGCGGCGTGGTGGCTGTCACGAGCAAGCCGGACCTGTTCTTGTACAACTACGCCAAGGGCACGTTCGCACCAGTGCGGAACAGCCCGGCGCTCGAGACCGAGGGCCGCGTCTCACCCGACGGCAAGTGGATCGCGTACACGTCGGACGAGTCGGGGCGCCTGGAGGTCTATCTCGGGCCGCTCGGCGCGAGCGGGCCCAACGTGCAGGTTTCGACCAACGGGGGCAGCGTGTCCCGATTTTCCCATGATGGAAAGCGTCTCTTCTTCAGAGATGCGCAGGACACGATGATGGCCGCGGCCATCGATTACTCCGGCGCTGAGCCGAAAGTGTCGGCGCCGACCAAGCTGTTCGAGATGAAAGCGGGCGGTCCGTACGCGGTGCTGGGTTGGAGCGGCTTTGAAGTGTTGCCCGAGGGCGGGTTCCTGATGATCGAGCGCCCGGCGTGGGAGCGAGAGCCGCGCGTGATCCAGGTGATCCTGAATTGGGCCGAGGAACTTCGTGCAATGGGCGCACGCAAGTAGATTGTGGTCGCGAAGACGACGACCACACCGGTGAACGCTCGAAAGGCAGAGTCGCCAAATCAAAGGCCCGCGAGTCGTAACTCGCGGGCGCCTGGGTCGTCAATCAGGTTGACAAAACTCACTGCGTGGCATCCTGTCACGTTCGCGGCGCGAACTCCCGGGCCGAAGCAGGCCCAGGACCGCTTTGCTTGGCGAATCAGGGTGACAGTACGCCAGTTGAACTTTTCGTGGCAATCGTTCGGGTTTGGGAACCAGTGATACTCAACCTGATTCGGGGGATGTCTTTGAGTTCAAGGTTAGTGGATAAACTCTCGCTCCATGGGACTTGACGTTTACGTCGGGACATTCACGAGGTACTACCAACGCGATTGGCAAACCATCGTACAGCAGTCGTTTCCGGGTCAGGTTCAAGTTGTGCGTGCCAACGCCGCCGAACAAGCGAGCCCGACGGAGGTTCAAAAAGCTGTCGCCGTTTGGGCCAGCGGCTTGGCGAGCAGTCTGAGCTTGCCGTCAATCGGCAGCGAGGACGCGGCAATGCCGTACTTCACCGACAAGCCTGCTTGGGACGGGTATGGGGGCCTCGTCCTCTGGGCCGCCTATGTCGACCAAGGGCTCGATCCAGCTCGCAGAAAAGAACCCGTTACCACCGACAATTGGACCAAAGATCCGGCGCTGAGTCGCTATGCGGATCCGACCGCGAGAACGCTGTATCCACAACTCCTGTTGGGTGAGGAGATCTGGCTGCCGATCTCGTCACCTTCAGTGTTCAAAAGCATCGACGCCGCAGGCAATGAACGGGTGTTCGGCAACTGCGGAATGCTGCTCAACGAACTCGATCAACTGAATGAGCGAACGTGGCGTGCGGACACTGTGACTCGTGATCGTTGGGGTCGAGAAGGGCTTGATCACGGCGCGGCTCTCGAAGTCGCCGCAAAATTCGGTTGGTCTCTAATGCATCGACTGGCTACTGAAGCTGTTCGACACAAACTCGCGATCATCCTTGACTACTGACGAAATCCGAATCAGGGTGAGAGGATTTGAACCTCCGGCCTTCTGGACCCAAACCAGACGCTCTACCAAGCTGAGCTACACCCTGCACGACACCACTGTAGCCCCCACTACTCCCCGCTCAGCGGGACCTCGTTGAACAGCACGATCCGTGGCTTCTGGCCCTTGCTCGTCACGTTCGAGCGGTCCACCACCATCACGTACCGCTTGGCGATCGACGGCGTGAGCGTGTCCGACGGACGCAGGCCCTCCGTATCCGAGCGCTGGTACCCGCGGACCACGAACCACACCGCGAACACGTCGCTGCTCGTGGACGTCGTGCCCAGGGCGCCCGACGCCGCGATCAGCTTCTCGCTCCAGGCGTCCTTCACGCCCGAGGACTCGAGCAGCCCGTTGTTCGCCGCGGGCTGCAGCATCGTGTTCGTGCCGGGGTAGCCCGAGGCTTTATCGCGACCCCTCGTGTACTGGTTGTTCGTCCCGAGCCCGTCGTTGGCCAGCACGTCCATCTGGTTGGCGAGCGGAACGCGCTGCCCCGAGCGGCCGATCGGATTGCGCGCCCCGAACGATTTGCCAAAGCCGGGCTGGTACCCCTGATCGCCGTGCCCGACGATCGCGAGCAGCTCGCCCGAGGTGAGCATGCCCGGCGTCTCGCGGATCGCACGGATGCCCGTCGTCGTCACCCGCCCGTCCCACATCTCGGGCCCGGGGCCGTCCAGCGGCTCGTACGCCGTGCCCGCGTTCCGCGGATTGTTCTGACCGAAATCGATGAGCGTTCCGTTGGGCGGGTTGCCCAGAGCGCCGCGCCGATCGTGCGTCGCCAGCGCGTCGCGGTACGCGAGCACGCTCGCCGCAAGATCGCTCTTGACGTCGACAAAGGTCGTCGCGCTGCCGTTGCCGATCACGCCCTGCGTGGAGCTCACGCCGATGCGCTCGAGCCAGTTGTCCCAGACCCACTTGGTGGACGGCGGGGATGCGATCTCCGTCGTCGGGCTCAGCAGCGGGACCAAACGCAGCACCGCGATCGGAGCCGTGTTGACGTTCACGAGCCCGCTCACCATCGTCGTCAACGCCGCGGGGTTGGGCGAGAGCGCGAGCGTCTGCGGATTGACGACCATGCGCGGCGCGCGCTCATCGAACACGTTGAAGATGTTCAGCGCCAGTGGAATGCCCGGGAATCGTTTCACGTCCTGGTTGCGATCGTTCCCCACGCCGTCGAAGGCGCTGTTGGCGTTGCGGTCCTCGAAGGGGGCGAATCGATCGAGCAGCAGGTGCCCGCGATCCAGCGCACCCATGAACACGTCGCTGGGCAGCCCCGGGAACTGCAGCGGATCGCCCGCCTTGACCGGCGCGACCCGATAGTCCCCAAGCCGCGCGTACACCGTGAAGTCCGCGTCCCCCGCGGCCAGCGGCGGCTTGGACGTGGCCGGCGTGTCGCCCGGCGTCGCATAGTTCATCGCCAGCGCGATCGCCTGCGTCAGCGTGATCCAGCGGTCCGGGTCCGTCGGCGCGTCGGGCCCGGTCGGTGGCGTCGTCGGCGGGTCGTACTCCGGCCCAATCGCCAGCGCCGCGAGCAGGTCCTGCGCACGGATCGTGTTCACCTTCGTCGACGCCCCGGACACCCGCGTGCTCACGCGGAACGGATCGTCCTGACCCTGGTTCGTCGTCGTCGTGGTCCCCGTCGACTTCACCCGGCTCGGCAGCTCGATGCGGACCTGATCGATGATCCGCTTGTCGATGTTCGGCGTTGACAGCAGGGTTGGCTTGCCCAGATCGACGTCCACCGCCTTCTTCTCGGCCGGCTTGTCCATCCCGAGCACTTCGATCTCGCGCGTCCCGCTGGCGCCCAGCGCCTGGCGGAGCTTGTCGATGCCCTTGCGTCCGGGCTGCTTGCCGGTGCCGAACATGTTCAGCGTCGACACCGTCGTCGTCGGATTCGACGAGTTGGAGCTCGCGCGACCCGGGAGCTTCACCTTGTCGTCCAGGGTCACATTCTTGATCGCTGCCCCGCCCGCCGACCAGTTCCGCTTGGGCTCGATCAGGTAGCCCGGGATCGAGTGCGCGGGAGGATTGGGATCGTCGTGGCGCTTGATCGACCCGTAGAGCGCCAGGGCCACGCCCTCAGGCTCCGTGTCCTGGTTCAGGTTACCGATCTTGGCATTGCTGTCGGGCAGCCTGCGATCGAGCGTCGGCCCGGTGGGCAGCGTGTCGACGCTCGCCACCTCGTCCAGCACGTCCGCGAGCTGGTCGTTCCGACGCTGGTTGGTCTTGAGCGCCGGGCGCAGATCGGTGTTGCTCCTTGCGTCCAGCCCCGGCGAGCCCAGCGAACGCCACAGCAGCACGCGCCCCTTCTTGCCGATGCCGTTGGGGTCGTTCGCGGGCGGATTCGTCGGCTTCGCGAAGAAATCGACCTCCGCGGTCTCCGAGATCGGGTTCCACGGGCCGCCCGCGCTGCCCGCGCCCTTCATGCGATAGATCTCGATGGGGTCCTTGATCGCCCCATCGGCCTGTGTCACCTTGAACTGCTCCTTGAGGATGTTCTCGAGCACCTGCGGCCCGCCGCCCAGGCGACGGGCAAACTCGGCGCGATCCACGCTTAGCGCGTAGAACACGCGCGTCTCGTTGGGGTCCAGCTCGGCGGACGTCAGCGAACCCTGCGCGCTCGCCTCGGCCAGCTTGAACAGATGGTCGTTGTACTCGATGTAGTAGTCCGGCCATTCCGCGATGTTCACGCCAACGAGGCCCACGCCGGCCCCACCGCCCGCGCCGCCCTCGCCACCACCATTGCCGTTGTTGCCGCCTCCACCGCCTCCGCCGCCACCCGTTCCCGTGGACAGCGTGACCTTCACCGAGAAGGGGTTGTGGAGCTGGAACGCGAGAATCTGCCCGATGTAGTCGTCGTTCGTGGTCCCGTTCGAGGGCATCTGCCCGTTGATCGCCACGTACGGCGGCGCCTGCGGATCGTTCTCGTCGGGCTCGAAGTGGCTCTTGTAGATGCAGAAGCTCGACGCCTGCACCAAGAACGGCTGGGGCGTGATGCCGAACACGTTGATCGCCCCCGCCGCAGCCGCGGGCTTGGGGTCCGGCTGGCTCAGCCCGGGCTTGGCATTCTTGGAATTCGCCAGGCGTGCATCGCCCAGGTCCAGGCGACCCGGGTAGATGTTGGTGGTCGTCGTGCCCACGGTGATCGTCGTCTTGAACGTCCACCAGGGGAGCACGTTGTCCAGCGCGCTGTTGGTGAAGAGACGATCCGGGTTCGAGAGATTCAAGATCCCCGAGTCCAGCAGCACCGTGTACGCGGGCGGAACGGCGAACCCGCCCTTGTCGAACGGGTCGTAGGACGCGACGGTGTTCGCCGTCATGTGCGCCGCCAGCCGGATCGCGAGCTCGGGCGAGTGGCGCCCGATCGGCCCGCGGTTCCCGCCGTAGTGCATCGTCGAGAGCGCATCGCCGTTGGGCGCCTGCCCGGCGCTCACCGGCGTGCTCGTGCCCGAGCGATCGAAGCCGCTGTTCCACGCCGCGGGCAGGTACGCGTATGGCGCGAGCGCGTCGCAGAACCCCTGGAAGAGGTACGAGGGATCGCGGAAGCTGATGTCCGGCGGCGTGGTCGCGGTGATCTTGAACGTGGACGGGACGCGCGTCGCGGCATCCACAACGTCCTGGGGATGCAGCTTCGTCTCGTTGATCGACAGAGAACCCTCGGTCCCAGCGTCGATCGGGCCGGCCTTGCGCAGGCGCGTTCCGCTGACCGTCGTCAGGTACTGGCGAACGTCGAACGACAGTCGCGCCATCGCCTCGGGAGCGACCAGTCTGTCCGTGATCGACGAGCGCGTGCCGACGTTGGGGAGCACCAAGGTTTCGAGCTCGAGCCCGCGGTTGCTGCGCATCGGCCCGAAGATCGCCGTGCCCGCGTTGCCGCCCGAGATCGCGTTGTAGCGTCCATCGAGCACCTGCTCCAGGCGCGACGTCACTTCGGGGTCGTTCGCGGTGCGGTACGTGAGGAGTTCGAGCAGGTCCGCGGCGCCGAACTGCCCCGCGCCGACGATGGACCCCGCCGACGTGCCATCAGAGGCAAACGAGCCATCCGCGCGCGAGAGCTGATTGACGTACGTGTACCAGCGCTTGTCCGCTTCGAAGGGCGTCCACACGCTGTAGTTGATGTCCGCGGGAGGGGCCGTGAGCGCGAGCGAGCGGTTCACCAGCACGTCCCGCAGCGCGGCGTACCCCA
Organism: uncultured Phycisphaeraceae bacterium; assembly: GCA_964399625.1. GTDB lineage: Bacteria > Planctomycetota > Phycisphaerae > Phycisphaerales > UBA1924 > CAYNSB01. The sequence continues at coordinate 38,119 of CAYNSB010000034.1, forward strand.
GACCGCCCACCGCCGCGGCCCGGTCGAGCGTCAGGCTGGAGTAGTCCTGGCTCGGATTGCGCGAGAGTTGCCCCGTGAGCGGCTGGAAGAAATCCGCGTACGCGCTGTTGTTGGGCGTGCTCCGATTGACCGACGGAGAGTCGCTGAGCGTCACCAGCCGACGCAGATCGATATCCGATGGCGAGAACCCGACCGGCGTCGCGCCCGCGTTCACGCTCGTGGGTGTGATCGGCGCTCCCGTCGCGGTCTTGAGCGGGCGGGGCGGCGTCAGGAAGTCCGAGTGGATGTTCACGTTCGCCAGACCGGACAGGTCCACGATCCGCGCCGCAACGAACCAGCGGTACTTGCCATCTCCCGGAAGCAGGTTCACCGGATGGTCCGGATCGGAGGCATCCACCATCTCGAACCAGCGTGCATCGGGGAAGCCGTCGCCGTCCGTGTCCGCCCACTGATTGCCCGCATACTCCGGGTCGCTCGGCCCAAAGTCGAAGTCCACCATCGGGCGGATCGCGTTCAACTGGTACATGGACCAGTGCGCGGGCACGTTCGGATCCGCGATGTCGCTTCCATTGACGCCCAGAAGCGGGTCGTAGCGCTTCTGGGGGTCGGCCGCTCGCTGGCTCCTCGAGGCCTGTGTCGCGGGGTCCTTCACCAGAGGGTCCCCGAGCGTCAAACCCCAACTCATCCAGTGGCGATCGCGATCGAGTCCCCCGCTTCCGTCGAGCACCGGACCCGTGAACAGACCCGGATCCACCTTCAGCGACCCGCCCGCCTGCAGCGGCAGACCCGACTTCGCGTCGAACCCGCTCACGCGAACGTTGTTCACCACCGGCGCCAGGTTCGACAGGTTCACGAACCGACCGTCCGGCGACACGCACGAGATCTGCATCCAGTCGCGCTTGTACAGATACTGCGGCCCGGTGACGATTGTGTTCTGTCCCTCCCGCAGCCAGCTCGGCGTCGTGGACGCGAGGAACGGCGCCGAGGGCAGGCGTCCGTCGATGTCGTTCGAGCCCAGCAGATCGGAGTACGACCCCGTCGGATCGAACTTGCGGAACGTCGCGAGCGCGTCCGCGGAATTGCCCTGCTTGAGCACCGACCGCCGCGAGGGGTCGGTGAACGGATAGACCGCGACCCGGCGCGCCAGAAGCGCCCGCCCCGACGCGTCCACGCCGTTCACGTACACGCTGAACGTGTCGCGGGCGATCACGTCCGCGAGATAGTCCCGCACGCCCGCGACCGCCTCGCCCACCTGGTCCTTGCGCACCACGACCTGCGCCGAACGCCGATCGCTCTGCCCCAGCGTCACGTACACCACCGTGATCACGCTGATGAGCGCGAGCGCGCCGAGGATGATCACCAGCACCGTGCCCCGACGACTCTGATCGAGCCCGATGGTGCCGCCGCGCAGCGCGTGCAGCACGCCCGGCGTGCGCTCGCTCCGACCCGCGATGCGCCGCGCCCACTCGATCATCCGCCCCGTCCCGCCCTTGCTCGTCGTGCTCATGTGCATGCTCTCCGCGCCCGCAGGGGCGCCAACCACCGCCTCCACCCCGTTCGCCTTCCCCCGCGCGCCCCCACCGCCATCCCCGAGGCCCGTCGATCAGCGCTTGGGCTCGGGCACATCGAAGGTGAACTGGAACGTCCGCTCGACCTTCGGGTCGTTCGGGTCCGCAAGGCTCAGCGTCACGCGGATCAGCTTGGGCCACGCCCACGGGAGCGTGGACGATGCGGCGTCCTTGGGTCCATCGACCTTGCCGTCACTCCGCGGTGTGGCCCAGGACCCGTTCGCGTACACCGCCTGCTGGTCAGGGTTAAACGTCGGATCGACGTATCCGAAGTAGCTCGTCAGCGGGTCGGCCGGCGCGGCCCACGACCCCTGGTTGACGTTCGCAAAGTCCTCTCCGTGGATCATCGCCGTCCGAATCAGGTGCTGGAACGTCGAGCCCTCGTTCGTGCGCACCGCGAGCGAGCGCGAATCGATCTTCGCCAACGCCGACCCCATGGTCCGGTCCAGGTATGGATACACCGCCGGCACCTGCGCGCCGTTGGAGGGCCCCTGCCCGATCAACTGGCCCGTGCTCGTGCGCCGCAGCATCCCGTGCCAGACCACCTGCCCTCCGAGCCCCTGGACCAGCGCGTAGTTGGTGTCGTTCGGATCGTTCGTGTACGTGTCGCCGAAGGACCACTCCACGATGAACTCCGTGCACCGGGGCAGGAAGTTGGACGACGTGAGCATCATCTGGTCGGCCGTGCGCGTCGTGGCATCCAGCGCGTCGCGCGCTCCCACCGGAGCGCCCAGGAAATTCAAGGGAGTCGCCTCGCACCGCACGCGATCGCGCTCGAGCGCCCGAGCCTGCGTCGCATCGCTGGGCCACGCGTCGTCGATCCACGCCTGCATCCGCCGAAGCACGTCCGCGTCGGGCTGAGCCCCCGTGCTACTCACCGGCGTCGGCGAGCACTGGTCCCACAGGCGGAACACGCCGTCCGGCCCCTCGTTCTGACCGTCCGCCCGAAACGGGATCATGGGCTTCCAGAAGTTGACGCCCGCAAGACGCGTCGGACCCGCAGCGCCCGATGGAAGCAGCGGCCAGGTGTCCGCGGTCACGACCACCTGGCGAATCTCCGTCAGATCCGTCGTCGCGATATCGACAAGCCCCGAACTGAACACCGGGCTCGGAGGGTTGGTCGGGTTCGGGCCCGCGCCCAGATCGATGCTCCGCAGGCTCACCGGGAGCGTGGTCGAAGAGGTCGTGGTGTTCGGGTACAGCGTGAGAAGCCGGCGGAACACGCCCGACGCCGCGGGCTGCAGCGCGATCTGCACATCGCTGTCGGGGTACGCCTTGGGGTCGACCGTCGCCGTCTTGAACGGAGATTGCCCGCCCAGCTCGCTCGCGTAGTTCACCGTCGGCGACGTCTGCGGCTGGCGCAGCAGCGTCACGTGACGCAGCAGCGTCCAGTCCGACGCGTACAGGTTCGGGTTCGTGCCGTTCGGATCGGCGTACCCCAGGCGCGTCGCCCGGCGCTGCCCGATCGTGGGCGCGTTGGAATCGTTGAGCGTCGGCGCGAGGAACCGTGCCGAGGCGCTCGACTCACGCTGCCCGTGCCCGTAGTAGATCCGCGCGGTGTCGCTGCGGGGAGTGAACTCCTCGTTGAGCGGCTCGCGTGCGCTCGTGAACTGCCCCTTGGCGAAGAACATGAGCTGGTCGATGCGGCGCGGACGCGGGTTCGTGTCTTCCGAGTGAAGCGCCACCGCGTCGGGCGTGCTCCCCTGCGGATCAGCCCCCGCGTACTCGTTGCGGATCACAAGGAACCCGTCGCGCGTCATCGCCGCGAAGTCCGCCCGCATCTGCTGCTCGATGAGGTTCGCGTACGACGTGAACGCGGAGACGCGCTTGCCCGCGCTGATCGTCCGGCCCGTGGACTCGAAGATCGCCGCGATCCCCACCGCGACAAACGCCAGCGCCCCCACCGCAACCAGCAGCTCCAGCAGCGTGAAGCCCGAGCGCCGAGGGCGAACCCCCGTGCCCCCCGCGACCTCCGCCATCATTCGAGCACGCATGTGCGTCATGGGACCCTCTTAGTTGCTCGCGGGCAGCGGCGCGTTCGCCGGACGAGAGACGGTGAACACCCGCACCGCCGCGGGAATCTGCGACGTGAAGACCACCTGGCGGAGCACGTTGCTGTTCTGCGTATCCGAGGGCAGCGCCTGCGTGGGCGTGGGGAACACCCCATCGGGCACGGCCGGCTCCACCACCACGTCCACCTCGCCCACGCGCGTGATCGTCTCGGGATCGGGCACGCCACGAACCGTGTAGATGTTGCCCAGGTTGTCGATCAGCTTCTGACCCGGCTGGGCCGCGCTCCGCAGCAGCGCCGCGCGATTCGTCAGCTTCGTCGTCAGCTTGAGCACGTCGCGCGCCCCGCCGGGGTTCGAGACGGTCGCCTCCACGCTCTTGATCTTGGAATACTTCCGCGGCGTGCTCGAGTCCCGTGGATCGAAGCCCGCGCCCGTCGGCAGCCCGTCGGTATCGTCCGCCACGGGCACGCGCCACGACGAGGGATCCAGCGTTTGCTGACCAGCCGGCAGCGACGCCTGCGTCAGCACGCCAAACAGCGTGTACTCAACGCCCGCCGGCAGCGTGTCGGGTGGACGCGGCGCGGGGGGCAGCTTGATGTTCAGATCCAGCCGGCGCACGAAGAGCGCGACCTGCAGGCGCCCGGGAGCCGTCACGCCCACGATTTCTTCCGTGGAATCGGGCGGGAGACGCCGAGCCACAAAGTCCCAGACGAACTGCGGGCGATAGGGGTCCGCGCCCTCGGCGATCGTCTCTTCCGTTCGCACCTGCGGGCTGGGCCAGAGGCGATCGGCCACCGAGATCCGCCGGAACGATGCACGCGCGCGCGTCGTGTCGACCGGGACCAGCGGCCAGGGCTGCGTCGTGGAGGCGCGATCCTGCCGGATGGGCGCATCGGCCGTCCAGATCATCGACCCGCTGGAGACGTCGAACGTGTACTGCATGTTCGTCAGGCCCGCAACCCGGTGCAGCGCCTGCGCCGGACCGAGTCCCTGGGTCGGCGGGTACCAGAACGGCGCGCCGTTCACCACCGTGTTGGTCGACGCGCCCTCATCGGTCTTGACGGTCCACAGGTATTGCTCGTTCTGGTACCGCCCGGGGTTCGTCCATCCCCAGTTGCTGTTGCAGAGCCAGAGGTCCCAGATCGTGAATCGCGGTCCCGTCGCCTGCGGGTCCGTGCCCTCCAGGCTCGTCAGATACTTCTGCGCCGAGTTCGCCACCGTCACGCCCAGGCCCGCATCGGCCGCCGCACGCTGCTCGCGCACGACGACGGGAATGATCGCGCCCAGCCCCAGCAACCCCAGCGCCAGGATCAGCACGCCGATGAGCACCTCGATGAGCGTGAACGCGCGCCTCATGGGCTGACTCCCTTGCCGCCCGTGGAGCCCGTGACCTCGACGATGCCTCCCAGGTACCGCTGCAGCGCGAACACCCGCGCGTCGGACTCGACAAAGTCCTCGCTGCCCGTCTGCGCCCCGGGGCGCAGCAGCCTGCCCTCGATCCACTCGTTCAGGTCGCTCGTGTTCTGCGTGCCCCAGTCCTTGCCCTCGGCGGCCTTCACCCACGTCGCGTAGGGCTTGTCCTTGGTCGCGTTCTGGTACAGACTGCTGGTATCCCGATCCAGGCGCACGCCGATCGCGTTCGCCAGGCGCGACTCGTTGTAGAGCGCCAACTGTCCAACCGCTTTGGCGCCCACGGTGTCCGTGGAATCAATTCCGAGCAGCCGCTTGCGATCGGCCGGATCCAGCGAGGTCGACGCGATCACCCGACGCACATACCTGAGCAGATCGTCTGCCTGGTCCGCGCGGTACAGCGCCCGCCCGTCGCTGGTGTCGATGCTGTTCCACGGCGCGCCCGTGCGGAACGTCGACGACGGGCTCGGCAGCAGCACGCGAACCGTCCCGCCGCTCGTGAGCACCTGCCCCGTGCCGCCCTCGAAGCGCACCATGAACGTGTGCCGGCTCTTGCCCTGCGCCGCCTCGCCACCGAACGTTTCATCGCCGATGACGTAGAAGCCCGTCTCCGGGAACACCCAGTTCCCCTGATCGCGGACCGCCTGCGTCGGATACGTGTCGGCGTACCAGTTCTGATAGTTCTGGTTGGCGGAGTTCGCCGGGTCGTCGATCATGTCCGACCGCGCATACCCACGCACGCTCCAGCCCTTGGGCAACTGCACCGGCTCCACGCCCTTGGCGGGCACGAAGACCTCGAAGTCCGTGTGATCCGCCCCCTGCACGTCGTGCATCACCCCGGCACGCACGCACGTCACCACCCCCACGCGCCCGCCGGGCTCGAACGTGAAGACCGCCGCCGCGTCCTCGCCCGCCGCGTTGCCGATCGCCGTCGTCCGCGCTCCGTTGAGCGCCACGCGCAGCGCGTTGTCCGCCAGGCTCCGCTCGGAGGAGTACAGCATCGAGCTGAACGCCGGCACCGCGATCGCCAGCACCAGGATCAGGATCGAGATCACCACCAGCAGCTCCACGAGCGTGAAGCCGCGCCGACGCCCGCCGCCCATCGTGTTCGTGGTCATCGTCCGAACTCCACGGTGTTGTCCTTGCGCGCCAGGGCGCGCAGCTTCGCCTCGCCCTGCGCGTCGCTCACGCCCAGCTTGCTCGCGATCTCGGTCAGCGCCTCATCCCCGAACAGCCCGTTGGGCCCCGCGGACACGATCGCGTACGTCGCGTCCTTGGCCTCCCCCGGCACGTCCGTCGGGTCGTTGCTGTTCCAGAAGATCCACGGGATGTTCATCTCGTCCGCGGTCGTGACCCGCTCGCTGTACTTGCCGTTCGTGTCGAACCGCCCGTGCACCCAGCGGTAGTACCGGTACGAGTTCCCGTACTTGTCGCGCAGCTCGATCCGCCCTTCCTTCTCGTCCTCCGTGTACACCGACTTGGCCACCTTGCTCACATCGAAGAAGGGCTGGTACGTCGCACCCGCACTCTCGAAGCTGCCGTCACGCTTCACGCCCCGCATCCCGGGCCCGTCCAGCCCGTCCACCTTCAACGGCAGCAGCCCCATCACGTAATACGGCAGCGAGTACTCGCTGAAGCGGTAGTCCGCCTGCCCCCACGCGATCTTCACGCCGCTCGAGTCGTACCCGCACATGAACCGCAGCTGCGCGGGATCGGAGATCGTGAACACCACGGGCCGCGAGCCAGCCTGGTCCGCGGGCTTGTTCAGCGGACCGCCCGTCCCGGGCGTGCCCGGGCGCGACGTCTCGTTGTCCCGAACGAGGGGCGGGATGAACTTGAACGTCTGGTTGAACTGCGACACCGCGTTCTTGAGCCCCGTCACCGTCGCGCGATCGACGCTCTCGGCCCCGGACTTTCGCCCGGCCCGCACCGCCGCGATCAGCAGCCCCATGAGCAGGAAGATGATGCCGATCGCCACGAGCAGCTCGAAGAGCGTGAAGCCGCGCCGATGCGCCACACGCCCGACGCCCGCCCGCCCCGCCCCGCCGTGTCCGGTCCCGCGCTGCCGCATCGACCTTCTCCTTGCGCTCAGACCGCGCCGCCGCCCTGCAGCGACTCGATCATCTTGACCATGGGCAGGAACATCGCGACGACGATCGTTCCGACGATGCCGCCGATCACCACGACCATCATGGGCTCGAGCAAGCTGACGAGCGACTCGACCGCGACGTCGACCTCCTCGTCGTAGTTGTCCGCGATCTTCAGGAGCATCGCGTCCAGCTCGCCCG
>CAYNSB010000035.1:0-40979 GCA_964399625.1 uncultured Phycisphaeraceae bacterium
GGCCAAGCGCATCGCGCGCGAGAGCGGCGGGTTCTACGTGAACCAGTACCACAACCCGCTGAACATCGACGCGCACGAACTCTCCACGGGCAAGGAGATCATCGAGGAGACGGGCGGGAAGTTCGACGTGTTCGTCGCGGGCGCGGGCACGGGCGGGACCGTCTCGGGCGTGGGGCGATACATCAAGAAGCACAAGCTGCCCATCCGCGTCGTGGGCGTCGATCCCATCGGGTCGGTGCACTACCACTACTTCTACACGAAGACGATGCCCACGCCGCACGTGTACAAGGTGGAGGGCGTGGGCGAGGACATCCTGTGCGACGCGATGGACTTCTCCGTCGTCGATGAGTTCCGCCAGGTGAACGACAAGGAGTCGTTCCTGATGGCGCGACGCCTCGTGCGCGAGGAGGGCCTGTTCTGCGGCGGCAGCTCCGGGAGCAACGTGCACATCGCTGTGCAACTCGCGAAGGAACTGGGCCCGGGCAAGACGATCGTGACGGTGCTGTGCGACTCCGCGACGCGGTACACGACCAAGTTCCTGTCCGATCAGTGGATGAAGGACTACGGCTTCCTGGGCAGCGAGTACGACCTTGGCATGGTCGAGGACCTGCTGAAGGTGCGCGCGGGCGCGAACGGGAGCGCGGGAGGCGGGAGCGTCATCACGATCAAGGCGCGCGACCCGATCTCGAAGGTCATCGAACTGCTCAAGAAGCACGGCGTGTCGCAGATCCCCATCGTGAGCGACACGGGACGCCCCACGGGCATTGTGCACGAGGTGGACGTGCTGCGCGGGCTGCACACGGGGAAGGTGACGCCGAGCTCGCCGGCGGACGATGTGTCGCACCCGATCGGCGGGCTGATCTATCCCAAGGCGCGGATCGAGGAGCTGCTGCGGATCTTCGAGACGGACCAGGTGGCGATCGTCGTGGACGCGGAGAGGATCGTGGGCGTGATCAGCCAGATCGACGTGATCGAGTTCATGAGCAGGCGGGGAAAGTAGGGGTTTTTCGTGGAACCGCGGGGCGTGGCGTGCGTTTCAAGTAGAGAGCACGAAGCTCCGATGAACTTTTCGAGAGGGCCCTTGACTTCCTCTCGCATCCCGGTACGGTTTTCCCCGATGTCACTCGCCGCCGTTAAACAACACCTCCGCACGACGCGACTTGCCATGTGTCAACACATGGTTATTGCGCGTCCGGCCGCGTGGGGTGTCCACGGCGTGCGAGCGAGGTGTTGCTGGTAGCAGCGGGCACCACAAGCCGCACAACGTGAGACGAACGAACCACGCGTCCGGGCCTGAAAGCTCGGACGCGATTGCTTTTGCGACCTGACGACCCTGCAACCCAGACCGACATCCGCCCCCAGCGGGCGAGGAACGAGCCATGTCCAGCACACTGAACACATCGACGAGCGCTGCAAGCCGGTGGTCCTTTGCTCCAACGTCGGGCGTGCCCGCGAGGCGTGCGAGCCCTGAGAATCCTCGCGTTGGCGAGCCCTCGATCGTGGAGACGCTCGAGCGTGCGGCGGCGCTGATCGAGGGCGGGAGCGCGGCGTTGGCGTTCCGCTCCGGGGGCGAGGCGTTGGGCACGCTGCTGCGGACGCTCGAGGCGGGGGATGAGATCGTCGTGGCGCGCGAGCTGCTGGGTGGCCCGGCGGGGCGCGTGCTCGCGGAGTACGCGGAGCTGGGCGTCGTGGTGCGGGCCGTGGACCCGATGGACGTGGTGGGCGTGGCGGGGGCGATCACGCGGCGCACGCGCTGGGTGTGGGTGCCTGAGATTGCGCGGGCGCGTCAGTCGGCAGTGGAGATCGAGCGGATTGCGACGATCGCGCGGGTCGCGGGCGTGCGGACGCTGGTGGATGTGACGGCGACGAGCGTGGGTCCACGGGCGATCGCTCGTGGGGCCGACGGCGCGATCCTGTGGGATTCGTCGCGTCTGTCGGGTCGCGAAGGGACGGGGGTATCGCTGCTGGTTCTGGGCGATGCGCGCATCGCGTTCAGCCTGGAGCTGGTGCGGGACGGGAGCGCGTCGCGCGTGGGGCTCGGGGCGGCGGCGGAGGTGCTCGCGGGGATCGAGACGGCGAGCGAGCGGGCACGCCTGCGCGTGGAGCAGGCGGGCACGCTGGCGGCGGCGCTGTCGCGCGAGGCGGGGGTTCGCTCCGTGCGGCGCGCGGAGGGCGGGGGCACGTCGGGGGCGGTGGTGCTTGTCGAGCTTGAGGGGGGCGTGGAGCGGGCGAGCGCGGTGGCGCGGCGTCTGCGGTTGTGGCGCGAGGGCGACGCGGGCGTCGCGTCCTCACGCTGGAGCATCCAGGAACTCAACGGGACTCTGCGCCTGTCGCCCGGCGCGGAGCCCATCACGGATCTGGTCGCCGACGTGCGCCGGGCCCTCGCCGACGGGCGAGGGCTCGGCGCGTCGGTTTCCGACGCGGCGGCCTAACGGACCCTCGAACCCGGCCCCGCCCTGGCGGCTCCAAGGAACGGTGGAGACGCGACGGCGAGGACGAGGCCACGGCGCCTCGGACTCGACGAGGGACGGAGCCGGGGAACTCGGAGGAGGAAGAGGGAGCCGGGGCGGTACGACGGGTGTGGGGGAAGCGCGGGAGGTGGACGAGCGAGCTCGGTTTCTGGTCCCGAGTTCGATCGCCCCACCCCCGCCTCCCCACCCGTCGCCCCGGTGAGTGGGGCAAACGAGCGTGAGAGATGGGAGCTCGCTCCAAGGACGGAGCGAGCGCTGGGCAAGGAGGAGAGCATGGGATTCGCAGCAACGTTCGCCCTGGCGATGGCGCTGGGAGGGTCCGTGGCGCATGCGGCGAGGCGAGAGGTCATCGCCCGCCTGCGCGACGAGGGCACAACGCGGCTCGACGCGGAGCTGGTGGGCATCCGCCCGTCTCGGCGGCACGGCGTGCGGCTCCGGTACCGCGTGCGCGGGTGCTTCGATGTGAAGCACGCGGAATGGCGGCTGCGCCCGTTCGGGCAGGTGGTCCGCGCCGAGGCGGATTCGTCGGGAACGACGATCCCGACGTGAGGCGCCCTGCAAAGACGACGCCCCGGCACGGGACCATCCCGCACCGGGGCGCCAGCGGAGTCGAGTGGCGAGTAGGCCGAGCGGCGCGTGGTGAGTCACTGACCGTGCGGCGATGAGGAGTTGTACTTCTCCTTCATCGCGCCCAGGACTTTGTCCCACGCGCTGGCGAAGTAGTCGCGGACGGTGGGCCAGTCGGCGTCGGAGCCGAAGCCGAGGTGGCGCAGGCGGACCTTGGTCTTGTCGGGCCCGTCCGCGGTGAACGTCAGGACGACCCAGGTGCGCTTCTGGCGTTCGGCGGCGAACTTGGGCGGGGCGTTCCACGAGAAGCAGAGCATCTCGTTGGGGACGTAGGACAGGATGCGGCAGCCCTCGGAGCCCTGCTCGCCCTCGGGCACGCCGACGGCGCGGCCGAAGTAGAGCTCGAACGGGCCTCCGATGCGCAGGTCGATCGCCGACTCCACGCCCAGGAAGCCCTTCATCCCCTCGGGCGTGGACCACGCGGCGAAGGCCTCGGCGGGCGTGGCGTGGATCGTGGTCTCCTTGTCGATGGCGACGGGGATGATGCCGTGCGCGACGAAGAGCGATGGGTCCATCATGCTCATGGGTGCTCCTGTGCTCCTGGCATCGGGGCGGAGCGAGAGGTACTTGGCGGGCGTGGCGAGCACGCGGCGGACGGTGAGCTCGACCGACGGCTTCTCGGCGGGCTTTCCGGCGACGAACGGCGTGATGGCGCCTTTGTACTCGTCGGGGCCTGTGAACTGGAAGCGGATGTCGTAGCGGGACTGCTTGCCATCTAGGGCGACGCTCGACCAGTCCCAGGCGATCTCGCTGTCGCTGATGGCGCGGATGGCCCCGCGGGAGACGCCGCCCTGCTGGTCCACATCGACGAACGAAACCTGCCCCGTGGCGGGGTCCTTGAAGATCGTGGTGCACCCGTGGGCGAACATGCCCTTGGCGTCGCCGAGCCAACCGCGCGCGGTCAGGCTCTTGCCATCGGGGGCGAACTCGAAGTGGTTTCGCACGCGGAGCACCCCGCCGGCGGGCGTGGATCCTTCATGGATCCATTCGCCGCCCACGAGACGCGCGACGAGGGCGAGTGTCTTGTCGGCGTCGTTCGCGGGCGCGGCGGAAGTCGGTTGGTCCTTGGCGAAGTGCTTGCGGATCTGCTCGTGGGTCCATTCGTTGCCCTTCTTGAAGAAGGCGTAGGACTCGTCCCACTCGGGGCCGTCGCCGAAGCCGGACATGGTTTCGATGACTCGCGTGCGGCCGTCGGGCAGCGGCTCGATGCGGATGGAGCAGCCGGTCTGCTGGGCGAGGATGGCCTTCTTGGCGCCGGGGGGTGCGTCGAAGCGCGTGACGATGAGGCGCTGGGGCTCGTAGGCGAGGATGTGGTGGGTGATCGTGCCCTCGCCGCCCACGCCCTTGGTCTTGTCGTAGTTGGTGCGGATGGTGCCGCCCACGCGGAAGTCCACTTCCGCGACGGGGACGATGCAGGACTCCCAGCCTTGCTTGGTGGTGAAGAGCGACCAGACCTGCTCGGGCGTTGCGTCGAGGACACAATCGGTGACAAGGGCGCGATCGGCTCGCGCGGCGTGGTGGAGCAGCGCGAGAAGCGGCAGGGCGATGAGCGCGTGGCGGAGTTTCATGGAGTGGTCCTTGGTGGGTTGAGGTCGCGGCGATCGGCGCTGGGGCTACTTGCACAAGGGGGTGGCGAAGGACCAGATGTGCCCGAAGGGGTCGGTCACCTGTCCGTAGCGATCGCCCCAGAACATGTCTTGGGCGGGCATCGTGACGCTCGCGCCGGCGTCGGCCGCTCGCTTGATGGCGGCGTCGCAGTTGGGGACGTACTGGTGGAGCGTGACGGGCGTGGCGTTGAGGGCTCGCGGATGGCGGGGCTTGCCGTCGCAGTACTCGGGGAAGTCGTCGCAGAGGAAGACGGCGGAGGGGCCGATCTTGATCTGGGCGTGCATGAGACGCTTGCCGTCGTCGTGGGGCATGCGCATGACCTCCTCGGCGCCGAAGGCTTTCTTGTAGAAGTCGATGGCCTTGGAGGCACCCTCGACGACGAGGTGCGGGACGATGCCGGTGGGATTGGACATGGTGTTCTCCTGTGTATGGTGGCTCTTAGTCTCAGCGGCGCTTGGGAGCGCGCCGCGCCGGCTTGCGGCTTTGGCGGGCGGAGGACGGATCGCGGTCTGGCGATGGCGGGGCTGAACGCACGATCTCGGCCCGCTGCTCAAGCAGATCGAAGTGCGCTCTGAGCTGGGCGACGGCTCCGTCGTAGGGGGCGGGGTTCTGGGCCGCGCGGGCGAGCATGACGCCGCCCTCCATCACGGTGAGCACGTACTCGGCGAGCTGGGCGCGATCGACGCCCGCGGGCAGTCGATCGCCCGCGGCCTCGAGCCATGAGCGCACGACGGCGTGCCAGCCCTGGAAGTTCTGGTGGATGAGCGTGCGGACCTCGGGGCGATGGTCGGCGATCTCGAGCGCAAGGTTGCCGATCGGGCAGCCCATCGCGAAGCCCTGCGGCCCCAGCCATGTGCGGTATTGCTGCAGCAGCGCGAAGACACGCGCGATGGGGTCGGCGGTGGCGCGCTCGACGGGGGCCATGACGATGGGATGGAGCAGGTGCGTGTAGCGCTCGAGCACGGCGAGGAGCAGCGCGTCCTTGGAGGGAAAGTAGTGGTAGAGGGACCCCGCGTTGATGTCCGCCTCGCGCAGGAGCGTGGAGATGCCCGTGGCGTTGAAGCCCTGCTCGTGGAAGAGGCGTGCGGCGGTATCGAGGATCCGCTCGCGGGTGTCGGGCGAGGGGGGCGGGGGCACGGGGTGGGCGTCGGGCGGGGGCATGGTTTGGGGAGAAAGTCGCGTTTTGGCCGATGATTGTCGGCTGTTTGAACGTTCAATCAACTCTTGAATGAGCATTCAAGCAGAAATCAACCGGGGCGTCAAGGGTGAACTTGGCGTGTGCAGAAAACTTTCTGGGGAGGGTCTTGACGGGAGGAATGGAGCCGATAGTGTCTTGGACTCATGGCTCTCACCGCCCACAACCCGATGGACATGCGAATGTCCATGCGTCGCCCGGACGCGAGGCTCCTGCCTTGCGTGCCGCAGGCCTGACGTTTCGGTTGGGCGGTTCGATCGAGCCATCCTGATCCGAGCGGCAGCGTTGCGTGGCACGCGTGATGGGTGCGGCGTCTGGGCTCTTCGAGCGTTGCGCGATTCTCGCGCGACCTGAGGCTGGCCCGCCGGGGCCCCACTTCCCCCTCCCTCTGCATCCTGATTCGAACCACGCCGGGCCGGCGGGCCCCGCGCCCCACATCGCGCGAGCCCCCGGCCCACGACCCACGGAGATTGACGCATGTCTCGCACGTACCGCTTCGACACGATCGCCATCCACGCCGGCCAGCCCAACGACGCGCTCACGGGCTCGGTCACCACGCCGATCTATCAGACAACGACCTTCGCCCAGGACGAGCTGGGCGGGAGCCCCGAGTGGTGCTACTCGCGGACGGGGAATCCCACGCGTGCGGCGCTGGAGGCCAACCTCGCGGCGCTCGAGGGCGGGCGGCACGGGCTGGCGTTCGCCTCGGGGCTTGCGGCGGTGAACGCCGTGCTGCAGACGCTCGCCAGCGGCGACCACATCGTCGCGGCGCAGGACCTGTACGGCGGGTGCTATCGCATCTTCACGAAGGTGTTCGCGAAGTTCGGCGTGGAGTTCTCGCTGATCGACGCGAGCGACCCGGCGAACGTGGCGGCGGCGATCCGCCCCAACACCAAGCTGGTGTGGCTCGAGACGCCCTCGAACCCGCTGCTGAAGCTCACGGACATCCGGGCGTGCGTGCGGATCGCGCGGGCGGCGGGCGTGAAGGTGCTGGTGGACAACACCTTCGCGACGCCGGTGTTCCAGAGGCCGCTGGAGCTGGGCGCGGACCTGGTGCTGCACAGCACGACGAAGTACCTGGGCGGTCACTGCGACGTGATCGGCGGCGGGCTGGTGGTGAACGACGAGGCGCTGTTCAAGGAACTGAAGTTCGTGCAGAACGCGACGGGCGCGGTGCCGGGCCCTCACGACTGCTTCCTGCTGCTGCGCGGGATCAAGACGCTCTCGCTGCGGGTGAAGCAGCACGAGGCGAACGCGCTCTTTCTGGCGCAGCGATTGAGCGAGAACCCGGACGTGGCGCGCGTGATCTATCCAGGGCTCGCGAGCCACCCTCAGCACGCGCTGGCGCGGGAGCAGGGAACGGGGTTCGGGTCGATCCTGAGCCTGGAGCTCAAGGGCGGGATCGATCGAGTGCGCGCGGTCGTGTCGCTGCTGGAGCTGTGGCCGCTCGCCGAGAGCCTGGGCGGCGTGAAGAGCCTGTGGTGCCACCCCGCGACGATGACGCACGCGTCGGTGGACGCGGCCGAGCGGGCGCGCGTGGGTATCGGCGACGGGCTGATCCGCCTGTCGGTGGGTCTTGAGGACCCGCGGGACCTGCTGGAGGACTGGGAGCGGGCGCTGGAGGCGACGCGCCCGGCGGCGGTCGGCGCGAGCGAGCCCAAGCCGGCACGGCGCGCCAAGGAGGTGGCGCGATGAGCGATACACCTCCGACATGTGCGGCGGGCGAGCGCCCGGTGCGCGTCGCGCTGCTGGGCTGCGGCACGGTGGGTCGCAAGGTGGCGCACGAGTTGATCGCGCGCCGCCTGGGCGTGGAGCTGTGCCGGGTGCTCGTGCGGGACACGACGCGGGATCGCGGGCTGGCGAGCGAGCTCGTGACGGACCGCATCGAGGACGTGCTGGCGAGCAAGCCCGACATCGCGATCGAGGCGCTGGGCGGGCGCGAGCCCGCGCGGGAGCACGTCGCGCGCCTGCTCGCGGCGGGCGTGCACATCGTCTCGGCGAACAAGACGCTCATCGCGCACCACGGCGAGGAGCTCTCGCGGCTCGCCCGGTCGCGGGGCGTGCGGCTGAGGTACGAGGCGAGCGTGTGCGCGGGGATTCCCGTGCTCGCGTCGATCGCGCACCTGCGGGGCGATCGCATCGTGTCGGTGCGGGGCGTGGTGAACGGGTCGTGCAACTTCATCCTGTCTCGCCTTGAGGAGGGCTGGACGTTCGCCAGCGCGCTGGAGGAGGCGCGCCGGCGCGGGCTCGTGGAGTCCGACCCCAGCGCGGACATCTCCGGGCGCGACAGCGTGGAGAAGGTCTGCGTGCTGGCGCGGGCGGCCGGGCTGGGCGAGATCGCGCCGGCCGATGTCGCGGTGCGCGGGATCGAGGGCGTGACGCCCGAGGACCTGCGTGCGGCCCGGCGCGATGGACGGACCGTGAAGCTGATCGCGGAGATCGAGCGTGACGGCGATCGGGTGCGGGCGCGGGTGGGGCCCACGCTCGTGCCCCGCGGGCACGAGCTGGCGGGCGTGGTGGACGAGGAGAACGGGGTGGTGATCGAGAGCGAGCTGGCGGGACGCGTGTTTCTGCGCGGGCGCGGAGCGGGCCCGGCACCCACGGCCTCGGCGATACTCGGGGATGTTGCGGCGATCGCGCGATCGCTGGGAAGCGACAAAGCCGCTTCGATCGGCGGGGACGTGCATCGCACGCAGGGCGCGGACTCCTCGCCCCGCGCGCAGGTCATCCGCGTGCGATCGAATGGCGGTGCGCTCTCGCCCGAGCGCGTGCTGGGCGTGGCCCGGGCCCACGGCATCGAGCCGCACGAGGCGGACCTGAGCGGGGCGACGGCGCGCCTGCTGACGCCCGAGACGGAGGAGGATCGGGCGTGGTCCGTCGCGCGGGCGCTGGCGGGCGGGGGTGAGGCGCTCGTGCTGCCCGTGCTGCGCACCTGAGGCGGATCGTCCGTGGCGGCGGTGTGAATACGCTTGGGCTCGCTCGCGCCGGCACGGCGCGTGCGGACCAGGAGCTTCGCATGTCGCACGATTCGCAGGGCTTTGGCACGCTCGCCATCCACGCCGGGCAGCGTCCGGACCCCACCACCGGCGCGATCATGACGCCCGTCTACATGACGAGCACGTTCGTGCAGGAGTCGCCCGGCGTCGCCAAGGACGGGTACGACTACGCGCGCTCGAAGAACCCGACGCGCACGGCACTGGAGGCGAACCTGGCGGCGCTGGAGGGCGGCAAGCACGCGTTCGCGTTCGCCTCGGGGCTTGGGGCGCTGGACTGCGTGCTGCACACGCTCAGCGCGGGCGATCATGTCGTGCTGTGCGACGACGTGTACGGCGGGACGTTCCGCCTGATCGACAAGGTGTACAAGCACCAGGGCATCGTCGCGACGCGCGTGGACATGACGGACCTGGGCGCGACGGAGCGCGCGTTCACCCCGAGGACCAAGCTGGTCTGGATCGAGACGCCGACGAACCCGATGCTCAAGATCGTGGACATCGCGGCGGTGGCGAAGATGGCCAAGGCGCGCGGGGCGATCAGCGTGGTGGACAACACGTTCGCGACGCCGTTCTTGCAGAACCCGCTGGCGCTGGGCGCGGACGTGGCGATGCACAGCTCGACGAAGTACCTGGGCGGGCACAGCGACGTGATCGGCGGCGTGCTGGCGCTCAACAGCGATGAGCTGGCCGGGCGGATCAAGTTCCTGCAGAACGCGGTGGGCGCCGTGCCGGGCCCGATGGATTGCTTCATGCTGCTGCGCTCGACCAAGACGCTGCACGTGCGCGTGCAGCGGCACTGCGAGAACGCGGGCGAGGTGGCCCAGTACCTCACGCGGCACCCGAAGGTGGAGCGGGTGGTCTATCCCGGGCTGGAGAGCCACCCGCAGCACGCCATCGCCAGGAAGCAGATGCGGGGGTTCGGGGGGATGATCACGGCGACGCTCAAGGGCGGTCTTCCCGAGGCACGCCGGTTCCTCGAGCGTGTGCGGATCTTCGCGCTCGCCGAGAGCCTGGGCGGCGTGGAGAGCCTGATCGAGCACCCGGCGATCATGACGCACGCGAGCGTGCCCGCGGAGAACCGGGCGGCGCTTGGCATCAGCGACGGGCTGGTGCGCCTGTCGGTGGGGATCGAGGACGCGGCGGACCTGATCCGGGACCTGGAGCAGGCGCTGGGGTGAGCGCGGCGTCGCGCCACGAAAAAGGCGGCCACACTTTCGTGCAGCCGCCCGGAGGGAGAAAGAGAGAGCTTGGTTCGGCCGCGGGTCTCAGCCCCTTCGGGGAGGCCGACCCCACGCGGCGCGAGGGGTCTGGGTTGAACGGGGGTCGCTCTTCGTCTCCACGCGGGCGGCCCTGGAACAGATCGATCTCTTCGAACCTCGGTCAGGAGAGCATGGTCTCCGCATTTTTCAGGTGCTCGGGGAGCTCGGCCCGCAGGGCCTGGAGCTTCTCCTCGCTCAGTCGGAGGGCGTCCTTGACCTCGGGCGCGATCTCGATGGACTGCAAGTCCAGGCGGAAGCCGGGCTTGATCTCGGTCGCAAGGCGTTCGGCGGTGTAGATGAGGCAGGGGAGCGTGCGCTGATCGGGCCCGAGCTCCATCGGGCGGTGGTGGTAGCCCGTGACGAGCGCGAAGTTGTTGGGGAACTTCCACTTGGCGCACAGGGCGGCGCCGAAGTGCTGGTGGTTGGCCCCGAAGACCTTCTCCTCGACCTCGAGCATGTCGGCCATGGGGCAGCCCGCGTCGTCGGCGCCGAGCTGCTCGACGGCCTCGATGAGCTTGTTGCGGTCGAACTGCATCTCGACCATGAGCCCGATGTCGTGGATGAGCCCGGAGAGGAACGCCTCGTCCGAGACGTTCAGGCGGAGGCGATCGGCCAGGAGCTTGGCGGTCGCGGCGGTGCTGACGGAGTGGAGCCACAGGCCCTTGGCCGAGAAGCTCGGGGTCAGGTCGCCGCCGCGGAAGAGCTTGGCGAGCGAGGCGGCGATGGCGATGTTCTTGACGGCGTTGAGCCCGAGCATCACGATCGCGCGATTGATGGAGCCGATCTGCCCCGGGAGCCCGTAGAACGAGCTGTTGACGACCTTGAGGATGCGGGAGCACAGGGCCGGGTCGTTGCTGATGACCTTGTGCAGGTCCTGGGCGGTGGACTTGGGGTTCTCGACCAGCTCCACGATCTTGAGCGTGATCTCGGGCAGCGTGGCGATGTGCGAGATCTCGCGGATCGCGTCGGAAACGATCTGGTCGCGCTGCGTGCTGGCGGTGCTCATTCTGCTTCCCCTGGGAATACACGGACTCTGGTCCGCAGGGGGACATCGGCGAATCGGACGTGGCACTTTGGTGCTCGGCGCGATAGGAATAGACGGCAACCGCCGAACAGGTCGCCAACACGCATTATCGGGGGTGGGTCGGGGGGGTGGGTCGCGGGGGCGCGGAGCCCTCAGTACGCGCAGCGCTTGCGGAGGAGGCGGGGGTCGTTGGGATCGGTGCCCGCGAGCAGATCGGCGATGCGCGGGCCGGCGCGCCCGTCGCCGTACGGGTGCGTGAGCGCCGCGCGATCGACCTTCAGCGCCGCGTCGATCGCACGGGCGATGTGCTCGCGGGACTCGCTGGCGCTGGAGACGGCGTTGGCGGCGCGCTCGCGCCCGCCCTGGCGGGGGCCGATGTCCACCGCGGGAACGCGCAGGGCCGCGACCTCGATGAGCGCCGCGCTCGAGTTGCCCACCAGCACGCCCGCGCCGGGCATGGCGTGGAACCGCTTCATGAGGGCGACGAAGCGCTCGCGGGGCAAGTGCGCGCACCGCGTGACGCGGCGCGCCTCGCGGGCGGCGATCTGGTCCAGGGCGCGGAGCACGCCCTCACGGCCCGCGTCGTGGTTCGGGTCCATCGCCAGCACGGTGCCCTCGACGCGCGAGAGAGTCGCCTCCAGGGCCGCGGCGGCGGCGGACTCCTCGTGCTCGGCGGGGCGCCCGATGGGGTGCATGAGGACCATGGCGCGCGGGGCGCCGAGTTCCTGGAATCGCGCCTCGTCCAGCGGCGCGATGGCGTCGAGCCCGTCGATCGCGGGCGAGCCCACGGCGTGCACCGTCGCCTCCCGCTCGCCCATGCGGACCAGGCGCTGCGCGGACTGCGCGGTCGCGGGCAGGTGCAGGTGCGCGAGCTTGGAGATCGCGTGGCGCATGGATTCGTCGGCGACGCCCTCGGCGCGATCGCCCCCGTGGATGTGGGCGAGGGCACGCCCCGAGAGCGACGCGGCGAGCGCCCCGGCGAGGGCCTCGATGCGATCGCCCAGCACGAGCGTCCAGTCCGGCGAGAGCGCCACGAGCGTGCGCCCGAGCTTGGACACGCCCCGCGCCAGCGCCTGCACGTCGTCGTCGCGCGTCGCGTGCCCGGGGTTCTGCATCGGGATCAGATCGACGAGGTGGTCCTTGTACCGGGCCTTGACCTCGCGGACGGTGAGCGCGGGCTGGAGCAGGTGCGATCCGGCCGCGGCGACGACGAGCTCCAGGCGCGCGTGGGCGCGGATCGCGTCCATCACCGGCACGAGGAGCCCGAACTCCGCGCGTGAGCCGGTGATGACCAGCACGCGCCGGCGATCGCGGGGGCGCTCGTCGGGCGCTGGGCGGGCCGCGGGAATGTCGTCCCAGCCGTCGCCGATCATGCGAGGTCCTCCGGCGTGATTGGCACGTCCGCCTCGATCGCGCGCGCCGCGGTGCGCCCGATGACCTCGTCGACGCGGAACGGCTCGATGCCCGTGCCGGGGCGCTTGATGGTGAGGTGCTCGCGCGTGAGGCGCTCGCCCGGCACGATCGCGCGGGCGCTGACGATCGATTGGCGCGAGACGCGGCGCACGTCCTGCTCGCAGGGGAGGACCCGCTTCTGGGGCGGGCCCAGGCGTGCGTCGTGCAGCACGGAGCCGGCGCGGACGGTGCGCCCGCCCATCCACACCAGCATTTGGCTCTCGTCGCGTGCGAGGGTGACGTACTGGCGGAACTCGGCGGGATCGAGGCTCGCGGCGTGGTCTGGGCCCTGGGCGGACTTGGAGTAGGTCAGGTGCTTCTCGAGGATCTGCGCGGGCACGCCGGGGCAGTTGACGGCGATCGCGCCGGTGTCCACGCTGGGCGTGTGGTCGCTGTAGCCGATCGGGCCCGTGAAGCCGGCGAGGCCCGCGAGCGCCGCCATGCCCGCGATGCTCGCGTTCTGGGGCTCGCAGGGATAGCTGCTCACGCACTGCAGCAGCGCGACGCGACCCTTGGCGGGCGCGAGCCACGCGACGGCGCGCTCGACCTCCTCAATCGTCGCGGCGCCGGTGCTGACGATCATGGGCTTGCCGGTCGCGGCAAGGGCCTCGAGCAGCGGGTGGTGGATGATGTCCGGGCTCGCGGTCTTGTACGCGTCCCAGGGCAAGCGCTGGGCCTCGGCGATCAGCGGGAGCGAGAACGGCGTGACGATCGCGTGCAGCCCTTTGGAATGCGCGCGCTCGACGACGCGGGCCATCGCCTCCAGCGGCAGTTCCAGGCGGCGGAGCATCGCGAGCGGGTCGCGCTCGCCCGCGGCCTGCTGGTACGCCGCGAGGCGCGACGCGCCGGACATGAGCAGGTCCGCGCGGAAGAGTTGCAGCTTGATCGCGTCGGCGCCCGCATCGCTGGCGGCATCGACGAGCTCGAGGGCGCGCTGGGGCGAGCCGTCGTGGTTCACGCCGATCTCGGCGATGATGTACACCACCGCGTCCCGCCCGACGGGGCGCCCGGCGATGGCGAATCGAGGGCCCGCGCTCATCGCGTCGCTCCGGCGGTTGGCGATCTCAGGATCGCATCGGCCACGAGCAGGTCGATGGGCGAGTCGATGTCGACGACGTCGCCCTCGCGCGTGAGGATGCCACGCCGATCGAGCCCGAAAAAGGCGTGCGGCCCGGGCGTCACGCCGGGGATCTGCAGCGACAGCGCGCGTCGGGTGCAGACCAGCACGCCGCCATCGGGGATGTGGGCGGGGGGCAGGTCCTGGCGGCGAAAGACGCCGTGGTTGAGCACGTCGCCCTCCCACGGGCGCACGCGACCGGGCGTGGCGGACTCGGGGCCCTCGACGCGCGCGGTCCACCAGGGGTGGTGCTTGCCCACGGGCGCGTAGGACTGCACAGAGTCCGCGCCCGTTCGCTCGAGCAGGTCGATCGCGCGATCGATGAGGCCTGGCGGACGCACCGGCACGTTCGCATAGAGAATGACAATCGGAAGAGTTGGAGAAGCGGAGAGGCCGAGAGACGGCGTGAGGGCCGTGAGCGCGTGCCGGGCCGCGGCGTCGACCGTCGCGCTGTCGCCCGCGAGGTCGGCTGGGCGATCGACGACGACGCACGCGTGCTCGCGGGCGATCCCGGCGATCGAGGGATCGTCCGTGGAGACGGCGACGTGCGCGACGTGGCGTGCGGCGCGGGCCGCGTCGATCGTCCACGCGACGCACGGGCGCCCCGCGACGAGCGCGCGGTTCTTGCCCGGCACGCCCTTGGAACCGGCCCGCGCGAGGATGATCGTGATCGCCTGTGGGGTGCTCACGCGCGGATCCTCATCGGGCCAGCGCCACGGCGCGCGCCTCGGAACGGGCCTTGGGCTCGGCCTCGGCGCCGCGGGCGGACTGGGCCTCGCGGCGACGCAGCGCCAACCTACGCCACACCTCGCCCAGCGGCTCGCGGGACACATCGCCCACGATGCGCTCGCCCACCAGATCGTGCTCGCTCGTGGGCACGCGACCATCGCACAGCACGAGCGCCCGCTCGAGCGCAAGGCGGCTCGCGGCAGAGACGGGCGGAGGCAGCGGCTCGATCCGCTCGCGCCCGCTCACCGCCTGGGGTGGGAGGGGGTCGATCGCCGCGGCCCCGGCCACGAGCAGCCAGCGGTCGTAGAAGGGCTCGATCTCGTCGTGCACAACGTCGCAGCGCGTGAGGCGCGGGACGATGTGTGGAATGCAGAGGGCATCGCCCGCAAGCGAGGCGCGGCGCTGCCCACGGAGCTCGATGAGCGCCTCGATGTTCGCACGGGCCCGCGCGTACGCGTCGGCCCCCATGAGCGTGCGGTACGTCGTGGGCGACTCGGCCATCAGGTCCACGGAGATCGCGTCCACGCCCGAGTCCAGCAGTTCCTCGAGCGCGGCGCGCTCGCAGAGCAGGTCCGTGCGCACGTGCACCGCCGCGACACCCGCCTTCTTGGCGAGCTGGACGATGCGGGCCAGTTGCGGGTGCAGGAGCGGATCGCCGGCGCCGGCGAGGGTCAGCGCGGCGTCCGCGCGCGTCTCCACGAGGGCTCCGAGCACGCGCTGGGCCAGCGCCAGCGAGATCGGCGGGCGCTCGATGGCGTCGTGCGGCGCCCGCGAGGGGCCCTGCATGAGCCAGTTGCCGCGGAGCCCGCACGTCAGGCGGCCCGTGCACAGTTCCAGCACGAGCTCCTGCGGGCCGCACGGAACGCTCGCCCGCGCTGAATCGAGGTGCTCGCTGACGAGGCTTGCGATCTGCTCGGCGGTGGCGTGCTCGATCGACTCGGCGATCGGGGCGAGCGCGCGGGAGAGCAGCGTTCGCTCGTGCACGCCGTCGGGGATGCAGCGCGCGGGCAGATCGCGCACGATGGGGTCGGGCGTCCAGCAGTGCGTCTTGGCGATGGGATCGGGCATCGGGAGCACGGGCACGTACCCGAGCATGCCCCCCACGCTCGCGAAGACGCCGGCGCTCGCGGAGCGGTCCGCCAGTTCGCGCAGCAGCGAGCGCTCCAACACGCACGCGCCCAGACCCGGCGCGGCGTGGGCGAACGTCAGACGCTGCGCGTTGGGGCCGCTGGCGTGCTCGCGGTGGCGGGCCACGGTCGCGTCCACGACCAGCGGATCGAGCAGGCACCAGTCGGCGTTGAGGGGGACGACGGCGTCCAGGTTCAGGCGCTCGGCCGCGCGCGCCATCGCCTCGGGAACGAGGGCCTCGTCGTAGACCGACAGGTTCGAGACGCCGCCGCGCCAGCACGCCCGCGCCCAGGCACGCGCCCCGCGCACCGCGTCCCTCCGCGAGGAGAGCGTCGCCTCGGCACGAACGAACTCCGGGACCAACTTCGCGCGGGGCGTCGCGTCGCCCACGAGCGCCCGCGCCCGCTCGGGATCATCGCACAGCAGCACGAGGCGATCGAGCTCCGCGCTCCGCGCCAGGCGGCGCACGAGCAGCGCGAGCGGGTTCAGGCCGCCCAGGAACGTCTCGCGCAGGCCGCGAGGCGTGCCCAGCCCGCCCGAGCGCTCATCGACGAGCACGATCGCGCCGATCGTCTTTCGCCGGGGCCCTTGATGGCCCTCGGTCGCGGCGCCCTCGGGCGTCTCGTCCGGGGGCGGGGGCGGGTCGGCCGTGAGGCGCGGGCCCTCGCCCGCGAGCGCGCGAACCGACTGATCGAGCATCTCGCCCAGGCGCTGGGCGGCGTCGGCGAGCCACGACACGTTCTGGATGTCGCGCGCGATCTGCCGGCGTTGGCGGTCGAGCGGGGACAGGTCCCTGGCCAGCGCCAGGGCCCGGTCCGCGCGGACGCGCTTGAGCGTGCCCGTCTGGTTCAGCAGTTGCACGAGCGTGAACGCCGGCTCTTCCTTCTGCACCTTGTCGCGGATCGTATCGACCTGCGCGATGAGCGCGTTCACGCGCGATTGATCGGCGTGGCGCGCCTGCATCTCCTTGAGCAGGTCCACGGTCTGGCGCGAGTGGCGCTCGATGCGGAAGACCGAGGCGCGGATCTCTCGCGCTCGCTCGACCACCTGGCGCTGGCGCTTGTGGTCCGTGGGCGGCGCTTGGCCCTCGCCCAGCCCGTGCGCGGGCGCGGCCTCGGGCGCGAACCGATCGAGCGCCTGGGCCAGCGTCATGGGCGTGGTGTGGCGCTTGCGCACGCCGCC
This sequence comes from uncultured Phycisphaeraceae bacterium, assembly GCA_964399625.1. GTDB lineage: Bacteria > Planctomycetota > Phycisphaerae > Phycisphaerales > UBA1924 > CAYNSB01. The sequence continues at coordinate 16,786 of CAYNSB010000035.1, forward strand.
CTCGCTCGCGTCGATCGTGGTGAGCCCCGCCCCCTCCCACTCCGCGAAGTCGCGCTCGAACTGCACGCGGTACGTGCTCATCTGCTCGTCGGTGTAGATCGCCCGCCCCAGCACGTCGGTCGTGCGGTGCAGGTGCGCGCGCCCGCGGACGATCCGCTGCCACTCGAGCATCTCCAGCGTGTTGAACGGGTTGAGCTCGCTCGCCCAGAGCTGGTGGATCGCGGCGCCCGCGGCGTAGTACTGCCCATCGGTGAATCCCAGGTCCTGCCCGATGAGGATGAGCGGATCGCACCCCAGGTGGCGCGCGAGGTAGCACGCCAGGTGCGCCACCGTCGATCCCGCCTTGATCGAGCCCATGTCCTTGGCGAGCGCCCCGCCCAGCGTGGCGTTGAGCGTGTCGTCGCCCGGGCAGCGGATGAGCCCCGGGAAGCCGCCGAGGATCGCGGGATTGGCCTTGGCCTCGGCCACGAGCGTGATGCCGCGCACGTCCTGCTCGCGCAGGCCCTCGTAGAAGCGGCGCGAGATCTCGTGGTAGTCCAGGGCGGTGACGAAGTGCGGTCGGATGCCGCGGGCCAGCAGCGTCTTGAGGACCGTCTGCACCGCGATGATCACCACACGATCGCGCACGCCCGGGCGCGAGAGCAGGTCCACGTTCCGGCGCAGGCTGGGCCCGGCCGAGACGACGATCGCGGGCTTGCCCCGGCACGCGTCGCGCAGCGGGGCGATGCCCGGGGCCAGCGCGTAGCGGTCGAGGTTCATGAGTTGGTTGCGCAGCGTCACCTCGGAGTTCATGAGCGTGGTGACGACCGTCGTGCGGACGGCGCGGACGGCGCTCGTGAAGTGCTCGCCAAAGCGTGCGGCGCCCGTGCCCAGGCGCGCGATGCTCGGAGGATGGTCGAGGATCTTCACGCCCAGGGCGAGCAGACCCTCCACGCCTCGCATCGCGGCGGCGATCGCCGCGGCGTCCTCGGGGTCGGTCAGGACGAAGCAGTTGGTCGCGGCGAGCACGCCCGCGTAGTCGATGCGCTCGAGCACAGCACGGAGCAGGCCCAGGTCCGTCTCGAGGACGAAGATCGCCCCGTGGCGGCCCAGTCGCGTGGCGAGCTCCTTGACGTGGTGACCGATCCCGAAGCCCATGACCGCGACGCCGCCCGCCTGCTCGAGGGGGATGGTGTCCACGAGCGCGCGGGCCTCATCGAGCGGGCGACGGGCGGAGCAGAGTTGCGCGCCCGAGGCCGGACGGGCCGTGGGCACGCCGTCGGCCGTGTCGCTCCAGATGAGGTCGTCGCGCGCGGGAGTGGCGCGGACCAGTGCGGCGGCTCGCGGCGAGTGCACCGAGAGCGCCGTCAGGTTCTGCTCCAGCACGAAACTCGAGGGCTCGGGCATGGGTGCATCCTGCAACGATCCGGGGCCGGAACGCGCCCGGAGGATCGGGCATCCTGCCCGACCGGTACCGGCACGTCCGCGCGCACCCACCCCCCTCACGCGCGGGCGCGCATCCCAAATCGCACAACCGATCGAACACCTTATCGACTTGCGGCGAACAATCACTGCAAAGACTGCGCACGCAAGATTCGCCCGACGTTGGCCATTCACCACCCATGCCCGAGCACCTAGCACTCTCGCTCTCGCAGATCTCGCTGGGCGATCCGGCGAGCGTCCGCCCGCTGCCCGCTCGCCCCTTCCTCTCGCACCTGTTCCTCGAGAACCCCATGCCGCTGGTCGGCGTGTGCGTCGCGGGGGCGATCGTTGCGTTCTTCGTGCTCAACGCGCGGGGTCGTGCGGCGCTGGCGGTGATCGTGGGGCTGGTGCTGGCGACGCTCGCGGGCGGGTTCTATTCCATCGCCGCCGCGGTTCGGACGGACCACGAGGCCCTGGACGAGCAGAGCGCGCGACTGGTGGATGCGGCCGCCACGCTGGACTTTGCCGCGCTGCGGGACGTGCTCTCGCCCGAGGCGCGGATCGAGTCCACGATCGCCCAGAGCGAGATCCCCCTGGCCAAGGGGCGTGAGGCGATTGTGGACGCGGTTCGATCCACGCTCGGCGGGACCTACAGCGTCAAGGAGCACGCGACGCTCGAGGTGCAGGCGACGCTCGACGGCCCGCAGGTCGGGCGGACGCAGGTGCGAGTGCGCGTCACGCCCTCGGGCGGCATGTACGAGGTGCCCATGTTCAGTTGGTGGCGGATCGACTGGCGGCGCGGGGGCGATGGGGAGTGGCACGCCGTGGTCATCGAGCCGCTGGCGATCTGGTGGCCCGGCAAGCAGTGAGCCGCGCGATCAATCCTTGGGCACCGCGACCATTCGGCTGGTCTGCAGGGACTGCGTCTTGGTGGGGCGGCCGTTGGCGTCCACGCTCTTGACCGACTCCTTCAGCCCGGCCCCATTGACGAGGTTGTAGGGGAAGCGCTTGCGCAGGGCCTGCACCGCGTTGGACTGGGACATTTGAGCGCCATCGGCGCCGGCGGGGCTGTAGTCCTCCTTGCCGAAGAGCCCGATGGTGATCGTGCTGCCGCTGGGGCCATGGAAGTAGAACGCCTGCTCGCCCTCGCGCCGAAGGCGGATGACCGCCTCCTCGGCCGCCTTGCGGAACTCCGCGACCTCCGTCGCGCTGGGGGGCTGGGTGTCCACGCGCCCGTACCGACCGACTTGGAGCGTGTAGAGCGCGTCCGGGTTGGTGCGGCGGGCGTTGCGCAGGTCGAACTCGGGGATCGAGCCCGAGGCCTCGGCGGGAGGGGCGAGGTAGGCCTCGGCGAACGGTCGGCCTCGGCGCCCATCGTCGAGGGTCACCTCGATCGAGCGCACCTTCTCGAGCGCGGACTTGGCCTCTTTGGACGTCGGATTGTCGAACGAGCCGTAGGCGATCACGCTCACGCTGCCGCGATCCTCGACGAAGGCGCCGGTGAGCCCGCTCGCGGCCTGGAACTTGCGGAGGCCTTCCTCGGCCAGCTCGCGCCGGTTGTCCTCGCGGAAGCCGGCGATGACGACGGACCACCCGGCGCGGGTGGTGGCGTTGGTTGCGCCCGGGGCGAAGACCTTCTTTCCCTCGTCACGCTTGGTGTCGTCCTTGGGCGCGGGCTTGGCGGCGCGCGGCGCGGTGTCGGTCTTCTTGCCCGGCTTGTAGGTATCGCTCTGCGCGTGCGCGGCGCTGGCGATGCAGGCCACGACAATCAACGCCAATCGGATGGAGCTTCGGTTCATGCGAGCCTCACGATACGTGATGGAAGGAGTCGCGGGCGCACGCGTTGGCGGGTCTGGGCGACATTTCGTAAATCATTGAACTGCAGACCCTTGCGACGAACTTGCGGCGTGCGGGGCGAAGTTTCAAGCGCGGTTCCCACGCCCGACGATATCCACTGCAGTCCGCGGCAGGAACGCCAAGCGGTGGTGAGGCTGGAGGCCTGAGTCACAACCCGTCGTACCCCCGGGAACGGTGGTCCAGGGTACGGCTGCGCGGGAGGCCCCTAATGACAGATCTCTCTCTGGTGAACGGAGTGGGAACGGATCGCATCGACACGAGCCCGGCGGCGCCCGTCGCCCGGCGAGCGACTGGCGATTCCGGCTCCGCCCCGTCCCAAACCCTGACGCGTCCGTCGGATCGCGTCGAACTCTCCGAAAGGGCGAGGTACTTGAGCAAGCTCGCATCGTTGCCCAGCGTGCGCACAGATGTGGTCGATCGCGTGAAGCGCGAGATCGCCAATGGCACCTACGAGACCGACGCCAAGATCGACGGCGCGGTCCAGGGCGTGCTCGACGAGCTGGACCTGCACGGATAATCGGGCTCCAACATCCGAATGAACTCACGAAGGCGGGCGATGGCCCGCCTTTCTTGTTGCGCGGTTGCATCGAGCGACGCGCTCATCCGCCTTTGAGATACACCGGGCTGACCATGGACTGCCAGGCGGGATGGCCGTGCTGGCGGTACTCGGTGCTCGGCTGCGGGTTGAACGGGTCCTGGTTCAGGTCCTTGCCGTTGTGCCAGCGGCAATCGGGGTTGCCCGAGGCCATGAACCCGATGCCGTCGGCGTGCCCATCGCAGAAGCCATAGACGCCCTTGCCCTTGTGCCAGAAGCTGAACGGGCCGCCCACGTCGTCCTGCATGGAGACGATCTGGTCCACGACGCGGATGTCGGGGAACCGCAGGCGCGTCTCGCTCAGGAGGATGGTGTGCGAGGGGCGTGCGATGGCGGCCTCGGGGCGGACGGCGTCCTTGGGGATGGTCGTGAGTCGCCAGAGGATGTGCCCGTTGAGGGCGTAGCTGGAGACGACATCGCCCACGCAGATGGTGCCGTTGTCGGTCTGGCCCAGCTCGCTCAGGGGCGCGCCGGGATGGTCCGGGCAGAGCCAGGCCTTGCCGTCGGTCATGTACTCGCCCTCGACGAAGCGCGAGCGCCAGGTGACGTGCTTGCCGGGCTCGACGAGCGTGCGGTTCTCGGGCAGATCGTTGCGGTTGTTGGCGCTGAAGGCGGTGATCGCGGTCACTACCTGGCGGGCCTGCACCATGCACTTGGTCGTGCGGGCCTGTCGGCGTGCGCCGGCGAGCGCGGGGAGAAGGATCGCGATGAGGATCGCGATGACGGCGATCACGACGAGCAGCTCGATGAGCGTGAACGCGCGCCATGAGATGCGCTCCTCGCGGCCGTGATTCGTCTCGCGCTCCATGGTGCCTCCTTCGTGCGCGTTGGCGGGCCCGCGTGATGGTACCAGTGGCGTCAACCGGCGCGAGGGCGACGGCGGGGCCACTTTGCACGAAGTTGTTCCACGGATCGGGCGGGCGCGCTCCAGGCGCGAGCGATCACCCGCCCTTGAGGTACACCGGGCTCACGAGGTACTGCCAGTCCGGGTGCCCGTGCTGCCTGAGTTCCTCGGGCGGCTGGGGGAAGAGCGGATCCTGGTTGAGGTCGCGCCCGTTGTGCCAGCGGCAGTCGGGGTTGCCCGTGTCCATGAAGCGGATGGTGTCGGCGTGGCCATCGACGAATCCGTAGACGCCCTTGCCCTTGTGCCAGAAGCCGAAGGGCCCGCCCGTCGCGTCCTGATCGGCGACGATCTGGTTGATCACGCGGATGTCGGGAAAGCGGAGGCGGGTCTCGGCGAGCAGGACGGTGTGGGTGGGTCGTGCGATGACGGACTCGGCGCGCTGCGCGTCCTTGTCGATGGTCTTCAGGCGCCAGAGCAGGTGCCCGTTGAGCGCGTAGCTGGAGACGACATCGCCCACGCAGGTCATGGCCTCGTCGGGCTGGCCCAGCTCCGACAGCGGCTCGCCCGGGTGGTCCGGGCATTTCCACGCCTTGCCCGGCGGGATGTAGTCCTGCTCGCTGAAGCGCTGACGCCAGGTGACGAACTTGCCGGGCTCGACGAGCGTGCGATTCTCGGGGAGCTGGTTCTTGTTGCTCGCGGCGAAGGCGGCGATGGAGGTGACGATCTGTCTCGATTGCGACAGGCACTGGGTGGTGCGGGCCTGCCTGCGAGCGCCCGACAGGGCCGGGAGCAGGATGGCGATGAGGATCGCGATGATCGCGATGACGACGAGGAGCTCGATGAGCGTGAAGGCGCGGGAGCGGCACGCGCGGACCAGATCGCGCGTCATGGGGCCGCCTCCCGCACCGTCACGACCACCACGCCCTCGCCCTTCTTGGGCTCAAAGCCGCTCGGGTACTCGTTGAGTTTGGGCGAGCTCGACTCGTGGAAGGCGACGGAGAACCCGCCGTCGTCCTTGCGGATGAGGAGCTTGACGCGTTTGCCGATGAGGGCCGGCTCGATCTGGCTCGCGGCGCAAATCGTCTCGACCTTGGAGTAGGCGTCGGCCTCGCTCCAATTGAGGATGGTGTACTTCTGCATCGTCGCGCCGGTCCCGAAGTCGCGGAGCTCCAGGGCCTGCGGGCCCAGGTGCAGTCGCCACATGCCCACGCGCTCCCAGGTGCCCCAGAGGGGCTTGTCCTTGGGGGCGGTCTCCGGGCGCGAGAGGCGCCGCCCGCGCCAGATCTCCTTGTTGTCCTTGTTCCGATCGAGGTACATCTGGATCGAGAGGCGATCGTCCTTGATCGTGTAGGCGAAGTGGGCCCGCTCGCCCAGGTGCTTGGCGAAGGAATCGGGTCCGGGCATGTCGGTGCTCTCGATGGTGCAGACCAGTTCCTTGCCGTCGTCGCTGTCGATCTTGAAGACGATGTGGAGCATGGGCCCGCCGGGCTGCTCCTGGACCTCGAAGCGGGCGTGGGTCGCGTCGAAGGTGATCTGGAAGTGCTGGGCCGGGTCTCCGTCGCGGCGCATGTCCGTCATCTCGTAGTTGGATGTCTCCTTGGTGGGGCGGGGCATCGCGCCCGTGCCGCCGGCGGCGAGCACCATCGCGGGCAGCGCGGACGATCCGCCGCTGGAGAGCGGGCTCATGGCGAAGGCGAGGTAGCCCGCGCCGACGACGAGCCCCGTTGCGGCGACGGCGACGATCGCGCCCGTGGCGCCCGAGAGCACGCCGCCGGCCGCGATCGCCTTGCCCGAGAGCGCGGCCTCGGCGAGCGCGACCTTGCCCAGGGTTCCGGCGAGCGTGGCGCTGGGGGCCTGCGTCGCGACGCCAACGCCGATCGCGGACCCGAGCGCGCCCGCGCCGGCGAGCGCCAGTCCCGAGGCGCGCAGGCCCGCGCCCAGTGCGTCGAGGGCGCGCTCGATGCGGCGCGACATCGTGCCGGCGGAGACGCCCGCCTCCTTTGCGAGGTCCTTCTGCGAGCGGCCCGCGAGGAAGTGCCCCACGATCGCGTCGCGTTCGTCCTCGCTCAGGCGGGCCAGGGCCGCGTCCAGGTGGGGCTCGATCTCGCGCCAGGTCCGCTCGTCCTCGCTGGGGGCGGCGTCGATCCGTCCGGCGTCGGCCTCGGCGCGGGCCCGCGAGCCGCGGGCGCGGAGCAGGTCCGTCGCGGTGCCCAGGGCGCACGCGTGCAGCCAGGCCGCCGCGTTTCCGCGGATGCGCCCGGCGTTCTTGGCGAGCTTGAGGAACGTTTCCTGCGCGGCGTCTTCGGCGTCGGCGGCGCTGCGCAGCACGCGCGCGCACGTGCCCAGCACCATGCTCTGGTAGCGTGCGATGAGCGCCTCGAACGCGCGGGGATCGCCCGTGCGGGCGTAGCGCGAGAGGGCCGAGGCGTCGTCCGGGAACTGGGCGAGGGCCCGGGCCAGGCGACGCGTGTCGATCGTTCCGGTGGAGAGCGTGCTCACGATGGGGCTCCTTCGTGAGATGGTCGGAGCGGATCGCCCGGGGTTGCGCGCCGGATCGAGGATTTCCTTGGTCGCGACGCGCGGCCCCCGCGTGGGCGCGCGAGCCTCAGCGCGGGGCGGGCGGCTCCACGCCGGCGAGCGCTTCGATCGCGCCGGCGAGCGCGCGAACGCTCGCGCCGTAGCGGTCCGCGTCCAGCGTGTCGATGGTGTCCTTGGGGGAGTGGTAATTCGGGTTTCGGAAGTTGGCGGTGTCCGTGAGCATGAGGGCCGGGAAGCCCGCGAGCAGGAACGGCGCGTGATCGGAGCGCATCAGGTCCGGCACGGGGACGGGCGCGATGTCGAAGCGGAAGGTCTTGGCCTGGGCGCAGGAGGCGTTCATCGCGGATTCGAGGCGTTGCGCGAGGCCGGTGTGCGCGGCGGTCGTCGCGAGCACGATCGAGTCGCCCACGGTGGGCGGGGTGAACACGCCCTCGATCGCGGGCACGGGGGATTTCTGGCAGCCCTCCTGCACGCAGTAGAACCCGATCATCTCCAGGGAGATCATGGCGATGAGCGTGCGGCGCTTCGTGCGCGAAGCTCCGTCGGCGCGGGCCTCCTCGGGCGTGGCGAGTTCCTTGCGGTGCTCGCGCAGATACTGGCCCGAGCCCTTGAGCCCGAGCTCCTCGAGGTTGAAGAACACGAGTCGCACCGAGCGCGACAGCGGGCGGTCCTTGAGCACGCGGGCCAGCTCCAGCAGCGCCGCGACGCCCGAGGCGTTGTCGTCGGCGCCGGGCGAGTTTGCGACGGCATCGAAGTGCGCGCCCACGAGCAGCACCTCGTCGGGCGTGGAGCGGCCGGGGATCTCGATCGCGATGTTGTGCCACGTGCGCGAGGCGAGCTCGGGCGTGCTTTCGGGGAGCTTCATGGGGCGGACCTTGGCGCCCTTGGCCTTGGCTTCCTCGGCGAGGCGCGCGTCGGACTCGCGCTGGCGGTCGAGGTTCCACGCGAGCGCCTCGAGGCGGGGCTCGTACCCCAGGTCCTTCAGGCGGGCGGTGATCAGTTCCTCCGTCGCGATGAGCCCGCGCTGGTGCTCAAGGTCGCCCAGCGGCGATCGCTTCGTGGGCAGGGAGCGGATCGTCTCCATGAGGCGCGGCACGTGCACCATCGCGGCGGCGCGAGGGTCGTCGTCGATGCGGGCGAGCACCATCGCGCACGCGAGAGCGGTGATCAACATGCGGGAGGGTACGCGGACGCGAGGCCGCGCCACGCTCCCCGCGGGCTCAGCTCATGCGATCGAAGGCGATCAGGGCCGCGCCCACCGCGCCCGCATCGTCGAGGAGCTTGGTGCCCACGACCTTCACGCTCTTGGCCTTCTCGGGGAAGGCGAACTGTCGGGCGGTCTTCTTGACGCGATCGACGAGCGGGTCGCCGATCGCCTCGGTGAGCCCGCCGCCCAGCACGACGCGCCCGATCGCCAGGAGCGTGACGCAGTTGGCGACGGCGATGCCGATCATGTCCGCGGCGTTGTCCACGACCTCGACGGTGAGCGGGTCGCCCTTCTCGTAGGCCTTGGCGATGACGCTGCTCTTGATCTGCGAGAGGTCGTTGTCCACGAGCGAGGGGATGATGGACTTGCGGTTGGAGCGGATGAGGCGGGCGAGTCGGTCGGCGATGGCGGTGCGCGACGTGTTGTTCTCGAGGGAGCGCGAGCCGGGCGGGTTGCCCGGGAAGAGGATCGTGTGCCCGATCTCGCCGGCGGTGAGGAACGAGCCGTAGTAGAGGCGGCCGTTGAGGATGAGCCCGCCGCCGATGCCCGTGCCGATCCAGATGCCCAGGAGGTCCTGCGCGTTCTCGCCGGCGCCCAGGCGGTTCTCGCCGTAGACGGCGACGTTCACGTCGTTGTCGACGTAGGTCGTCAGCCCGGTGCGCTTCTTGAGCAGGTCGGCGAGGTTGACGTCGGTCCAGCGGAGGTTGACCGCCTCGAGCACGACGCCCGAGCGCGGGTCGATCGCCCCGGGCGCCCCGATGCCTATCGCGCCCAGCTCGGAGACCTTCAGCTTCGCCTCGGACGCGGCCTCTTCGATGGCGTCGGCGATGCGTTGGATGATGGAATCGCGCCCTTCGTCGGGCTTGGTCTTGCGCTTGGCGCGGGCCAGGACCTTGTAGTCGCGATCGACGATCGCGATCTGCATGTTCGTGCCGCCGAGATCGACGCCCGCGACCGGTCTTTTGTCTGGTGGTGGCATGGTGGTTCGAGTGTATCGAGGGGTGGGTGGACCGCGCCCGGGCGCGGGCGGTGATGTTATCGACAGGTTTCGATGCCCGGTTCACGCCGGGGGCGACAGGACGAGCTCGTGATTCGGGCGGGGCGTTTAGACCAGCGCGCTGGCGATCGCGAGGAAGCCACCGGCCGAGAGCGTGCCGGCCAGCGACTTGGCGTCGCTCGGGTCCCTGGCGATGATGAAGAGCGTGCTGCCGCTGCCGCTCATGTGCACGGGCCGGCCCGAGCGACGGGCGATGTCGTCCATCAGCGGGCGCAGGCGCGCTTCCACGCGGCACGCGGGGGCGGTCAGGTCGTTGAACAGCGCGGCGTCCATGCGCACGTGCCCGCGGACCAGCTCGCGCACGTGGGCCTCGCGGAGGGGCGCGGGCTCGGAGTCGAACGCCTTGTACACCGCGGGCGTGGGGCACCCGAAGGGCGGAAAGACGAGCACCACATCGCCGCGGGCGCGCCCCTTGCGCTCTAGGCAATCGCCAAAGCCCGTGACGATCGCGGGGCGTGGTGCGTCGCCCGAGGGGCCGTGGGGCGACACGCTCGCGTCGTCGTCGATGAAGAACGCGACATCGGAGCCGAGGCTCGCCGAGAGGCGTTGCAACTGGTCGATCGCGATGCCCAGCCCGAAGAGCTCGTTGAGGGCGAGCATGGCGGTGGCGGCGTCGCTCGATCCGCCCCCGAGCCCTCCGCCCACGGGGATCGACTTCACGACCGCGATCGCGACGGGGAGGCGCTTGCCGGTGTGGCGTTCGAGGAGCTGGTGCGCACGGACGACCAGGTCCTTCTCCAGGGGCCAGTCGAAGGGCGAGGCGCGGGGCGCGGTGACCGCCCAGGCGCGCATGAAACGCGATTCCTGGTCGGGCGGCAGGGGGGCGACGTCCACGCGATCGTGGAGGTCGATCGCGTGCATCCACGAGGCGATCGCGTGCCAGCCGGGCTTCCGCGCTGTGGGCGGCTCGGGCGGGGCGACCGAGAGGGCGAGGTTCAGCTTGGCGTGCGCGCGACGGGAGAGCATGCGTTCATCCCGTCACGATGTTCACCATCTTGCCCGGCACGACGATGATCTTTTTCACGCCCTTGCCGGCGATCCACTCCTGGACCTTGGGCTCGGCCATGGCGGCGGCCTCGATCGACTTGGCGTCGGCGTTGGCGGGGACGGTGACTCGTCCGCGCACCTTGCCGCCGATCTGCACGGGAATCTCGACCTGATCGTCCACCAGCATCGCCGGATCGACGCTGGGCCAGGGCGCGCGCAGGAGCGGGTCCGTTCGGCCCAGGCGCTCCCACAGGTCCTGGGCGATGTGCGGGCAGAAGGGCGCGAGCACGAGCGTGAACCGCTCGATCTGCGCGCGGGAGAGCGGGCCGGCGCCCGCGGTATTCACGAAGGTCATCATCCCCGCGATCGCGGTGTTGAACGAGAGTCGCTCGATGTCCTCCCCCACCTTCTGCGTGAGGCGGTGCAGCTCGCGCTCCAGTCGCACCTCGCCCGCCCCATCGCCCACGCGCAGGTCGCCGGTCTCCTCGTTCACCATGAGGCGCCAGGCGCGCTGCAGGAATCGGAAGCAGCCCGTGATGTCGCGCGGGTTCCAGGGCTTGCTCGCTTCCAGCGGGCCCATGTACATCTCGTACAGGCGGAACGTGTCCGCCCCGTACTCGGCGATCACGTCGTCGGGGTTGATGACGTTCTTGAGGCTCTTGCTCATCTTCGCGATGACGGGCGTGACGGGCTGGCCCGTGGCGCGCTCGACGTGCGAGACCTTGCCCGACGCGTCCGTGCGCTCCTCGACCTGGTCGTTGGGCACGAGGGTGCGATCGGGCCGCTGGTAGGAGTAGGCCGTGATGAGCCCCTGGTGGAAGAGCTTGGCGAAGGGCTCCTTGGTCGAGACGTGCCCCAGGTCGTAGAGGACCTTGTGCCAGAAGCGTGCGTAGAGCAGGTGGAGCACGGCGTGCTCGGCGCCGCCGATGTAGAGGTCCACGCCGGGCACGCCGCCGCCCGAGCCGGTCATCCAGTACGACTCGGCGTGCTCGCCCACGAAGCGCGCGGCGTTCTTGGGGTCGCAGTAGCGAAGGTAGTACCAGCAGGAGCCGGCCCAGCCGGGCATCGTGTTGGTCTCGCGCGTGACGCGGGCGCTGGCGGGCAGCCCGGGCACGCGGGCCTCGCCGGCGGTGGTGCGCACCCACGACGTGGCCTTGGCGAGCAGAGGCATGGGCTCCTCGCTCTCGATGGGCTGGTAGTCGGCGAGCTCGGGCAGGCGGACGGGCAGAGCGTCCTCGCCCACGGCGTGGTGCTCGCCCTGCTCATCAAAGACGATGGGGAAGGGCTCGCCCCAGTAGCGCTGGCGGGAGAAGAGCCAGTCGCGCAGGCGGTAGTTCGTGCGGGCGCGCCCGAGCCCCGACTTCTCGAGCCAGGCAACGATGGCGCGCTTGGCCTCGTCCACGCCCAGCCCGTCCAGGTAGACCTCGTCGTTGCGCGAGTTGGCGGCAAAGCCGGGGCCCGTGAACGCGGCATCGCTCTTGTCGTGGAAGCTGGCGGCGCGGACGCGCTGCGTGAGGTCGTCGAGCGTGCGGATGCCCATCTCCTCGATGGTGTCGATCCACTCCGTGCGCGTCAGCCCGCGCTTGTTGAGCTCGCCCTGGGGAACGCCGCGGTCGCTGGCGGCGTCGATGGAGACGGTGCTCGCCTCGTCGGCGCGCCGGCGGGTGGCGATGATGCGCAGGGCCTCGTCGAAGCGGTCGCGCGCGAGGTTGTTGCTCGTGACGTACCCGATGAGGTCGGCGAGGGCGCCGAGCCAGCGCGCCTCGGCGCGCAGCTCGGGCGGGGCGTGCTGCGCGAAGTGCACCATCGCCTGGATGGGGCGCGGGTACACCACGTCGCGGATGGGCAGCCCGAAGGCGCGCGCGAACTCGAAGTCGCGCTCGTCGTGCGCGGGCACGGCCATGATCGCCCCGTGCCCGTAGCCCATGAGCACGTAGTCCGCGATCCAGATGGGGATGCTCTCGCCCGTGGCGGGGTTGGTGGCGTGGAGCCCGGAGAACACGCCGGTCTTCTGCTTGGTGTCCGCCTGGCGGTCCACGTCGCTGCGGTTGCGAGCGGCCGAGACGTAGCGCCCGATGGCGGAGAGGTCCGTGCCCGGCGGGGCGAGGTCCGGCCCTTCGAGGATCTGGCTGACGAGCGGGTGCTCCGGGGCGATGACCATGTACGTGGCGCCGAAGATCGTGTCGGGGCGCGTGGTGTAGATGCGCAGCGAGTCGCCCTCGTCCTCGGGGCCGAACGAGACGGGGAAGTCGATCTCGGCGCCCTCGCTCTTGCCGATCCACTCGCTCTGCATGGTCTTGGTGGAGGCGGGCCAGTCCACGGCGTCCAGGTCTGCGAGCAGGCGGTGGGCGTAGGCGGTGATGCGGAACATCCACTGGCGGAGCGGCTTGCGGTAGACGGGGAAGGACCCGCGCTCGCTCTTGCCGTCGATGACCTCCTCGTTGGCCAAAGCGGTGCCGAGCTTGGGGCACCAGTTCACGGTCTGCTCGCCCAGGTACGCGAGGCGCTGCCCGTCGATGACGGCGCGGCGCTCGGGCTGCGAGAGCTCGTGCCACATGCGCACGCCCACGGGCGCGCCGGTGATCATCGCGGGGCGCTCCTCGATGGCGACGATCTCGCCGAAGGTGTCCACGCCGTAGACGCCGCGCTCGAGACCCTCGATGAGCTCACCGATCGGGCGGGCGCGTCCTTCCTTCGTGTCCGCGTCGGGCTCGTTCCGGGCGCCGGTGCGGTCGTACCAGCTGTTGTAGATCTGCAGGAAGATCCACTGCGTCCACTTGTAATAGTCCGGGTCGATGGTGGCGAACTCGCGCGACCAGTCGTAGGAGAACCCGAAGCGCTGCAGCTGCGCACGGAAGGTGTCGATCGCCTTGCGCGTGGTGATCGCGGGGTGGACGCCGGTCTGGATGGCGTACTGCTCGGCGGGCAGCCCGAAGGCGTCCCACCCCATGGGGTGCAGGACGTTGAAGCCCTTCATCCGCTTGTACCGGCAGATGATGTCCGTCGCGGTGTAGCCCTCCGGGTGGCCCACGTGCAGCCCCGCGCCCGACGGGTAAGGGAACATGTCCAGGCAGAAGAACTTGGGGCGAGCGGCGTCGAACCCGGGCTGGCCCGGGTTGGGCGTGACGAACGCGCCGTCCTTGGACCACTGCGTCTGCCAGCGCGTCTCGATCGCGTTGGCCAGCGCGGCGGTGTAGCGGAACCTGGGCGTCGCGTCGCTCTGGTGGGGTTGGGATGGCGTGGGCTGGTTCATGCGAATGTCCAGTGCGGAAACGAAAAGGGCCCCGCGCGGGGGCCCAGGCAGGAGCGGAGCAAGACCCGGCACGCGTCAGGCGATGCGAGACGAGCCGGCAAGAAGCGAGCGAGGCACCTCGAACCTCATGCCCCATCATACGGAACCGGGCGCGGCTCGGGCGAATGCCCCCTTTACGCCGACGCGACCGAGGCGATCCACTGCTTGGCCTCGCCCACCAGGTAGAAACTGCCGGTGACGCACACCAGGTCGTCCCGCTGGGCGGCCTGGCAGGCCCGGCGCATCGCCTCGTCCAGGCTCGGGGCGATCTGGGCCTGGCGCCCGGTGAGTTCCTGGTACTTGCGGGCGAGCTCGCGGGGCTCGGCCGAGCGCGGGTTGCCCGCGGCCCGCGTGAAATAGACCTTGTCGGCGCCCTGCCCGATCGCGCGGACCATGCCCGGGACGTCCTTGTCGTTGGCGCACCCGAAGACGACGACCATGGAGTCGTAGCGGACATGGGCGCCCAGCGTCTTGACCAGCGCCTCGATCGACTCGGGCGTGTGGGCCCCATCGACCACGATCCTGGGCTTGGCGTGGACCAGCTCGAGGCGCCCGCGCACGGGCGTGCGGCGCAGGCCCTCGGCGACCTTGAGCGGGGGCGTCGCGATGCCGCGCTCGCCCAGCTTCGCGAGGATCGCCAGCGCCAGCCCGCAGTTGAGCGCCTGGTGCTCGCCCTTGAGCGGCACGACGATGTGCTCGAAGGAGGTCTTGCCCAGCGTGAGCCCGACCTCGTGGTGGTGCCCGTGCTCGGGGGAGTTCTCGAACCGCGAGGAGAACTCGACGTCGTCGCCCACGGCGAGCAGCGGCGCGCCCACCGACGCGGCGACCTCGCGGAAGACGGCCATCACCTCCTCACGCTGGGGGATGGTGATGACGGGCACCCCGGGCTTCATGATGCCGGCCTTCTCGCGGGCGATCTTGGCGTGGGTGTCGCCCAGGATCTGCGTGTGCTCGAGCTGGATGGCCGTGATCGCGCAGACCTCGGGATTCACAAGGTTCGTGGCGTCCAGGCGCCCGCCCAGCCCGACCTCGATCACCGCCAGGTCCACGACCTGCTCGGCGAAGTGGCACAGGGCCATCGCGGTGAGCACCTCAAAGTACGTCGGCTCGCCGTGCTCCTTGGCGATCGAGCGCCCCGCGCGCAGGACGCGCTGGCAGAGGCGTGCGAAGTCCGTGGTGGCGATCATGCGATCGCCGATGCGGATGCGCTCGCGGATGTCCACGACGTGGGGGCTGGTGTAGACGCCGGTGGTGTACCCGCACCCGGAGAGGGCGGCGGCGGTCATCTCCACGACGCTGCCCTTGCCCTTGGAGCCGGCGACGTGCACGCAGCGGACATCGCGCTGCGGGTTGTCCAGGGCGTCGAGCAGCGCGCCCATGCGATCGAGCTTCCACACGCTGGGGTCGATCGACGTGGGGCGCGAGCGCTCGACGTTGATCCGCTTGCCCAGCTCCTCGAGCGCGTGCTCGTAGGTCCAGGCGTCCGCGCCGCCGCTCGACGGCGCGCTCACCTGCACCGGGCTCGCGGGCCCGATTGGCGAGCGGACCCCGCGCCCCGGGCGCGGGGATGAGTTCGATGGTCCCCTGCTCATGCGTTTCGATTGTACGGGCCCGCGCCGCCGCGCCAAGGGGCGAGTCCATACAAGTACGAACTCCGCCCGGAGCATCCGCGTTGGTGGCACGGGGCGTCCGCGCTTGCGCGCCCGGCGGCACACTTGCGTGGCGCGCCGCGCCGTGCTCCACTATGCGCACCGTGAACGCGCTCTCCTCCCCGCCCATCCTCTTCTTCGTGCTTGGACTGCTGGCGACGCTCCTGCGCACGGGGCTGCGCATCCCGTTCCCGATTCCCAAGCTCCTGGCGCTGTATCTCCTTTTCTCGATCGGGTTTAAGGGCGGGGTGGAGCTGGCGCACTCGGGCTTCACGGGCGATGTGGCGCGCACGATCGCCGCCGCGATGGGCATGGCGGTGCTCACGCCGATCGCCGCGTTCTTCATCCTCAAGGCGCGGTGGTCCGTGTACGACGCTGGGGCCGTGGCGGCGGCGTACGGGTCGGTCTCCGCGGTGACGTTCATCACGGCGGCGGCGGTCCTCGACGAACTGAAGATCACCCATTCTGGGCACATGGTGGCGTGCATGGCGGCGATGGAGTCGCCCGCGATCATCGTGGCGGTGTTGCTGGTGCGCTCGTTCGACCCGGATCGGACCGGGGGATCGCCGCGCATCCCCTGGGGCAAGCTGCTGCACGAGTCGTTCCTCAACGGGCCGGTCTTCCTGCTGCTGGGATCGCTGGGCGTGGGCATCCTGACGGGGGACAAGGGCGAGGCGGTGCTCAAGCCCTTCTCGTCGGGGATCTTCACGGGAATTCTGTGCTTCTTCCTGCTCGATCTGGGGTTGCTGGCGGCGCGGCGCCTGCGCGATCTGCGGGCCGCGGGGCTGGGGGGCGTCGCGTTCGCGCTGCTGGCGCCGATCGTGAGCGGGCTATTGGGGATCGTGATCGCGCGAGTGCTGCACCTGTCCAAGGGCGATGCGCTGCTGTTCACGATGCTGTGCGGATCGGCGTCGTACATCGCCGTGCCCGCGGCGCTGCGCCTGGTGGTGCCGCGGTCCAACCCGGGGCTGTACATCCCCATGGCGCTGGGGATCACGTTCCCGTTCAACGTGACGCTCGGCATCCCGATGTACCTGGCGATCATCGGGGCGGTGTGGGGGAACTAGAAGCCAAGAACGTGCCACCCGGGCACGGCACGTCGCGCTCCGCGAGATAGGCCTTGAGCAGCGGATCCATGTGTGCAGTCTACCGCGCGCGGTGCCCGGGCCGATCACGCGCGTCAGAGCGTGTGACGACCCCGATGAGGTGGACTGCGAGTACACCCTCGGTGGACCGCCAGTGCACTGTTCCCACGCTTGCTTGCGAGGTACGTTTGATCGTCCCGGTGCGCGGCTGGCGTGCTGCCGCGGGGCACAGGGCTCTGCCGCGGGACACCGCAGGGAGAAGATCGTGTACGACATGAAGAATCTGGCCAAGTTCAACACCCTCGCCGAGGGCGCGCCCGCGGCGCTCAAGGGGTTTGTCGCGTTCGATGCCGCCGCCTTCGCGGACGGGGCGATCCCGGTCAAGTACAAGGAGCTGATGGGCGTGGCGGTCGCGCTGGCGACGCAGTGCCCGTACTGCATCGCGATCCACGCCGATCGGGCCCGCAAGGCCGGGGCGACGGAGAAGGAACTGTCCGAAACGACGCTCGTCGCGGCGGCGATCCGCGCGGGTGGGGCGATGACGCACGGGACGCACGCGCTGGTGTGACTCGTGGTCGATGGGGAACGCGGCGCCCGCCCGCTTTACAATCCCGCGTGAACGAGCCGCAGGACCAGCCCGCCGCCACCCGGCAACACCCGCCGTCCGCGGACGAATCGCGCGAGCAGCGTCTGGCACGTCTGCTTGAGTCGGCCCGCGCGCTCCCGGGCGTGCCCGGCGTGTACCTGATGAAGGACGCGCAGGAGCACGTGGTGTACGTGGGCAAGGCGCTGCGCCTGCCCGATCGCGTGTCGTCGTACTTCATCCCCTCGGCGGACCTGGGGCCCAAGAAGCAGCCGATGCTCGACGTCATCGTCTCGTTCGATGTCATCGAGTGCGAGAGCGAGTGGGAGGCGCTGCTCACGGAGAACCGGCTGATCAAGGACCTGCGTCCGCACTTCAACACGTTCCTGCTCGACGACAAGACGTTCCCGTACCTGGTCATCACGATGCGCGAGGACTATCCGCGTGTGTTCGTCACGCGCAATCCGCAGGGCATCCGCAAGGACGGGAGCGTCGCGCCCGAGATGCGCGGGGCGAGGGTGCTGGGGCCGTTCGTGGGGTCCGTCGAGCTGCGCGAGGCGGTGCAGCTGCTGCAGCGCATCTTCAAGTTCCGCACGTGCGAGCTGGACATCGTGGCGGGCGACCCCCGGAACCGCGCGTTCCGCCCGTGCCTGCTGCACGCGATCAACCAGTGCACGGCGCCGTGCGCGGAGAAGATCTCGCGCGACGCGTATCGCACGGACATCGATCGCTTCGTCCGCTTCGTGACGAGCAAGCGCAGCGCCATGCTCCGGGAGATGAACGAGGAGATGGACAAGGCTTCGGCGGCGCTAGAGTTCGAGAAGGCGGCGACGATCCGCGATCAGATCCGCGCGATCGAGAAGCTCGAGCAGCGGGCGAGCGTGCGCGACCAGTGGCAGCCCGAGGCCGAGTCGTTGTATGTGGACCCGAAGAAGGGGCTGGAATCGCTGCAGAAGACGCTGGGGATGGAGACGCCGATCCGCTGCCTGGAGGCGATCGACATCGCGCACCTGCAGGGCGGCGAGACCGTCGGCAGCAAGGTGTGCTTCGTGGACGGGCGCCCGCTCAAGAACGAGTACCGGCGCTTCCGCATCCAGGGCACGGGCACCGATGCGTCACGCCAGCGGGCGATCAAGGAGGATCGGGACCACGGCGCGACGGTGAACGATGACTATTCGAGCATCCGCGAGGTGGTGTCGCGCCGGTACCGCGAGGCGGGGGAGGGGCACGAGCTGTACCCGGACGTGATCCTGATCGATGGCGGGCTGGGGCAGTTGCACGCGGCGCTGGAGGCGTTCGAGCAGCTCAACATCAAGCCGCCGATGGTGATCTCGCTGGCGAAGAAAGAGGAGCTGATCTACGTGCAGCAGCGGCGCGAGCCGATACGCCTTGGACGCGAGAACCCGGGCCTGCGCCTGTGCCAGGCGATCCGCGACGAGGCGCACCGCTTCGCGCAGCACTACCACCACGTGCTGCGAAGGAAGAGGACGCTGGAGGAGGAGTAGGGCGAGAGCGGCGACGCTCACCCCGGCGCAGCGCATGCGTTGCGCGCCACTGCCCTAGGCCGCCGAGGCGGATAGTGGTCCTCGCACCCGAGGCTTCGTCGCGGAGCCTCCTCAGCCTCGGCGTCACCTTGTCGCAGGCGCGGATTTCCCCGCAGCGGACGCGAGACGTGCTTGGGTTGAGCGCCGCCCGCTTACACCTCTACCCCCTCCGCCACAACCTCCGTCGCGTCGGGTCCGCCATCGCTCTTGCCCGCCAGCACCTCCACGGTGGGCGCGGTGGCCAGCGGCTTGCCCTTGTCGTCGGTGAGCGCCACGCCCGACATCGTTCTGATGATGGGCGAGCGGTTCTTGCGTTCGTGCTCCTCGAGCTGCTTCTCGAGCTCGGCGCGCTTCTTCTCCTCCACCTCGGCCCACTTGCCGCGCCCGCGGCACTTGGGGAAGCGCGAGCAACCGAGCCAGGGACCCTTGAGCCCATTGCGCAGGTTGAGCGGCGACTCGCACGTGGGGCACTTGAGGTCGGTGATGAGCGCGGGCGGCGAGGGCGCGACGACCTTGCCCTTGCGGTCGATGTTCAGGATGCCGTCGCACGGCTTGGTCTTGTCGCCGTAGCGCGAGCACCCGAGGAACGGGCCGAAGCGCCCGACGCGCCGGGTCATGGCGCTGCCGCACTTGGGGCAGGCGATGTCCACCGTTTCGGCGGCGGGGCGTGGCTTGCCCTCGCGATCGACGGGCGAGGCGTACTTGCACTCGGGGTACGTGGAGCACGAGAGGAATCGCCCGTTCTTGCCGAAGCGATAGACGGTGGGCGAGCCGCAGTCCGGGCAGACGTACTCCTTGGGGGCGGGTCGGGACTCGGCCTTGGCGTGGCTCAGGTTCTCCAGCGCGTGGGCGAGGTCCTTCTTGAAGGGGCCGTAGAAGCGATTGAGCATCTCGATCCAGTCGAGATGGTCCTCCTCGACCTTGTCGAGCTGCGTCTCCATGTCGCGGGTGTAGCCCACGTCCATGATGTTGGGGAAGGCCTCGATGAGCTTGTCGGTGACGACCTCGCCCAGGTCCGTCGCGTAGAAGCGGCGCTCCTGCTGCTCGACGTAGGCGCGATCCTGGATCACGCTGATGATCGAGGCGTAGGTGGACGGGCGCCCGATGCCCTCGCTCTCGAGCATCTTGATGAGCGACGCCTCGGAGTACCGCGCGGGCGCCTGGGTGAAGCGCTGCGAGGGCTCGATCGCGAAGGCGTGCAGGGGCTGCGATTCCTTGAGCGTGGGCAGGTTGAGCTCGTCGCCCTTGGGCACGCCCGAGACGCGATAGAACCCGTCGAAGATGAGCACGCGCCCGCTCGCCTTGAAGGTCGCCCCCCCTCCGCTCGTCCCGCCTGCGCCACCCTTGATGAGCACCGTGGTGCCGTCCCATTCCGCGTGGGCCATCTGGCACGCGACGGCCCGCTGCCAGATCAGCTCGTACAGGCGGAACTGGTCGGGCGAGAGGGCCGATCGCACGCGCGAGGGCGTGAGCTCGACGTTGGTCGGACGGATCGCCTCGTGGGCCTCCTGCGCGTCCTTGTTGGAGCTGGAGAAGAAGTTGGGCTTCTCGGGGAGGTAGGTGGAGCCGAAGGTCTTCTCGACGTACCCGCGGAGCGAGGAGAGCGCATCGCCCGAGAGGTGCGTGGAGTCGGTGCGCATGTAGGTGATGAGGCCGACGGGCCCCTCGCCCGGGATGTCCACGCCCTCGTAGAGCTGCTGGGCGGCACGCATGGTGCGCTGGGCGCCGAAGCCCAGGCGGCTCGATGCGGCCTGCTGCATGGTGCTCGTGATGAAGGGCGGCGGCGGACGCACCTTGCTGCGCTTGGTCTCGATCGACGAGACGCGCCAGCCCCCGGCCGAGGCGTCGATCGTGCCGCGCACCTCGCGGACCCAGCGGGCGGGGCCCCGGCCCTGGGCGTCCTCGCGCACGCTTGTCTTGATGTCGCGGAGCCCGCACGCGGAGACGATCTTGGAGATCTGCGGCGTGAGGTCGTGGGCCGCGGGCGTCGCGAAGGCCTTGGCGGCCTTCTGCAGGCGCGCGGCGATCGCGTCCTCGCTCAGGTCGGGCATGTGCTCGGGGAGCGGGCCGAGCACCGCGTCGGCGTCCAGGCGCGCCGCGAAGGGCTTGCCGTCGAACTCCACGAGCTCGGCGCGGATCGCGTGCGCATCGCTGAGCCAGGCGTTCTGGGCGCGGAGCGTGGGCGGATTCTTCTTGTCGTCGAGCGTGGCGAGGAACTTCGTCCAGTTGGGCCCGAGCTTGGCGGCGTCGGCCGACGAGATCGCGAAGTAGCCGTTGATCGACCACTCCTCGCTGGGCACGAACCCGCGGATCTGGCGCTCGCGCTCGGCGACGAGTCGCACCGCGACGCTCTGCACGCGCCCGGCGCTCAGCCCCCGCGCGACCTTCTTCCACAGCAGCGGCGAGACCTGGTACCCCACGATGCGATCGAGGATGCGCCGCGCCTGCTGCGCGTTCACGCGGTCCTCGTCGATGGGGTGCGGGTTCTTGAAGGCGTTGGCGATGTCGCTCTTGGTGATCGCCGCGAAGATCACGCGCTTCGCCTGGGCAGACGGGATGCCCAGCTCCTGCGCCAGGTGCCACGCGATCGCCTCGCCCTCGCGGTCCAAGTCGGTCGCGAACCAGATCGTCATGCCCGAGGCCTGGGACTCCTTGGCGGCGCGCTTGAGGTCCGCCATGACCTTGTCCTTGCCATCGAGGACCTGGTACGTCGGCTTGAAGCGGTGCTCGAGGTCCACGCCCGGCACGGGGCTCTTCACGCCCTTGGGGTTCTTGCTGGGCAGGTCGCGGACGTGCCCGATGCTCGCGAGCACGAGATAGTCGCGCCCGAGGTACTTGTTGATCGTCTTGGCCTTGCTGGGTGACTCGACGATGACCAGGTGGCGGTCCTTGGCCATGCCGGTGGTGAACCCGAGCCCCCGGCTGGGTCCGCGTCCGCCCCGACCCCGCCCTCGACCGCCACGCCCGCCGGGCGCGGGCTTGGCCTCGGCGGTTGCGGCCGGCGGAGCGCCCGCCTCGACCGTGCCGTTGCTCCCAGCCTTGGACTTGTTCGCGACTCGCTTGGCCACTCTGTTTCCCATCCGTGTTGCGGAAAGTCGGTCCCCGTGGAGATGCCGACGCCGCGCGAAACTATCTATACGTGCGGTCCCGACCCACCCCTCCATCGGACCCGGACCCCCGACCGGCTGCAGTTCCTTGCGTCCATCGCTTGGATGCCGGAGGGATACGGATCAAAAGGACCGACCCCCGGGGTGAGTCAAGAAACCTATCAAAATTCAAACATTCATCCTCTGGGGGGCAATGATGCCGTTTGAATGACATCCGGTCCCACATGAAAGCGCATTTTTTGCGCAGTCAGACCTCCGGTAAGAGATCATCGTGATACGCCCGGGTCCAACTGCTTTCGAGCGTGACGGGGTCGTATTCCAGACCACATTCAGGGCAAGCCCCCCACTCCGCGAGCCCGTCCAAGTCGTAGAGACAGCGGGGGCAGGTTTGGAATCGGCCCGCCTTCAACCGGCGGAATTCTTGCACGGCGATGCGCTCGCGCGAGCGCGCCAGCCACGCGACAAGCACGAACACGGGCAACCACAGCCACGCCGAGAGATGCATCTGCATGCCGTTCGCGGCGCCGATCACGAGCACGACGAGCAGGATGCTGCCGCTGGCCTCGATCGCCACCCTCGCGTTGGAACGGTGACCCGGACGCCGGTAGATCGGAACGAGCCAGGGCTCCGCGCGCCAGCCATCGAGTTCGCTCATCGGCACGCTTCCAGCACGCGCTCGGCCCAGCGCTCGCGCGGGAGCGCGCCCGCGTCGAGGCTCTCAGAACCCGGGATCGTGCTCAGGCGGCGGAGCCAGGTGCGCTGGCTCTTGGCGAACCGGCGGGTGTCGATCTTGATGCGCTCGATGGCGTCCTCCAGCGAAACGCGCGGCCCCCGGGCGCGCTCGCTCTCGAAGTGCGCGACGAGCTGCTTGTACCCCAGCGCCTCGCCCGCCTGCCCCGCGAGCCTTCCGCCCTGCCACAGGGCCCGGGCCTCGGCCACGAGCCCGCGATCGACCATCGCACGTACGCGGGCGTTGATGCGCTTGTTCAGGTCCTCGACGGGCCAGTGCAGCGAGACGAGGGCGAAATCGCGCCCGGGTGCACTGGCTTTCTCGGAGAAGTCCTGCGATTCGGCTGCGCGATCCCACTGCGTCTGCAGCACGCTGATCGGCGTGCCGGTGAGGCGAAAGACCTCGATCGCGCGGATCGTGCGGCGCGAGTCGTTGGGATGGATGCGCGATGCGGCGGCGGGGTCCACGCGTTCCAGCTCCGCGCGCAGCTCGTGCAGCGGGCGTGCGCTCAATTCCGCGCGGAGGTGCGCGTCCGCGCCGGGGCCCTCGAACATGCCCTCCAGGAGCGTCTTGATGTAGAGGTGCGTGCCGCCCACGACGATGGGCGTGCGCCCGCGCGACTGGATCTCCGCGATCGTGCGCAGCGCCCGCGCGAGCCAGTCGCTGGCGGTGAAGCGGCTCGCCTCGCCCGGCTCGGCGATGTCGATGAGGTGGTGCGCGATGCCGCGACGCTCCTCGGCGGTGGGCTTGGCGGTGCCGATGTCTAGCCCGCGGTAGATCTGGAAGGCGTCGGCGGTGACGATCTCGGCCGCCTGTTCGCCGCCCAGCGCGAACGCCACCTCGACCGCGAGGTCGGACTTGCCCCCGGCGGTGGGGCCGGCGATGACGGGGATGCGTGCCGGCGGCGTGGACACGCACGACTGTATGGATTCGCGCGCTCCCTATAGTCGCCCCCTCGCGTGTCGTTCCCGGGCGGGACGCCCGCGGCACGGCGGCAGATCGAGGTCGAAAGGAACTCCATCGTGGCAGAGCGTCACTTCAACGTGGTGGTGATCGGGGGCGGGCCGGCGGGGTACGTGGGCGCGATCCGCGCGGCGCAGCTGGGGTACAGCGTGGCGATCGTCGAGCGTGCCAAGCTCGGCGGCGTGTGCCTGAACTGGGGGTGCATCCCGAGCAAGGCCCTGCTCGCCAACGCCGAGCTGACGGAGAAGGTGAACGGGAAGGCCGAGTTCTGGGGCCTGAAGCTTCCGGGCCCCCCCGGCGCCAAGGCCGAGCTCGATTGGGACAAGATCATCGGGCGCTCACGCGACGTGGCGAGCAAGCTCAACAAGGGCGTTGAGTTCCTGATGCGCAAGAACAAGATCACGGTCTTCAACAACTCGGCGAAGGTTCTGCAGGGAACGGGACCGGCCGGTGGCAAGCCCGTGCCCGGGCAGAAGGCCAAGATCGCGATCCAGGAGTGCAAGGTGCAGGAGGAGCTGACGAGCGCGCCGGCGACGCCGGGCAACACGGTCGAGACGATCACCGCGGACCACGTGATCGTGTGCACGGGCTCGGTCGCGCGCGATCTGCCCTTTGCCAAGTTCGATGGGGACAAGATCTGGGGCGCGCGCGAGGCGATGTACAACAAGACCAGGCCCGCGCGTCTGATCGTGGTGGGCGCGGGCGAGATCGGGATGGAGTTCGCGTACTTCTATCACTCCATGGGCACGAAGGTC
>CAYNSB010000036.1:0-38759 GCA_964399625.1 uncultured Phycisphaeraceae bacterium
CGTGTTCCCCTGCACCTCGTGGTCGTACTGCCGGATGATCCAGTGCTTGGACGCGATCGAAGGATGCGAGAGGAGCGAGAGCAAAGACGAAGCAATGCCGCTCCGAGGCGACGAAGTCTGCGTTGAGGCGCCCGCGTTCTTGCAAGATTCGTCTCGGTGCCCCGTCGTCCCTTCCTCCTTCGCGACCCACACCGCCTCCCTCACCGGCTGCGGCAGACCATCGTGCAGGAACCGCGTGCTCAGTCGCCCCACCTCGTGCCCATGGAACTTCAGAACGATCTCCCGTGTCGGCGTGCCAAAGGTCCCAAGGTCCGCCAGTTCGACGCTTTCCTCGCGGCAGATCCGGCGCAACGCGTCCAGGTTCTGCTCGGGCACCGCGAGCACCATCCGCTCCTGCGCCTCGCTGATCCAAACCTCGGTGTACGTCAGACCCGCGTACTTCAGGGGCGCCCGATCCAGGTGCACCTCCGCGCCCAGCTCCGAGCCCATCTCGCCCACCGCGGACGAGAACCCGCCCGCGCCGCAGTCCGTGATCGCGTGGAAGAGCGGCTCGCCGTCCGGACCCTCGTCGCGGGCCCGCAGGATCGCATCGAGCACGCGCTTCTCCTCGATCGCGTTGCCGATCTGCACCGCGTGGCTGAACTCGTCCGCGTGCCCCTCCTCCAGCTCCGCCGAGGAGAACGTCGCCCCGTGGATGCCGTCGCGCCCTGTGCGCCCGCCCAGCGCGATGATCCGGTCTCCCTCGCGCACGCGCCCCTTGATGAGGTGCCTGGGCATGAGCCCGACGCACCCGCAGAACACCAGCGGATTTCCGACGTAGCGATCGTCGAACGCGACCGCGCCGTTGACCGTGGGAATGCCCATGCGATTGCCGTAGTCGCGAACGCCCGCGACGACCTGCTCGAGGACCCGGCGCGGGTGGATCGTGCCGGGCGGCAGCGTGCGACCCGTGGATCGCTCGCGATCGCCCCAGCCCGCGGGGGCCGCGACGCAGAACACATCCGTGTTTGCGATCGGCTTGGCGGCGAGGCCCGTCCCGATCACATCGCGGATGCACCCGCCCGCGCCCGTCGCAGCACCGCCGTACGGCTCGAGCGCGCTGGGGTGGTTGTGCGTCTCGACCTTGATGCACACCGCGTGCGCGTCGTCGAACGCGATCACCCCTGCGTTGTCCTTGAAGACCGAGAGCGTCCAGTCCACGCCATCGGCGATGAGCTCGTGCGTCGCCGCGGCAACGGTGGACTTGAGCAGATTGTCGATCGTCACCGATCCATCCGCCTCGATCGCGTGCCCGGGCCTGCCCGCCCACCGGATCGGGTCGCCATCCTCGCGTCCCTGTGCCGTCGCGCCCTGTCGCCGATACCGAATCCTGCTCTTGAGCGTCTTGTGCACGCAGTGCTCGGACCAGGTCTGCGCCAGCGTCTCGAGCTCGATGTCGGTGGGCTCGCGATCCAGGCGCCGATACTCGAGCTGGATCGCCCGCATCTCGTCGAGGCTGAGGAACAGGTGCGCCTCGCGCGAGAGCGTCACGAGCTGCGCATCGCTCAGATCCCGGAGCGGTATGTGCCGCAGGGCGAACCGCTGCTCGCGCCCGTGCGGCAGCGCCGCGGGGTGGAACGGCGCGCTGTGCACCGCGTGGACCACGGGGTTGGCGAGAAATCGCGAGGCGATCGCGCTCGCCTGCTCGCGCGTCGCGCCCGTGAGGTCGTACCGCTGGGCGGTGGAGACGGTCGCTCCGACGCCGACCAGGTCTCGGATCGCGTCCTGCACGGACTGAGCCGCGGGATCCATCACTCCCGGCAGCGGATGGACCTCAACGATCGCCGATCGCTCGCCCTGCGGCGCAGCGCCGATGAGGGATTCCTCGGTGACCGGGTCCGCGAGCAGGCGGGCCCGGACGCGCTCCAGCTGGGGCGACGTCAGTTCGGACTCGATCAGGTATACCCGCGCCGTGCGCACGCCTTCGAGGCGAAACCCGATGGATTCCGCCTGGCTCCGCACGCTCTGGCCCCTCGGATCGTCGAGCCCGGTGCGTGTGCGAACCTCGATCCGATGGACGGCGGTGGACGGCGCGTTCGTGCTCTCGCTCATCGGCATGGGCGATAATATTCGCGCACGCCCTCGCCCCGAGCGCGACGCCCGTCGATTGACTACATTGGTGCGCATGACGGACCGACCAGCAGGCCCAAGACCTCGACGAGTGACCGCCGACACGGGCGAGCGCGCGCCCGCGGGCGTCGTGCTCTTCGAGGCCTCGACCGAGGTGTGCAACCAGGTCGGCGGGATCTACCAGGTCATCCGCTCCAAGGCCGAGAGCATCGCCGAGCGCTGGGGCGACCGGTACGTCCTGCTCGGGCCGTACATCGAGGGCAAGGCGGCGCTCGAGTTCGAGCCCGTCAAGCCCAGCGGGTGGCTCGCCCGACTGATCGACGCGCTCGCCGAGGAGGGGCTCAAGGTCCACCACGGGCGATGGCTCATTCCCGGGAATCCCCGCACGCTCCTGATCGAGCACTGGCAGGGGCACGAGCGCCTCGCGCAGGCGAAGTACCGCCTGTGGAAGGACCACTTCATCGAGTCCCCCAAGGAAGACTGGTGGATCGACGGGGCCGTGTCGTTCGGCGACGCGGTTCGGCGCCTCATCGAGAAGGCGGTGCACATCTGGGCAACATCGAGCGGCCCCAGGGGCGACGACAAGCACGATAAGCCCTCGGGCGATCGTCGCGTGCTGCTCCACTGCCACGAGTGGCTCGGCGGGCTCGCCATGCCGATGCTGCGTCACCAGAAGACGCCCGTGGGCTGCATCTTCACGACCCACGCCACGCTCCTGGGACGCTACCTCGCGAGCCACGACGACGGGCTCTACGACCATCTCCCCTGGCTCGATGGCGAGCGCGAGGCGGCGCGATTCAACGTCACGCCCCAGTTCCGCATGGAGAAGGCCTGCGCCCACTCGGCTCACGCCTTCACCGCGGTGAGCACGATCACCGGCGAGGAGTGCCAGCAGTTGCTCGCCAAGGGCCCGGACGTGATCACGCCCAACGGGCTGAACATCGCCCAGTACTACGCCGCCCACGAGATGCAGATGCGCCACGCCGAGTTCAAGGAGCGCATCCACCAGTTCGTCATGGGCCACTTCTTCCCGAGCTACTCCTTCGACCTCGACAAGACGATGTACTTCTTCACGAGCGGGCGGTACGAGCCGCGCAACAAGGGCTTCGATCTGTGCCTGGAGTCCATGGCCCGCCTCAACGCCGAGCTCCGCGCCGGCGCCGCCGAGCCGGGAACGACGGTCGTCTTCTTCATCGTCACCAACAAGGCGACGCGCACGATCAACCCGCTGGCGATGGAGAAGCGCGGCGTGCTCAACGAGCTGCAGCGCGTGTGCAAGGAGATCACCGACGACCTGGGGCACCAGCTCTTCCGCGGCGCGGCCGCGGGGGAGCGGATCCATCTCGACGATTGCGTGGACGACTACTGGAAACTCCGCTACAAGCGCACCCAGTTCGCGTTCCGCTCCAACAAGCTCCCGATGGTGCTCACCCACATCCTCGAGGAAGAAACCCACGATCCGGTCCTCAACCAGATCAGGAATCTCGGGCTCCACAACCGGCCGGACGACCCCGTGAAGGTCGTGTACCACCCGGAGTTCATCAAGCCGGAGAACCCGCTCTGGGGCATGGAGTACGAGCAGTTCGTGCGCGGGTGCCACCTGGGCGTCTTTCCGAGCCTGTACGAGCCGTGGGGGTACACGCCCTTGGAATGCATGGCGTGCGGCGTGCCCGCGTTCACCAGCGATGTCGCGGGGTTCGGTCGCTACGTGCAGGACACGATCGTGGGTCACGAGGAGCTCGGCGTCGCGGTGATCGGGCGACGCGGGCGCTCGTACCACGATGCTGCGGCCGATATGACGCGCAAACTCGTCGCCTACTGCCAGCTCCGCCGGCGCGAGCGGATCGCCCTGCGGAACGCCGTCGAACGCAGCTCGTGGGAGTTCGACTGGGGACGCCTCGCGACGCACTACCACCGCGCGCACGATCTCGCGCTGGAGCGGATCAACGGGGAGCTCGCGCCCCGCTGAGCCGGACGTCCGGTCACACCACGCGATTGGGCGGCTCGGCGCCGCAAGCGACGGCGAACGCGTTGTCCGCGGCCATGGTCGTCATCATCGCCCGGTACCGCATCGCGCCCGAGCCCACGTGCGGCGAGAGCACGCACCGATCCGCGGCCAACCCGCTCAGGAGTCCCGGGTGCACGATCGGCTCCCGCTCGAACACATCGAGCCCCGCGCCCCAGATCGCCCCAGCCTCGAGCGCCCTCGCCAGCGCCCCCTCGTCGACGATCGGCCCGCGCGACGTGTTCACCAGGATCGCGTCCCGCTTCATCCACGCCAGCTCGCGCGCGCCGATCAGACCTCGCGTCTCGCTCGTCAGGGGCGTGTGAAGGCTCACCACGTCCGCCTCGCGGAGCCCCTCCTCGAGGGCGACGCGGCGTGCCGCCAGAGGCGCCAGCTCAAAGTCCCAGTGGCGCGACCGCGCGACGTACAGAACGCGCATGCCCCAGCCCATCGAGCGCAGTGCGACCGCGCGACCGATCCGTCCCGCGCCCACGATGAGCAGCGTCCGCCCGGTCAGATCCTGCCCGAGGAACTCGTCGGGGCTGAGCGGACCCCTCGCCCCGAACTCGGGCGAGCGGGCGAATCGCTCGATCACGTTGAGGCGTCGCGCCGCCGCCAGGATGAGCGTCCACGCCATGTCCGCGGTTCCTTCGGTCACCACATCGGGCGTGTTGGTCACGATCAACCCGCGCCGCCGGCACTCCGCCAGATCGATGTTGTCGGTGCCTACCGCGTAGTTGCACAACCCGCGAAGTTGCGGCCCCGCGGCATCCAGGAGCGCGCCGTCCACACGCTCCGACACCCACGTCACGATGGCGTGCGCCCCGCGCACGAACTCGCACAGCCGAGGCCTCCCCATCGCCAGCGTGTCGTCGTGCATCTTCACCGCGCACGCCCGGGACCCCGAAGCGGGCGTGAACGTGCCGTGAAGTCTCCGGCACACCGCGATGAGCGGGGCATCCTCACCGCCGCCGCCCTTGGGGTGCAGTGGGGGGGTGGTTCCTTCCTGCGGCGTGCGAGACGAACCGGCAGCGCTCATGCCGATACCCTATCACACGCGGGAGCACCGAGAGAGCGCCTTGAGACTCGTCGCCTGGAATCTGCGTCATGGCGGGGGCACACGCCACATGCCCGCGATCGCCCTCGCGCTCCTCGAGCATCGCGCGGACATCGTCATCCTTTCCGAGTGGCGACGGCGCACGGGCGGGCAGATCGCGGGCGTCCTTCACGACCACGGGCTCACGCACCAGGCCCACACGGACCCGGGCGATGGCGTGAACGGCGTGCTCGTCGCGTCGCGCTGGGACGTCCGAATTCGCCCGTGCTCGTCCGATCTCCCGGGGCAGGCCGCACGCCGGGCGCGTGCGCTCAGGTATCTCGAGGCGGAACTCCCGGAGTTGCCGCTGACCATCGCGGCGGCGCACGTGCCCTGCGAGGGTCCGGGGCGCCTGGCGGTGCTCTCGGCGATGGTCGACACCGCCCGGCGCCACGCGGAGGGAGCGTGCGTGCTCATGGGCGATTTCAACGCCTGGCGCGGCGAGGCGGATTCGAGCGGGCAGGTCTTCGGTGTGGATCGCCCGTCGGGCGAGCTGGGGTTGGGGCGCTTGGCGGCCCTGGGCTATGTGGATGCCTGGCGCATGAAGCACCGGGAATCCCGAGAATTCACGTGGTTCGGGCACGATGGCGCGGGCTTTCGCATCGATCATGCGCACGTCTCGCGTTCGCTTTCCGATCGCGTTCAATCCTGCGAGTTCTCGCATTTTGAGCGGGAAACAGGCATTTCCGATCACTCCATGCTCCTGCTGGATGTGGATATCTCACCCGCGGGTCCGACGCTCGGCGCGACCACCACCAACAAAATCACCGAAAAAACCGGGGAAAAGTGGGTTGGTTGACTTGCTCACGCCGATCGCGGTGGTTACAACACCCGCGTTTCCCCCGGTAAGACCCGGGTGGACGGAACCTTTGGAGACCCAGAAATGGCGAAGAAAGCGACGAGCAAGAAGTCGGCACCCGCACCCAAGCCCGCGAAACTTACCCCCTCGGGCAAGCAACGCACCAAGGGCGAGATCTTCCGCCTGATCGCCGAGCACAACGGGCTGCAGCGCAAGCAGGTCGCCGGCGTGTTCGACACGATGCAGCGGATCATGTCCGTCGACCTGGCCAAGCCCAGCAAGGACAAGCCCAAGATCTTCGTGGTCCCCGGCCTCATGAAGGTCCAGGCGACCTACAAGCCCCCGCAGCCCGAGCGTCAGGGCAAGAACCCCTTCACGGGCGAGACGATCACGATCAAGGCCAAGCCCGCCTCGACCAAGATCCGCATCCGTCCGCTCAAGCAGCTCAAGGCGATGGTCTGATCGAACCGCGCGCGCTCAGGCGCGACGCAGCTCACGTATCAATGGCCGCGGCCGTCCCTTTCGGGGCGGCCGTTGGTCGTTTTCGGTCAAGCCCCGCCGGGGCGCGGCGGAGTTGGCGCCCCGACGGAGTGGTCAGGTCAGCGAGTCGGCCGTGCTGAGAGGAGCCCCAGGCCCATCACCAGCGCCAGCGTGCCCGGCGCGGGCACCACGGTGAGGAACGCCGGCAGGGCAACGCCCGAGCTCGCGTTCGCAAGATCACCAAGAAACGCCCCCGTCGTGCCGTCGAAATGCGCCACGCGGTTGTCCCCCGAGGACGCGACGTAGATCGATCCGTCGGGCGCGATCGCCATCCCGATGGGGACGCTCAGGTTGCTCGAGATGAGCGCGCCCAGCGAAGCGCCGCTGGTCGCGTTGAATCGCAGCACCGCGTTGGCGCCCTCGCTCGTCACCAGCAGCTCGCTTCCGCGGAAGATCAGCACCCGCGGCCGCAGCACGCTCGCGAAGAACCCCATGAAAGCGCCCGTCGCCCCGTTGATCTTCACGATGCGATTGTTGTTGTACGACGGGACGTACAGATTCCCGTCCGGGCCGAAGATCATCCCATTGTCCGCGCCGTTGAGTTGCGTGATCGGCGGCGCTGAGAACGTCCCCAGCGGCGCGCCCGTCGTGCGGTCGAACTTCTTGATCGTGTTGGTGCTGAACGACGCGACGTACAGGTTGCCGTCCGGGCCCCAGTCGAGCCCCGTGGGCGAGAACACGCCGCCGCTCGCCACGAACGTGTCCACGTATCCGCCGCTGATCGGGTTGTAGCGCTTGACCTCGTCCGTTCCCTCGCTCGTCACATAGAGCAGGCCGTCCGGCCCGACGCGGGCGCACAGCGGACTGGCGAGCCCTGAGCCTGCGCCCAAGGTGCCCGTGTGCGCGCCGCTGCCCAGGTCGTATCGCTCGATGAGGCTCGTCGAAAAGTTGGAAACCAGCAGGTCCGCCGCCCGAGCCGGGCCCATCGCCTGCGTCTGAAGGAGCAGCACCGCCACTCCGAGGAACATCCGTCGCATCGATCGCACAATCATGGAATCTCCCTCGCAGCCGCCGCCCGCGCCGCCACGCGAGCGGATCACTCGGTTCGTGCCTTTCGCGCCGCCACCATGAGCTCTCGCTTGGAACTCGACCGGGGCGTCTGGAACGGCGCGAAGCTCGCGATCAAGTCCGAGACCTGCGCCGCCGACGCCCCGCCCGACAGCGCCGTCCGAACCGCGGCGAGGACGAAGTCCGAGCCCAGCCCCGTGAACGATGTCCAGTTCAGGTGCGTGTGACGGGTCCACCATCCGCTCCTGAGATGCTCGAGCCGGTGGTCAAAGAGAGCGCCCAACGCCTCTCGCGCGTCGGCCGTGATCGTGAGCCACTCCCCCGGGCCGTTGCTCACCGCGTCGATCCCCCGCGGATCGAGCGCGACGCGAACGCCGGGGATCTCCGCCGGCGCGAACGCCTTGACACCCACGTGCACCGCCCGCGTCGCCGTGGCACGCAGCGCACCGTCCAGGGCGCCCAGCACGCGCGGCGTCGCGGTCACGATGCAGAAGTCCGTGGAACTCTCGAGCATCGCTCGGGCCCGCTCCAGCGCCTGCTCCAGCGAGCCCAGCGCGTAAAGCCCGCCATCCTCCGCACAAGGCGAGTCACTGGCCAACGAGGCACGCACCGCCTCGGCCGCGGCACGCATCGATGTCTGCCGCATCGCAAGCACCTCATCGATGGGCGTGGCGCGATACGTCCGCGTTCCGTCGGTGTCGGCCGCCAGCACCGCTCCATGCCCCTCGAGGCGTTCGAGCACCTTGTAGACGCTGCCAAGCGACTTGCGCGTTGCCTTCGCCACGGCGTACCCGGACAGCGGTCCCCGCGCCAGCAGAAGCCCGTACACGCGGGACTCCATCGCCGTGAGGCCAAAGGTCTCGAGGGGGTGCGATTCGCGAACCTTGCGAGTTGGCTGATGCATAGTAATCCTATAAAGGAATACTACAGAAGAATCGACCGTTGTCAAGGGCGATCTTCGCTCGCGACACGAACGCCGCCAAACGCAAGCGCCGCGGAGCACGTCCCAAGAACACCTCAAGCCAGTAGACTGGTTTCGCCCCGCCGACCCCGAAGGGACCCTGCCATGCCGATCCATCGTTCCTGCGTCGCGTTCGCGTTCGCCGCGGTATCCGCGGTGTCTTTCGCTCAGGACGCAAAGCCGCCGGCCTCATCGCCCAACGGACCCGTGCTGGTCGTGGACTATGCGCCGCTGGACCGCTGGTTCGTTGACCCGAAGGACCGTCCATTCGCCGACGCGCTGGGGATGATCCCCGCGCGCGTCCAGGAGGTTGTGAAGGACCCCGCGCTCCACGTGCCGGACGAGGTCGCCACACTTCTGACCACATTCGTCCCCGCGCTCGGTCACCCGGGACGATTGGTCGCCAAGTACAACGGAGACATGCCCACCGGCGGGTTCTTCGGATACGGCATCAGCTACTCGGCTCTGGCAAAGGACGAGGGTGATGCCAAGCAGATGCTCTCCACCGTCCTTTCCCTTCTTCCCAAGAAGGGCGGCCCGCGCCTCACCGACAGCAAGCGCTTCGAAGGGATGAAGGACCTGCAGACTCCGGCCGGGCTGCTGTCCTTTGGACCGCGCAAGGGCAAGGACGGGTGGCGCTTCGAGGTGATCTTCGGGACGTTCGACCAACCAGACGAGGGCGTGCAGATTCTCCCGTCTGCCGACGCTGGAGTGACGCCCTTCGTGCGCGCACGCATGAACTTCGTCGGGCTCACGCCCCTCAAGGATCTCATCACGCAGATGGCCGGGCAGCGGCCCGAGCTTGAGGAGCAGGTGCAAGGAGCGGAGCGCGCCGGATTGGTGGGGCCCGACGCGATCGCAGCGAGCTTCATCGCCGGGCACACCGCGGATCGGATGGTGATGCGGACGACGATCCACAACGCGCTCAAGCACCGAGAAGTGTGGCGCGTGACGCAGACGCCGCTCTCGCCCGCCATCGTGCGCGCGGTGCCCGCTGATGCCATCCTCGCGACGATCATGGGCCAGCCGGACGACATCTACGCGACGTATCTGAAGGACCTGCTGGGCAAGGTTCCCCAGGCTGAGGACGTGCTTGCGGAGATCACCGAGCACACCGGCGTGGACCTGCGCACGGACGTGGTCGATGCGCTCGGCGGCACCGCGGCCGCGTACCTCTCGGATTCGACGGGCGGCGGTGGTCTCGGTTCGGCGGTGGCCCTGATTGGCGTGCGGGACCGGGCCAAGCTGCTGGGCGCGCTGGGCAAGCTCTCGCGCGTCGCCAACGACCACATGCGGCAGATCCCTGTTCCCAGCGCACGATTCGAGCTCTCGGCATGGAGCGATGGGGATGCCAAGCTCTGGTCCGTGCGTGCCCGTGGGCTGCCGATCCCCCTGGAACTGACGCTCGCCATGGCGGGCGACTGGCTCGTCCTGGCGCCCACGCCTCAGGCGGCGGTCGCCGCTTCGCGCCAGGCGCTGGGCAAGGGCGACGCGGGCCTCGCGAGCAACGCGGCGCTGCGGGCGAGCGGGCTGCCCATCGACAAGGCGATCTCGCTGACGTTCGTGGACACGCGTCGCGTGATGCAGGACGGATACACGATCATGAGCCTTCTCGGGTCGGGCGTCGCGAACATGGTGCGTTCGCCGGTGGACGATCGCGATCCCGGAATGATCGTGCCGCTCTTCAATGACCTGACGCGGGATGTTCGTGCTTCGGCCAGCGTCGGATACTGGAAGGGTGAGGAGCTGGTGTACGACTCGGTGTCCGATCGCTCGGCGCTGGTCAACGCGACCGCAACCGCGGGGATGCTCGCGAAGGCTCTGCCCATCATCGCCGTGCCCATCGGCGCGGCGCTCGCCGAGTCGCGGAACGGACACCTGTTCAGCGGGCGCGATCTGGGCCAGAGCCTTCCCTGGCTCCGCGATCGCTTTGTCCCCTACACCAGCGTGGCGGGGGCCGGTCTCGGCCCCGCGGGGGTCGGTGATGCTCTGCTGGCTTCGGCGCGGTACGCTCCGGGTTGGAGTCCGGCGAACGCTCTCGTGGGCGACGCGGGGCTGCCACCCCGGATCGTTCCATGATGCGACACATAGGGAGCGGCGTGGCCTGGCTCGCGGTGGCGATGGGCGCCCACGCGCAGCCGGCGAGCGATTCGACGGCGGGCACTCAACCGGCGTCGCCCCCGGGTGCTCCCGCCGCGCGAGCGACTCCCAAGGCGACGGCCGATCTGTGGAACTTCCCGCAGGGCACGATCGCATTCTGGGCGGTGTCGTCCAAGCTGCCCGCGGCCGAAGCGAGCGATCCGACGCGCCTGCTCGTCGAGCGCGCGCTGCTTTCGGTGTTGCGCGGCGCGGTGCGGGTTCAGGGAGGCGGCACGTCGATCGTGGATCGCGTCCTCGATCCCGAGGTGCTCAAAGGACGGGCGTATCGGGCGTGTCTGCTCGAATGTTCCGGCAGCCCCAATCGGAACGCGGGCGAGTCGGGGGTTGGCCTTGAGCGCCTGGTGGGCGTTGTTGAGATTCGCTCCGGCGCCGATCACGAGCGACTCATCGCCGCGTTGCAGGGCGCGCTTGGGGCCGATGAACGCGCACGCAAAGCGCCGGGCGGCGTGGCACGCCCGCTGAAGCTGCCCGGCGGCGTGACGGGCATGACCTACGCACGCGCCGGCGAGGACGAGTGGCGCGAGGTCTCGTGGTGTTCGCTCGAGTCCAGTTTCCTCATCGGGTTCGGGCCGGGCGCGATCGAGCGATGGGTTCTGGCCGAGGCCGGGCGCGATCCCGCCGCGTGCGAGTGGGTGCTGCACCGAGGGAATGTCGCGCGCAAGAAGTCGGGGGGCGAGGCGGTGTTCGAGGCGTTCGTGGACATGAACGCCCTGCGCCGGGGTCTGCCCGAGCTCTTCGCGAATGGACCGCTGGGCGAGCTCGCCCGTTCCTGGATGGTGGGCAATGCGCGCACGCTCATGGTGCTCGCCCGCACCCACCCTGCGGGTGAGGGCAAGGGGCGCGTGCTGGGCGTTGATCTTGCATGGTCGTCGCGTGCGGAGCGCCCGGGGCTGGGGCGGACGATGACGGTCGCGGAGTCGTCGTGGCCCGCGGGCGCGGCGCCCCCGGCGAAGGAGGCGTGGGGCCTTGCGATCAAGCCCGCGTGGCCCTCGTGCCTTTCGATGGTGGGCGACAGCTATCGCGCGCTGAGCGAGTCGCGAGCGGCGCAGGAGTTTGCCGCGGCACGCCAGGCGTATCTGCTCCGGCGCAGCGCCGCGCTGCAGCGTGTGCTCGCGCGATTGGGAGAGCACGCCTTCATCGAGCCCGCCGGCGTCGATGGCGTCGTGATCCGCATTCCACTCCGCGAGGGAACGCCGACGCCGGGTGTGAAGGCGCCGACGCTGGACGCGGACTTGCGCGAGGTGCTCGCGCTGCCGGATGTCACGTTTGACGGCGGTTCGCGCGCCTGGTCGCTGCGCCTCTCCCAGGCTGGCGCGAACGGTGCTGCGCCGCTCTTCCCGCTGGACTTCTGCTGGCGGCTTTCGAAGGACGGCACGGCGCTGGAGGGCCGCTGGGGAGAATGGGCCCGAGAGAAGGCAGCCCCACCCGCCCGCAAGTGACGCGATTAGGATTGCGCCGGGAGGAGTGCGGCGATCTGGGCCGCGAGCGCCGCGTTGGAGCGAACGAGCGCGAGGTTCGCGCGGAGCGTCGCGCCCGCGGAGATCTCGTGGAGCGCGGCGAGCACGGCGGGTGTGACCGCCCGCCCCGCAGCGCCGGCGTCGCTCGCCCGCTTCCGTGCCGCGTGGAGCCACCCGTCCAGTTGGGCCTGGGGGATCTCGTCGCGATCGGGGATCGGGTTGCAGACCACGATGCCTCGCCCCGTGCGGGCGAGTTCTGTCGCGACGAATCTCGCCAGATCGTGCACATCGTTGAATCGTGCGTCGACGCGCGGCGGACGGGCGCCGGCGCAGACCCGCGTGTAGAACGCGGGAAAGTGCTCGGTTCGGAAGCCGATCACGGGAACGCCCAGCGTCTCGAGCGCCTCCCGGGTCGCTGGGACGTCCAGCAGCGACTTGACGCCGCTACTGACAACCGCGAGGGGAAAGCGTGTGAACGCCGCGAGGTCCGATGAGATGTCGAACGCCTCGGCAAGATTCTGGTGCACGCCGCCCAGGCCCCCCGTCGCGAAGACGCGGACCCCGGCGCCCGCGGCGAGCTCCATCGTGGTGGAGACGGTCGTCGCGGCGTGCGATCGGCGATGCAGCAGGATGCCCAGGTTCGACGTGTTCGCCTTGGGAACGTCGCCGGCCTCGAGCAGCTCGATGAGCTCGTTGAAGTCCATGCCCACGATCGGCTCGCCGGCGAGCACGCCCACGGGGCAGGGGTGCCCGCCGTGGGAGGTGACGATCTCGTAGAGCTGGCGGGCGAGGGCTCCGGCGGACTCACGCGGGACGCCGTGCAGCAGGAGAGTCGTTTCGAGCGCGACGGAGTTGGGCTGGGCCCGCGATCGCATGGGTCCAGACGATAGCCGCGACGCCCCCGCGCGTGGTGGCGGAACCCCGTTACACTCGCCCAATGAGAAATCGCAAGGCGATGCTTCATGGCTTGATCGTGCTGTGCGCGGGCATTTCAGGGACCGCCCTTGGGGGCGGCACGTCCGCGGCGGAGCGGGACGCGGCGGTGCTCGCCGTGCCCACGCGCGACTCGCTGCTCGCCTTCCACCAGATGCTCGCGAGCGAGCCCCACGTCGCCGGAAGCCCGGGCGATGCGCGCGTGATCGAGCACCTCCAGAGCGCCTTCAAGGGCATGGGATACGAGGTCGAGCGTCACGAGTTCTGGCCCTTGCTGGCGCGCCCGATCGGAGCGCGCGTCGAGATCGTGGCGCCCGAAACGAAGGTGCTCGCGGTGCGCGAGACCGCGCTGGATGAGGACGCCTTCAGCGCCCACCCGGAGCAGATGATCGGGTGGAACGCGTACAGCGGAAACGGGGATGTCACGGCCGGCGTGGTGTACGCGAACTACGGAACCAAGGCGGACTTCGAGCGCTTGGCGCAGATCGGTGTGCAGGTGCGGGGCAAGGTCGTTGTCTGCCGGTACGGGGGCAACTTCCGCGGGTACAAGGCCAAGTTCGCCCAGATCGCGGGCGCGGCGGGCGTCATCATCTACGGCGACCCCGCGGACCGCGGCTTCGTGAAGGGGCCCGAGTACCCGCAGGGTCCGTGGGCGAACTCGACGTGCATCGAGCGCGGATCGATCGGAGCCCTGGACTATCCGGGCGACCCGCTCACGCCGGGCGTGGAGGCGACCAAGGACGCGAAGCGCCTGGACGAGAAGGACGTGGACCTGCCGCGCATCCCCGTCCAGCCCCTGGGGTACGCGGCGGTGCAGGAGATCCTGTCGCGGATGGCCGGGCGGTCGGTCGCGGAGGCGGGGCTGGACGGGTGGAAGGGTGGATTGCCGACCGAGTATCGCGTGGAGGGCGGGGACGTGCTGCGCGTGCGACTCAAAGTCGAGCAGTCGCGATCGATCATGCCGACGGCGAATGTCATCGCCCGCATCACGGGGAGCGAGGAGCCCGAGAAGCTCGTGATCGTCGGGTGCCACCACGACGCGTGGAACTGCGGCGCGGCCGATCCTCTTGCGGGCACCATCTGCCTGCTCGAGTCGGCCCGCAGCATCGCGGAGCTTGTAAAGAGCGGCGCCCGGCCGCGGCGCACGATCGTGTTCGCGGCGTGGGGCGCGGAGGAGTTCAGCATCGTGGGCTCCACCGAGTGGGTCGAGGCCCACCGGGGCAATCTGATGAAGAACGCGGTCGCGTACATCAACCTCGACATGGCGGCGATGGGCGTGGACTTCGGATCGTCCGCGTCACCCAGCCTGCGGCGTGTCATCGCGGAGGCGGCGGCCGCGACGCCCCAGGCGCGAGGCGAGGGGACTGCGCTCGCGGCGTGGCTCAAGCGGGGCGAAGATCCGCTCATCCCCGGCGCGCCCAAGATCGGCGATATCGGCGGCGGCTCGGACCACATCGGCTTCCTCTGCCACGCGGGCGTCGCGTCGTGCGGGCTGGGCGCGGGCGGGTCGGCGGGCAACTCGTACCACAGCGTCTTCGACACGCTTCCCTGGTACTGGAAGGCGGTGGGGGAGGATTACGAGCCGGCGAAGATGGTGACACGAGCGACGAGCGCGATGGTCACGCGGCTCGCGTACGAGCGCCTCGTCCCGCTGGATCCCGGCGCGTACGGGCCCGAGGTTCGTCGCGCGCTACGCGACCTGACACTGCGGGGACGAAAGGCCGGCGTGCTCGCGGGCGGAGAGGGCGAGATCGCGAGCGAGTTCGGGATCCTCGAAACGGCATCGCGCAGCGTCGAGGCTCGCGCGAAGGAGGTCCAATCCACTCTGCGCGATCTGGACGCATCGGATCGCCTGAGCCCTGAGAACGCCCGCCGAGCCAACGAGGCTTTCATCGCCTGCGATCGGGCATGGCTCTCGGAACAGGGGTTGCCGGGACGCCCCTGGTTCAAGAACCTGATCGCCGCGAGCGATGAGGACTCGGGGTACGCGGCGTGGCCACTGCCCGCGCTCCGCTGGTCGATCGAGCACGTCCAGCGAGAGGATCTGCTCGCGGGCGTCAAGGCGCACGCGGAGATTCTCGCACGGATCGAGCGCACGCTCGACCAGCTCAATCAGGACATCCAGCCCAAGGCGCGGTGATGGCGAGGACCTGTCAACGCCGCGATAGGATGCCCACGTGAGCGATCCCGCACGCGTTCTCATCATCCGTCCGAGCGCGCTGGGCGA
The DNA here is from genome assembly GCA_964399625.1 of uncultured Phycisphaeraceae bacterium. Lineage (GTDB taxonomy): Bacteria > Planctomycetota > Phycisphaerae > Phycisphaerales > UBA1924 > CAYNSB01. The sequence goes on from CAYNSB010000036.1 coordinate 15,296, forward strand.
TGTGTGCCGCAGCGTGCCGGTGCTCGCGAGCGTGCGGCGTCGCTGGCCCACGGCGCACATCGATTGGCTGGTGCAGGACTCGTTTGCCGATGCGGTCCGCCACCACCCGATGCTCTCGGGAGTCGTGGAGTTTCCGCGCCGCGCACTGGGCGAGGCCATGCGCGCGATGCGCCTCGGCGCGGGCGCGGCGTACCTGCGCTCGCTGGCGCGGGCTCGTTACGACCTTGTGCTGGATATGCAAGGGCTCGCCCGCAGCGGGCTCTTCGCATGGGCCACCCGGGCTCCACGCCGGGTCGGCTTCGCGAACGCGCGCGAGGGCGGGTGGCTCGGGTGCAACGAGCGGCACGTCGTGCCCGAGTCGATGCACGCGGTGGACCGGATGCTCGATCTGCTGGGGCGCGCGGGGATCGAGCCCGTCCGCGACATGCGCCTGTACGCCAGCGAGCCCGATCGCGCGTGGGTGCGGAACGACTTTCGTCTCACGAGCGGGCGGTACGCCGTGATCGCGCCAACGAGCCGGTGGGAGAGCAAGCGCTGGCCCAGCGATCGCTTTGCGCACGTCGCGCGATCGCTGCTCGAACGGGAGCTGTGCGTCGCGGTCGTCGGTTCGCGCGGCGAGCGCGAGCAGTGCGCCCCGCTCATCGAGCTCGCCAAGCGAGAGCCCCGCGTCATCGATCTCGTCGGCTCCACGAGCGTGGGCCAGCTCATGGCCCTCATCGAGGGCTCGCGGCTCACCATCGCGAACGACTCGGCCGCGTTGCACATGGCCGTGGGATTCGATCGCCCGTACGTCGGTCTCTACGGACCCACGCGCCTCGACCTCGTCGGCCCGTACGCGGGTGAGCGCGAGCCGCAGGCACGGTCCCGCGGCATCGTCCTTCAGCATGGCGAGCCCAGCGGCGAGAGCGACCACAAGCGAGCGGACGGCGAGCACATCGGGCGCATCACGACAGGCGAGGTCGTCTCTGCGGCCGCGTCGCTCTTGTGAGCGTTCTGCTCCCGTTTCGTTCGGCGTGCCGGGCTCAACCGTTCTTCCGCGCGAACTCCTGGATGAAGCTCGCGAGCGCCTTGGCGCCGGCGAGCGGCATGGCGTTGTACATGCTCACGCGGATGCCGCCCACGTTCCGATGCCCACGCAGGTTCTCGAGGCCCGCTGCGGCGCCCTCGCTCGCAAATCGATCGGTGAGCGTCTCGGAGGGCAGGCGGAACGTGATGTTCATGAGCGAGCGGGCGCTCTTCTCGGCGTGGGGCGAGTAGAACGGCGTCGCGTCGATCGCGTCGTACACCAGCTTCGCCTTGGCCTCGTTCGCCCGCGCCATCGCGCCCAGCCCGCCGTTCTTGAGGATCCACTTGGCCATCAGCCCCACGACGTAGATCGCGAAGACGGGCGGCGTGTTCGGGCGCGAATAGTCCGGGATATAGGTGCGGAACTGCAGGAGGTCCGCGATGTCGCGCGACCCCGACTGCAGGAAGTCATCCCGCCCGATCACGACGGTCGTTCCCGCCGCGCCCAGGTTCTTCTGGGCGCCGGCGTAGAGCAGCGCGAACTTTGTCACGTCGATCGGGCGCGAGTAGATGTCCGAGCACACGTCGCAGGCGATCGGCACGCCCGCGGGTGCCTCCGGCACGCGGTGCCACTGCGTGCCCTCGAGCGTGTTGTTGGAGCAGTAGTGCAGGTACGCGGGCTTCGGGCTGAAGCGGAGCTGCGACGCGGAAGGGATGTACGAGTGGCCCTTGTCCTTGGTGTCCACCGCCAGGTGCGCCGAGCCGAACGTGGGCTTGCCCGACAGCTTCTGCGCCTGGAGCCACGTCTGATTCGCCCAGTGCCCCGTGACGAGGTAGTCCGCGGTGGTGCCCGGCGTCATGAAGTTCATCGGCAGCAGGTAGTTCGCCGCGGAGGCCCCGCCCGTCATGAACAGGATCTTGTACGTGCTGGGGACGTTCGCGATGGCGCGGATGTCGCGCTCGGCCTCGGCGAAGACGCGGTCCACCAGCGCACCCCGGTGCGAGTGCTCCAGGATCCCCATCCCGGTGCCACCGATGTTCCAGACGTCCTGCTGGATCTGCGTCAGCACCTCTTCGGGCAGGCAGCTGGGCCCGGCCGAGAAGTTGAAGACTCGGCCGCTGGCGGTCTGCGTGACGGCGCTGAGGGGCTTGAGGGCGGTGGCGGTCATGGCGGGCACTCCGGAAACCGACCAAATCGTAGGTCGATTCCGGGCGGGCCCTCACGCGGGGTAGGTCGAGCTCGTCCGGTCCGATTCCCACACTTGCACGCTCTGGAGGCTGGCCTGCGCCGACTCGCGCTGGAGCGCCCGGGCGAGCAGCTCGAAGCACACGCGTGAGATCTGCTCCACGCTGGGCATCGCGCCCGTGCCCTCCTTGAACTCGACGGTGTCCGTGTTCAGGTTCCGATGGTCGAACCGCTGGATGATCTCACGCTCCACGAGCCGCTCGAGCTGCTCGAGCGTGAAGGCGCGTCCGCCCGCCACGATGGGAACGGAGACGGCCGGTTCGATCTGGTAGTTGTGCCCGTGCCCGGAGGCGTTGTTGCACTTTCCGAAGAGCGCGACGTTCTCGCCGGGCGAGAGGGCGCTGTTGTGCAAGCGGTGCGCGGCGCAGAAATCGAACTTCTGACGCAGCACGACTCGGCTCAGGTCCTTCGCGTTCATCTCGATTCCATGGTACGGGGAGAGGTTCCATCGCAGGCGGTCGACCAGCCCGGGCAGCGCCGTCGACGCCGCACGCACGATGTCGGGCATCAGTTCCACGGGGCTGCGCTCGGGATGCTCGTCGCAGGCCCTTTCCAGCACGGGCAGGATCGACTCCCGCACCGCCCGGTCGATCTCCTTGATATTGATGACGTAGCTCGTCGAAGCACCGGCCTCGCCCACGCAGTCCACGATCAGCTCGAAGCTCGGCGCGAGCGCACGGGGCGGTGGATTGCCGGAGTACCCGCTGCCACCGCGCTCGCGCGACACTCCGCGGGGGTTGATGGAGAACCGAACGGCTCGCGTCAGGCGGTACATCGCTGAACGCTAGGAACGGATCGAGCGTGAGTGGGGGGGGCGTGCTTTGGATCGGAGTACCATTGCGGAACAGGACCCCACCAAGGAGCACGAACCATGTCCATCCTGTCCAAGTGTGCCGGCGCCGGGCTTGCGATCTCCGCGACGATCCTGGCCATCGCCACGGCGCAGCCGCCGGCGGACCACCCCGCGCCTCCGAGCGTGACGACGCCCAAGCCGACGCTCAAGAAGGAGGCCGAGCCCCCGGTCCTGCGTCATGCCGAGCAGCCGCAGGGCTCCGCGTACGTGCTGGGGTTCAAGATGAAACTCATCGACGGCAAGGAGCAGGACCTCTCGGCGTACAAGGGAAAGGTCGTGGTCATCGTGAATGTCGCGAGCAAGTGCGGCTTCACGAGCCAGTACGCCGGGCTCCAGAAGCTCTATGACGACAAGAAGGACAAGGGTCTGGTGATCCTCGGGTTCCCCGCGAACAACTTCGGCGGGCAGGAGCCCAAGGGCAACAAGGACATCGCGACGTTCTGCTCGGACACGTACCACGTCACGTTCCCCATGTTCGAGAAGATCAGCGTCAAGGGCTCCGATCAGGCGCCGCTCTACAAGAAGCTCTCGGAGCAGCCCGCGCCCGTGGGCGGCGATCCCAAGTGGAACTTCACGAAGTTCGTGGTGGACCGGAGCGGGTCCGTCGTCGCGCGTTTCGACGCCGAGCGCAAGAACGCGGGCAAGGCGGATCTCGAAGACGGCTTGCTCAAGAAGGTTGACGAACTGCTCGCGAGCCAGTGATCGCACGCGGACGTGATCGTCCGAGTGTTCACCGAACGCGACCCCCAAGGGCTTGAGGTTGCGGACGCTGCGCGGACTCTGCCCGCGCCCGCGTGGACGACTGTTAGCGCAGTCTTAGCGCCGCGCCGTGCATGCGCAGTTCGGCTTCGCGATAATTCCATCGTCGCCACTCGAGCGCGGCCGCAACGAATGGAGAATCCCATGAGGAAGCTGATTTCGGCGTTGGTGATTGGTCTTGCCGCCCTGCCCGCGCTGGCCCAGGACAAGGGCGCGGTCGAGGTGGACTCTCGCCTCCCGTCCTATGCCGCGCAGCAGGGCATCTCCGGGAGCGTCAAGAGCATCGGGTCCGACACGGTGCTCAACGTGATGACGACCTGGTGCGAGACGTTCAAGAAGTTCTATCCCAACGTCCAGACCGCCGTGGAGGGCAAGGGCTCGTCCACCGCTCCGCCGGCGCTCATCGAGGGGCAGGCCCAGTTCGGGCCGATGTCGCGCCCGATGAAGAACGAAGAGGTGGATGCGTTCGAGAAGAAGTTCGGCTACAAGCCCACGAACCTCCGCGCGGGCATCGACACGCTGGAGGTCTACGTCAACAAGGACAACCCGATCGCGGAGATCTCGTTCGAGCAGCTCCAGCGTGCTTTCTCGGTCGCGGGCCCCGACCTGACCTGGGACCAGCTTGGCGTGAAGGACGAGGCGTTCGCCGGCAAGCCGGTGAGCCTGTACGGTCGCAACTCGGCTTCGGGCACGTACGGGTACTTCAAGGAGCACGCGCTGGGCAAGAAGGACTACAAGGCGAGCGTGAAGGAGCAGCCCGGTTCGTCGGGCGTCGTGCAGGGCGTCGCGACCGACAAGTTCGGCATCGGGTACGCCGGCATGGGATACGCAACGTCCGACGTCAAGGCGCTCAAGATCAGGAAGACCGCCAAGGACAAGGCGGTGGCTCCTAGCGCATCGACGGCATACTCCGGCGAGTATCCGCTCTCGCGCTTCCTGTACATCTACATCAATTACGACGTCAAGGCGGGGCTCGATCCGCTCCGCGCCGCGTTCATTACCATGATGTTCTCCAAGCAGGGGCAGGAGGTCGTGCTCAAGGAGGGCTTCCTGCCCGTGACGGCCGACATCGCCCGCGAGGAGCTGACCAAGGTCGGACTCAAGGCCGAGTTTTGATCTGTAGATACCCGCCGGGGCGCCGTCCAGGGATCCGCGCATGAGCACGACGCCCAGCGCTCGCACACGACGAACTCGCGGGCGCGTCCACATCACCGATGCGCTCGCGGGCGTGGTGATCCGCGTCGGGGGCGTTGGCGTGCTGGCCGCGGTGCTGGGCATGTGCGCTTACTTGGTGTTCGCGGTGCTGCCGCTCTTTGCCGGTGGGTCGCTCAGGCCCGACGGGAGCACTCGCGGCTCCGTGGGCGGCGTGCCGGTGCTGGCGTGCCAGGACGAGTATCGCGCGATGATCGTGACTCTCTCCCGCGACGGGGTCCTTCGCGCGCTTCAGGCCGACACCGGAGAGCTGCTCCTCGAGCAACCCCTCGCGCGCGCGGGCGCCAGCGCGTACTCGTGGGAGAGCACGGACGGGCTCCTCGCCATCGGTTACGAGGACGGCAGCGTGCAGCTCGGATCGATCGCCTTCGCGACGATTCCGACACCCGCCAAGGACCTGAACGCCGAAGAGCAGGCGATCGGCATCGGCGAGCGCCGGGCGTTCCGTCGATCGGGCGCGCAGGAGAAGGACACCGTTGCTGGCGTGCTCGAGCGCCAGGGCGCGGACCAGTATCGAGTCATCGCCCCGCGGATCGCTCTGCGAGCGCCCGTGCCGTTGGAGGAGGGCTCGGGCGCCGTCGCCCGGCTGGATTACCGGCGCACTTCGGATCGCGAGATGCTCGTCGCGATGCGTGCCGATGGCACGACGCTCTTCGAGCGCGTCACGACCGTCACCCCGCTTGGCGGTGGGGCGCCGAGGACCTCGCTCGACGCGACGCCGGTCAGGTTCGAGAAGGGCTCGCACAGCGACCTGCCTGCGCGAGTGTTCACGACGGGCGATGGCGCCCACGTGCTCGCCCTGTGGGAGGACGGCACCTGCCAGCGCTACTCGCTCGAGGCGGAGGGCCCGGCGCCGCTCGTCGAGACCGCCCAGCTCCTGCCCGCGGGCCGGCGCGTCACCGCGAGCACGATGATGATCGGCGGGCTCACGCTGCTGATCGGCGACGATGCCGGGGTCGTGCACGGGTGCTTTGTGGCGCGCGACCCATCGGGCGCGGTGCGCGATGGGCTGCGCCTCGTCGCGGCGCACCGCCTGCAGGTCTTCCCCGGCTCTGCGATCGCGAGCCTGGCGGTGAGCGGGCGGAACCGGTGCTTCGCCGCGCAGGACGCACGCGGGAGCGTGTCCGTCTGGAACCTCACGGGGCACAAGCGCGTCGCCGAATCGGCATCCGCGATGGGAGCCGGTCACATCTCCATCGCTCCCAAGTTCGACGGGCTTCTCGCGATCGACGGCCAGGGGCAGAGCCGCTCCTGGACCATGGACAGCGGTCATCCGGAGGCCTCGTGGTCCACGCTCTTTGGACGCGTGCACTACGAGGGCGAGCCGGCGCCGGGTTTCAGCTACCAGAGTTCGGCCGCGAGCGACTCCTCCGAGCCCAAGCTGAGCCTGGTCCCGCTCATCCACGGCTCGCTGAAGGCGACTCTCATCGCGATGCTCGTCGCGATACCGCTGGCGCTGCTCGCCGCCGTGTACACCAGCGAGTTCATGAGTCCGCGATCACGCCAGGTCGTCAAGCCCATGATCGAATTGATGTCGTCGCTGCCGTCGGTCGTGCTCGGGTTCGTCGCGGCGATCATCGTCGCGCCGTTCATCTCGAGCGTTCTTGCGGCGGTCTCGCTGGGGCTGGTGCTCGTGCCGTGCGGGGTTCTCCTCGCGGCCCATGCGTGGCAGCTCCTGCCCCAGCGGTTGATCAGCCGATGGCACGGCGTGGGTCGCACCGTCGCGATCACGGGCACGCTGGCGCTGGGAATGCTCGCGTGCGCCGGGCTGGGCCCCGTTCTCGAGCGGGAACTGTTCCGCCCGACGCGGACCGATGTTCTGCTCGCCGCGGGTGCCCGCGAGCGAGTTCCGCCGGACCAGCGTCCCGCGTGGGTGGGCGCGCGCCAGACGATGAGCCCGGACGAGGAGCGGCGCCTGCGAGCGGTTGGCCTGGGCTTTCGCGATGGCGAGGTCGTGCGCGCCGTCGAGCCCAAATCTCCCGAGGACATCGGCAAGCTCCGCCAGGCGGTGCTCGCCCGAAACCTCGAAGCGCCGAGCCTCCGCCGGTGGCTCGATGGCAACATCGGCGACGCCCGTCCGGGTTGGATCGTGCTGCTGTTCGCGCCCTTCACGCTGGTCGTGTGGGCGGCGTACAGGCGCTGGATCGCCCGCTCGCTGCATCAGGCGCTCGCGACGATGGGACGCACGCACGCCGCGATCATCATGCTCGGGGCGTGCGCGGGCCTGCTCGCGATCGCGTGGGTGCTGACGCTGCCCGCGTCGTGGGCGCTTTCGGCGCTGGGGCTGGATCCTCGCGACCTCGTCCTGGGTCCGTACAGCCAGCGCAACACGATGGTCGTCGGTTTCATCATGGGCTTCGCCGTGATCCCCATCATCTACACGATCGCGGAGGATGCGCTGGGCAGCGTGCCGTCGTCGCTCCGCACCGCTTCGCTTGGCGTCGGCGCCACGCGCTGGCAGACCACGGTGCGCGTCGTGCTCCCCGTCGCGGCCTCGGGGCTCTTCTCCGCGATCATGATCGGGCTGGGGCGCGCCGTGGGCGAAACGATGATCGTCGTGATGGCCACGGGCAACACGCCGTCCATGGACTGGAACATTTTCTCCGGCTTCCGCACGCTCTCGGCGAACATCGCCGTCGAGCTTCCCGAGGCCGCCAAGGACAGCACGCACTACCGCGTGCTGTTCCTGTGCGGGCTGGTTCTCTTCGCCCTGACGTTTGTCATCAACACGCTCGCGGAGATGGTCCGCCAGCGGTTCCGCCGACGCAACGCCGCCCTGTAGACCCATGAGCTCGCTCTCCGCTCCAGTCCTGCCCGTCGAAGCGCCGCCGCGAACGCACGCGCGCCGCACGCCGCTGTTCGCACGGGGCGAGCCCGCGGTGTGGATGATGGGCGCGGCGCTCGTCGTCTGTTGCACGATGATCGCGGGGCTCCTCGCCATCATCGTGGTCCAGGGCATGAACGCGTTCTGGCCTCGCCCCATCGAGCTCGCGGTGCTCCGCTCGGGCGAGCGGCTCATGGGCATGCCGATCCGCGACGAGCCCTTCGAGCCCACGCCCGCGCAGCGCGAGCAGATCGAACGCCTGAAGGCTCAGGGCAGCCTCTGGCAGGGAGCGATCGCCGACGACGGCCGACCGATCCGACGCCAGTACCGAGTGGGCAACCGCGAGCTGGGGCAGCAGCCCTTCCGCTGGGCGAACTTGTTTGAGCTCACGGAGGCGCCCTCGCGACCGCTCGATGCGGTGCTGCTGGAGCGCCAGGAGTGGGGCGTGTGGATCGGAACGCCCGAGCGAGTGGTGCGCATGGACCAGAAGGCGGGCGCGGAGCCGCGGACGCTCGCGGACGGCCCGGTCGAGTCGATCCGCTACATGCGCGAGGCGCGGAGCGAACTGCGCACGCGCGGGGCCGAGATTCTCGCGCTTCGTCGGGACACCATCGGCGACCTGAACGCGCGCATGGAATCGTGGCGAACGCGCGTTCGCGCCGCGGAACTCGAACTGCTCGAGCAGAGTTCACCCGAGGCTGCGGGCTCGGCGTCGGACGTGGCGCAGGGCGGGAGGGGGCCGGCGATGGGAGCCGGTCCCGTCGTGTGGGTCGTCACGCTGGTGCTCGCGATCGCGTCCGGCGCGGCGCTGATCGTGTGCGCTCGCCGTCTCTTCCGTGTGCGAATCGCCCACTCCCGCAGGCTGGGCCTGCGGCTCGCCTGCGCCGCGCTCGCGTGCGTGTGCGCCTTGAGCCTCGCGTTCGCGGCGCTCGAGCGCCCACGCGCGATCGTGGACGCCGCGAGCGTTGCGGCCCTTCGCGAGCGTGCCGCGGCCGAGGTCGAGGAACTCAAGCGTCAGTCCAGCGAGGTCCTCACGCGCATCGCGTCGCTGGAGCGCGAGCAATCGGAGGTCCGCGTCGTCGTCCGCGATGCGGCGGGCGTGCGGTTCGCCCCGTCGAGCCAGACAGCGCCGAACGACCCGTTGCCTCTCGCCAACGTCGTGCGCTGCATCGCGCCCAATCAACTCGGTTTCTTCGGCAAGGCGGGCGCGTACCTGGATCGATGGCGCGAGTTCCTCGCGGGCGAGCCCCGCGCCTCGAACACCGAGGGAGGCGTGTTTCCCGTGGTGCTGGGCACGGTGCTGCTCACCCTGCTGCTGTCAGTGACCGTCGTGCCCCTTGGCGTGATCGCCGCCCTTTACCTGCGCGAGTACGCCGCGCAGGGGATCGTGACCAGCGCCGTGCGGATCGCGGTGAACAACCTGGCCGGCGTGCCGAGCATCGTGTACGGCGTGTTCGGTCTCGGGTTCTTCTGCTACACGATCGGGCCCTACATCGACGCCGGGCCCGATGCGCCGCTGCCCGCGCCACGCTGGTGGGCGATGCTCCTGGCGGGCGTCGTGATTGTCTTCGGGGCGCTCGCGATGGGCGTGCTGGCGCGACCGCATCCCGGGCGCCCGGCGGGCTCGGCCCGCCGCTGGCTCAAGCGGAGCGCGGCCATTCTGTGGATCGCGTCGTGCGTGCTGGTCGTGGTTCTGCTGGCGACCACGCCGTACTTCCACGGATTCTTCCGGGCCGAGCTCGCCTCCGCGCCGACGTTCGGAACGCGGGGGCTGCTCTGGGCCGCGCTCACGCTCGCCCTGCTGACGCTGCCGGTCGTGATCGTCGCGACGGAGGAGGCGATCGCCGCCGTGCCCCGCTCGATGCGCGAGGGCAGCTTCGGGTGCGGCGCGTCGCACTGGCAGACGATCCGCAGGATCGTGCTTCCGGGCGCGATGCCCGGCGTCCTCACGGGCATGATCCTCGCAATGGCCCGGGGCGCGGGCGAGGTCGCCCCGCTCATGATCGTCGGTGCGGTCAAGACGGTCGACGGGCTCCCGATCTCTTCACGGTTCCCATTCATCCACCTCGATCGCACGTTCATGCACCTGGGATTCCACATCTTCGACCTGGGTTTCCAGAGCCCCGATGCCGAGGCGGCCCGCGCGCTGGTGTGGACGACCACGCTGCTGCTCATCGCGATCGTGGTGCTGCTGAATCTCTCGGCGATCATCGTGCGGACCCGCCTGCGTCGAAGGCTCGCCGCGGGGCATTTCTGATCAACCGGAGTGTCCCATGCACACGGCCGAACCGATACCCAGCACCTCGCAAGCCCAGGTCGTGGTCCGCGCGAGCAACGGATCGCTCAGGCCGCCTAGGGTCCACGACGTGCCCTCCAATCCCGAACCCAGATTCTCCGTCATCGACGCGATCAAGAGCAACCGCCCGCACACGCCCGCGGTGCACGACGCGGTGCGCTCCGAGCCAGCGGTGCTCCACGTCCGGCGCTTCTCACTGCACTACGGCGAGCGGCAGGCGCTGCACTCCATCGACATGGACGTCCCGCGCGGACGCGTCACGGCGCTCATCGGACCGTCCGGCTGCGGCAAGTCCACGCTGCTGCGCTCCGTCAACCGGATGAACGACCTGATCGCCGGCGTGCGCGTGGAGGGCGACATCATCCTCAACGGCGCGCACGTCTACGCCCCGGACACGGACGTCATCGATCTCCGCAAGCGCATGGGCATGGTCTTCCAGAAGCCCAATCCCTTCCCGATGTCCATCTTCGAGAACGTGGTCTACCCCCTTCGGATCGATGGCGAGAACCGCCGGTCGGTGCTCGAGCAGGCCTGCGAGCGATCGCTCCGGGCCGCCGCGATCTGGGACGAGGTGAAGGACCGGCTCCGCCAGTCGGCGCTTGGGCTCTCTGGGGGCCAGCAGCAGCGCATCTGCATCGCGCGGGCGATCGTCGCGGACCCGGAAGTGCTGCTGCTCGATGAGCCCTGTTCGGCGCTCGATCCGATCGCGACGCTCAAGATCGAGGAGCTGATCCACGAGATCAGCACGCGCTACACGGTGCTCATCGTCACGCACAACATGCAGCAGGCGGCCCGCGTGTCGGACTTCACCGCGTTCATGTATCTCGGGCGCCTGGTCGAGCATGGGCCCACCGCCGAGCTGTTCCAAAGACCCCGCCTGCCCGAGACGGAGCAGTACGTGACGGGGCGCTTCGGGTAACCCCGGACGCCACGCGAACCGCCGCGCAAGCTGGGGCTCCTTGGGGCTGTGTCGCACAGGTTGCGTGCGTCCGTCGCCGATACTTCGGACTATCATCGTCCTCATCCATGAGCACCGCGCCTCGGTCTCCGTTCGGGTCCGTGGCGCTCCCAAGGGACGCCCCAGTGTCGACCGCGCCACGCGCCATCTCCGCTTCCGTCAACTCCTGGAACGCGGAATTCCTCGAAGCCCAGTACCAGCAATTCAAGACGGACCCGGCCTCGCTCGCGCCGGACCTGCAGGCGTTCTTCCGGGGGTTCGACCTCGCGCTCGCCTCGGGCGCCACGCAGACGGCGGCCGTCGCGGTGGGGGAGGGCTCGCGCTTCCAGCAACAGGTCGATTCGCTCGTTGACGCGTATCGCTCGCTCGGGCACCTCGCCGCCGCGATCGATCCGTTCGGGCGTCCCCGTGCCCGTCCCGCGAGCCTCTCGCTGGAGCACCACGGCCTGACGCAGAAGGACCTCGATCGCGCCGTGCCGCGCGGGGACCTGAAGCTCCCCGAGGTCACCACGCTGCGCAAGCTCGTCGAGCACCTCGAGCGGACCTACTGCCGTTCGATCGCGTTCGAGGTCAACCACATCCGCAACGAGACGGAGCGGGCGTGGCTCATCGATCGCATCGAGCGGGTGCTGGGCACGCCGCCCATCTCGCCCGAGGATCGCCGGCACATCCTCGAGCAGCTGCTCCGCGCCGAGGAGTTCGAGAACTTCCTGCAGAAGCGGTACCCGGGCGACAAGCGGTTCAGCCTCGAAGGGTCCGAGTCCACGATCCCGCTGCTCGATCGCATGATCGAGGCCGGCGGCGAGCTCGGCGTCGAGGAGATGGTGTTCGGCATGGCCCACCGCGGGCGACTGAACGTGCTGAACAACATCATGGGCAAGACCTATGAGCAGATCTTCACCGAGTTCGAGGACAACTACGCCGACGAGGAGAATCCGGGCGGCGACGTGAAGTACCACAAGGGCTACTCCGGCGTCCGCACGACGCGCGCGGGCAAGCAGGTGAACGTCGCGATGGCGTCGAATCCCTCGCACCTCGAGAGCGTGAACCCGGTGGTGCAGGGGCGCTGCCGCGCCAAGCAGCGCCTCCGCGGCGACCTCGATCGCCGGCGCGTGATCCCCGTGCTCATCCATGGCGACGCGGCGGTCGCGGGGCAGGGCATCGTCGCCGAGGTCTGCAACATGGCGTACCTCGAGGGGTACACCACGGGGGGCACGGTCCATGCCGTCATCAACAACCTGATCGGCTTCACCACGGTGCCCGAGGATGGTCGCTCGAGCACCTACTGCACCGACGTGGCCAAGATGGTCGACTCGCCCGTGTTCCACGTGAACGGCGAGGACCCCGAGGCGGTCATCTTCTGTGCGCAGCTCGCCATGGAGTTCCGCCAGGCGTTCAAGCGCGACGTGTGGGTGGACCTGTACTGCTTCCGCAAGTACGGGCACAACGAGCAGGACGAAGCGACGTTCACCCAGCCGCTGCTGTACGCGCTCGTGAAGAAGAAGAACTCGGTGCTGAAGGTCTACGCCGAGCGGCTGCTCGCCGAGGGCGTCATCACCGAGGCCGACATGGTCCGCGTGCGATCGCGACTCGAAGAGGCGCTCAACAAGGCGCAGGAAGTCGCCAAGAAGAAGCCGTTCGATCCCACGATCGACCCCGGCTCGGCCCGCTGGAAGGGCATGGGCGGCGAGTTCTCGCACGCGCCCGTGGAGACCGGCGTGAAGCTCGACACGCTCAAGGAAGTGTGTGCCGCGCTGGGCCGCGTGCCCGAGGGCTTCAACCTCAACCCGAAGCTCAAGGCCCTGCTCGAGTCCCGCGCCGCGCTGCCCTCCTCGCGCCAGATCAGCTACGCCGACGGCGAGTCGCTCGCTCTGGGCACCCTGCTGCTCGAGGGCACCGCCGTCCGCATCAGCGGGCAGGACTGCCGTCGCGGCACGTTCTCGCACCGCCACGCGGTGCTGCGCGACACGCAGACCAACGAGCCGTACACGCCGCTCAACGCGATGCGCGAAGTGGGCAACCCGGGCACGCCAACGCCGCCACTCTCCAAGGGCCCCGACGGGCGCCCGCGCCAGGCGCGCCTGTGCGTCTATGACTCCCCGCTCTCGGAGTACGCCGTGCTCGGGTTCGACTACGGCTACTCGCTCGCCGACCCCAACATGCTCATCTGCTGGGAAGGGCAGTTCGGCGATTTCTGCAACGGCGCGCAGATCATCATCGACCAGTACATCGCCTCCGCGGAGATCAAGTGGGATCGCTGGTCGGGCCTCGTCATGCTCCTTCCCCACGGGTACGAGCACGCCGGCCCGGAGCACTCCTCGGCCCGTCTGGAGCGATTCCTCCAGCTGTGCGCCAACGACAACATGCAGGTCGTTGTTCCCACGACCGGGGCGCAGGCGTTCCACCTCTTCCGCCGGCAGGTGCGCCGCAACTTCCGCAAGCCGCTGATCGTCATGACGCCCAAGGGCCAGCTCCGCACGCCCAACAGCACGATCGACGAGCTCACGAGCGGGCATTTCCGGGAGACGCTGGACGATCCCGCGTTCGCGTCCACGAGCCGCAAGGACGTGAAGCGTGTCATCCTGTGTTCGGGCAAGATCTACTTCGAGCTCGCGGAGCGCCGCGACAAGATCGGGCGCAAGGACGTCGCGATCGTTCGTCTCGAGCAGCTCTATCCTCTGCACCATGAGCAGCTGGGCAAGGTGCTCGCGTCCTATCCCAGGAGCGCTGAGATCGCCTGGGTCCAGGAGGAGCCGCGCAACGCCGGCGCGTTCACGTACATCGACGATGCCCTTCGCACCACCCTCCACGTGCCCTCGCTGACCTACATCGGGCGCGACGCCAGCGCCAGCCCCGCGGTGGGCTCCAAGCACATCTCCAAGGACCAGCAGGAGAGCATCCTCACCCGCGCGATCGGCCCGCTCGTCGAGGCCAAGAACGCCAAGCCCGCCGCCAAGCCCGCCGGAAAGGTCAACGTCTGATCCCACGGATCGCCCGGCCCCTCAACCACCACGCAACGGACGCACGAGCATGCCTGTCGAGATCGTCATCCCCAACGTCGGCGAGTCCATCACCAGCGGCGTCGTCTCCACCTGGCGCAAGAAGTCGGGTGAGTTCGTCGCGATCGACGACGTCGTGCTCGACCTCGAGACCGACAAGATCACCATGGAAGTCCGCGCGCCCGCGTCGGGCGTGCTGACCGCCAAGGTCAACGAGGGCGACACGGTCAACATCGGCGCGGTCGTGGGCCTCATCGAGGAGTCGGCCGCTCCCGCCAATGGCGCCGCCAAGCCCGCGACGAGCAAGGCGTCCTCCGGGGCGTCCTCCGCGGCGTCGGCTGGTGCGCCCACGGTGCCGCCCGCGTCCTCGGACGTTCGCGCCACCCCGCTGGCCAAGAAGGTCGCCGAGGAGAAGGGCGTCGATCTGGCCAAGGTTCCCGCGACCGGCCCGGGCCACCGCGTCCGCGAGTCCGATGTCGTGGGCTTCGTGCAGGGCAAGCAGCCCGGAGATGCGATCGTCCGCGCCACCAACCCCGCCGCCGCCGCCGAGAAGAACATCGCCGCCACCAACGCGATCACCCAGTTCAGAGGCGGGCGCGAGTCCACGCGCGAGCGCATGAGCCCGCTCCGCCAGCGCGTCGCCTCGCGCCTGGTCGAGGCCCAGCACACCGCCGCGATGCTCACCACCTTCAACGAGGTGGACATGTCCGCGGTCATGGCCCTCCGTGCGCAGTACAAGGAATCCTTCGAGAAGAAGCACGGCATCGGGCTCGGGTTCATGTCGTTCTTCGTCAAGGCCGCGGTCCAGGCGCTGCAGACCTACCCCATGGTCAACGCCTTCATCGTGGACGATCAGGGCGCTCCCGCGATCGAGAAGCACAACTACTGCGACATCGCCGTCGCCGTCGCCAGCCCCAAGGGGCTGGTCGTGCCCGTCATCCGCAACGCCGAGTCGCTCTCGATGGCGCACGTCGAGCTCGCCGTGAAGGACCTCGCCACCAAGGCCAAGGATGGCAAGCTCACCCTGGACGAGATGTCCGGCGGCACCTTCACGATCACCAACGGCGGGATCTTCGGGTCGCTCATGTCCACGCCGATCCTCAACCCGCCGCAGTCGGCGATCCTGGGCATGCACTCGATCAAGAACCGCGCCGTGGAGAATCCCGAGAAGCCCGGCGAGGTCGTCATTCGCCCGATGATGTACCTCGCGCTCTCCTACGACCATCGCATCATCGATGGCGCCGAGGCCGTGCGCTTCCTCGTGAAGATCAAAGAGTGCATCGAGGACCCGCGGCGCCTGTTGCTGGACATTTGATTCCGAAGCCGGATTCGAAAGTCCAACCTTGGAGCGACCATTCGATGCACCTCACCACACGCGAGGAAGCGATCCGTTTGATCGAAGCGCACGGCTTTCCCGCGTCGCGCGATCTCGCTCCGGTGCCCGGGTCTGCCCGCGTCTCTTCGCGCATCGACCTCTTTCCCCAATCGATCGCCGCCGTGGCATCCGCCGCTTCGACCATGGCCCGCTAGCTGGGGGAGATCCACCCCAGCGATGCGGTCGTGCTCGTCAAGGACCACGGCATCTTCGATGCTTCGGAGCACATTCCCGCGTTCATCGCGTGGAGACGGGGCGCGTGCGCCGATGCCGCCTCGCTCGAACGTTGCCCGGGGCACATTCTCGATGCGTCGGGTCTCGCCGAGTTGATCGCGCTGTTCCAATTCGGATTGCTGTACGCGTGGGACATCGTCGCAGCGACCCGATGGCGGGCGATCGCCTTCGATCACGACGAGCATCTCTTCGTGAGCGCCGCGAATGCGGGCGAGTGGGCAAGTCTGTTGCACGCTCAGTAGGGCCCCTGGCTCCTTCACCCGATTCACGCGACGGGTAGTCCTTGATGTTCTACACGAACTCCACGCCGTGCACCCTCTTGCATGACCTAGGCAGCAAGAACATGCGACGCCCCGAAGCATTCTGGTACGGATAGCCCGGCACCACCCAAGCCATCGGCAGGCCCTTCAACGGCGCGTGCGGCATGACCACCAGAGGAAAGAATCGCGCCGGGTCGCTGCCCGCATCGCGCAACTTCTGGTTCATCTCGCGAATCACGACGGCGCGAGGCTTGCCGGTCCACGAACTCAGATCGAAGTTGAGCCACTCGATCGCTCGATTGCGAGAGTCGCGAAGCATCTCGATCTCAACGTCAAACGGCGTCGGCGTGCTCTTTCCCTCTTTGGCGTCATACGAGAACAGAACCAGTCCGAGATAAACCTGCTTCGATCCCGAGATCAATGTCGCGGACACAAACCGCCCATATTGCTTGGGGGTCAGAGTCGAACGCCGCTTCAATCCGCGCATCGCAGACTCGTCGTAGTCCGGATGCGTCTCCAAATCGAGCGCCGACTCCCACACCGGATACTCCCGGAGCATCTTCGCGCTGATCCGAGTTGCATTCGCCACAACAATCGAGTCGCGTGCTGGCATCGTGGTGTCTCCCTAAGAGCGCGCCGCAGCCTACCGCCTCACTCGCGATCGAGCAAGAACTCCAGCAGCCCCGCGCACGCCGCGTTCACCATGGTGAACACCTCGTCGAAGCCCCGTTCGCTGCCGTAGTACGGGTCTGGAACCTCCAGCGCGTCCTCCTTGAGCCCGCGCAGCGAGGGGTCGAACGATCGCAGCAGGTGCACCCGCTCCCGCGGCGCGCCCGCCGCGACGAGGTTCCGCGCGTTCGTCCGGTCCATCGCGATGAGCCACTCAAAGCGCCGGACGTCCGACGTGCCCGCGTACTGGCGCGCCGTGTGCGAGAGCTCGATCCCGTGGCGCATCGCGGCCTGCACCGCCCGCGGGTCCGCGCCCTCCCCCGCGTGCCATCCGCCCGTTCCGCAGGAATCGATCTCGAAGCGATCGCGCACGCCACGTCGATCCGCGTGCCACTCAAACGCCACCCGCGCCAGCGGGCTTCGGCAGATGTTGCCCATGCACACAAACAGGACGCCGACGCGATCGCTCATGCCGATGCCTCGCGGGCGCCTCGCGGGCCCACCACCGAAGCCAGCGCTTCCGAGAACGTCCCGGGCCCGTGCGCTTCCGCGCCAGTCGGTTCGCCAAGCGACGCTCGAGCGCGCGCCCGAAGCGCGCCGTCGTCCGCCAGCGGGACCAGGAGGCGCGCCAGCTCGATCAACTCCGCGCCCTCGGCCAGCATCAGCCCGCGGGCCTCGCCGCCCATCCAGCCATCGGGCACGCTCCATCGAGGCGCGACGAAGGGCACGGCGTTCTCGATGCACGCGCGCACGCCGTTCGCCGCGGCGTCGGGCGTCGCGGGGATCGATCGCGTCGGTCCCTCGCCGCCACCCACCCACACGCCAAGATCGCACGTCGCGGGCAGTTCGTCCCCCGCTCGATCGGAGACGACGAGATCCAGCCCCGCCAGCCCGCGCGCGTAGCGACGCGCCCGGCCGATCGATGCCGCGCTCACGCTCATCACGCCACGCACGCTCTGCCCGGCGTGCTGGAGCAGCCCGATCAGAAATGCAAACCGCAGCGCATCCGCGTGCGGGGCCCGCCCAAGCAGCGCCACGCGCAGTGGCCTGCGTTCACCGGCGGGCGCGGTCGTACTCGTTCGCGGAGCATCCGGCACGCATCGGTGGACCGACGAACCCCAGCGCGTGACCCACGCCGGGGGCGCGCCGGCGCACACCACGCGCTCCACGCCAGCCCATAGCCCAACATCTGAACCCGCCAGCGTCGCCGGTCCAACCTCGCAAGCGCCGGGGTCGGGCAACGCCAGCAGCACTCGGGTGCCGTGCTCGCGCAGCCCGCCCGTCGCCTCGAGCGCTCCCGCGCCCCAGCACACGACGATCCCCGGGCCCGCGCACCGCAGCCACTCGCGACGCACCGAACGCCTGCTCATCCACCCCGTGCCAAGGCGGGCAAAGGCCCAGCGCGAGTCGCCCGGCGTTCCCTCGCGTCGCCGACCGAGGATCAGCAGCGCGTGCTCCTGGGGCTGTGCCTGTCGGGCGATCCACGCGCGGGCCGCGCGTGCGTCCTCCGCGCCCCAGCGTGCGCAACCGGTTCCGCCGCCCACCATGGACACGATGTGCATCACGCGGGCCATGATCACTCCGGCGTGCGGATGCCCTTGGGCGGTTCGTGCGTGTAGAACAGCCAGGCGAGCTCCTGCCCGGCGTTCCGCGCCAGCTCGTCCTCGGACTTGTACACCTCACCGGTGTTGGTCGGCGTCTGCCCCTGCTTGGGCAGCAGCGTCGTGGTGAGCGTGTATCCCTGATCGTCCTTGGGCCACAGGCGCTTCTCGCTCTTGGCGTCGATCACCTTGACCCGCATCACCGACGCCGGGCGGAACGAAGCGCCGTCGGGCGACAGCGAGAACTGGTCCATGGTCGCGTACACGATCACGTCCGCCTGCACCCGCTGCCCGATCTCGGCCACGGAGATGGTCCCGGCGCCGCTCTCGCGCCCCGCGGCCTGCATCGCCGACTGCGTGCTGATCACGTCCTTGGTCGCGCCGCTCTTGAGCAGGGCCTTCTCGGCCTCCTCCGCGATCGTCAGGCGAAGCGCCCTGCGAGGAACGCGGTTGGCGCGATCGTCGATGAAGACGACGACGGAGCGTCCCTTGGGCAACTCGTAGAGCGCCTTCTGCTTCTCGGGTCCGTGCACGAGGTAGTACGCGGGCGCGACGATGTTGCACCCGCCAAGGGCCAGGCCCGCCGCAGCCGCCGCGATGATCATCGCCCGCATCCCTCGACGCTCCTGTTCGCAGGTCCGCTCAATACTTCGGGTAGTACGGTTCCTCGTGCCGGAAGAACAGCCACGCCGCCCGGTCCGCGAAGCGTCCCGCGAGCACGCTGTTGATCACCTGCATCGAGACCTCCGCCTGCGTGGTTCCCTTGTTGTCCGGGTACGACACGCGCACGGGCTTCTCGAACACGAACTCATCCGGCGAGGCCGAGCTCGTGTCGATGACGCCCACGCTGCCCGTCGCCACGCCCGCCCACACGTACGCGTTCCCCGGCTCGTTCAGGCGGTACTCCAGCACTTCCACCACGATGAGCCGGTCCACGCCGATCTCTTTGGCCAGCACGCCCCGCGGCTTGGTCACCCAGTCCGGATGCTCGTAGAGGTACGCGATCAGGCGTTCCGGCGGAACGTACCCAGACGCGCCGACCGTGCCGTTCGCCTTGCCGATTCGATCAGAGATCTGGCTCGAGAGGTAGAGCACCAGGTCGGGATACTCGCCCTGGATCATCCGGTCGGCCGAGACCAGCACCGCCCACGATTTGTCCTTGAGCCCGTTGTATTGGGGCTCGATCGTGCGCGTGCTGCTGCGGCGGTAGCTGTCGATCATCGCGCCGCCGAATCCCAGCGCCGAGCAGCCGACCTGGGCCAGCGGCAGCAGCGCCAGCAGAAGGGCGAGGGCGAGCGATCTGGAGAGCGAGTGGACGTGCATGTTCAGGGGCACACCAAAGCATACCGCGCGACGGGCCCTTGCGATCCGTTCTGGGCCCGCATTCGGTTCCCGACCTACATCCCTTCCCAGGTAATCCACTTGTAGGCCCACGCAACGGCACCCAAAGCCGCCAGCGTCCAGAGCACCCTGGGACGGAGCGTTGCCACGGCCGCGTGCGCGAGCATGGACCCCGTCGCGACCGTGTGCAGCGCCACCCAGAACGTGGCGCTCGCGAGCACGGCCAACAGCGCGCCCATCGGCTGAGCGACGATCGCCCGCCCGACCTCCACCCGCACCGCGTGGGCGAACGCCGTCGTCATGCCGCACGTGGGGCACGGCTTTCCCATCACGACCGCCCATCCGCACGGAGGAAGCCCGAGCCGAGTGTGCGTTCCGTGCCCGTGGGCGTCCGGGGTGATTGTCGCGGCGACAATCAGAACGCCCAGGCACGCCGCCGACACGATCGCCGCGGTGAGGCGCTCGCCCGTCGTCGCGAGGCGTGTTGCGGGCGGAGGGTGAATCGCGACGCCGGTCACGTCTCAAGGATAGCGGCGACGGTCTGAGCCGCGATTAAGCGGCCTTGCGTTCCCTCATGTTCGCTTCCGAAATCATCAGAGCGCGAACCGAAGACAGCATGAATGCATCCTCGTGGTCCCGGCTCGAGCGCCGCAGGTTCTCGATCGACCGATGCAGCTCCCGCGTGCTCGACGCCTGCGACAGCGCCGCGGGCAGATAGACCATGCGCAGGGCAATCCGCAAAGCGCCGCCCTCGCCCGCGGGAATCGGCTCGATCGGATCGACGCAGTACCGCTCCAGCACGCGATCGAACGCGCCCGCCACCTGCAGGAGTCTGGGCAGCAGCGTGCCCGCGGGCGCCGCGACGAGGAACCGATCATCGCCCAGGTGCCCGAAAATGGTCGCGTGCTCGCCGCGCGCCACGATCGTGCGGATCAGCTCGCACAACTCGCTCAGCAGCAGGTCGCCAAGCTCGTACCCGCACGCCGCGTTGTACGATGCGAAGTCCCGCATGTCCAGCACGCACACATCGTCCGGCGCACCGGCCAACGGCGTGGGGCGATGGGCGGCGATCGCATGCTCCAGCGCCGCGTCGGCCTGCGCCCGCGGGAGCACGCCGTGCAGCGGCGCGGCCCGCGACTCGGGATTCCGCGCCAGCTCGATGCCCGCCGAGATCAGGTCGTGCGGCAGAACCACTCCCGAAATCACCCCGGAGTTCAGCACCGGGAGCGGCAAGCCCATCGGCCGCCAGGGACGTTCGGCGATCGCTTCGAGCGCCTCGGGGACCGTCGCGCTCGCGGGCACATGGTCACCCCAGAGGTGCTCCATCAGGCGCTCCATGGGCGTCGCGGTGCCATGCAGCTCCACGCCCGCCAGAAGAGTCTCGCGATCGCACCAGCCCACGGCGTGGTCCCCGACCATGATCAGCGCGCCCGCGGCTCCCATCGTCTGACGCATCCGATCGGCCACGCCGCCCGCATCCTCGCCGGGCATGCATTCCGCGACCTTGCGCACCAGCCGCTCCAACTCGGTCCGCTCCTCCAGCGTGCCGCCCTCCCGTCTGACCGGCAGCAGCGAAAGCACGCGGGACGCGATCTCTCGCATGTTCAACTGATCGCGAGCGACCGGCCTGCTCAAGAGGTATCCCTGCACGTGCCCAACGCCCAACTCCACCAGCGCCTCAAGCTCACCCGGACGCTCGATGCCCTCGGCGATGATCCTCACGCCGCTCAGGCGAGCAAAGTGCACGAGGAAGCGGATCAGGTTCCGCACCACCCGGTCGCTCTCGAGCCCCCGCACGAGCTCGCGATCGAGCTTCAGCCAGTGGGGGCGCAGCAGCATCATCCGGTTGAGCCCGCTGGTCCCCGCGCCCACGTCATCGATCGCGATCTGGAATCCCGCGCTCTTGAGGCGTGCCACCTGCTGCGCCAGACCAGCGACGTACGACTGCTCCGAGCGCTCCGTGATCTCCAGCACCACGCGCGGCGCCGTCAACCCCGCCGTCCGCGACAGCGCGCCCACGAGCTCGTCGGCGAAGCGCTCGTCCGCGAACACCTGCGGCGAGCAATTGACGAACAACAGCGTGTCGGCGTCCCAGCCCGCCGCCGCCGCGAATGCCTTCTCGCGTGTGAGCCGCTCCAGTTCCCACAGCAGCCCGTGCTCCGCGGCACAATCGAACAGCACCGAGGGGTTCGCGAACCCGCTCGATGCGTGCGGGCGTGTGAGGACCTCGCAGCCCGCGACGCGAACGCCCACCACGTCCACGATCGGTTGGAACACCACGTCCACCGCGCCGGCGCGGATCAACGCCTCCAGGGCTTCCTTGCCCGGGGGCGGTGCGGAGATGGATGTCGAACCGTGGCCCATGGTGCGTCTCGGAGCGGAGAACTCCGCCGGTCGCGCATGATCGTCGACATCGTGGTCCGACTTCGCTTCTGCTCGTGGGTCTCAACTGGGCATCGGTCTTCGCGAACGCAAAGACCTCACCAACCGACCACGGCACCCCGCGATGTGGTGGGACTGCATAACCGTCGATCGATTATTCGGACGATTGGGCTCGAGCCCGGTTCAATCGAACTTGAACACGCCCTTGCGCCACCCGTAGAGGTACGCCACCACCGTCGTGAACAGGAAGAACAGGATGCGGCCGAGCCACAGCCCCGCCTCCGCAGAACCCTGCGACAGGTTCGTGAACGTCGCGGCCCACGGGTACAGGAAAATGATCTCGACGTCGAAGACGAGGAAGACCACCGCGATGAGATAGAACCGCACGTTGAACCGCTTGCGCGCGGTGCCCACCGGGTTCATGCCCGACTCGTACGTGATCCCCTTCACCTTGCCCTGGCGCGACGGACCGATGATCCGGCTCAGCACGACGTTCGCCACGCCGAACGTGATCGCCATCATCACGATGACGAACACCGGGAGGTAGCTGACCAAATCCGTGGCGGCGAGTTGGCTGATCATCGGGCGGAGCATACGCCCTCACGAGCGTCGCCGCACGGGCAGCGCTCGCACGCGGCCACACTGCCACTTCGGCAGACATGACTCGCCCATGGCGACAGCGTCGGACGCGCAGTCAGACATCGCTGCTCGTCTGTCGCCGCGCCATCGCAACACGAGCGTGCGGCGCAGGTCCGCATTTGGCACTGGGCTTGCCTATACGCGAGGCTGGAGTTGGTACCGCTCTAGACCGGATTCCCTTCCGGATACCTGACACGAACATCTGCACCCGTTTCGGAGAGACCACGCATGGCCGCCAAGGAACTCATCTTCGACGCCGACGCACGCCAGGCCCTGCTCGCGGGAGTCGAGAAGCTCGCCCGGGCCGTAAAGAGCACGCTGGGACCCAAGGGTCGCAACGCGGTGCTGGACAAGTCCTGGGGCGGGCCGACCGTGACCAAGGACGGCGTGAGCGTCGCCGAGGAGATCGAGCTCCGCGACAAGGCCCAGGACATGGGCGCCCGCATGGTCAAGGAGGCCGCTAGCAAGACCTCCGACGACGCGGGCGACGGCACCACGACCGCGACCGTGCTGGCCGAGGCGCTCTTCCGCGAAGGGCTCAAGTACATCACCGCCGGGGTGGACGCCAACGCGCTCGTCCGCGGCATGAAGCTCGCCGTCGCCGCCGCCGGCGACGAGATCAACAAGCTCGCCAAGCCCGTCAAGGGCAAGGCCGACATCCAGGCCGTCGCCACCATCTCGGCGAACAACGACGCCGAGGTCGGGCAGATCATGGCCGACGCCTTCGAGAAGGTCGGCAAGGACGGCGTCATCACCGTGGAGGAGGGCAAGAGCCTCGAGACCGAGGTCACGGTCGTCGAGGGCATGCAGT
>CAYNSB010000037.1:0-35760 GCA_964399625.1 uncultured Phycisphaeraceae bacterium
AGCTGTGGATCAGGTCGCGGGCCTTGATGCGGACCTCGAAGTCGCCCTTGGTGTCCCACGTCATGGGCATCTCGGGAGTCCGCAGATCGCGCTCACAGAACGGCGCGTGCTCGAGGTACTGCCCGTGCTCCTTGCTCACGTACCGGCGCGGCGGGCCGAGGTGAGAGCCGTTGACCGTCTCGATGAGCAGGAACTTGCCCAGGGGCACCTGCTCCACGCTGGGCTCGCCCGGCGCGATCTTCGCGGGATCGCGCTTATCCCAGACGAGCGTGTAGATCACGCCCTTGGGGATCACGACGTAGTCCTTGGGCCCGAAGCGCAGCGTGCCGAGCATCGTGTGGCACACGCCCGACCCGTAGTGGATGAAGATGCACTCGTCGCCCTGCCCGTTCTTGAAGTGGTACTTCATCTGCTCGGCGGGGTTGCACACCGCCATCTCGCAGTCGGCATTGCCGAAGAGCACCACGCGCCCGCTCACCGCGTCGCCCCTCGGTGGCAGACGGTTGCCGCCCGTCATCACGTGACGCATGCGCATCACGTCGGTCTCCAGATACTCGACCTTGGTCGAGTACTCCTTTTTCCACCCATAGACCTGCGTGGGCGGGTGGATGTGGTACATCGTGGAGCTGGGCCCGCTGAAGCCCTCCGTGCCGAAGAGCTCTTCGGAGTAGAGACAGCCGTCGGGACGACGGAACTGCACGTGACGCTTCCGCGGCAGAAGCCCGAGCTTCATGTAGTATGGCATGGCGTGACTCCGTTCTGTGCAACCCTCTCGTCGCACCACGATCGCACAATGATACGAGCCCGATCAGGCGAGCCCCAACGCCCGCTCGATCCCTTCCACCCAAGCGTGCAGGATCAGCATGTGCAACTCCTGGATGCGATCGGACGTCGCACCGGGGACGACGATCGCCGAACCGCACAGCTCCAGGCACGCTCCACCGTCCTTGCCGAGCAGCCCGATCGTCGTCATTCCGATCTCTCGGCCCGCGCGCAGCGCACGGAGGATGTTCTCGCTCGAACCGGACGTGGAGAGCACGACGAGCGCGTCGCCCTTGCGCCCCAGCGCTCGTGTCCAGCGTGAGAAGACCTCCGCGAAGCCGTAGTCGTTCGCCGTGCAGGTGAGATGACCAACATCCGTGCACGCGATCGCGGCGAGCGGTCGGCGATCCGCGCGGAAGCGCCCGGTGAGTTCCTCGGCGAAGTGCGCCGCGTCGCACGACGATCCGCCGTTGCCGCACGCGAGGATCTTTCCGCCCCGCTCGAGCACGCCCGCGAGCGCCGCGGCGCCCGTGTTGATCGCGGCAATCAGGTCGGCCCGCGCGAGCGTCTCGTCCAGAACGCGACGCGCCTCTCGGAGCGAGGGCGTGAGGTCGATCGCGTGCTTTCGTTCGGCGCTCATGCCCAGAGTTTACGTCCGCGAGCGCCCGAGCGTATCTGACCTTGGCGTGAACGGGTAATGCCGCTACATTCTCCGGTCGCACCGATGGGAGCACGACGCATGCCCAGGCCCAAGAGCTCACCCGACTTCACGGCGATCGCCCGCTGCCACGCGGAAGTGCGCGTGCGAGCGAGCCTCGAGAAGACGTTCAAGACGCTGACGCGCCGTGCGGACGAATGGTGGCCGACGGAGATGCGAATCTTCGGCGACGCCGGCCGCATGGAGTTTGTCACGGGCGCGGGGGGCTGCCTGCTCGAACGCGGCCCCAACGGCTCCGAGATCTGCTGGGGCATCACCGTCGCGATCGAGCCACCGCGGGTGTGGGAGTGGGTGAGCTACCTCACGCCTCGCTTCGGCGGGCCTGCGATGAGCATGGTCAAGATCGAGCTCAAAGACGTCGCGGGCGAAACGCTCGTGCGACTCGACGATGCGTCGATCGGACCCTCGGGCGATGCGCTCCAGGAGTCGCAGCGCGTGGGCTGGCTCACAATCCTTCAGGGGCTCAAGGCCCACCTCGGGCGCAAGGGCAAGAAGCGGGGCGGCTCGAAGAAATCGACGAAGCGGCGCCCGCGCGGGTGAATGGAACCGGCGGTTGGCGGCGCTCGCGCTCCACGCGACTCGTCACTGGAGCGAGCTTCTCAGGCCCTCGTACCACGCTGCACTCTCGCCCAGACCGCCGGGCCGTGCCCGCACCAACCACAGCCGGTGGTGCTCAACGATGATGGCCTCGAGGCGATCGCGCAGATCGCTACGCGCCGTGGCGTCGCGAGTCTCGCTCCGCGTCCAGATCGCGTGCCTGCATGCAAACTCCGCCACCTCGAGCGTGTGCAGGAGTTCCTGGGTGTGCAGTTCGTGAAGCCCGACGGGCAACCGCGACCGGAGCGTTGCCAGACGCTCCCGCACGGCGTGCCACGGGCCCACGTCCGTCGGCAGGTGGGTCCGCACGCCGCACGGGTGCAAGTGTTCAAAGAGCGTTGAGGCGTTCGTGAGCGGCGCCGGCGTCAACGGGTCCGATCGCTTGCCCGAGACGGCGCGGATCTCCGAATCGACATCCCCCAGCGCATCGAGCCAGTCGGCGAGTTGGAGCGAGCGGTCCTCGTACACCTGCAACGAGATCGCCGCTCGCTGAGCGGAGAGCGGAACGCCAGGATTCCACGCCTGCGCCGCGGCGTCCGCAACGCCCAAGTCCGTGATCGGCTGCTGCTGGCGATGCCCCAGGTCGCCCCACGCGGTGACCATGACGCCGCCAGCGCCCCGCCGCTGCGCCGCACCCACCGCCCCCTCGATGTTGCCAACGCGCTCGCGCGTGCGCCCCGTGATGCTCCGCCAGCAACTGGTTCCGGGGCACACCCAGA
Source organism: uncultured Phycisphaeraceae bacterium (assembly GCA_964399625.1). Taxonomy (GTDB): domain Bacteria; phylum Planctomycetota; class Phycisphaerae; order Phycisphaerales; family UBA1924; genus CAYNSB01. The sequence goes on from CAYNSB010000037.1 coordinate 2,797, forward strand.
ACTCGCGTCCCGTGTCGCGAAGCGCCTGGCACCACTGCTCGAACGGGCTACTCGCCTCGTACCCCCAGACGAGAAAGAGAATGTCTTCCGGAAACTCCGCGACCCGATCGGGATGGCGGAGCGCCACATCCGCCCAGATCATGGGCCGGGATCCGCGGGCGCGGGCCGCAGCGGCGACACGCTCCACGAATTCACGGTACACCTCGAAGCCTCCGCGCTGCTCCACCGCACGGCGCGATCGCCCCGCGCCCACATCGGCCGTCTCGTCGCATCCGATGTTCACCATCCGCGTGGAGAAGCAGGGGAGCAGTGCGTCGAGCCAAGAACAGACCAGCTCGAGGCTGGCCTCGTCCGTGGGACAGAGCGAGTGGGGCCCCTTTCGCACCAGCCCGTAGAAGTCGTAGTCGCCGTGCGTCTCAGCGAGAGGCGCGTACCGGGGATGCCGGAGCCAGCGGGCGAGGTGCCCAAAGCAGTTCTGGTTCGCAGCAAGCGAGACGCCCGCGCCCCGGCACCAGGCGTCGAGGGCCCGCACCTCCTGGGGTGTGATCGGCGAGGCTTCGCCCCACACCTCCTCATGGCCCGGATACGCGAACGTGTGCTCCGTGTACAACTGCAGATGGTTGAGTTTCAGGTTGCCCATCTGCTGGGAGATGCGGTGGAGCATCTCGTTGGTGGGAACACGATCGCGTGACACGTCGAGCATCAGGCCACGGGTGGCGATCGCCGGTGCGTCCTCGATCACGATGCGCGGGAATCGGTAGCGGTATTGGCGGAACAGCTGCCCGATCGTGGCGCTGGCGTGCGTGATGCCCGCGTCATCGGCCGCAACAACGACGACCGAGTCCGGGGAGGGCGCCACGCCGACGTGCAGTCTGTAACCGCCGGGAGGGAGAGTCGCGTCGCGACGGTGCAGCGTGAGACCGAGCGGATCGGAGCGGAGATCGAGCCAACCGCCGAGCGGCTGCACGCTCCGCGGTCGCGGCAGCAGCAATGGCGGCAGAGTCGCGGGATCGGCAGGTGGCACGGTGGGCATCGCTCCGTCAAAGATCCGTCATCGGCATAGTGGGGCGTCCAACGAAAAGCCCCGGGCCTGAGGCCCGGGGCGATTGTTACGCAATCGTGAGAACGTGGAGGGCGATCAGCGCTTGGCCAACAGGTCGCGGATCTCCTTGAGGTACGTCTCGCTCGCGGGAGGTGCGGGCGGTGGCGCCGCGGCCTCCTTCTTCTTTGCCGCGTTCATGGCCTTGATCACAAGGAACAGGCAGAAGGCCACGATGATGAAGTCGATGATCGCTTGGATTACCGCTCCATAACCGATGCTCACGTCGGGCTTGCCCTCCGTCCCCTTCTGGAGAACGAAGGCGGCCTTGGTGAAATCCACACCACTGGTGAGCATCCCGACGATCGGCATGAAGACCTTGCCGACGAGTTCGGACACGATCTTGCCGAACGCTCCACCAATCACGATACCGACCGCCATGTCGATGACGTTTCCACGCATCGCAAACGCTTTGAACTCTCCAATGAAGCCCATGGATCAAGTCTCCTTGCGGGCCGCGTGCGTCGTTTCGCATCGCAGCCGTTGTTGAGAGGCGATCATCGGATGATGAAGTCGTGAAGCCGCAGCATTCGCGATCGCCCGAACACAACCAGTACGAAACGACCCCCCTTGGTTGTTGGCTTGTTCAGAAGGCCCAGCCGAGCGTCAAGAAGTAATCCACATCGTTCTTCTTCTTGCCGCCGCCCGGGTTCGAGTCGTACCGGTCCTCGGCGCCAATCTTGAGGAACATGTTCACGCTCGGATCGACGAGAATCTCGTAGCCGACCCGCGCCAGCAGACGGTACTGCGGGAACTTCTTGAACGACGGGTAGTACTCGAGGAGCCCGAAGATCTTCTGGCGCTCCGTGATCTGGTGCGAGAAGTCGATGCCGAGGAGCCCCTCAGGGATCCACGCGTTGTTGGAGCCGCCGAACTCCTTCGTTGCACCAACACCGACGCGACCAATCAGCGTCGTTTCCTTGGTCTTGATGAACTTGTAGCCCACACCGCCGTTGACCGTGAGTCGCCAGTCCCAGTCCTGGAAGTCGTCGTACTCCAGACGTCCCTGCGCGAAGATCAACCAAGGAGAGTCGCCCAGGTTCCAGTCGTTGCGGACGTTGCCGTCCCAACGATTCTTGGTGACCGTGCCGCCTTCTGTGGCGCGCGTGTAGGTCGATGCGACGGTGGTCTCCATCTTCTGCGTCGTCCGCTTTGCGCCGACGCCAATGCGGAGGTTGAAGACCTCGGAGTTGCCCGCCGACCCGTTGATCCCCGCCTCGACTGTTCCCTTCCATCCGTCGAGCCACGAGGGATAGTCCGCGGGCGGGGGCGGCGGAGCCTTCGGGTCCGCGGGCGGCTGCAATTTCTCGCTGAAAAGCAAGAACGAAGGTGGTGAAGAGATCGCGTCGGCGGGATTCGTCACGCCCGCCACGACCGAGCCGCACGCCATCGCGAGCGTGCTGCACACCACAACGCGGCAAGAACTAGACATCAAGGGGGTCGCTCCACGGCCGAGGTTGAACCACCCTGCCCATCTGCTGTGCCCAACTCGCACCGGCCGGGGTGTCGAGTTCGCTGGATGGCGCTTCGAGCGTCACTGGGTGTGCATCGCGGGATTGCGGCACCACTCCAATAGGGGATCGAAGCGCCCGGGTTCTACCGTGGCGGCGCACGTCCGGTCAACTGACGGGACACCATGTGGACAAAGCGCCGTGATTGACGGCGTCTGGGGCGTTCGCCTCACTTGTGCTCAGTCGAATGGCTCAGGACTTCGCCGAGACGCGAATGCATCCATTCATGAGTTGACGCAACTGGCTCTGCGCCTCCTGGATGCTCATGCTCGCCGAGATCGCTCTTTCGGCTTCCTGCGCCAATTCCGCCAGCTTCTCGAACCCCATCACGGGCGCGGCCCCTGCGATCTGCAGGCACAGCGAGCGACAGCGGGAGACGTTGTTGTCCTTGATCGTTTTCTCGAGGCCCTTGGCGTAATCCCGGACCTGCTCCACAAAGGTCGGAAGCAGCGCACGGTTCGGGTGCGTGGGCGGAAGGGAACTGACGAGCGATCCGGCGCTCGCTCCGGAGATCATGAACTCCGCGATCGCGCGGAAGAGCATGGACTGCTGCAGCGGCTTGGACAGGAACGCGTTGGCCTGCGCGTCGATCAGCTTCGCTCGCGTCGAGGGGCTCTTGTCGGCCGTCACCATGATGATCGGCGTCGTGATCCCCTCGTCGCGCAGCTCCTTGACGACCTCGGCGCCGTTGTCCTCGCCCAGGTTGTAGTCGCACAGGATCAGATCGAAGCCCTCGGCGGCCTTCTTCACCGCCTCGGCTTTGTTCACCGCGACCTGCAAGCGCAGCTGCGTCTCGCGCAGGAAGTGACGCACAAGGGACTGATCGAGCGTCGAGTCCTCGACGTACAGCACGTTGCCCTTGAGCTCTTCGGGATTCACCTTCTCCAGGGAGAACCCGTCCGCGAACGGATCCAGATTGACGAAGTCCCGGGCCTGCACGGGCGTGTTGAACTGCACGCCCACGTCGTGGATCGTTCCCGTGACGTGCACGCAACGGACGACGAACCCCTCGATGGGAATGAGCTCGCCGTCCACGCGGGGAAGCTCGATCGTGACGCGTGTGCCCTTGTGGACGTACGCGCGGTGGAGCACGCCGATGCCGCCCGACGAGAGGTTCCGGCAGGCGACGTAGATCGTCACGGGGTTGCCCGTCTGGTGCTGGATCGTGAGCTTCACCGCGGCGACGCGGTAGGGCCAGCGCACGTACTGCCGCTTGGGATTCTGCTTGCCGCCATTCTTCGCGTCGAGCTCATCGAGCAGTTTGCCCAGGGCCAGCGTGTCGAAATTGATGGTGTTCTTCGCCTCTTTCGAGGGAGTCGTGGCGCGCGTTGGACCCGGCTTGGACATAGTGCCCCCCCGTGCCGCGGGCGCACGTCGGACGTCTATCGGTCCGTGGATGGACACTCATGGGCGCCCGCCGCGCTTCCGGACGAGGCTCCCCCTCACACGCCACTCAAACGCGGGAATCGCCCGAGTAAGGTGGAACGGGGGGCCGGGCCCACGTCCGAATACCGCGGGCGCTCTAATCGAGCCAGTCCTTGGCCTTGAGCCGCTGGGGCACGTACTGCTCGGTGACGTACGAGATGTCCTTGGTGATCAACGACTCGACTTCCATCTTGAAGCCGTTGCGCAGCAGGTGCTCGATCTCCTTGCGCCAGCCCTTGTGCCCCTCGAACCACGGGTACGCGAGGATCTCCTTGGCCCGCTTGGTGTCGTTCTCCGTGAGGTCGATCTTGACGGCATCGTCGAGATCGCACTCGTCGAAGTCCTTCGCGCGGATGCCCAGGAACTTCGCCTCGGGGATCGCCAGGCGCGAGCTCTCAAAGGCCAGCGAGATCGAGCCCTGCTTGATCACGCTGTAGATGTAGTGCCCCCAGGGATCGCAATCGAGCACGCAGATGATGGGCAGCTTCAGCTCCTGGTTGAGGCGCTGGAGCAGGCGCCGGCATCCGCGCGGCGGCTGACCCGCCCCGTGCGTCAGGATGCAGTTGTTCTTCTCCCAGAACCGGTCCTCGTTGAACCGGTTCCACACCGTGCCCTTCTCGACGTGCAGGACGAACTTCGCCTCGCACTTCTTGAACTCGATGACGTCCGGCTCCACGATGCTGGGGAGCGCGTACCCGCCGCTGCCCATCTTGCGACAGTTGATCTCGTCGCCCTTGTCCACGATCGTGATGTTGCCCACCATCGACCCCCGGTTCTCGGCGAAGATGTGGAGCTCCTCGCGCAGCGCACCGAGCGACACCTCGAGGTCCTCGAGGATCGGGTCGCTCTCGTCCTGCGCGTCGAACGTGTTCTCCTTCGTGCCCGCGACGGTGTGCTTGGCCTTGTAGAACACGCCGCGGAGGCTGGACGTCTTCTCCGCCTCGATCAGGTCCTTGATCGTGCTCGCGTGCAGCATCGTTTGCATGAATTGCTTGGCCGTCTTGAGGTCGAAGAGCGGGCGTTCCGCCTTCGCGTCGCCCATCTCGAGGATGCCGCGCTTCTTGTTCCAGATCGTGTTGCTCTTGGCTCGGGTAGGAATCTTGATCAGCGGCTCCCGCCCGCCAAGGCTGGACCGCTCCACCATCGAGGCGAGCTCGAGCAGCTTGTCGCCCGTGCGACGATCGCGTTCCTTCATGCCCGATCGGCCCATCTTCTTGGCCATGTCCCTCGGCCCTTTCTCGCGCCGCGGCGCGATACCGACGTCCGTGTCCCGGGTCGCCGCACTGCGGCAACGCCACATTCATCCTAGTGATGCTTCGCGCGACCCGCTCGCGTGCCACGGCCCTTGCCCGGCCACCATCCCGCGCCAACAGTCCCGCGTGCTCATCTTCTTCGATATCGACGCGACGATGATTACGACCGGCGGCGCGGGCATCCGCGCCATGGTCGCCGCAGGGCGGGAGCTCTTCGGTCCACACTTCACCGCGGAAGGCATCCCGGTCGCGGGGCGCCTCGATCCACTGATCATGGGAGAGATGCTCGACGCCGCGGCGATCCCGCGCTCGCCAGAGAACGTGGCCTCCTTCCGCCGCTCGTACGCTCGGCACCTTGCGTCCCACCTCGACCCGCAACGCGGCGGCGCCCTGCCGGGCGTTCTGCCCTTGCTCGACGCGCTCCGCACACGCCACGACGCGACGCTGGGCGTGCTCACGGGCAACTTCGAGGAAACGGGCTCGCTCAAGCTCCGTCACTGCGGGATCGACCCGGCGCAGTTCCTCGTCGCGGTCTGGGGCGATGACTCTCCGCACCACCCTCCCGCCCGCGAGCACCTCCCGGGAGTTGGGCTCGATCGCTACCGAGCGAGGTTCGGTCGGCCCATCGCTCCACAGCGCGTGGTCGTGATCGGCGACACGCCCCACGATGTTTCATGCGCCAAGGCCCACGGCTGCCGCTCGCTCGCGGTGGCGACCGGGTCTTTCACGGTCCAGCAGCTTGAGGAAGCCGGCGCGGACGCCGTCGTGCCGACGCTGGAGCGCACCCATGAACTGGTGGAATGGCTCATGAACGCGGAATCGTCCCGGGCGCTTCAGGACTGACTTCAAGAAGACCGGACGAACAATCGCGCATTCGCCTCAGGTCGAGCGTTCGCGTCCGTCGCCCTTCTTGGCAGAAGCGACCACGGCCTCGGGGGTCATGGTGCCGCACTCGGGGCAGATGATCCCGTACTCCCCGCTGGTGCGCTCGCTCAAGTCGCGGCCACACCCCCAGCAGACCGGGGAGCGAAGACGCGACGAGATCTTGTTCACCGCGACCGCCACCGTCGCCACGGCCACGCCGACGATGGGCCAGGCCGGGATGGAGGTGAGCGAGACCGTCGCAATCGCCGCAAGCACGGTGCCCACCAAGACCGCCATCACGCGCAGTCGGATCCGCTGCATCAGCGTTCGGGGTGAGCGATCGGGCTGGGCGTTGTCCACGCGGGAGTCCTTGGAACAGCGATCGTGCGCGGGCCACGGTCGATTCAACAATAGCATCGGACGGGATCGACCCACGAATTGAGCGGCAAGCGGAACGGCCTGGGGAAATCCGGTCGAGTGCCGGGGTCCGAACAATCACTTCACGGTCGGCAGGTACGCCGCGATCACATCGCGGGCGGCCCCCAGGTCCACAGTGTCGATCATCTCCGTCACCGTGTGGATGTACCTCGTGCCCACCACGATGCCCACGGCCCGCGCCCCGGCCGCGGCCTGCTGGGCAGCTGCTCCGTCCTGCCCGCCCGCCGCCAGGATCGTCCGCTGGTACGGAATGCGGTGCTTCTTGGCCACCGCCTCGATCTCGGACACCAGCTTTGCATCGGAGATGAAGCTCGAATCCTTGATGTGCAGCCCGAAGCCCTTGCCCTGCTTGGTGACCATCTCCTCCTCGGGCACGCCCGGCGTGTCGCAGGAGAGCGTCACATCGAGCCCAAGACCGATGTCCGGCTTCACCGCATAGGCGCTCGTCTTGGCTCCGCGAAGCCCGACTTCCTCCTGGGTGGTAAAGGCGACGATCACCTCGCAGGCGTGGGCGGCGCCGCTCTGGTCGAGCTTGCGGATCGATTCGATCCCCAGCCAGCACGCGACGCGATTGTCCAGCGCCTTGCTGACGACCTTGGTCCCGATGTTCGTGAGGGCCGGCTCGTCCATCACCACAAAGTCGCCGACCTTCACGTGCTTCTTGACCTTCTCGGGCGACATCCCGATGTCCACGAAGAACGACTTCACCTCGGGCACCTTCGTGCGCTCCTCGGGCGAGGAGATGTGGATGGGGCGGCCACCGGGGTTCATCACGCCCTTGAAATCACCGTCGTCCGTGCAAACGAGCACGCGCCGGCTGAACAGGTTCCGCGCGTCGAAGCCTCCGGCCGGGCTGAGCCAGATCCAGCCCTTGCTGTCGATGTGGCTCACGTAGAACCCGATCTCGTCCATGTGGCACAGCAGCATCACCTTCGTGGGCTGCGAGAGCCCCTTGGCCTTCTTGCCCTTGCCCGCGCGCGGCGAGCGCCGGCAGATCAGCGAACCCATCGGGTCCACGATCGTCTCGTCGAACAGCCCCTTGATCTCTCTCTGGATGAGGTCGCGAACGCGCTCCTCGCGACCAGGGATGCCGGGGGTCTCGCACAGACGCTTGAGAAGTTCAAGATTCATGGTCCGGGAGGGTAGTGGGGGTTCACCCCTATCCTCTACTGGGATGCGACATAGCCCGATTCGAATCCTCCACGAGCAGGCCCAGGCCCCCCTCGCGCACTATGGCGAGCCGGCGGCGGACATCCTCGTCGCCGAGACGCTCGGCGAACTGGAGCTCGAGTACGCCGCCCTGCGAAAGTCCTGCGTCCTGCTCGACCGCCCTGAGCGGGGCGTGATCGAGATCACCGGCGCCGACCGGGTCGACTTTCTGAACCGCATGGTGACGCAGGAGCTCAAGGGCCTCAGCGCCGGCAGGATCGCGCGCACGTTCTGGCTCAACCGCAAGGGACGCATCGACGCGGACCTGACGCTGATCGAGATGGGCGATCGCATGCTCGTGGATGTCGACGTGCTCGCCGCGGAGCGCGCCGTCCAGGGCCTGGGCGCGTTCGTGATCACGGAAGATGTCTCGATCCGCGACGCGAGCGAATCGTGCCATCGGCTGTCGCTGCACGGGCCTTCCGGAGCCGCGCTGATGGACGCCGCGAGCGATGCGCCCACCGCGATCAAGACGCTGGCGAACGACGCCGCGGCCCGAGTCACGATGGCGGGCCACGAGGTTGTCGTCTTCCGCGATGATTCGGCGGGCGAGATCGGGCTTGAGTTGATCGTGCCCGCTCAAGCCGCGCTCGCGATCTATCAACGCCTCTGCCAGATCGGCATGGACCAGCACGGGACCAGCCCCCCGGACGGCCCGAGGCTCGGCGAAGAGGGCGGCGGGCTCGCCATGCACGCGCGCAGGCGCGACGCGGCGTTCCGCCTCCGCCCCGCGGGCTGGCACGCGTACAACATCGCACGCATCGAGGCCGGCCGCGCCCTCTACAACCTGGACTTCGGTCCCAACTCGCTTCCGCACGAGACGGGCGACGAGACGATCCGCGATCGCGTCTCCTTCACCAAGGGGTGCTACCTCGGGCAGGAGGTCGTCGCACGCATGCACTCGCGCGGACACTCCAAGCAGCGCCTCGTCGCCCTCAAGTGCGAATCCCGCACCATGCCGACGGATGATCCAGCGCTCGCCGGCCAGCCACTGCTTCCGGTGACCGGCTCCCACGCCATTCGCGCCGGCACGCCCGATGAGGTCGTCGGCGCGGTGACCAGCAGCACGCTCTCGCCCATGCTCGCGCAGAGCCCGATCTGCTTCGCCACGCTCAAGCCCGAAGCGGCGACCAACGGCACGAAGCTCCTCGTCGAGGCCGAGGGCCAGCGCCTCGAGGCCACGGTCCAGGATTCGCTCCGCTTCTGGGGTCGCCCATAGGCTCCGATCTCTCGCATCCGCTGCCCAAGCACTCGAGGTCCACATGCCCACACGCATCAACGATGTTCTCGCCCGACTCAACGCCAATGAGCCCGCCGCGATCTCGCGCCTGATCGACTGGCTCAGGATCCCCAGCATCAGCACGGACCCGGCATACAGGGCTCAGACGCGCCAGGCCGCGCAGTGGTGCGCGGACCACCTCCGCCTCTCGGGCTTTGATGCGCAGGTCAAACCCGCCTCCGACGCGCACGGCAAGGAGGGGCACCCCATCGTCTTCGCTCATAACCCCGGAAGCCCGGAGTACAAGGGTCCGCACGTCCTGTTCTACGGGCACTACGACGTTCAGCCCGTGGACCCGCTCGATCTGTGGGAATCACCACCTTTCGAGCCCGCCCGGCGCAACGCGAAGAAGGGCGAGCCCGGCGGGGAGCGTCTCGTCGCTCGCGGAGCCGTGGACGACAAGGGCCAGGTCGCCATGTTCCTCGAAGCGATGCGTGCGTGGAAGGAGGTCGCCGGCCTCACGGCCGGCGGCGTGAAGATGACCCTGCTCATCGAGGGCGAAGAGGAGTCGGGCTCGGTCTCGCTCCCCAAGTTTGTTGAGGACCATGCCGCTCAGCTCAAGCAATGCAACATCTGCGTCATCTCCGACACGGGCATGCTCGATCGGGGCAAGCCGGCGATCACCTACGGCGTGCGCGGGCTTGCGTACACCGAGGTGACGCTGCACGGCCCATCCCATGATCTTCACTCGGGGCTCTGGGGCGGACGCATGCCCAACCCCGCGAGCGAGCTCATCAAGGTTCTCGCCCAACTCTGGGATAAAGACCGGCGCGTCACGATCGACGGGTTCTACGACGATGTCCGCCCCCTCAAGCCCGAGGAGCGCGCCGCCTGGCAGAAGCTCGGCATCGACGACGCCAAGAACCTCGCGGAGATCGGCATGCCCGCTCAGGCGAACGTCGGCGAGACTGGCTACACCGCCACCGAGCGCACGTGGGCACGACCCACCGCCGAGATCAACGGCATCATCGCCGGATACACGGGCCCCGGCGCCAAGACCGTCATCGGCGCCAAGGCCAGCGCCAAGGTCTCCTTCCGGCTCGTCGCAGACCAGGACCCGGAGAAGATCACCAGGCTCTTCTTCGCATGGCTCAACAAGCGCACGCCGCCGGGCTGTCGCTGGGAGCTGAACGATCACCACGGCGGGCACGGCGTCACCGTCGACATCGCGCATCCGTGCCTCAAGGCCGCCGAGCGGGCCATCCAGCGCGCGTCGGGCGTGGCCCCGGCGCTCATCAAGTCGGGCGGGTCGATCCCGGTCGCGGGCCTGCTCAAGAGCACGCTCGGGCTCGAGACGATCTTCATGGGCTTCGGCCTCGACGACGATCGCGTCCACTCGCCCAACGAGAAGTTCGAGCTCGATTGCTACCGCTCGGGCGCCAAGAGCCACGCCATACTGATCGACGAGTTGTGGTCGATGCGAACGTGATCGGCGGGCTCAGGCCGCCTGCTTCGCGGGCGTTTCGGGCTCGATCGGCCCCTGGCCCACGATCTCGACGTCGAAGTCGTCGCCGTGCCGGCCCTTCGTCCACTGGTGCCGGAGGCGGTCGGCCTTGGCGAGCGTGGCCCGCAGCCGGCTCTCATCGCGGATGACCGCCGCCGCGGTGTAGAGAATCCCCACGATCCCGCAGCTCGCGGCGAACGCCAGCAGCATCCAGGTCTCGCCCGAGAAATCGTTCACGTTGGGCACATCGGACAGGCAACGCCACCTCTTGAGTTCCGGTAGAATCGCCGAGTGAATCCGTGCATTTCGCGAGCTCATGCATGGCGACGGTGGCGGGCGTTCCTCGCGCACCGGGGGCGGACCCTTGTCGCTGCCCTCGCCGTAGTCTTCGCGGCGCAGACCGCGATGGCGCAAGGTGATACGACCGGCCCGCAGGACGTCGAGATCAAGGCGACGTCGTTCGGCGTGGGCGGCGTCGTCCGCCCCGGGGACTGGGCGGGCATCAGGCTGTCGATCAGGGACTCGGCCGACAAGGCCCGCGAACTGGTCGTCCGGCTCACGATCCGGGACGCCGACGGCGACCGGGCCCAGTACGAGAGCAACCTCACGAGCAGCCCGGGTCAGGCCTTGTCCCATTGGACGTACGTCAAGATTCCGCCACGATTCCGCCAAGGGGACTCGATCCAGGCGCAGGTGTTTGCGGGGAGCGAGCAAGCCGCCCCGAGCGGGCAGCGTCCCACCTTCGCTGCGGGGCGATTGCTTGGATCGGCATCGCTTACTTCCGCCATCGTGGTCGATCGCACGCGCGGGCTCATCGGCGTTGCCGGCGCGACGCAGATGGGACTGCAGCGATACTCCGGTCCCGATAATGGAAGCACGAACCAAAGCGACCTCCAGGGATTGCCCGGCTCTCACGAGGTGAGCAACTTGGTCTCGCGATTGGATGCGGAGGCAATCCCGGACCGCTGGATCGGGCTCGCGCTCTTCGACACCATTGTGTGGAACGACCCCACGCTCAGCAGATTGGGAACGGCTGGCTCGGCAGCCATCCGCGAGTGGGTGCAACGCGGCGGCCATCTGATCGTGGTCCTGCCCCGCATCGGGCAGACCTGGACCGACGAGAAGAACAACCCGCTGTTCGATATCTGCCCGCGCGTGAGCGCCGCGCGCCGAGAGGGCGTGGATCTGGAGCCGTACCGCCTCCTCATCACCCGCGACCCGAAACTGGCGATGCCCGCACGCGAGATCGTGCACGTGCTCACGCCATTGCCCGACGCCGCGCCCGACGAGGCCATGCCGATCCTGTCGGGTCCGGATCGTGAAGGGCTGGTGGTGCGCCGGATCTTCGGCGTGGGCGATGTGACGTTCGTGGGCCTCGACGTCGCGAGCGAGTGGATGCGAAATCACTCGATGCCCGAGCCCGAGATGTTCTGGCATCGCGTGCTCGGACGCCGGGGTGAGCTCTACCAGCCCAAGTCGGGAGAGACCACGTTCGCGCACGCGGACCGCGACATCATCACGCTCGATCGCGACATCGCGGATCAGATCGCCAAGACGGGCCGTGCCGAGCTGGGCGTCTTCGCGGGCCTGGTGGTGTTCGTGGTGTACTGGCTCGTCGCGGGCCCGCTGGGGTACACCGCCCTGAAGCGCGCCGGGCGCGTGCACCACGCCTGGGTCGCGTTCGTGCTCGCGGGCGGGCTGTTCACCGCGATCGCCTGGGGCGGAGCGATGGCGATCCGCCCCCAGCGCGTGCAGGCGAGCCATCTCACGCTCCTCGATCACGTCTACGGGCAAGCGACCCAGCGCGCACGATCGTGGATCAGTCTGCTCGTGCCGTCGTACGGGGACGCAACGCTGACCACGTCCGATCCCGCGGCCCCGAGCGGCTCGCGACAGTCCAACGCGATCGCGCCCTGGGAGCCCGACGGCGCACCCACCGCCTCGTTCCCGGATGCCCGTGGGTACCGCATCGATAGCCGCTCCCCGGATCGCATCACCTTCCCCACCCGCGCGACCGTGAAACAGTTCCAGCTCGATTGGGCGGGCGGCCCCGCTTGGAAGATGCTCCGCCCCATCAGCCCCGACGGGGACCCGAGCAAGGCCCGCCTGTGGCTCGAGAGCGAGCCCGGCGAGCGTTCAAGCATGCCCAAGAACGTTCGACTGCCCGTCCGCGGGCTGCTCACACACGATCTCCCCGGCCCGCTCAGCGACGTGGTCATCATCGTGAATCGCGGGCAGCGCCACGTCACGGCGTCGCTGGGTGCGGGCGGACCACTGCTGTCGGATATCGGCGCGTACCGCTTGCAGGACCCTTGGAAGCCCGGCGAGACGCTCGATCTTGAATCGAAGGTCGCGACGCTCGATGGCGATCCACTGCCCTTCCTGGAACAGCTCATCGGGAGCTACGTCGGCAGCCCCGAAGGGCTCACCGCACCCGATTCGGATCCCGCCCGCGTGACCGCACGCCAGGTCGCGCTCGCGCTGATGCCCCAGCTCCAACCCCCGGCGCGCCCCGGCACTTCAAACTCGCGCGATCGCCTGGCGCAGCGGAAGGCGACGCACGGCTGGGACCTGGGCGGATGGTTCACACAGCCGTGCATCATGATCATCGGGCAGGTCGGGCAGCGTGAGAGCGGGCCGGCGACGCCCATTCCCCTGTACATGTCCACCGGGGGCTCGGCTCGGTCCGTGTCATCGTCGGGACGTACTGTCGTTCGCTGGGTGTACCCGCTGCCCCCGGATCCGCCCCGCGTCCCGCCACGCTCCGCCGAGCCGCCCACGTCGCCCTGATCCTGCCCGCTGCCGCGCCGTCGTTTCGCCCCTCCCGTCCTTCGTCAATGGTCTCCTCATGCCGATGATCGAAACCACCAACCTGACCAAGCGCTACGGCGACCTCATCGCGCTGGACAATCTCAATCTCGCGATCGACGACGGCTCGTGCTTCGGGTTCATCGGCCCCAACGGCGCCGGCAAGACGACCACCATCAAGATCCTCGCCACCCTGCTCAAGCCCTCGTCCGGGCAGGCCCAGGTCGCCGGGCTCACCGTCGGGTACCAGAATCGCCAGATCCGCCCGCTCATCGGGTACGTCCCCGACTTCATGGGCGCGTACGAGGACATGGTCGTCACCGAGTATCTCGAGTTCTTCGCCGCGGCGTACGGGATCCACGGGACGCAGCGCCGCAAGGTGGTGGGGGATGTGCTCGAGCTGACCGACCTCAATTACAAGGCGACCGCGGAGGTCAACTCGCTCTCGCGCGGCATGCAGCAGCGGCTCTCGATCGCGCGCGTGCTGCTCCACGACCCGAAGGTGCTGCTCATGGACGAGCCCGCGTCGGGCCTCGACCCTCGCGCCCGCGTCGAGATCCGCGAGCTGCTCAAAGAGCTCAAGCGGATGGGCAAGACGATCCTCATCTCGTCGCACATCCTGCCCGAACTCGCGGAACTCTGCAACGTCGTGGGCATCATCGAGAAGGGCAAGCTGCTCTTCTCGGGCACGGTGCGCGAGGCGCTCGCCCGCGCCCGCGTGGGGCACACCGTTCAGGTCGGCGTCGCCTCGAACCTCGCCAAGGCCGCCGAACTTCTCGCGAAAGTTCCGGGCGTGAAGAAGGTCGCCACGATTGCCGACGACGCGGCGCAGCACGCCGCGGGCAATGGCTCCGCGAACGCTCAGATTCTTCAGCTCACCTACGAGGACACGCCGGGGCACTCGCACACCGACATCCCCAACATCCTCATCAACGCGGGCTTCCGAATCACCAAGTTCGGCGAGGAGGCGGTGAACCTCGAAACGGCGTTCATGCGCCTGACCAAGGGCATCGTGCAGTGACGCGTGTTGGCGCGGGCGCCCCGTCGCGAGGATTCCGATCGCGCCCGCACGCCTTGTCGCGTCCTTCCTGCCGCTTGGACGTTGACCGAGATTATTTCTTCGACTGAAGGAAGCGATCGATCGAGCCTTGGATCTCCGCCTTTCTGTCCGGCGCGAGCTCGGTCGCTCTCCGCGCGATCTCAATCGCCGTGTCGGGGCTCCCCTTCCAGAAGTGCGCCCACGCCAGCGTGACAAGGACAGTCGGATCGGCATGGTCCGTGAGCTCGTCGGCCTTGGTCGCCGCGAACAACGCCAGGTCCAGGTCACGAAGTTCCGCCTTCGACTTTGGCGACACGATGCGCCAAGCGACCTCGTTCAGCGTCTCCGCGTCCTTGTGCGCGATCGCGCGGTCGGCGATGCGCCGCCCCATCGGGCTTGACTCCGCTCGCCCACCCTTCAGTGCCAACGCGTAGCGTGCCATCTCAACAGCCGGACGCACGCCGGAGAATTTCTCGGCAACCTCGCCGATGCGGTCAACCTTTTCCTCCATCGAGAGGTCGGAGGCGGACATGATCTCCGCGAAACGCCGTTCCGCGTCGCCGATCTCTTGCATGCCCTTCTCGGCGCTCCACGTGCCCGACAAGAGCCGTTCGATCGGGACATCCAGCCACACCGGGTCGCCGATGTACGCGATGGACCCGGTGCGATCGATGACGAAGCACGTGGGAATGCCCGTCTGCCCCGCCGCCTTCATGTAGGCGTCGTGCGTCTCCTCTTCCTGGTCCCACGCGATGGAATACGCGATCGAATCGCCCTTTTTCGCGATCATGTCCGTCGCGCGCTCGAGCGTGTTCCCGTTGTTGTCGCGCGTGCTCACGCCGACGATCGTCACACCCTTGCCCTTGAAGCGCTCCTGCAGATCGGATAGATGCGGCATCGACTGGATGCACGGCCCGCACCATGTTGCCCAGAACTCAATCACGTACACTCGACCCGTCGCAAATTCTGCAAGCGGCGCGCCCTTGATCCACGTGGCGATGCGCAGCGGTGGCGCCTTGTCTCCGACCTTCAGGCGAACGGCTTCCGATCGGGCGGGGGCTCGCTCCCCAACGTTCTCGCCTTGCCGTGCGTGCGTCACAGCGGCGGTCAGCGCGAGGCCCGCGAGCGAAACGACCAGCCGTAACCGACAGCGCATGACGCTCTCCTTTCGAGCACGCTCCTGCCGACGCGCTCCCCACACCGCGAGCCTCCACGTACAGATGTCCTGCGGGAAACGTTCCGTCAAAGACGTGAACGATCGCGCGAGCCCAGTGATCGAACCGTGACGTCGCGAGCGCGAGCTGATCTCGAGTTCCCACCGACCCGGACCGGGCTCGAAGCGAATGTCGCCGCTTCACGGACGTATGCGCTGGCCCGACTTGAGGGGCCGGCGCACGCTCTGGTCCTAGTGCTTTGCTCTCTTGAATCGGTCGAGCGAACCCTTCAGCTCCTCCTTGAGCCCCTCGTCCTCCGCGAGCTCGAGGGCCTTGCCCTCGATCTCGATCGCCCGCTCAACCTCGCCCTTCCAGAAGTAAACCCACGCGAGCGTGTCGAGCATCGCGGCGTCCGAATGGTTCGTCAGATCCAGCGCCTTGGTCACCGCGACCATCGCCAGCTCGAGGTCCTTGTCCTGAACCTTCGCCTGGGGATCAACGATCCGCCAGGCAACCTCGTTGAGCCTGATCGCGTCCCGGTTCTTCGCGGCGGCGTCCACGAGGCGGTGCCCCAGCGCGCTCGCTTCCTTCGACGACGTCGCGAGCATCAGCGCGAATCGCGGAATCTCGATCACGGACGCCGTACCCGGGTGCTCCTTCTCGATCTGCGCGAGTTGCTCCAACGCCGCCTGGGGATTGGACTCGGCCGTGGACATCGTCGAGGCGAAGCGCCGCTCCGCGTCCTTGATCTCGGCCATCCCCCTTTCCGCGTTCCACGATCCCTCGAGGATCGCCGCAACGGGAGCGTCGAGCCACATCGGGTGCCCGATGTAGGCGATGCGCGACGCGCGATCCACGACAAAGCATGTCGGGATGCTCGCCTGACGCGCGGCCTTCATGTAGGCGTCCTTCGTCTCCGAGCCACGATCCCACGCCACGGTGTACGCCATCGCCTCACTCTTGTCGGCGACCATCTGCTCCGCCTTCTCGCGCGTGTTGCCCTTCGCATCCCGCGTGCTGACGCCGATCAGAGTCACCCCCTTGTCCTTGAACCGGCGCTGCAAACTCGAGAGGTGGGGCATGGACTCGATGCAGGGGCCGCACCACGTCGCCCAGAACTCGATGACATACACCCGCCCGCTCTCGAACTCCTTGACGGGCGCTCCCTTGATCCATTTCTCGATGCTCAGGGCGGGCGCACGATCGCCGATCTTCAGCTCGAGCACGGGCTTGCTCGCGTCGTGCTCGGGCGCACGCGGGGGCGTGTTCTCCACGTTCTGGGCGAGCGCGGGCGCGCTCAACGCCATCGAGACCGCGGCCGCAGCGACCAGCCGAACGTGCGTGTTCATCGTCAACTCCGTCGGCCCACCCACCCGCAAGAAGTCAGGCGTGGAACGAATGGACCGAGAATGATGCTACCCGTTCGTCGGATGCGCGAGCAAGACATTCCCGTCACGATTCCGAACGGGAGAGCACCAGCACCGTGACGTCATCGGATCGCTCGGTGCCCTGCCATTCGTCCAAGCGCCGCAGAATCTCCGTGCATAGCTCGGCCGGGTCGCGGGCGTCCTGCCCTCGCGTCACGGCGCGAAGCGTTTCGGCAAGGCGCTCCTCCCCGAAGAACTCGCCCGAGCCGCGGCGCCTCGCGTCCGGCACGCCGTCCGTATAGAGAACGAGCGCCTCGCCCGGGGCGAGCTGTTCCTGCTCCGCTCCGAACGCTTGATCGCGCAGCGCCCCGACGATGGTCCCCGTCGATCGTCCGAACCGGCGAACAACCCCATTGGAGACGACGAGGGGGAGCTGGTGCCCGCCGTTGGCGTACGTCATCGAGCCCGTGGCGCGATCGAAGTAGCCGATGAAGATTGTCACGAACAGCCCCGCCTGGTTGTCCGCGAGCAGGCGCTGGTTCGCCTCGCTCAGGACGCGACCCGGGGGCTCGCCACGCGTCGCCAGGTCGCGCACCACGGTGCGCGCCACGGCCATGAACAACGACGCCGGCACACCCTTGCCCGCGACATCCGCGATCACGATCGCAAGCCGACCATCGTGCAGGGTGAAGAAGTCGTAGAAATCTCCCGCGACGCCGCGCGCAGGGGCGTTCACCGCGTGCAGGCGATGGGTCCGGCTCTGCGTGACGATCGGATCCAGCTGCGGGAGCAGCGACGCCTGGATGTCGCGCGCCACGCGCAGCTCGCTCAGCACCGCCTCGCGCTGCCGGGTCGCCTCGGTCACCTCATCGACGCGCTGCTTGAGCTGGCGGAGCATGCGATTGAACGCGCGGGACAGATCGCCGATCTCGTCGTTCGTGCGCACGCGAACGGGCGGCGCATCGAGATTTCCGGCCCCGAGCGCGCTCACGCCCTCGGCAAGCCGGTTGAGCGGGCGGATGAGCCACCACCCGATCGACAGCACCGTGCACGTGACGAGCGCGAGGATCAGCGCCGACGAGAACGCGCGATCGCCCAGCTCGCGGTACACGCTCGCCAGGGCCTTGTCCTTGTCCAACGCCGCCGCAAGCGACCACCTCGCGGCGGGGATCGGTGTGTAGGCCACGAGCAGCACACGCGACGGATCACGCAGATCGCGGATCGTCGCCTTGGCGCTCTGCTGAAGCGTCATCTGCCGACCGAGTTCAACAAGCTCGGGGCGTCCGAACATCTGGCTGATCTGCGTGTACGTCGTCAGGTGCGCCACCCGCTCGTTCGTGTCCTCCGGCCACACGAGCACGCGCCCGCCCGCGCTGAGCACCGCGACCCAGGCGCTCTGCCCATTCCTGGACGCGGCCAGATCGGTCAAGTCCGCCAGCTGCACGTCGATCGTGGCGACTCCGACGAACCGCCCCATGTGG
The DNA here is from genome assembly GCA_964399625.1 of uncultured Phycisphaeraceae bacterium. Lineage (GTDB taxonomy): Bacteria > Planctomycetota > Phycisphaerae > Phycisphaerales > UBA1924 > CAYNSB01. The sequence continues at coordinate 21,168 of CAYNSB010000037.1, forward strand.
TAGAACGGTGCGGAGAACGTGCACATCACTGTGCCGTCGGCCGCGTCGTCCGCGTAGGGCTCCGTCCAGATGGGCAATCCCTCGTCGCGGGCCCGGGCGAACCACTCCCACGAGCCTCCGGCGTAGTCGTAGACGCGGGCAACGTCCTTGCGCGCCATTGTTCCGCGCGCCCCGGCACCCACACCGGTGCGATGGACGTAGGGCGCAAACGTCCCCCGCCCTCCCCCCGCCGGGTCAAACGCGATGCACGCGCCATAGGCAAGCCCCGCCTGATCGAGCGATCGCTCCAGGAGTTCGTAGACCTCCTCGTCGCTCAGGTTCGGGTACGTGCTGAGGATCGCCGCGTTGCTCCGCGCGATCTGCGCCACGGCGCGAAGCTCGGCCTCAAAGCGCCCAGCCATCGCCTCCGCCTCGCGCGACAGCACCAGCTGCTGCTGCTCCAGCGCGTCCTGCCGGCGGGCGCGAAAGCTGTTCCAGCCAAGCAGGGCCAGCACCACGATCAGCGGCGCCGCAACCCCCAGCATCAGCTTGAGTCGGATCGAGATCCGCACGCGTCCCTCGGCTTTCTTCCGTGAATGCCGCGCCCGCGTGCCGGAAGATTCGCCCGCGGGCATCCCAAGGATACGTCCCGCGGGAGGGGCGTTCGGCGATCCGTGCGCGCCAGGACGGTACACTCATATCCCCCCAAGAGGAGCACCGCATGACGTCAATCCCGCGTTCCGTAGCCGCCGTCATCGCGCTCGCCGCGATCACCGCGGCGGGCTGCCAGGAAACCAAGCAAGCGGTCCAGACCGCCAAGCGCGAGCTGACGGGCACGTCGGGCGCGCAGGTCTCCAGCGCCGCACCCGCCACCGCTCTGGCGTACCCCAAGGCCGGCAAGAGCGACACCGTGGACACGTACCACGGCACCACCATCGCGGACCCCTATCGCGGCCTCGAGGAGTACACGGACGCGACCAACGCCTGGATCGAGGCACAGAACAAGGTGACCTTCGCGTACCTGGAATCGATCCCGCAGCGGGCCGCGATCAAGTCCCGCCTCACGCAACTGTGGAACTACGAGCGCTTCAGCGCCCCCTTCAAGGAGGGCGGGCGGTATTTCTACTCGCGCAACGACGGGCTGCAGAACCAGTCCGTCTTCTTCACCACCGGCTCGATCACGGACCCCGGGCGTCCGCTCCTCGATCCGAACACGATGTCCAAGGATGGCACCGTGGCCCTCGCGGGCACCGTGCCCAGCAAGGACGGCAAGTACCTCGCCTACGCGACCGCCGACGCCGGCTCGGACTGGAACATCTGGCGCGTCATCGAGATCGACTCGGGCAAGCAGGTCGGCGAGGACCTCAAGTGGATCAAGTTCGGCGGCGCGACCTGGGCCAAGGACAGCTCCGGCTTCTTCTACTCCAAGTACGAGAAGCCCGAGGGCGATGCGCTCAAGGCCGTCAACGAGAACCAGAAGATCTACTGGCACAAGCTCGGCGATCCCCAGAGCAAGGACACGCTCGTCTACGCTCGCCCCGATCACCCCAAGTGGTACCTCTTCTCGGGCGTGACCGACGCGGGGGACTACCTCATGGTGTTCCCGGATGATCCCGAGACGATCAACTCGGCGGTCTACTACAAGGACCTGACCAAGCCCGACGCCCCCGTCGTCGAGCTCCTGAACAAGTGGGACGCGAAGTACTCGTTCGTGGACAACGACGGCCCGATCTTCTATCTCACCACGGACAAGAATGCACCGAAGCTCAAGCTCGTCGCGATCGACATCCGCGAAGCAAAGGACGGCGAGCTCACCAACCCGCGCGTGGTCATCCCCGAGGCCACGGAGACCCTGCAGGGCGTCTCGTACGTCGGGGGCAAGTTCTTCGCCACGTACCTGCAGGACGCCAAGAGCGTCGTCCGGGTCTACTCCCCCGAGGGCAAGTCGCTGGGCGAGGTGAAGCTCCCCGGCCTGGGCACGGTCGGCGGCTTCGGCGGCAAGAAGAACGAGACCGAGACCTTCTACTCGTTCACCAACTACAACACCCCGCCCACCATCTACAAGTATGACACGGCCTCGGGCAAGAGCGAGGTCTTCAAGCAGCCCAAGGTGCCCTTCAACTCCGCCGACTACGAGTCCAAGCAGGTCTTCTACGCCTCCAAGGACGGCACCAAGGTCCCCATGTTCATCACGCACAAGAAGGGTCTGAAGCTCGACGGCTCGAACCCCACCCTGCTCTACGGCTACGGCGGTTTCAACATCTCACTCACGCCCGGATTCAGCCCCGCGAACCTCCAGTGGATGGAGATGGGCGGCGTCTATGCGGTCGCCAACCTCCGCGGAGGCGGCGAGTACGGCACGGACTGGCACAAGGCCGGCACACGCACGCACAAGCAGAATGTCTTCGATGACTTCATCGCCGCCGGCGAGTGGCTCATCGCCAACAAGTACACCCAGCCCAAGAAGCTCGCGATCCAGGGGGGCTCCAACGGCGGCCTGCTCGTGGGCGCCTGCATGACGCAGCGCCCCGACCTGTACGGAGCATGCCTCCCCGCCGTGGGCGTCATGGACATGCTGCGATTCCAGAAGTTCACCGTGGGCTCGGGGTGGCGCTCCGACTACGGCGACTCCGAGAAGGAAGAGAGCGAGTTCAAGGCCCTGCGCGCCTACTCGCCCTACCACAACATCAAGAAGGGCACCTGCTACCCGCCCACGCTGATCACCACGGCGGACCACGATGACCGCGTCTACCCGGCCCACTCCTTCAAGTTCGCCGCGGCTCTGCAGGAGGCCCAGGGGTGCAACAACCCGACGCTCATCCGTATCGAGGTGAGGGCCGGGCATGGCGCCGGCAAGCCGACGAGCAAGCGCATCGAGGAGGCCGCGGACCTCTGGTCCTTCCTCGTCAAGAACCTAGACTTCAAGCCCGAGCTCCCCTCCGCGAGCGCGGCCGCCAACTGAGCCAAGCACTCCGGGTCCGGGACCCCACAACTCAATTCACGCCACGCCCGCCGAAGCCATCGGCGGGCGTTTTCATTGGGCGCGGCGCTCAGGCCTTGCGCCACCACACGCCTGTCCAATCGATGCGGTGGATCTCGCTCGTGATTCCTTTCGACGCACGGAACTCGGTGCACGCACGCCGACAAGGCTCGAAGTCGTGGTAATCGTCCACGATCACGAATCCGCCGGGCGAGAGCCGGTCCCACAACGCCACCAGGGCGTCCATGGTGGATTCGTACAGATCGCCATCGAGCCGCATCAGCGCCAGCCGTTCGATGGGGGCTCCCGGCAGCGTGTCCTTGAACCACCCCTTGAGGAATCGCACCTGCTCGTCCAGCAGCCCGTACCGACGGAAGAGATCCTCGACCTCCTCCCGCGGAATCGCGAGCCCGGGGAACACTGCCGCGCTGAAGTCGTACCCCGCATCCTGGGGCGCCGTGGGCACAGGCAGGCCCTCGAACGAGTCGGCCACCCACACCCGACGATCCGAGATCCCCCGCGCCGCAAGGTAGCCACGCATGAAGATCGTCGCGCCTCCCCGCCACACTCCCGTCTCGATGAGATCGCCCGGGATCCGATCGGCGACCACACGATCGAGCAGCGCGTGGATGTTGTCCAGGCGCGCCCGCCCGATCATGGTGTGGTACACCTCAGTCACGTTCCGCAGGTTCAACCGGCGCACGCTCCCATCCGCGTGCGTCACCGGCCAATGGAACGAGATCTTCCCCTCGCCCCGCGCCTCGGCGAGCTGGCGGAGGATGTCGGGCCGCCGGCGAGCGATCTCGCGCACGACGTGCGGGTCCACGGGCTGACCGCCCAGCGCGCACTGAACCAGGTACACGATCCGCGCCTCGTTCTCGATGTAGAGCTCATCAAGCAGCGAGGCCTTGAGCAGCGAGAGGTAACGGTCCGCAACGTCCATGGATGCGACTCCGGCAGCGAAAGGCCGCATCGTACCACGACCGGTGGCTACGGCTTGCTCGCCCGGTTCTCGCTCGACCGACCACGCGCCGCCGCGAGCGCCTCGAGGCGCGCCAAGCCCTTCGTCACGCGGGGGTGCCCCTCCTTGAAGAACGACTCGAGCACCGGCTGGCTCGACAACAACGCCGCCTCCGCTTCCTCGAACTTCCCGAGCTTCGTCAGGCTCTCTCCGCGGTTGTTCAGGATGATCGCACGCACGTAGTGGTCCGGCGGCAGCCTCGTCTCGGACAGCTTCAAGGCCTCGGCGTACAACGCATCCGCCTCCCCCGTCGTGCCCCGATCCATCAGCAGCATCGCCAGATTGTTCAGCAGCAGCCACGCCTCCAGCTCGCCCATGAGCTGTCCGCTCCGCCGCGCCGCCACTGCCCGACGGAAGACCGCCTCCGCCTCATCGAGCTTGCCCTGGTCCTGCAGGATGTACGCCAGGTTGTTCATGGCGGACAGCGTCGTGGCGTGCGTCGCCCCAAGCCTGTGCGCGTAGCCGTCAACGCACCGCCGCATGAGGGGCTCGGCTTCTCCGAGCCGCTTGAGGCTCATCAGCGCCACCGCCGTGTTGTTCAGCGACGTGAGCACGGATGGATGCTCCGGGTCCAGATTCGCCTCGCGGATCACGAGCGCGCCATGGCAGAACTCGTAGGCCTCCTCGTACTTCCCGCGTCTCTGCAGAATGTTGCCCAGGTTGTTCAGGCTGTACGCCGTCATCACGCTGCTCTCGCCGAACGCCGCCTTACGGGCTGCTACCGTCTGACGGAACACGCCCTCGGCCTCTTCCAGCCGGCCCATGCGCTCGTTGAGGGTCGCGACGTTCTCCAACGCCACGATCGTGTCCGCGTGCGACGCACCCCGGAGGCGTGCTAGGTCCGCCGCGGCCGACACTAGGTGCGTCTTGGCCGATTCCAGGTTCCCCCGCTCCATCTCGATCTGCCCCAGCAGCCCCGTCGCCCGCGCCAGGTCCGGGTCGTCGTGCCCAGTCGTGCGCTCAAGGCCCTCGACGGATGCCCTCGCCAGAGGCTCGGCCTCGTCCAGCCTCCGCAGGTCCTTGAGCACGAGCCCCAGCACGTTCATCGCCGAGAACGTCTCCCAGTGCCCCTCGCCAAACACCTGCTTGGCAAGCTCGAGGTTTCGGCGCGCGTGCAGTTCGGCCCGGTCCGACTGCCCCAGCGCCCGGTACGTCCGGATCAGCGTGTCGCGGATGCGCAGCTCGACCTCGGGCGTTTCCGCTCCCTTTCGCGCCAATTCCTCGCTCGCACGATCGATGACGCGGCGCACGCTCAGATCCCGGTCCGCCTCGAGTTCGGGATTCGCCGATGAGAGCATCGTGACCAGGAAGCCGTTCACCGCCTGCGCGTTCTTCGCCTGGATCTCGGCCACTCTTTGCGCGTGCGCAGCCTCGCGCCCGCGCTCTTCGGCCAGCCGACGTCCGTGGGTCGCCTCGATCGCTTGCCACGTGGTCGCCGCTGCCCCGGCCGCGAGAAACACCGCCGCCGCCGCGAGCCCACCCACCAAGGCCCGGTTCCGCGCCGTGAACTTGCGTATGCGATACCAGCGCGTCGCCGGGCGCGCCAGGATGGGCTCGTTGTTCAGGAATCGAGACAAGTCCGCCGCGAGATCGGAGGCAGACTGGTAACGCCGACCCTTGTCCTTCTCCAGCGCCTTGCCCGCGATCGTCTGGAGGTCCCCGCGGAGCGATCGATCCACCATCCCGAGCGGGCGCACATCCTCCTGCCCGATGATCCGGACGGCCTCTGGGATCGTCTTGTCCTCCACGCGGTGGGGGAGGTGCCCCGCGAGCAACTGATACAGAATGACCCCAAGCGCGTACACATCGCTCCGCGTGTCGATCGCCTGCGGGTCCCCGCTGATCTGCTCGGGCGACATGTACGGCAGCGTGCCCACGATCTGTCCCGCCTCGGTCCGCATCGTCGCCGTCTGCATGTCCGCGTCGGTCGCCCGCGCGATGCCAAAGTCCAGGATCTTCGGCTGCCCGTTCGGCGCCGGGGGCGCGTCGTCGACGAGGATGTTCCCCGGCTTCAGGTCCCGATGGATCACGCCCTTCTGGTGCGCGTGATTCACCGCATCGCACACCTTGATGAACAGGCGGATGCGATCACGCACCGAGAGCGTGTGCCGCGCCGCATATGCCGTCAGCCCCTCACCCCGCACAAACTCCATCGCGAAGAAGGGCTGCGGCCCGAACCCGGCATCGGCCGTTGACGCCTCGTAGATCTGCGCGATGCCGGGATGCTGCAGGCGTGCGAGCATCTGCGACTCAAGCTCGAATCGTCGCATCGATCGATCGCTCAGCACGCCCGGGCGGATCACCTTGAGCGCCACCGTCCGGCGCGGGCGATCCTGCTGCGCCAGATACACGATGCCCATGCCCCCCTCGCCCAGCACCCGCTCGATCGTGTACCCGCCCAACCGGCGCGGGCGATCATGTCGCGCCTCACCCGGGGCGAGCGTGCTAGGCGCCGATGCCGCCGGCGCATGCGGGGCAAGCGTCGCCTGCTCGTTCTGGCTCAGGAGCGTGAGCACCTCCTCACGCAACGCCTCATCGCCCGCGCACGCCTCGCGCAGCCGCGCCACCCGCGCATCGGGCGACCACGACAGGGCCTGCCTGACCATCTCCAGCGCGCGATGGGTCCGATCCTGCGACATGAGCCCACTCCCGGAGCACATTCTGCCGCGCATCGGCACCGCGTGCATGCTCCGGCGTTTCATTCTTCCGCACGGGAAATGTTCGCGGACTCGGCCCCTCGCCCGCGGCAGGTCCGATTCGCTACCGTGTCAGGATGGGCAAGCACACGCCGTGGACGCCACGCGAGCATCGCATCCTCGACCGCCTCACATCCCCCCACGCCATCCAGACGCTTCTGGATCGACTCCCATACAGCACCGACCCCGTGTACCGCTGCCCGCGTGACGTGCTCCGCGATCGCCGGGCGCACTGCGTGGACGGAGCGCTCCTGGCCGCCGCCGCGCTCGAACGCCTGGGGCACCCGCCCAGGGTCGTCTGGGTCCATGCGCACAACGACGATGGGCACCTGATCGCGGTCTGGCGTCGCCGGGGACTGTGGGGCGCGGTCGCCAAGAGCAACTTCGTCGGGCTACGCCTTCGCGAACCCGTGTACCGCTCGCTCCGCGAGCTCGTGATGTCCTACTTCAACGAGTACTTCAACACGCTCGGCGATCTGTCCATGCGTGCCTACACGCGCCCGCTCGATCTGGCTCGATTCGATGCGCTTGCCTGGCGCACCGATTCCTCTCGCCTGCCCGAGATCATCGACGATGCTCTGGATCGAGCCCCGACACACGCGGTCGCTCCGTCGTGGGCGATCGACCGCCTCAAGCGGGTCGATGCACGCACGCTGCGCAGCGCGATGCTCGGCAGCGAGCCCAAGGGGCTGTTCAAGCCGCGATAGTGGTTGCGATGTCCAGCGTCAACGCCGCGCCGCAGCGCCGCTACCGGGCTTGACCTCCAAGACCGGGGTCGCAGCGGCTTCGAGCACGCGCGACAGCAGCTGCGCAATCGCCGCCTCGGCATCGGCCCAGTTCGTCTCCGAGCCGCCGCCTCGCTGCTCCCAGAGGGCGTGCGCGACGCACGCCGTGAGCGCGCGGTTGAGCTCGATCTCCGGCCCGTCGGCTCGCAGGCGCAGCACCGCCCGCGCCCCCGCCGGCGATGGACGAACGTCCAACGCGACGCCGGACCTGGGCGCGAACGCCCGCACGACGCCGGCGCTCGCCAACGGGAGCAACCCGGCGGAACCCTCTCGTGCATCCGTGCGCGATGATGATGGACGTGCCATAGCAAGACCCCCTTTCGCGGGAGTCTACGCACGTCGAATCTCGCGCCTTAGGCGCTCAGGGACATCCCGCGCGGAAAGCGCTGAGATAGCACGCGAAGTCCGCCGCGCTGAGCGTGGGAACGTCCGTGCTGCCATCGCAGTTGGCGTACGGATCGCCCGCACGGAACTTGCTAAGGAAGCACGCGAAGTCCGCCGCACTGAGCGAGGGGACATCCGTGCTGCCGTCGCAGTTGGCGTAGCACACGGGTGGCGTCCAAGAAGGGTCGGGCGTCCACGCCGTGCCCGTCACGCTGTCGGGCACGCCGGGCTTGTAGAAGCCCATCGTGACCGAGCCCGTGTTCACGGGAGGCACGTTGGAGTCGAAGCGGAAGTTGTACATCGTGCCCCAGCGGACGCCGTTTCCAAGCGTCGGCTGTCCCGGGTCGTACGCGACGGGCGCCGCCCACAGCACGCTGCTGCCGCTGACCGTCGTTGTCCACGGAGCGTTGCGTGTTGCGTCCTCGCTCGCCACGCCCGAGTGGGCGTCGATGCCGCGCCACTGCGCGTTGGTGACCGTCGCGCCCGCCGGAACGGGCACGATCAGAGATCCGCCCATCCGGTCCGACGACAGGTTGAAGAGGGCGTACTCGTAGTGCCACGTGCCGTCGCCGTTGTCGCTGGCGAGAGAGCCGAGGTACAGAATGCCGTCGCCCGTGGGCACGTTCGGAAGGTAGAACGCACCGCCGGGGGCTACGTTGTTCACCAGCTGCCAGGCGCCCGGGCTGAACGACGCGCCCGCGGTGAGCGTCGAGATGATCACGCTCGGATTGGGTGTTCCGCCAGGGCCGCCAAAGTCCTGCCAAGCAAAGATCGCCGGCTTGCCACGGGCCGTGGCGTTGCCCGTCCCCGTGGTGAACGTCAGCACGCCGGTGGACGGATTGACCGTGAGCCGCCGGTACGACGCGTTGTTGCCGCCGTTGCCAAACGCGGCGTCGTCGGGCGTGATGTACTCACCCTCGCCGAAGTAGTACACGCCCGCCGTGCCGCCGTCCGCAAGATCGGCCGTGTTGACGCGCAGACGTCGATACGTTCCGTCCGAGACGGGGGCGACCGCCGTCGTCGTCTGGATGGGCCAGTTGTACCGCCCGGTGAAGGGATTCACCTCGTACCGCGGTCCAAGCCCGTTCGCGTTGCTCGAGCCGCGGTTGAGCGACGACGAGTACGTGTCGGCGCATCCGACGCCAAGCACCCAACCGCCCGAGCCATCGCACGTCGCGCACAGGTTGTCCGAGAGGGCGAAAAAGCCGTGCTTGAGCCACGACTGCCCGATCTGCTCGATCCGCCCGTTCTTCAGGCGGTACAGGTTCTGAGCGATCACGGGCTTGCGAGCCGAGCTGTCGTCCCAGAGCAGTCGAGTGTCACCGATGTTGCAGGATGTCGTGCCGATGCCATAGGCGCGGAAGCTGCCCACCGTGGACACGGGCGCGATCGTCTCCGTCTGATCTCCCAGCAGCGAGTTGCACAGAGAGCCCACGATCACGTCGGGCCCGGAGGTCACCAGCTTCGGCGGCGCGCCGGGATCGCCGGTGTCGTTCCACGCTCCGCGGCGCGGCGCTTCCAGGCCCAGCAGATTTGCCGGCACGCCGTTCGGATACACCCGCTCCAGCGTCTCGCGCAGCACGGGCTCGCGCCAGGGCGACTGGGCCATGGCGGCACCCGTCGCGCCCGCAACGCCTCCGGCCACGAGCACGATCCGACCCACAACGTTGACTCGCCGCATGCGCTTCTCCCAATGGACTCCACGCTTCCCCGATGCCGCCGCGAGTGGGAAGCGTTTCAACAGGATAACACACGCGGCTTGCCCGCCAAGGCAAATTGCACCACACGCCCGACCCAATCCCGAATAATCGCGCCAAATCCCTCATCTTCCTCCAGCGGGCGCCTGAGGGCGCTTGCCAGAAACCGACTTGGAGGGGTCGCCCGCGCCGGTTCGTTCCAGCAGCTGCCCTTGGATGGACCGGCTTGCTCCATCCTCGGGATCCAGCGCGACCGCGCGGTCGATCGCCTCGCGGGCTTCCCGCTCTCGTCCCAGCGTCATCAGCACGATCGCGCGCGCCCGATGGAGGATCGACAGATCGCCTCGCTCCGCGAGCAGCGCGTCGATCATCGCGAGCGCCCGAGCGCCCTCGCCGATCGACGCGAGGGTCATCGCCGCGTCGGCACGGATCGCGGAATCGGCACTTCGAGCGGAGATCGCAATGTCGATCCAGCGGCGTGACTCCGCGATCGCCCCGCGCTGAGCCTGGGCCTGCGCCAGCATGAGCGGCACACGCGCCGAGCCCGGCGCCCTCGCCGCGATATCGGAAAGCTCACGGACGACGTCCTCAACGCTCGCGCCGCGCGCCAGGCGCGCTCCCGCAAAGCCGTTGAGCGTGGACTGGCTCACGTCGGTGCTCGAGATGGCGCCCGCCTCCACGGCGCGAACGAACCACGCGTCGGATGCCGTGGAATCGCCGGCAACCGCCGAAAGCCACGCCAGGTCCGACAAGTGGCCTTCGCCCGACCGATCGCCAAAGCCTCCCAACGCCGGCGTCCCGCTCCTGCGCCTCCATTCTAGCGCGCGCCGGGCTCGCTCCCGGTCCGCCGGGCTGACGCTTCCGCCGCCCGGCGCGAACACTTCCTCGGGCTTCGCGGCAATGCGAGATGCCATCACATCGCCCACGAACGTGCACACTCTCGCGGTCGCTCCCCATGCGCCCATCGCCAGCACCGCCACAGCGACCACCACAACCACCAAGCCCGCCGCGCGCCACCGGCCCTTTAGCTTCAGTTGCATGCCCGCCAACCGCGTGCTCTCCTCGCTCACCGTTTGAAGCGATTTCCACGCCAGTCCAACGCCGCAGGCCGCAATCCCCATAGCCATGAGAATCGGCACCTGCCCCAGCAGGCCTCTGAACCCCACGAAGAGCACAAGGAAAGCAAGGGCGAACGCGATCTCCTGCTGCCAAGTCCAGTCGTGCACGCGCTCCCGGAAGTTCGCACCCTCGCCGCGCGTTGCCCGGCTCGGCGCGAGCACCGCGGGGCGTCCCACGCTGAAGGACAGGGCGTCGTTCGGGCACGTCGTCACGCAGTCCAGGCACTTCATGCACCCGGGATCGACGACCATCCCAAAGTCGCGCACCTCCTCGTGCACGCGCACATTGCTCGTGCACACGCTCGTGCAGTGCCCGCAACCCTTGCACGCGTCGTTCACCCGGATCCGCCATGGCGCGAGCCGATCGGCCACGCCAAAGAACGCGCCGTAGGGGCACCCGTACGTGCAGAATCCCTTGCTTCCGAGCACATAGACGCAGGCGAATCCGCACACGAGCAGGAAGGGAATCGCGATGTACCACGCCGGGAACGTGGCCCACAGATCGTGCGTCGTCAGATGCAGCCGAAAGAACGCGCTCGCCGTGGTCCAATCATGGAACACCGGCGCGGGCGTCTCACCCACCCACGCGCGAACAGGCTCCCACACGCCCCAGCGCATCGCCAGCGGGCGCACCATCTCGCGCTTCACCGTCGGCCACACGAACATGTACAGCCCGAGCGCCATCGGCGCCCATCGCAGCAAGCGCGCCCGCAAGGGACGAGGGCGAACGCCCATCCGCCGCATCAGCACCGCGCACAGGTCCTGCAGCGCCACGACGTGGCACGCCCACCCGCAGAACCATCGACCCAGCACCGCCGTCGAGAGAATCGCGAGCCCAAAGAGGATCGCCCCCGCGTTCACCCATCCACGCTCCAACGAGTACATCGCCTCGCTCGGCTCCATCGGCGTGAGCGTGACGCCCGCGATCAGCCATTGGGCCACGTGCACGCCGATCAGCACGTGCACGCCGATCAGCACGCCCGCACGCCGCCAACCGAGCCTGCGGCGGGCCGGAGCGCTCGAGATCACAGGAAGTGGAATCGCCCGAACCGACATCACCGCCATTATCGGCTGCTCTCGGCGTAGGAGCGGCATTGTCCTCCGCTTCCAGAGGCGGTGCAGGCAGGCACCGGCTCAGAACAGGACGCTGATCCCGAACCCGGTGAGCACATTGTCCGCCTGTCGGTTCAGGCCAAAGGCAACGCGAGCGTCCCACTGCAGGCGCGGCGTGACCAGATACGCGACACCCGCGCCGAAGTAATGGGCCGCGTCGGTGCCCTTGCTGCTCGGTCCGAAGACGTAGTACTCGCCGTAGACGGACCAAGCGTCGGTGAGGGCCTTTGTCAGGCATAGGCCGGCCTGCCCCTGAAGGAAGCGGTCGCCGACCGCGGTCTGGTATGCGGCGCCCAGGTTCCCGTAGAGGCCCCAGCCGTCGCCGAGGTCGTAGGACCAAATGATCTTGAACGTGGGCTCTACGTCCTGATTGCTGATGTCGTCGGTGCCCATTCCGACACTCGTGCTGGCCTGAACCGCGACTCGCGGCCGCCATCTCTGCTGATCCAGCAGCTTTGCGCGAACGCCGATCGTCGTATCGCTCAAGCCTTCCGCCGAGCCGAAGCCCATGCCGCTCTCGCTTCTCGTCCACACGAAGCCCGTTGTGCCCAGCTGCAATTCCAGCCGATCTTCGAGCAGGGCAATTCGCGCGAGGACTTCGGGCGCGTTGTGGGTCTGCGTCTCCACGCCATCCCGATTCCGAAGCCGGAACGTGTAGCCCGTCTCCAACTGCAAGTGGCCCAGAGGCACAATCCCAGCCGTGTCGTTGAACGAGGGGCGGTTGGTCGAGATGGTGATGGGTTGTTCGGCGCCCCTCACCATCATCGGCTCGCTTCCGGCCTGTCCGAGCGCCTTGCCAGCGAGAATCGTCGCGATAGGAAGGACCGGCGTTGCAATTCTGCGCGGCGGGGTCGATCGATCGCCGAGCTTGCCGCCACGCCTTCTCCGCGCCAGAGTTCGGACGCGCCGTGCACGCTCCTCCCCTCGCTCCATTTGCCAGTCAACAAGGAAGACTCGAAGCAGATTCACTTCAGCTGCCAAGCCGCTGATCACCAACACCGCGGGCACAATCGTCCGCCATGGCTCACTCATAGTGCATCTCCCGTGCCGTCAGCGTTCACACCGACAGTCACAAGACGATTGCCACGGCACGCGCGACATGTCGCTCAGCAACGCATCAAAATGGGGCGTCCCGGCGCAAAGACCGCGTCAACGCACGCTCACGCTCGTGTCTCCTTTATGCGTTCCTTATGCGCACGCCCGAGGTTTTGATGCCGCGCTGATCGTCGGCCGCCGTATCCCATCGAACACTCCATCGATCTCGGAGTGATCGCATGAACGACCTCGTCTACATCGCGCTGTTTCTGGCGTGCTGCGCCGCGACCGGCGGGCTCGTCACACTCTGCGAGCGGCTGATGCCTCGCAGCCTGCCCAGCGGGAACAAGCCATGACATGGATCTACATCGCAGGGGCCATCGTGGCGTTGGCCCTTCTCGTTTATCTCGTCTGCGCCCTTCTCAAGCCGGAGTGGTTCCAATGACGCTGCCGTCATCGAACGCCATCCTGCAGATAGTGCTCTACATGGCCGTGCTACTGGCCCTCGTCCGACCGGTCGGATGGTTCATGGCCCGCGTGTACCAGGGCAAACCGAACGGACTCGACCGCGTCCTCGGCCCGATCGAGCGGGCCATCTACCGCCTGTCGGGCATCCGCGCCGAGCGTGAGATGAGCTGGAAGGTTTACACGCTCGCCCTGCTCGTATTCAACGCACTGGGAGTCGTGGCGGTGTACGCGCTGCAACGGCTCCAAGCCTCGCTCCCTCTCAACCCACAGGGCCTGGCCGCGGTCTCTCCAGACTCCTCGTTCAACACCGCCATTTCCTTCGCCACCAACACCAACTGGCAGGGCTACGCGGGCGAGACGACGATGTCGTATCTCACGCAGATGCTGGGCCTGACAGTCCAGAACTTCGTCTCCGCCGCAACGGGCATGGCCGTGCTGGTCGCCCTCATCCGCGGCTTCACGCGACGCTCGGCCGGCACCATCGGCAACTTCTGGGTAGACCTGACACGCAGCACGCTCTACATCCTGCTCCCCATGTCCATCATCCTCGCGACCGCGCTCGTGTCGCAGGGGGTGGTGCAGACCTTTGCCCGATACCAGGCGGTGACGCTCACACAACCGCTGAGCTTTGACGAGCCCGCGAAGGACGCGGCGGGCAACGCCCGCAGCACGCCGGGCGGAACGCCGCAGACGACGCGCATCGACGTGACGGAGCAGGTGCTGCCCCTGGGTCCCGCGGCCTCCCAGATTGCGATCAAGCAGCTCGGCACAAATGGGGGCGGGTTTTTCAACGCCAACTCGGCGCATCCCTTTGAGAATCCCACGCCCCTGGCCAACGTCCTTGAGATGCTCGCGATCCTGCTGATCGGCGCGGGATTGTGCTGGACGTACGGAGAAATGGTCGGAGATCGCCGCCAAGGCTGGGCGATCCTCGCGGCGATGACGGTGATCTTCATCGCGCTGCTCGTGGTCTGCGTCGGATCGGAGCAGTCCGGCAACCCTGCTCTTTCTGCGCTAGGAATCGATCAGGCGGCGTCGCCCCTCCAACCCGGCGGCAACATGGAGGGCAAGGAGGCCCGCTTGGGCATCGCCAACTCGGCGCTGTGGGCCACCGCCACGACGGCCGCGTCCAACGGCAGCGTGAACGCGATGCACGACTCGTTCACGCCTCTGGGCGGCCTGGTCCCGCTGCTGCTGATCCAACTCGGCGAAGTCATCTTCGGCGGCGTGGGCTCGGGCCTCTATGGAATGTTGGTGTTCGTCATTGTGGCCGTCTTTGTGGCCGGGCTGATGGTGGGGCGGACGCCCGAGTACCTT
>CAYNSB010000037.1:35770-37913 GCA_964399625.1 uncultured Phycisphaeraceae bacterium
GGCGATCGCGGTGCTCGTGCCCAACGCGCTGGTGCTTCTGGGCACCGCGCTGGGCGTGCTCTGGCCTGGCAACGCCGCGAACGTGCCGAACCCCGGCGCTCACGGATTCACCGAAGTGCTCTACGCCTTCTCCTCGGCGTCGAACAACAACGGCTCCGCGTTCGCAGGCTACGGCGCCAACAACCCCTTCAACAACGCGGCCCTCGGCGTGTGCATGCTGCTCAGCCGGTATTGGATCATCATCGCCGTGCTGGCCATGGCGGGCTCCCTCGCCGCGAAGAGATCGGTGCCGGTGACGCCCGGCACTCTCCCCACGCACACCCCGACATTCATCGCGTGGCTCGTCGCGGTCGTGGTGATCGTCGGCGCGCTGACCTTCGTCCCGTCGCTCGCCCTGGGCCCCATTGTCGAGCACCTGCAACTCGCCAGCGGACGCTGAGTGAGAGCCAACCGGAAAGCATGCCATGTCCAAGAGCGCGGCGACACGATCTCTCTTCGAACCGTCGATCCTGAAAGGCGCAATCGTCGACTCTCTGCGGAAGCTCAGCCCACGCTCCCAGGTCCGCAACCCGGTGATCTTCGTGGTCTTCGTGGTGAGCATCCTGTCCACGGCGCTCTGGGTGCACGCGTTGACCGGCAAGGGCGAATCGTCCGCGTCGTTCATTGGATGGATCGCGCTCTGGCTCTGGTTCACCGTCCTGTTCGCCAACTTCGCCGAGGCCATGGCCGAGGGACGGGGCAAGGCGCAGGCCGCGAGCCTCCGCAAGACGCGAGGCGACGTGAACGCAAAGAAGCTCGACTCTCCCTCACGGGACGCGAAGCGAAGCTCGGTTCTCAGCGGGAGCCTGCGCAAGGGCGACCTTGTTCTGGTCGAGGCCGGCGACATCATCCCCGGCGACGGAGAGATCGTCGAGGGTGTCGCCTCGGTGAACGAGTCGGCGATCACGGGGGAATCGGCGCCGGTCATTCGCGAAGCGGGCGGCGACCGGTCCGCGGTGACCGGAGGAACGACCGTCCTGTCGGACTGGCTCGTCGTGCGCATCGGCGCCAATCCCGGCGAGACATTCCTCGATCGCATGATCTTGCTCATCGAGGGGGCCAAGCGCCAGAAGACACCCAACGAGATCGCGCTCGACATCCTTCTTGCCAAGCTCACGATCATCTTCCTGCTCGCGTGCGTGACGCTGCTGCCGTACTCGCTCTACTCCGTCAAGGCCGCGGGATCGGGCGCTCCCGTCACCGTCACGGCGCTCATCGCCCTGCTCGTCTGCCTGATTCCCACGACCATCGGCGGGCTGCTGTCGGCGATCCGAATCGCGGGCATGGACCGTCTCGTGCAGGCCAATGTCATCGCCACGAGCGGCCGGGCCGTGGAGGCCGCGGGCGATGTCGATGTGCTCCTGCTCGACAAGACGGGCACGATCACCCTCGGCAATCGCCAGGCGAGCCAGTTCATCCCAGTGGACGGCGTGAGGGTGGAGGAACTCGCCGACGCGGCGCAGCTCGCGTCGCTCGCCGACGAAACACCCGAGGGCCGAAGCATCGTCGTGCTCGCGAAGAAGCACGGGCTCCGCGAGCGGAACATCCATGAACTCGGAGCGACGTTCACGCCGTTCTCCGCCCAGACTCGAATGAGCGGCGTGACGCTCCACGGCGCGGACGCCCGCGAGATCCGCAAGGGCGCGGCCGACGCGATCGAGGCCTATGTCACTCGCATGTCCGGCCGCCCAAGCGAGCAAGCTCGGCGAATCGTGGACGAGGTGGCCAAGCGAGGCTCGACACCCCTCGTCGTCGCGGAAGCAAAGGGCGGGCGAACGCTGGGTGTGATCGAACTCAAGGACATCGTCAAGGGAGGGATCGCCGACCGCTTCGCCGAGATGCGACGCATGGGCATCAAGACGGTGATGATCACCGGCGACAATCCCCTCACCGCCGCGGCGATCGCGGCCGAGGCCGGCGTGGACGATTTCCTCGCGCAGGCCACTCCCGAGAACAAGCTCGAGCTGATCCGCAAGCACCAGCAGGGCGGACGCCTCGTCGCCATGACGGGCGACGGGACCAACGACGCCCCGGCGCTGGCGCAGGCCGACGTCGCCGTCGCGATGAACTCCGGCACTCAGGCCGCCAAGGAGGCCGGGAACAT
>CAYNSB010000038.1:0-357 GCA_964399625.1 uncultured Phycisphaeraceae bacterium
GGCATCGTCTTGGACTTGACGTTGAACACCGCCGGCTCGTTCATGTCGTTCCACACGCCGTCGATGCCCGTCGCCATGAAGTCCTTGTACAGCCCCGCCCACCACTGGCGCGTCTCGCGTCGCGTGAAGTCGGGGAACACGCACATGCCCGGCCAGACCTCGCCCTGGTACACCTTGCCCTGGGCCGTCTTCACCGCGTGATCGCCCGCCATCATCTGGTCGTACACGAAGTACCCGGGCTCGGCCTTGATGCCCGGGTCGATCATCCACACCGTGTGGAAGCCCATCGCGTGCAGATCCGTGTTGAGCTTCTTGGGATCGGGGAAGTGCTGCGGATCGAACGTGAAGCAGCGGAAA
>CAYNSB010000038.1:367-36034 GCA_964399625.1 uncultured Phycisphaeraceae bacterium
GTCGTGCCAGATCACATCGCACGGGATCTTCCGATCACGAAACTCCTTGGCGATCTGGCGAACCCGAGACTCGGGGTAGTACGAGTACCGGCACTGGTGGTACCCGATCGCCCACATCGGCGGCATCTCGATCTTGCCCGTCAGGTCCGCCAGCGCTTTGACAACGTCCTGCGGCGACGAACGCTCGATGACGACGATGGGGAACGACGGCCCTTCGGCCGCGAATGAGATTCCATTGCTCAGATCGATCCGCGTGCGAAACGTCGTGTCCGCCAGAACTCCGAACGCGGTCCCATCGGGCCTCACCCCGAGCACCCAGGGATGCGACTGGTACAGGCTCATCGCCGGGTCGGTGTACCCGTAGTTGTCGGTGTTCCACGTTTCGATCACCCTCCCGTTCCGCAGGAGCGGGCCCGTGCACGAGCCCGTGCCGTACAGAGAGGTGCCCGCAGGAACGGCGAGGTGCGCGATTGTCCGCCCGTCCGCTCGAGTGAACTCCGGCTTGAGCGTTGCGTCCTTGGCTGGCCCACTCGCTACCAGCGTCCGATCGATCGCCAGCGAGGGCAGAGCCTTGCTTGCGGCCTCAGCGCTCTCATAGAAACGAGAGATTCCGGAGCCCACGGCCTCGGACGTGCCCTGGGCCACCGCCGAGGACGCGGGGCCGGCGATTCCGGCAAGGGCCAACAGAGCGATAACAACGTGGCGACGTGGGTTCATAGTGCTCATTCCCGGGTGCTTTCTGGAACGATTTGGGGCTGCGGAGGATAGCGATTCTGGTATGCTCCGGCGTCTTGGCTTGGCGGCCGGGCTCTGAGGGAAGCCCGCGTCCGTCCGGAAACCGTTGGAGCCTCGGGGGCGTAGCGTGATTGACCATTCTGTCTTTCCGCTCAGGTTTCCGTCACCCGTTCCATGATGCACGATTGGCTCGACGCTCGCGTTCTCCCTCGAACGCGCAACATGTCCCGGCGCTCCCGTTCCAGCGCGCCGGGCTCCGAGGAACGACCAGAGATGCCACGCCGACTCCACCGCCTGCCCTCCCGTCCTGTGGTCGCCGCCGCGCTCGTTGTGCTTGCCGGCGCCGCGCAGAGCCTCGCCCAGAACGTGCCATCCACGCCGCCGGTCTACCTCCAATGGTGGGAGAACAAGTGGCGTGACATCGAGCACCGCACGCCGGACTTCTTCATGTCCGGATATGGCGCGCTCTGGCTGCCCCCCGTCTCCAAGTGCTCCAGCACCAACAGCGCGGGATACGACCCCTACGAGCGCTTTGACCTGGGCAAGCCCGGCGCCACGACCGGCTACGGCACGGAGCAGGATTTCCGCGCCGTTGTCGCCGAGCTTCAGCAGGCGAACGGGCTCGTGAACATCGACATTGTGATGAACCACAATTCCGGACGGGACACGTCCTATTCGTTCTGGGCCGCGGGCGGGTACCCCGGCTTCTGGGGCGGGCCGCTCCCGGCCGTCACGGGCAAACTGGCCAGCGACAACTGGGGCGATTTCCACGGCGGCACCGGCACGAGCACCTACTTCCAATCCGAGAATCCGAGCGGCGCCAACTACAACCTGCTCAACGGCGATCTTGTCGGCCTCATCGACATCGCGCAGGAGGCCAACAACCAGTACATCCGCCACCCCATCGCCGCGGGCAATCCGCTGAACATCCCCGCGGGCACCTCGGTCAATCTGCCCAACCCGCTCAACGCGATGTTCTACCCGGACCAGACACTCCCCCCCGCAGTCTTCACGAACCCGGGCACGACGCGCAACCCAGGAGCGCTCGGCTTCACCATCTACCCCTTCAACACCGCCAACCCCATGAACGGTGATCCCGTGGCCGAGAACGCCACAGGGCTGCTCATGCGCTGGACGCAGTGGATGCTCGACGTCTACAAGGTGGACGGCTTCCGCATCGACGCCATCAAACACTCGCCCTCGTGGTTCTACGACAAGTTCTGGGACACCATGGTCTACCAGCGCCGCTCCACGCCCTGGGGCGGGAAGGTCACTCCGTTCAGCTTCGGCGAGTGCGTCGAGAGCAACTCCTTCACGTACGGCAACTACGTCCGCAAGGACGCCTTCGGAAATCGCGACTGCCTCGACCTCAACGGCGCGGGGCAGCTCCGCAACATCATCAACGGCAACGGGCTCAACTCGTGGAGCTCCGTCGTCACGAGCCACCTGGACACCGCCGACGACGGGCTCAACAACGGCTCGATCGGCGTGCTGCACGTCTTCTCCCACGATAACGGCTCCGTCGGGGCCGGCTCCTCGCAGCCGCCGCTCCCGACGTACAAGCAGATGGGATACGTCGAGCACGCGTACATGCTCATGCGTTCGGGCGTGCCGATCGTCTACCACAACGCGCGCGGCGTCTCCCGCCCCGGCGGCTTCTGGCCCCGCGAAGGATCGCCGCTCGCGCTCGGCGTGGACCCCTACACCAACGCGCCCGATCCGACCATGACCACCCTCGTCCAGCTGCACAACTGGTACGGGCGCGGCGACTTCCGCATCCTCAACGGCTCGGGCGCGGCCCTCGACGATGTCGTCGTCTTCGAGCGTGCACGCAACAACTCGGGCACCTTCTCCGCCAACGTTCTCGTCGGCGTCAACGACCGGTACGACGGGGGAGTCGACTCCCGCACCGTCACCACCAGCTTCCCGCAGGGGACGATCCTCCGCGAGATGACCGGCAACAGCGAGGACCCCGTCGTCGACTCGGGCAACAACATCCCAAAGTCCATCGTCGTCGGCGCGGGCGGCAGCGTCACCATCAACGTCCCACGCAACCTCAACGCGGGCAACGTGCAGCACAACAAGGGCTACGTCGTGTACGGCCCGGTCGTGCCCGTCGGGACCGTCTCCGTGTCGCCCGTCGCGTCAACCATCGCCGCGGACACCACGAGCGTGGGAACCCAGCAGCGGCGCATCACGCCCGTGCCCGTCGTGACCGGCTCGACCTTCACGCTGCAGCTCCAGACCTCCGCCAACGACGTGGGCGATCCGGACACGGACGACAACGCCGTGTTCAAGATCGATCAGGGGTACAAGGACTACAACGGCAACGGCGTTGTGGACCGCGACCAGAACAACACCGTCGTTCCGGGCTACGAAGACTTCCTGACGTTCAAGAGCCCGCTCTTTGGAGGCGGCTCCGGGCTGTACCAGCAGAACATCGACGCCACCCAGCTCTCCGAGGGATACCACTACATCTCCGTCATCGCCTTCAAGCGCCGCACCGGGGCCACGGACCCGCTGTTCCGCGAGTTCCGCCAGGTGGTCTACGTCGATCGCTCGCCGCCCGCGATCACCGTCCAACCCATCCCGTCGATCGTGACCAGCGGCCAGCAGCAGTTCATTGTCAACGCGAACGATCGCACCACGAACAACGTCTACTTCTTCGTGGACCTTCCCGTGGGCACCGATCCGCTCACGCAGATCGGGCTCCTCTCGCAGGGCACGCGTCAGGACCGGACCGAGTGGCGCCGCACCATGGACTTCGTCGGCTCGGGGATCCACACCGTGACCATCGTCGCCACGGAGGATTCGGGCAACGCCGCGATCCTGAACGTGCCCGTCAACGTGCAGTTCCCCTGCTACGCGAACTGCGACGGCAGCACCGGCACCCCGCGCCTCACGGCCGCGGACTTCTCATGCTTTATCGCAAAGTTCCGCGCGGGCGATCCAACCGCCAACTGCGACAACAGCTCCGACGTGCCCATCCTGACTGCCAGCGATTTCGCATGCTTCCTTGCCCTCTTCCGCGACGGCTGCCCGTAACGGCAACGGCGAGACACTCTCAACGAGAGCGTGCCGTCGCTCGGAACGGCGGGGGTTGTCGCTCGCACGCTCCGATCGCACCCGAAATTCGAGCGCACGCTTTCAAGTAGGATTCGGCATGCGCCATGAGCGGGCCAGCCCCGACGCCGTTCGAATCCGCAGGATCGTGCCCGAGGATCTGCCCGCGCTCTACGAGTTCCAATGCGAGCCCGAGAGCA
This sequence comes from uncultured Phycisphaeraceae bacterium, assembly GCA_964399625.1. Taxonomy (GTDB): domain Bacteria; phylum Planctomycetota; class Phycisphaerae; order Phycisphaerales; family UBA1924; genus CAYNSB01. The sequence continues at coordinate 4,366 of CAYNSB010000038.1, forward strand.
ACACAATGGCAGGCACCAAGCCGCGCTCACGCGAGGCCTTCTTCTCCGCGTGGTCCGGCTACTTCTCCGATCCGTCCGTGAACCCGTACGTCATCGAACTCGAGAGCCGCATCGTGGGCAGCATCGCTCGATTCCAGGCCGAGGGGCACGACTGCATCGGCTACTGGATCTCTCGTGCCCACTGGGGCCGGGGCATTGCGTCGCGCGCCCTGGAGATGTTCCTCGCTGTGGAGCCGCGTCGCCCGCTCCACGCGACCGCGGCACGCGACAACACGTCCTCGCGCCGCATACTGGAGAAGTGCGGCTTCCGTCTACTTGGCGTTCGCATGGGAGAAGAGACGGATCGATTCCTGCCACGCGAGATTGCCGACTACGTGCTCGAGTGATTCCCTGTGGTCATCGATTCCCGGACAGCCGGGAGTCGGCTCGGGTCCACGCTCGGGGGAGCAAATCCCCCGCATCGGGCCCCAAAACAAATCGCGGCCCCCGTCATCACAACGAGGGCCGCGTGGCAGAACGAAAGGTTCGTTCAGATCAGCACATCAGGCGCGACGACGACGGGCCGCCGCCAGACCGCCCAGACCCAGGAGGGCGAGCGACGCGGGAGCCGGAACGAGCGTCACGTACTGGTCGCCGGCGAAGTTGTTGAAGTCGATGCCGCCAACGCCGCCGTTAAAGTTGCCGGCGCCATCGCCGCCGAGGTTGTTCGTGCCCGCGGGCAGCCCGCCGAGCACCTGGTTGGACATGTAGTCCCAGTTCTGGCCGTTGATCCAGCCCGCGATCTTCAGGCCGTTGATCGAAGCGATGCCCAGCGAAGCGAGGGGGATCTGGACCTCGATGCCCGTGGAGGCCGAGTCCGGACCAAAGCCCAGGCCCGCGCCATCGACGCCGAAGACGTTGGAGTTGTTGACGATCGCCTTCAGGTTGGCCCAGTTGTTGCCACCGAAGCCAGCGAGCACGCCGCCGCCAGCGGGGGCGCCGTCGCTGCCGCCGAGGTAGCCGCCGTCGGCCGCGCTACCGCCGACGCCGCCGACGCGGGCCGCGTTGACGAACATGCCGTAGCCGTCGCTGGTCGACTGCCCGCCACCGTTGCCGATGGAGAACCAGTGCGTGGGCTTGAAGCCCGTGTCGAGCTTCATGCCGTTGAATTGCCCGGGGAGCCCGAAGAACGTCGTGTTGTCGATCGTGCCCTGGCCCTGGCCCGAGCCGTTGTCGATGAAGATGTCGAACTTGTTGTAGTTCGTCTCGAGGTTGCCCGTGAAGAGCAGGTTCAGGTTGCCGCCGGACTCGTACGCGAACACCTGGTCCAGCTCGGAGCCGTTCGCGTAGTGCTGCTGGCCAAGGTTCGAGTCACCGAACCCGGTCCGGTTGGTCTGAGACGCCAGAGCCGTGCCATAGGCCGGCTTGTAGGTGCCATCGACCTGAGCGTTCGCAGCCCCAGCAGCGAGCACGAGCGCCGCCGCACCAATCATCACTTGGGTCTTCATCTGTCTCGTTCTCCTCTACAACTCTGCGCGATGCCTCGCGCGGAACGGTACTTCAGAGCACCCTGTACGAGAAGGTGCTCTCTCTCCCAGACAGAACCATAGTACCGCCTCGTGCAACCCCCGCAATCAAAAAGAATTGGGGTGTGTGCCCACTTTTCGCTAAACTTCGTTATAGGACCATGTGTGACCCACCACGACTATTTGCTCGGATTTGAAGCGCCGATCGGGCGTTCTACACTTCCCCGTCTCTCCCGGATCGGGGAGCGGCCCGCGGCATCGCGGTTCCATGCCAAGACAATCCCGCGACACCGGCACGACCGGATCGTCGCACCACACAAGCGCCCATGCACGGCGTAGACCCGTCCTCGGACGTTCCGAGACCGGGCCCGATCGCTGCTCCGTCGGTGTCGCTGCCAGGAGGCCAACCCATGGCCAACACGCTCGTCCAGGACCTCATCGAATCCGGCATCCACTTCGGCCAGCGCTCCAGCGGCTGGAACCCGAAGATGGGACGCTTCATCTACGGCAAGCGCAACGGCATCCACATCATCGACATCAAGGAGACCGTCAAGGGACTCCTGCTCGCCAAGAAGTTCATCGCGAAGATCGTCGCCGAGGGCAAGGACATCTGCTTCGTCGGCACCAAGCGCCAGGCCAAGAGCGTCGTGGAGACGCGCGTCGCCGACGTGGGCATGCACTTCGTCACGGAGCGCTGGCTGGGCGGCACGCTCACGAACTATCGCACGATCCGCTCGCGCCTCAAGCGCCTCGAAGAGCTGGAAGCAATCCAGAACTCCGACAACTTCGCCAGCTACTCCAAGAAGATGGAGTCTCAGCTCAAGCGCGAGCTGACCAAGATCAAGACCAACCTCGACGGCATCCGCAAGATGGACAAGCTGCCCGGCGCGGTGATCGTCATCGACACCAAGCGCGAGGTCACGGCGCTGCGTGAGGCGAAGAAGCTGGGCATCCCCACGATCGCCCTCATCGACACCGACGGCGATCCGGAGCTCGTGGACATCCCGATCCCCGGCAACGACGACGGCATGCGCTCCATCGACGTGATCGTCCGCGAGCTCTGCCTCGCGGTCGCCGAGGGCAAGCAGCAGCGTTCGGCCGCCTCGGGCCGCGCCGAAGCCTCGGGCGCTGCGGCGCAGGACGGCCCGCGCCGCTCCCGGCGCGCCCAGTACCGCTCGGACGATGCGGGCGCCCCGAGCGACGACGCCCCGGGCATCGAGGTCCCCGCCGGCGAGCCGGTCAAGCAGGGCTGAGCCCAGCGTCGTGAAGACATCGTGTGTGAGGACGCAACGGACCCCACCGGGTCGTTGAACGCGGAAGAACCCGCCCGAAGCGGAGTGACGAAGGAGAGTTTCCCGTGGCCGAGATCAGCGCCAAAGTAGTCATGGACCTGCGGAACGAGACCGGGCTCTCGATGATGGAGTGCAAGAAGGCGCTCGTCGAGGCCAACGGCGACAAGGAGAAAGCCACCGACATCCTCCGCAAGGCGATGAAGGGCAAGATGGACGCGAAGACCGACAAGGCCGCGGGCGAGGGCCGCATCGCGATCGCCATCAGCCCCGCGGGCGCGGCGATCGTGGAGCTCAAGGCGAACACGGACTTCACCGCCAAGAACGAGACCTTTGTCAATCTCGCGAACTCCATCGCGCAGGACGTGCTCAAGGCGCCCGCCGGCAAGTTCACCGCCCCGGCCGCGCTCAGCGCCAAGATCGACGAGCTCCGCGCCCAGACCGGCGAGACGATCCAGCTCGGACGCGCCGAGCACATTCCCGGCGCCGGGGCCAAGTTCGGCTCGTACGTCCACCACGACGGCAAGACCGGCGCGCTCATCAAGGCCGAGGGCAACATCGCCGACGAGGCCCTGCGTCAGATCTGCATGCACATCGTCGCCGCGACGCCGCGCCCCCAGGGCGTTTCGCCGGCGGACATCCCGTCCGCCGTCGTCGAGAAGGAGCGGAAGTTCCGCCTCGAGCAGGCGATGGAGTCCGGCAAGCCCCAGCAGATCGCCGAGAAGATGGTCGAGGGCGGCATGAAGAAGTTCTTCGAGGACGTCGCGCTCCTCGAACAGCCCTACGTCGTCGATCCCACCAAGAAGGTCAAGGACATCGTGGGATCCGCCAAGATCCAGGCCTTCTGGCGCTGGGCCGTCGGCGAGCAGGCCTGATCCGGCACTCAACACGGAACATCAACCCCGACGTGCCCCTCGGCACGTCGGCATTGTTTTTGCCACGCCTCTCGCGGGCATCGCCGGTCCCAGTCTCGGTATGCTCTCGGCATGACGCACGAACTCTCCCGTCGTGATGCTCTGCGTGTCGTCGGCTCATTGGGCGTGGGTGCGCTGCTCGCGCCCCACGCTGGATGCACTACGACGCCCGGCTCCGCAGCCCCCACTCCCTCGGGCCCAGCGTCGGGTACCGGCGGCGCGGATCTTCCCCGGCGTGCCGCGGCTTTCCTCCGCGAGTACGAGACCCAATATCAACGCCTGTACACCGGCGCGCAGCAGGCCCAGTGGCAGTCCGTCACCGACGTCACCGAAGCGCACACGCAGGCCTCTGTGGCGGCCGCCAAGCAGCTCAACCAGTTCGTCGGCGAGCGATCGCGTCTGGAAGCACTCCGCGAGTTCCGACGCAACGCCTGGCGCCTTGACCCGCTGACCAATCGCCAGATCAACGCCGCGTACCTCCTGGCCGCGGACAACCCCGGGACCATCCCCGAACTTGTCGCTCAGCGCACCGAGGCCGAAGTCCGTCAGGCCGCGACGCAGGATGGCTACCGCTACAAGCTCCGCGATTCCGCCGGGCATGAGCGCGCCGTCTCCGCCAACGACATCGACGAGGTGCTCGTCAAATCGCGCAGCGAGTCCGAGCGATTGGCGGCGTGGACCGCGTCCAAGGAGATCGGGCGTGCGCTGCGCCCCGGGCTGCTCGAGCTGCGCCGGCTTCGCAACGCCTGCGCCAGAGAGATGGGGTACTCCTCCTTCTTCGATCTTCGCGTCTCGGCGTACAACATGAGCGTTGCGGAGCTCGCCTCGCTCGCCGAGACCGCGATGCGTCAGACGCGCCCGCTCTATGAGCACCTGCACTGCTTCGCCAAGCACACCATCGCCCAGCGCCTGGGCAAGCCCGTCCCGCGACGCATCCCAGCGCACTGGCTTCCCAATCGCTGGGGACAGGCGTGGCCCGGCCTCGAGGAGTCGGCGGATCTCGATCCGCTCTTCAAGTCGCGCTCGCCCGAGTGGATCGCACGCCAGGCCGAGGCGTTCTACGTGTCGATGGGCTTCCCGAAGCTCCCCGCGACCTTCTGGGAGCGCTCCGATCTTTGGGAGCTGGGCGCGGACTCAAAGCGCAAGAAGAACGCGCACGCCACCGCCTGGCACATCGACCTGGAGCAGGACGTGCGATCCCTCCAGAGCATCACCAGCGATGCGGAGTGGTTCACCACCGCGCACCACGAGCTCGGGCACATTTACTACTTCCTCTCGTACACCAACGCCGGCGCTCCGATCCTGCTCCGCGATGGCGCGAACCGCGCGTTCCACGAGGCGATCGGCGAGCTCATCGCTCTCGCGTGCACGCAGCGTCCATACCTCGCCCAGGTCGGCGTGCTTTCGCGCCAGGCGAGCGATGCGATCGACCCTTCGCGCTGGCTGCTCGCGCAGGCGATGAGCGGGAGCAACATCGTCTTCCAGCCCTGGTCCTGGGGCGTCATGGCGGGATGGGAGCGCGATTTCTACGACCGCGACCTCCCCGTCGATCGTCTCAACGCCCGCTGGTGGGAACTCGCTCGCACGCACCAGGGCATCGACCCGCCGGGCGATCGCCCCGAAGATCTGTGCGACCCCGCGAGCAAGACGCACATCAACGACACCGCGGGGCAGTACTACGACTATGCGATCTGCTCCATGATCGTGTACCAGCTGCACATGCACATCGCCAAGGACATCCTCAGGGAGGACCCCCACAACTGCAACTACTACGGGCGCAAGGACGTGGGCGAGTACCTCCGCTCGCTCCTCTCCCTCGGCGCCACACGCGACTGGCGTGAGGTGCTCCGCGCGTACACGGGCGAGGACCTCTCGGCCCGCGCCATGCTCGAGTACTACCAGCCGCTCCTGCCCGTCATGGAGAAGGTCAACGCCGGGCGAGACGTGTCGTTCGCCTGAGCCGCAAGGAGCCCCGCGTGAGCACGCCCGAGCAGTACACCATCAAGAAGCAGCTCCTGCGTATCTTCGGGCAGGGCTTCGAGATCGAGGACGCGAACGGCGCCATGGTCGGCTACGGCCGCCAGAAGGCCTTCCGCCTCCGCGAGGACCTGCGCGTCTTCACCGACACCAACGAGACGAGCGAACTTCTGAGAATCGCCGGACGGAGCATCATCGACTTCGGCGCGACCTACGACGTGCTCACGCCCGAGGGGCACTCGCTCGGCTCGCTCCGGCGCAGGGGCGTGACCAGCACGCTCATCCGCGACTCATGGCTCATCTTCGATGCGGGCGGCGCTCAGATCGGCATGCTCCGCGAGGATTCGTCCGTGCTCGGGCTCGCGCGCCGCTTCCTGCCCCTGGGCAACCTGCTGTTCCCCGAGAAGTTCGAGGTGCACCGCACGGGGCCGAACGGCGATCCCGAGGGCGCACCCATCGCGACCATCCGCCAGCATTTCAACCTGCTCTTCTACCGCTTGGGCATCGCGATCCACGTGAAGGATGACCACTTCGACGACCTTCTGATCCTCGCGATGGCGTGCCTGATCGCCTCGATCGAGGGCCGTCAGAACAACTGGAACTAGACCGGATCTGCAAGTCCGATAATTGCACTCGTTGCACATCGACTCAGCGCGGACGCGCAGTCGGCGGGGCAAACCGAAGATTCTGCGTTGAAATCAAACCGGTTTCTAGCAGGCGCAAACCTTTGCTGTTTATCCGCTTAGCAACGCCCGTAGCGAATACGACGATTTTTCTTCGTGTGCGGGTGGCATCGCCCAATTCCTGTGGCATGTTCTCGTTGTCTTGTCTCTCTCTCCTCCTATGACCTGGCTGCGGGTGGAAACTCCGGTAGCTGGGTTCAACGAGGCCTGAAGCCTCGAACAAGTCGGTGTTGGATGGAGCAAGCGGCCCGCGTCACCCCAGGGGAGGTGCGGGCCGAATTGCTTTTTGCAGATGCCGCTCGGCCTCGCTCTGGGCGTGAGCTTGGGCAAACCACGGTTGTGAATCAGGTTAGCGGGCCGTAGCATCGGGCCCGCATGGATGCGCCCCGCGCCCCCACACTTCAAGCCCACCGCCGCAGCGCGATCGGATCATGCGTGGTCGCGCTCAGCGCCACGGTGGTCGGATGCACGCTCGGGGTTGGGGCGAATCTCGTTCTGCTCCCGCTGCCAGCCGCCGCCCAATCCGCACTCCCGGCGCGAGATCCGCTCGACTTCACAGGCCGCACGTTCGCGGGAGTCCGTTTGCCAGTCGAGGCGACCGCTGGAGCGATCGACCTGAGAGCGGCACGCGCCTGGTCGTGGAGCGAATCGGAGCAGGTGCCCGGGGCATCGATGGGCGCGACGTGCCGGCGTGTGCTTCTTGATGGCGATGTGCGCGTGCGCCTGGGGATTTATTCCTTTGATGCCGTGCGTGCAACGCTCTGGCTCGAGCCGCTCGGCGCGGGTGGGGCCAACGGCTCACTGTGGCAGGTCTACGCCTATTTCGATCGGGTTTCGGCCCCGGCTGGCGACACCAGCGTGGCGTTCTCGGGGGACCGCCTGCCTGTCCAAGGCATCATCGAATTGCCCGCTCAGGCCGGAATCTCGATGCACGTCGATCGGCTGGCCCAGGAGCGGCCCAACGACCCGCTGGTCGCCGAAGGAGAGCGGGCCCTGGCTCGACGCCTGGGAGAGATCGTGGCTCCCGACTCGCACCCTCACACTCCGCTCGCCTCGCCCGATGAGCAACTGGCACGGGGCGAGCGTGTTCCACCGATGGACGGCCGGGCACGCTCGGGGGCGATCGATCTGGCACCGGTCCGAGAGAGCGAGCGCGAGCTCGGGCCTGCCTCCACGAACGAGCCCATCTTCGCCAAGAGCGGCACATTCTCCTTCTCGGCTGGTCACGTGGAGGTCATCTCCGGCACGGACGACAACGCGATCGTGCTCACGGGCGCCGTGGCGGTTCAGTACTGGGATCGCGACAAGGACCGCACGCTGCAGCTCACGAGCGAGAAGGCGGTGATCTTTCTCGATCCGGGCCCGCTGAAGGATTTCTCGCGTCTGGACGCGGAGAGTGTGCGCGGGATCTACCTCGAGGGCGACGTCGTGGCGAACGACGGCGCGTTCAACCTTCGATCGCCGCGCGTGTACTACTCCGTGCGGGACAACCGCGCGACGATCCTCGACGCCGTGTTCTGGACGTACGACGAGCGCAAGGGCCTGCCGCTCTACGTGCGTGCCAAGTCCATCAGCCAGGAATCGGCGACCGAGTTTCGCGCCACGTCCGCACGCCTCACCAACACCGCTTTCTTCGAGCCGGACCTGTCGATCGGCGCCTCGACCGTCACCATCTCACGCGGCGTCGGACGCCGAGGCGATGAGCGCCTCTTCGTGGACGCACGGGACGTGACGATCCGCGCGGGCGACGTGCCCATCTTCTACTGGCCGCGCCTCAAGGGCGAGGCGGATCAGCCGCCGCTCAAGGACGTTCGATTCGAGAACAGCAACGGCTCCGGGCCGGCGATCAAGACCACGTGGAACACCATCTCCCTCCTGGGCGGGCGGGCCGAGCGTGAGCTGCAGTCGGACCTTCTCCTCGACTGGTACCTCGAGCGCGGATTCGCCGCGGGCGCCAACACGCGCTGGTACGGCGAGAACAACGCCGGAAGCCTGTTCGTGTACGGGCTTCCCGACGATCGCGGCAAGGACGTCACGCCCACGGGCACGAAGAAGGATCGCGACGGCGAGTTCCGCGGCATCATCCTCGGGGAGCACCGGGCGCAGCTCGACGAGCACTGGATGTTGTTCGCCGAGGGCTCGTACATCTCCGATCCCACGTTCGTCGACGGGTTCTTCTCGCCGCTCGCCCGCACGCGTCGCGAGTTCACCAGCTCGCTCTACGCCCGGCGTCTCGAGGAGAACACGGCCCTGACCGCGAACGTGCAGGGGTCCTTCAACCAGTTCATCCCCAACCAGTACCTGCTGCAATCGCCGGGATACGGCGTGGAGAAGACGCCCGAGGTCGTCTATCAGCGGTTCGCCGACAGCCTGCTCGACGAGTACCCGGGACTGCTGACCTACTCGTCGGAGTATCGCGCCTCGTCGATGCGCCTGCGCATGGACCGCGTGCCCGCCGGCGATCGCGGCTTCCTCTCGCCGTTCCAGTCACAATCCGCGTTCGGCGTTCTCCCCGGGCAATCCATCGCCGACGCGCTCAAGGCCCGCGGGCTGAGCGAGCGTGAGGTTCAGCGCGTGGACACGCGCCACGAGCTGGACATGCCCCTCTCGGCGGGCCCCGTGAACATCACGCCGTTCGTCGCCGCGCGCGGAACCGCGTACTCCGACGACTTCCACGAGTTCTCACCCCAGAACGACGACAAGGGACGCCTGTGGGCGGCCGGAGGCGTGACGGCTTCGACCGAACTCCAGCGGGTGTACAACGACGCTCATTCGCGCCTGTTTGATGTGCATCGCGTTCGGCACATCGTCCGCCCAAGCCTGTCGCTGTGGCACGCCGGCGCCAATATCGCCGCCGAGGACTTGCCCGTGTACGACCCCGAGGTCGAGTCGCTGCAGACGGGCACCGTCTGGCGGCTCGCGCTGGACCAGACCTTCCAGACCCAGCGCGGCGGGCCCGGGCGTTGGCGATCCGTGGACCTGCTCACCTGGAACACCGAGGTCGTGATCCCCTCGGGCGACACGGACAAGACGACGCCCATCGGCCGGTACTACGACGCCCGACCGGAGTACTCGGCGCTGGGGGATTCGTTCGTCCACACCGACGCCACGTGGCAGGCGACGGAGATCCTCGGCGTGGGCACCGACGCAGTGTTCGACTTTGGCAAGAACCAGCTCGCGCGCAGCTCCGTGGGCGTCACGCTCCAGCACGCGCCCGACTTCAACACGTACGCCGAACTGCGCTCCGTGGGCGCGTTGGACGAGTCCTTCTTCAATCTGGGCGCGAGTTACCAGATCACGCGCAAGTACACGTTCGCGACGGAGGCCTCGTACAACGCCGACAAGGGCGAGTTCCAGTCGATCAACTTTGAGGTCCGCCGGCGCTTCCCCAACGTGGTGCTGGGCGTGGGCATCAGTTACAACAACATCACGAGCCAGACAAGCTTTGGATTCGTGCTCCAGCCGCTGGGCATCGGCAATGGCAGCGTCCGCGCCAGCGAGGGCCCCGGCGGGGCCGCCCGGGGCTTCGGCGTGAACTGAGCCGCTCGGCCACGCTCTGCTCGAACGGACGTTTCAAAGGTCGCGCCGCCCGCGATCCCGTTCACCCGCCCTTGTCGCTCGATGGTGCGGGACCAGCGGGGGCCGCCGCCTTCTCGGCCTTGCGATCCTCTTCCATCGTCTTGCCGTACGCGATCGCGATCATCGCGGCAGGCAGGAACGCCTTGTCCCCGGCCAGGCGCGCCAGGTCATCGAGCCTCTTCGCCTTTCCGCTCACTACATCGTCGTTCAAATCATCGAAGAGGTTGGTCACCATGCCCATGACCTCGCCCAGCACCTGCCACCCCTCCTCGGACTTGGGCATCAAGCGGCTCATGGGCGGCACGCTCGTGGGCAGCACCACGTACCAGCGATCGCTCTCGCGCTTCATCGTCAGACCTACACCCAGCAGGGGCTTGGAATCCCACAGCACCGCCGCGGTGTCGTCCGTTACTTGCTTCACGCTCAGGCGTCCCTGCTGATCCTCCAAGAACGCGTACGGGTTCGCGAACAGGTCGCGGAACAGTCGATTGAACTGCTCCTGCTGCTGGTCGTTGGGCGGCCCGCCGCGATCCGTGTCTCCCCCACCGCCGCGCGCGCCCCGACGCCTGGGCTGCGACCCCATCGACGATCCCAGTCGCTGCACGAAGCTGGTCGCCTCGCCCTTCTTCGCGGCCTCTTCCGCATCCGCGCGGAGCTTCTCAATCTCTTCCGGGTATTGCTTGCGCACGTTGTCGGCCAGACGCTGTAGCGAGGCGAGCACTTCGCCCGTGTCCTCGAGCAAGCGGCGCATCTGGGGCGAGTCCGCGTACACAAGCCCCGTCAAGGCTCGCGCGTTGCCATCCTTGACCATCTGCTTGGCCGACGCGAGCACCGCCTCGGGCGTGTCCTGGGCGTAGGTCTTGCGGCATCCCGACATGGGCCACGCAAGAACACACGCGAGCACGCACACCGCCAACACGCGCACCATTCCCAGTCCCTTCGCCATGCCCGGTTCTCCGCGGAGCGTCCGTCGCATTGTTGGGACTCCGGGGGCCCCGCGTTCAGCGCCCGGCCCCACGAGGAATATCCATGCCAAATCGCTCGTTCGGGGAGCGGTTTCCTACTATGGAGCATGAAGATCGTCCTCAACGGGGAGCCGCGCGACGTGCCCGCCGGAACGACCGTCGAAGGCCTGCTCCGCGAGTTGAACCTGGAGAAGCAGGCTTGCGCGGCGGAGGTCAACCGTCGGATCGTTCCCAAGCGTGAGCATCCGACCCGCGAGCTTCGCGAGGGCGATGCGGTGGAGCTGGTCACGCTCGTCGGTGGCGGGTGAACTCAGGAGCGAGTGGAGATCATGTCGAACGTGAGTGAAACGCGCGGGCCCTCCGCGATCGAGAGCAAGCCGGACGGCGTTCCCGAGGGATCCTGGTCCATCGGCTCGCGTCGCTTCACCTCGCGACTGATCGTCGGCACGGGCAAGTACGCCGATCATGAGACGATGCGAGCCGCGTTGGAGTTGAGCGGGGCCGAAGTCGTGACGGTGGCCGTCCGCCGCGAACGCCTGTTCAACGCGCAGGGCAAGAGCCTCCTGGACTCCATCGACACCAAGCGGTACACGATCCTGCCCAACACCGCGGGGTGCTTCAGCGCGGACGACGCCGTTCGCGTGGCGCTGCTGGGGCGCGACATTCTTGAGCAGCTGGGCAACCCCGGCGCGAGCTGGGTCAAGCTCGAGGTCCTGGGCGACAAGAAAACGCTGCTCCCCGACCCGGCGGGCACACTCGAAGCGACACGCACACTCGTGAAGGAGGGCTTCGAGGTCCTCGCTTACACGAGCGACGATCCCATCGCGGCCACACGCCTCAAGGAAGCGGGAGCGACGAGCGTGATGCCGGCGGGATCGCCCATCGGCAGCGGGCAGGGCGTGCTCAACCGGAACAACATCGTTCTGTGCCTGGAACTCCTCAAGAGCGGCGACGCTCGCTATCCCGTGATCGTGGACGCGGGCGTGGGCGCCGCGAGCGACGTGGCGATCGCGATGGAGCTGGGCGCGGACGGCGTGCTGCTCAACACCGCGATCGCGCACGCCAAGGACCCCGTGCGGATGGCCCGCGCGATGCGAGACGCGTGCAGGGCGGGACGCGACGGGTACCTCGCCGGGCGCATCCCCAAGCGCCTGTACGCGACCGCGAGCAGCCCCTGGGAAGGGACGATCTCGTACATTCCCGGCGAATGAGCGCGGACACGGGCGAACTTCGGGCGATGATCGGCTCGTGCATGGTCGCGGACCGGTTCCACCTGCGCCGGCGCGTGGACCTGCTGGAACGCCACGCGCGGCGCGGGGGCGAGCGGCGGACAGATCCCGCGGGCGAGCACGCAGAGGTGCGGGCGCTCATCGAGCAATCGCTGGCCCGGGTGGAGCGCCGGCGCGCACAGATCCCGTCGTTGGTGTTCCCTGTGGAACTTCCCGTCGTGCAGCGGAAGGACGAGATTGCGCGTGCGATCCGTGAACATCAGGTGGTCGTCCTGTGCGGCGAGACTGGTTCCGGAAAGACGACACAACTCCCCAAGATCTGCCTGGACATCGGTCTGGGAGCGTGCGGGCTCATTGGGCACACGCAGCCGCGCCGGCTCGCCGCGCGGAGTGTGGCGCAGCGCATCGCGGAGGAGCTGCGCAAGCCGCTCGGATCCCCGGGGGGCGCCGGCTACAAGGTTCGCTTCAACGATCGAACGAACCCCGACAACGCGATCAAACTGATGACCGACGGCATCCTGCTCGCCGAGACGCAGGGAGATCGGTACCTCAGCCAGTACGAGGCGATCATCATCGATGAGGCGCACGAGCGCTCGCTGAACATCGACTTTCTGCTGGGATATCTCCGACAACTGATGCCGCGACGCCCGGACCTGAAGATCATCGTCACTTCGGCGACGATCGACCCGCAGCGATTCGCGACGCACTTCGCGACGGGCAGCGTCCCGGCCCCGATCCTGGAAGTGTCAGGGCGCACGTATCCAGTTGAAGTGCGCTACCGCCCGCTCGTCGCGGAGCAGGAGGACGAGGAGGATCGTGACCAGGAGCGTGGCATTCTGGACGCGGTGGACGAGCTGGCTCGCGAGGGGCCGGGCGATGTGCTGGTCTTCCTGAGCGGGGAGCGTGAGATCCGCGAGACGGCCGAGGCCCTTCGGAAGCACCATCCGCCCGGCACGCAGGTGCTGCCGCTGTACGCGCGCCTGAGCAACGCGGAGCAGAACAAGGTCTTCGAGGCGCACACGGGACGGCGGATCGTGCTCGCGACGAACGTGGCCGAAACGTCCCTCACCGTGCCGGGGATCAAGTACGTGGTGGACACGGGCGTCGCGCGAATCAGCCGGTACGGCGCCGGGACGAAGGTTCAGCGTCTGCCCATCGAGGCGATCAGCCAGGCGAGCGCGAACCAGCGCTCGGGGCGATGCGGGCGTGTGAGCGCGGGAGTTGCGATCCGCCTGTACTCGGAGGTGGACTTCGCCCAACGCCCACCCTTCACCGATCCCGAGATCCTGCGGACGAACCTGGCAAGCGTCATTCTGCAGATGACATCGCTGAAATTGGGGGAGGTCGAGGCGTTCCCGTTCATCGACCCACCCGAGCGCCGGCTCATCCGCGACGGGTACGAGACCCTCCTGGAGCTTGGCGCGGTCGACGAGCAGCACCAGCTCACGCCGATGGGCGCCGAACTCGCGAAGCTGCCCGTCGATCCGCGGATCGGGCGGATGATCCTTGCGGCGGCGCGCCTGGATTGCCTGGGGATTGTGCTGCCGATCGCGGCGGCGCTGGCGACGCAGGACCCGCGGGACCGGCCCATCGACAAGCAGCAGCAGGCCGACGAGGCGCACGCTCGCTTCGAACATGAGTCTAGCGACTTCCTGACTCTGCTCAATCTGTGGCGGGCATACCAGAAGCAGTCGAAGCACCTGACGCACAGCAAGCTCCGGAAGTGGTGCCACGAGCAGTTCGTGTCGTTCGTCCGCATCCGCGAGTGGGAGAGCGTGCACGAGCAGTTGCACGAGCTCGTCGCGGACATGGGCTATCAGCCTCGGTCCAGGCACGCCGCCAAGGGCGAGCGTGGAGCCAGCCCGGAGGCGGCGCACGACGAGGTCTACGAGCCGGTGCATCGCGCGCTGCTGACGGGCCTGCTCTGCAATGTGGGGAAGAAGGGGGAGCAGGGCTTCTACAAGGGATGCCGCGGCGGCGCGTTCAAGATCTTCCCTGGTTCGGCGCTCTTTGGCAAGGGCCCGGGATGGGTCATGGCGTCGGAGATCGTGCAAACGACGCAGGTGTACGCGCGCGGAGTGGCACGGATCGAGCCACGCTGGATCGAGGACGCTGCACCGCACCTGGTCAAGCGTGCCCACGGCGAGCCGGTGTGGGACCGCGACGCAGGGATGGCGCGCGTGCCCGAGCGCGTGACGCTGTACGGGCTGGAGATCAGCGCCGGGCGGATGGTGCCGCTCTCGCCCGTCGATGCGGGCAAGGCCCGCGAGCTCTTCATCCATCACGCGCTGGTGGAGGGCGACTACGGCGTGGAGGGCCCGTATCGGGCGCACAACAAGCGGGTCGAGGAAGAGGTGCGACGGATCGAGGCCAAGACGCGCCGCCCCGACGCCATCGCGGACCAGGCGACGCGATACGCGTTCTTCGATCAGCGCGTGCCGAAGGACGTGGTGGACGGCGTCAGTTTCGAACGCTGGCGGCGCGGCGCCGAGCGCGGCGACGCCCGCGTGCTGTTCTGGAGCGTCGAGGACCTGCTCGCGAGCGAGCGATTGGGTGTGCCGCGGGAGCAACTCGGGCAGGTGTTTCCGGATCGGGTGGATGTCGATGGTGCGAGCCTGCGCGTGGACTATCGCTACGACCCGGGCTCCCCGACGGACGGCGTGACGATCACGCTGCCGATCGAGGCGCTGAACCAGTTCGACGATCAGCGCGGCGACTGGCTCGTCCCGGGCATGCTCCCGCGCAAGGTCGAGGCTCTGCTGGACAGCCTTCCCAAGCCCACGCGCAAGGCGATCGGCCCCGTGGAGCAGGTCGCCAAGCGCGCGGCAGTGGAATTGGCGAGGGAGCGGGAGAACGCGCCGCCGCTGGCCGAGGCAGTCGCCGAGCGAATTCGTGCGCTGACGGGCGTTGAGCTGACGTCGCGTGCGTTCCAGCTCGAGGCGCTGCCCGAGCACGTGCGGGTGAACTACCGCGTTCTTGACGAGCAGGGCAAGGAGCTGGCGCTCTCGCGCGACCTGCACCAGCTTCGGCAAGAGCTTGGCGAGCGCGCCCGCCACAGCTTCGTCAGGCTCGCTCGCTCGCCGCTGGATGCGGACGGCCTGACCGACTGGACCATCGGCGAGCTGCCCGAGGTGATGCAGGTGGCGCGACGCGGCGCGACGATCACGGGCTTTCCCGCGCTGCTGGACATGGGCTCGAGCGTGTCGGTGCGGGTGCTCGAGTCCGCGCAGGCCGCGGCGGAGGCGAGCCGCCTCGGGCTGCGCCGGCTCTTCATGATCCAGGCGCGTGCGGAGCTTCAGTACCAGTACCGGCTGCTGGCGGGGATCGATCGCGTCGCGGTGCATTACGCGGGCTTCGCGGGCGAGGGGAAGGAGACGCGCGGCGGCGCAACAAGCTTCCAGGAGCAGATGCTCCTGATCATCGCCGAGCGAGCGTTCCTGGACGGCGCGGACGGCGCCGCGAGCGACTCGGCGTGGTGGGTGCGGACGAAGGCCCAGTTCGACCGACGCCTGATCGAGGGCTCCGAGCGGATCGGGCGCGTGGGGGCGGAGGTGTGCGCCGTGATGGAGCGCACGCTCGAAGCACGCAATCGCGTGCGTGTGTGGCTCGATCGGACGCACCCCGCGGCGTGGGGCGGGGCCATCGCGGACGTGAACGAGCAGCTCGGGCTGCTCATGCCCGCGGGCTTTCTCGGGTCGACCGCGTGGGGACACCTGCGCCATCTGCCGAGGTACCTGGGTGCGATCGAGGTGCGCCTGTCGAAGCTGCCTCAAACGGCGACGGGGCGCGATGCGCAGTGCATCCGAGAGATGTCTCCACTGTGGAGGGCGTACAAGGACACCCGGGCGCGCGCGCAAGCGGCGGGGATTCGTTCGGCGTCGCTGGAGGAGTTCCGCTGGCTGCTGGAGGAGCTCCGCGTGGCCCTCTATGCCCAGGAGCTGCGGACGCCGGTTAGCGTGTCGGTGCCCAAACTGGAGAAGATGTGGAGCCAGATCCAGTTGTGAGTCGATGCGAGCGCGAGATGTGAACCAAACCGGGGCACGGGCGGTATGGACTTCTGATACGCTTGGTCTGGGCCGGTCTGCGGCCAAGGAGGGTTGTGCATGGCATGGACGTGTGGCTTGAGGGGTGCGCTGCTCTTGGCGGTTGCGATCGCGGGTGAGTGCTTCGCCCAGGGGGGAGCGCCGGGAGCGATCGCGGTCCAGGGTGACTTCCGCAAGATCGTGCAGGACGCCAAGGACAAGGTGTGGCCCGCGGTGGTGTACATCCGCTGCCTGCGCGAGAGCAACGAGGGGGGCAAGAAAGAGACACAGGAGGTGTCGGGGTCCGGAGTGATCATCTCGCCCGAGGGCGAGGTGCTCACGAACTGGCACGTGATCGACAAGGCGACGTCGGTGCGATGCCTGCTGTCGGACGGAAGACATTCCGACGCCAAGATCGTCGGCTCCGACAAGGACACGGACCTGGCGGTCATCCGCTTGGTGGCGGGCAAGGAGAGCAAGGATTGGACGTCGCTGCCGTACGCGGTGATCGGCGACTCCAGCGCGCTCCGCGAGGGCGATTTCGTGATGACGATGGGCGCGCCCTGGGGCCTCAACCGCTCGGTGGCGATAGGGATCATCTCCTGCACGAGCCGCTACCTGGACGGGATCAGCCAGTACAGCCTGTGGCTGCAGACGGACGCGGCGATTAACCCCGGCAACTCGGGCGGTCCGCTCGTGAACACCGCGGGCGAGGTGATCGGCATCAACACGCGCGGGGCGGCGGGGTCGGCCGATGGGCTGGGCTTCGCGATCCCCTCGACGACGATCCAGGTGCTCGTGCCGCAGATCCGCGAGTTTGGACGGGTGAACTGGTCGTGGACGGGGCTGCAACTGCAGCCGTTGCGGGACTTCAACAAGGACACGTACTTCGACGCGAGCGAGGGCGTGATCGTGTCCGAGACCGATCCCGACAGCCCGGCCCGGCGCGCCGGGCTGCAGGCGCGCGATCGGATCGTGAAGGTCAATGGGCAGACGATCACCGCGGGGACGGCCGAGGACCTGCCGGCGGTGCACCGCACGATCGGACTGCTGCCCAAGGAGCGCGAGGCGGAGTTCGTGATCGTGCGCGGCAACGGCGAGGCTCAGACGATCAAGCTCACGCCGCGCGAGAAGGGAAGGGTCGAGGGAGAGGAACTGGCCCTTGAGCGGTTCGACTTCACGATCAAGACGATCAACCAGTTCGATAATCCCGATCTGTACTTCCACCGCCAGAAGGGCGTGTTCGTGTTCGGTGTGAAGTACCCCGGCAACGCCGCCAACGCGGGCCTCGTGACGCGCGACATTCTCCTCAAGATCGACGGCAAGGACGTTTCGACGATCGAGGATGTCAAGGCGATCCACAAGGACCTGGTCGCGAGCGTGGACAAGAAGAGCAGGGTCGTGGTGACGCTGCTGCGGGCCGGGCTCCTGCAGCAGAAGGTGCTGGATTTCGCTCGCGACTTCCAGCGGGAGTGAGCGGGCGGTGCATCGGCGCGCCTTGTGGGGGATTCCTTTCCAACAAGCAGACCTCATCGAGAGGGCAGTCATGCGGATCGAGCGTTTGAGCGTGGTAGCGATGTTGGTCCTCTCGTTGTTCGCGGCGCTGGCCCCCGCGGCCCGCGCCGACGACGATGAGGCAGGCCCGAAGGAACTCGTGTCGATCGCGGAGGGCCTGAAGAAGTCCTTCGTCATCGTGGAGTGGACGCTGCAGTACGACAAGGGGCAGGGCCCGGGCGGGGGCTGGACCGGGTGGCGCGCTGGGCGCGCACGCGCCGACGGGCCCGCGAGCGATCGCGAGTCGGACTCGTGGGAAGAGCTCGTGAGCGAGGAGCGCCCCGCGGAGCGATCGGGCATGGTGCTCTCTCCCACGCTCGTGCTGACGGACGACATCCTGCTTCACCCCAGGTTCGTCAAGAGCGTGGCGGTGCGCGTGGGTGACAAGGTCATCCCCGCGAAGGTGTCGGCGATCGCCGGCTCGCAGCCGGGCCTCTTTCTCGAGCTGAGCGAACCCCTGAAGGATTCGACGCCCCTCGCGTTCGATGCGAGCGTCGCGGGCCCGTACTTCGCGGTCGGTCACGCGCCGCGCGAGAGCGGATGGGTGCTGGGTGTGGGAGGGGCTCCCTCGCGCGTGAGCATCACCGCGACCAATCGCCGATACACGCCCGCGGGCGGGTCCTTGCTGCTGGTGAGCAAGAAGGGCGTGCCCGTGGGTGTGACGATGTCCGGCGAGCTTCCTCTCGACGACTCGTGGAAGGGCTCGCCCGCGCAATGGGGCAAGATCACACGCGATGAGCTGGCGTCGCGCCTGGGCGCCCTCGAGAAGGCCGCGGGGCAGGGAATCGCGCGCGTCGCGCTCACGTTCCGCAGCCCGCGAGCCAAGGGCGAAGGGCGCGGCTTCGGACGCTATCGGGGTCAGGGCGGAGACGACGAGGAAGCGACGATGACGGAGTGGAACGGGTCGGGCGTGGCGCTCGATCCGAGCACGGTGCTCGTGCTCGCCAACCTCCCGACCAAGGTCACGGCCCGCCTGGACAAGATCCGCATCGTGCAGGCGGACGGAACGGAAACCAGCGGGACCTTTGCGGGAACACTCAAGGACTATGGCGGGTTCCTCGTCAAGCCGGACAAGCCCATCTCCGGCGTCATCGAGATGTGCCCGACTCCCATCCTCGACTGGCGCGTTCGGGTGATGCTGCAGGCGGAGATCGAGGTGTACGGCGAGACGCGCACGGGGCACTACGGGCACGAGCGGATCGCGGCGTTCGATCTCGGCTGGCACCGACAGATCCATCCGATGGTCCCCACCACGCTCGATGGCAACCGGCGTGAGGGCAAGGGCCTGATCTTCTTGTTCGACGACGCGGGACGGCTCGCAGCGATTCCCATGGCCCGGCGCGAGAAGGTCTCCACGGAGCAGCGCTGGGACCGGGGCGCCCCCCTCATGACGCCCGTGCGGTACATCCGCGAGGCGATCGACGCGGGCAAACCCGGCTTCGATGCGGACAACAAACCCGTCGGGGAGGATGAGGAGAATCGCCTCGCGTGGCTGGGCGTCGAGCTGCAGGCGATGGACCCCGAACTCGCACGCGCGAGCAACGTCTCGGACCAGACGAGCGGCGGACAGACCGGGGCGCTGGTGAGCTACGTCTACCCCGAATCGCCCGCGGCCAAGGCAGGCGTGCAAGTGGGCGACATCCTTCTGCGCCTGCACATCCAGGGGCAGCCCAAGCCGCTCGAGGTCGAGATCGAACCGGGCATGGAAGGCTATTTCCAGCAGTTCTGGGCCAACCTCGACCGCGTGCCCGAGCAGTACTTCGACCAGCTTCCCCAGCCCTGGGGTTCGGCGGAAACCACGCTGACCCGGGCCCTGACGGATGTGGGATTCGGGACAAAGTTCACGGCGGAGCTTGTTCGCGATGGAAAGGTGACGAGCAAGGACTTCACCGTCGAGCAGGGCCCCGCTCACTACGACGCGGCGAAGCGGTTCAAGAGCGAGGCCGCGGGCGTGACGGTGCGGAATCTCACGTACGAAGTGCGCCGGTACTTCCAGCTCAAAGAGGGCGATCCGGGCGTGATCGTGTCGAAGATCGAGCGCGGCGGCAAGTGCGCCGTGGCGGGCCTGAAGCCGTTCGAGATCGTCACCGCGATCAACGATTCGCCGATCACCAGCGTGAGCGACTTTGAGAAGGCGGTCAAGGAGGGCGGGGAGTTGCGCCTGAGCGTGAAGCGCCTCACGGAAGGCCGAATCGTGAAGGTGAAGCTCGCGGCGAAGGACGAGAAGTAGAGAGAAAGGGGAGCGTGCCGTGCGGTTTGCCCGGCTCCCTTGCAGGGCGCTCGGGTGCGCCGCGACGCGACGCAACCAAAGGACTACAAACGCAAGCGGCCCCGGAGCAGTCCGGGGCCGCGATCGATTTCCACGTAACTAAGGAAGCTCGCAGAGCTCCGCGAGCCGGGGCGGGGCTTACGGAGCCAGGCGCGGGCCGGGGGCGGAGGGACCCTGCTGGAGGCGGATCTCGCCGTGCTGCTCCTCGAACTGGCGAACGGCCTGGCCGAGGCTGATCGCCAGGCGCTTGGCCGAGGGCCAGTTCAGGATCACGCGCGAGCCGACGGCGAAGTTGAGCACGGGCTCGTTGTTGTCGCCGGGGCTGGGCATGTTGATGCCGAAATCAAGCACCAGTTCATCGCCCAGGGACGACGTACGGATGGTGTTGGCGTAGGTCGTCGCCATCTTGGACTCATCGATGCGGAGCTGGATCTGCTGCTGGGGCTGGCCGGTGGTCATCTGCGGAATCCTCGCGAAGAGTGGTTGTGGTGTGCTTCCCGGCGCGCTCCGCACCAGGGGCATAAGTCTATTCCGCGTGCCGACGCAATCCAGTTGCACCCCGCACCGCCATCGCCTCAGGGGCGGCGTGCGGCGCCCTCGTCGGAGGGGTCGAGCATTCGCATCGCCGGCGTCTCCACGTCGTCGTACTGCCCCGAGCGGACGCACCACATGAACGCCCAGAGGAAGGCGCCGGCCATCACCACGGCCAGCGGAAGCACGATGTAGATCACGCTCATGGCGCGGGCTCCTTGATCGCACGTTTCTTGGCGCGGAACGCCGGGGTGCTTACGGCGATGAGGGTGACGGTCAGCGAGTTCAGGGGCATCAGGATCGCAGCGATCCACGGCGCGATCTGCCCGGCGAGCGTGAACGAACCCGCGATGAGGTTGTACAGGAGCGACGCCCAGAGCGTGAGGCGGATGGTGCCCATCGCCCGTCGTCCGCCGTCGATCGCGTCGAGGATCGGCGCCAGCCCCGGGCGAGAGAGGTAGACATCGGCGGCGGAAAGGCTCGCCTCGCTGCCGCCATGGACCGCGATGCCGACGGACGCCGCCGCGAGCGCCGCCGAGTCATTCACGCCATCGCCAACCATGACGATGGGCCGCCCGTCCGTGCGCTCGCGCGTGCGCCGCTCGATGACGGCGAGCTTGCCCTCGGGCGTCACGCCGCCCTGGCAAGCACGCTCCTCAAGCCCGAGCGTTGCGCCCGCGGCGCGAACGCTCGAAGGGTGGTCTCCCGAGAGAAGTTCGACGTTCCAGCCGCCCTTGATCAGACGCTGCACCGATTCGCGGGCGTCTGGACGGACCGGATCGCCCACCCCCACCGCCGCGACGATGCGCGAATCGACCGCGATGAGTATCGGCGTAAGGCCGTCCTGCGCCACGGCTCGCTCGAGGTCCTCGGCGCGCGCGTCGAGAGGCACCCGCAATGAACTGAGGAATGCGCGCGTGCCCGCCGCGACCAACCGCCCCTGGACGGTCCCGCGAATGCCGCCGCCGGTCGTTTGCTCGACATCGGCAATTGACTGGGGCGCGAGATCGCGCTCCTGGGCGGTCAGCACACCTTGGACGATCGCGCGGGCGAGTGGGTGCGTGCTCCGGGTCTCGAGCAGCGCGAGCAATTGGATGGCCTGGGCATCGCCCTCGCGCCGGGCGAGCGCGGCCCGGCCCTGCGTTACGGTGCCGGTCTTGTCCAGGATGAGCGTGCCGGGCGTGGACAGCGATTCGAGCACATCCGCACCCTTGATCAGGATGCCCTGGCGGGCCGCACGCCCGATCGAGGTCGCCATGACCAGGGGAGCCGCGAGCCCCAGCATGCACGGGCACGTCACGATGAGCATCGATGTGGCGTGGTCGATCGCGTGCGCGGGGTCACGCTGCAGCCACACGACAAAAGTGACGAGCGACGCGACGATGACGCCCACGACGAACCAGCGAGAAACGCGATCCGTGAAGTGCGAGATCGGCGGGCGCCGCTGCGCACATTCCTCGATCATGCCCATGAGCCGCCCGGCGCGGGTGTCGCGCCCGGTGGCCTGGGTGCGAACGCGCAGCACGCCCGAAAGATTCGCCGATCCGGCGTGCACCAGGGCGCCGGGGCCCACCTCGATCGGGGTGGACTCGCCCGTGAGCAGCGACTCATCGACGTGCGAGGCCCCGCTCTCAACGACGCCATCGACAGGGACGGAGTCGCCCGCGAGAACCTCGACAAGATCCCCCACGGCCAGAGCCTCCACGGGCACCAGGTGGGCGGCATCGCCCTCCACACGCCGGACTCGCGAAGGGATGAGCGAGAAGAGCAACTCGACAGCGTCGGCGGCCCGGCGCTGCTGCCGCTGCTGGATGAATCGACCGATGAGCAGCAGAAAGACGATGGCGGTGACGGAGTCGAAGTAGATCTCGCCGCGGTTGAGAACGGTGTTGACGACGCCCATGACGCCGCCCGCGCCCAGCGCGAAGCAGATGGGCACGTCGAGATTCACGGTTCGCGTGCGCACGGCGGCCCAGGCGTTCCGGAAGAACGCTCGTCCGGGCCATGCAAGGCACAGCGTTCCGACCGCGGCAGAAAGCCCCCGGAACAGCAGCTCGAACTGAGGCTGGATGCCCCCGAACACCCCGCCGTAGAGGGCGAACGCGAAGATCATGACGTTGCCAGCGCACGCCCCGGCGACGCCGATGCGGATCAGGGCGTGCCGCTCTTCGAGGCGCCGGGCCTGCTCCGCAGATCGATCCCGGGCAGGGTGGGGCCGGTAGCCCATGGCGTCGATCGCGCGCGCGATGGTTGAGACGCTCGTCCGCGACGGATCGAACACGACGCGAAGGGTCGCGAGGCGAAAGTTCAGCACAGCCTCGATGACGCCCGGCACAATTCGCGGAAGGCGCTCAAGCACCGCGACGCAACCGGCGCAATGAACCCCCTCAACGAGAAGATCGACCGACGAGAGCCCGTCAGGACGCGGACGCACAAACACCCGCGTGAACGCGGGGTCATCCAGCTCCGCGAACGATCCGGCTCCGGTTGCTGAGCCTCCCGCCTCGAGCGGTCCGCCCGGCCGCTGTGGTGGCGAGTCCAGCCGGCAGGCGCGAGCAATACCAAAGGCGCTCCGGCACCCATCGCAGCAGAACTGCTCGCTGCTCCTGGGATCGACGAGCCCGGCGGGCACGATCGCACCGCAGTGGGTGCACGCTACGGCGTGCCGCGGCCTGTTGAGCACGCCGAGCGAGAGTGAGGAGTTGGGCTTGGTTTCAGCGACCATCGCAGCACAGGGCTCCGTCTCGCGAAATGGTAGAGACCGGGTCGAGCGAAGGACCGGGCGTGATGCCGGCATGCGCGGCGACGGCGGCGGGCGAGAGCACGCCGATCAGCGGCATCCGCTGCACAAGCGTCACAAGTCCCATCGTGATCAACAGCATCGCGGTAAGTGTTGGGAAGTACCTTCCCAGGCGACCGGCGGCGGTGCGGAGCCCGGCCCCGAGCGAGACGAGCAGCGGAAGTGTCCCGAGCCAGAACACGACCATCACGATCGCTCCGGTGCCCACGCGCCCCGTGCCCGCGGCGGTCACGACGAACGCGTAGAGCCAGCCGCAGGGCAACAGCGTCGTGAGAAGCCCGATCACGCCCGCGCGAAGCATTGGGGGCAGGTCCACCGCCGATCGATGGCCCGCGATCGCGTAGCGCTGCAGGCGCGAGGGGAACGGCAGCTTGGGCACACGCAGCCCCCAGACGCGCAGCAGCGTTGCGCCACCGAACACCACGATCGTGCAGGCCGCAAGAACACCCGCCGCTCTTTGCACGCCCGCTATGGAGGCGCCCAGATCCACCACGGAGCCCAGCGCTCCGGCAAGGACGCCGAGCGTCGCGTACGTGGCCAGACGCCCCAGGTGGTATGAGGACTGCAACACGGCGTGAGATCGCCAGGACACGATGTGCCCGTTTCGAGTGACGGGCGTGGTCACGGCCATCGCGAGGAACGCGCCGCACATGCCCGCGCAGTGCAGGCTGCCCAGGACGCTAGCAAGGAAGATGGCGATGACGAGCGAGGTCATGAGATTCGAGAGCCGAGTCGGCGTGGGGTTAGTCGGACACTCCATCGCTCGCGCTCGAGGCGGAGGCCACGTCCAGCGTGAGCGTGTGCGTGAACGTGTCGCCAGCGCGACCCGCCGTGATCCGCACCTCCCACTTGCCGGGGCGCGAGAGGGGCAGCGACGCGAGGTAGGAGCCATCTCCCGCGTCCTTGAGTTCCGCCCGGACTCTCTGGGACGACCTCGCCTGGTGGAACATCTCCGCGCGCACGCTCGCGCCGGCGATGGGCCGCGCGTTGCGATCGCGAAGGAGCACACGCAGGGAGCGCAGGCCCGCGGCGTCCTGTCGCGGCGCCGCGTCGGCCGCGACGACCCACGCCAGCCGCTCGTTCGCGCCCATCTGCGCCTGGGTCTGGTCCCACGCGAGCGCCTTCTGATAGAACTCCGGCTCAACGGCGTAGGACGAATCGGCGTTGGCGTAGAGGATCAGGGCGGCTGTGATCACGATGTTGAGCCCAAGCAGGCCCACAATCATCAGGGGCCAGCGCGCACCGCGCCGGGCCGGGCGAGGCGTCGAGCCGCTCCGTTCACTCAGGGGGGCGATCGGCGTGACGGTGCTCATGGCGTGCCTCCTGAAGGGGCCGGCCCCGACGACGGGGGAGACGCGACGGGCGGTGCGGACGCAGGCTTTGAACGAATCGAGCTGGGCCCAAGCAGCCCACAGTGCTTTTCGATGGTGAATCCCTTGCCGTCGCTCACGCGCAGAATCGCCTCGGCGTGCCCACCCGCGAAGGACTCGGGGGGAACGGCGATCACGAGTCCTTCTTCCTTCAACTCACCCTTGTCGACCTTGAGCGGATTGCTCTCGGTGACAACCCGGGCGCCGGCGGGCTGAAGAACATCGATCTGGTACATCCGCGGACCATCGGCCCGATTGACCAGCCGCACCTTGTACTGGTTCGCGATCTCGCCCGAGGGCAGCTCGTTGAAGGGCAGCCCCTTGCCACGGATGAACGAGATGTACGCGGGCTGCATGGTGGACAGGCGCCACGCGAACACGCTCGCGATGACGATGAGGATCGCGGGATACACGAACACGCGCGGGCGGAGGATGTGCCGCTTCTGGCGGTCGATGGCGTTCTGGCTGGAGTAGCGGATCAGCCCGCGCGGGCGGGAGAGCTTGTCCATCACCGCGTCGCAGGCATCGATGCACTGCGCGCAGTTGACGCACTCCATCTGGAGCCCTTTGCGGATGTCGATGCCCGTCGGGCACGTCGCCACGCAAAGACCACAGTCCACGCAGTCACCACGGCGTGCGTCGGGCGCGGACTCGAGCGACGAGGCCCCCGCGTCCACGATCTTCAGCGACAGATCCCCGGCGGGCGCGGCGGTGCCCGGCTTGCCGCGCGCCCTGGAGCCGCCCTTGCCGCGCGGCTCACCGCGGATCGGGTCGTACGAGACGATCAGCGAGTCGCGATCGAGCATCACGGACTGGAAGCGTCCGTAGGGACAGGCGACCAGGCACAGCTGCTCGCGGAAGAACCCGAAATCGAAGAGCATCGCCAGCGTGACGATCACGACCACCGCGAAGCCCACGGGATGGTCCGCCGGAGAGGACAGGATCCAGTGGCGGAGCTGCTCCACCCCGACGAAGTATGAAAGAAACGTGTGCGCAAGCCCGAAGGAGATCAGGAAGTACAGGACGTACTGGACGCCCTTGCGCGCACCGGCGTGGGAAGGCCTGCGCGTGCTGCCGGGGGCCCCGCTCGCCCAGCGCTCGATGGGCCGGAAGATGAACTCCATGTACACCGTCTGCGGGCAGGCCCACCCGCACCACACGCGCCCCACGAGCGCCGTAGCGAGAAACACGGTCAGGAACGTGCCCACCACGAGCAGCATGAGCAGGAGGGTGTCCGTGGGAAGGAACGTCTTGCCGAAGAACGTGAACTCGCGATGCACGATGTCCAGAAGGATCGCGGGCTTGCCCCTGATCGCGATCCACGGCAGCGAGACGAACACCGCGATCAGCCCCCACGCGACAGCGCGACGACGCGCGAGGAAGCGCCCCTTGGACACGCGCGGTCGCAGCCAGCGACGCGAGCCGTCGCGGTTGAGCGTCGAGAGCACCTGTTCCTCGGGTTGCAGAAGCGTGGCGGACGACATTCACCCTCCCTGTGCGCGAGGCCGCGCCCGGTTCAGCGCGACGCCTGCGAAACCTTCTTGCCGTCCCCGGCCCCATCCGCGGGCTTGGGCGGCTCGTGCTTGATGGCGGGCCAGGGCGGGATCTTCTCGCCCTCGGTCGGACGAGGGCCCGAGAGGTTCTGCCCGCGGAGCGACGCGACGTACGCCGAGACGAGGATGATCTCGTTCTGATTGAGTCGATTGCGCCACGAGGGCATCGCCTGAGCGGCGGCGCCCTCCTGCACGACGCGCGGGATGTCCATCAGCGTTTTGATGTTCTTGTAGGAATCGTCGGTCATGTTCGGCCCGACCAGCCCCTGCCCCTTGTCGCCGTGGCAGGAGATGCAGTTCGCGCGGAAGATGCCCTGCCCGATTGTCAACCAGTCGGGATGACCCATCGCCGAGAGCAGCGTCTCCTCGTTGAGCTCGAGCTTTCCGACCTTGAGGAACTGCTTGGCGGCAACCTCCGCCTCGACGCGCGCGATCCGCTGCGGGAACGTGAGCACATCGGGGTTGAAGTGGACCACGAGGATGTACGGGAAGCAGAAGAAGACGCTCGCGAGGAAGATGAGGTGCCACCACCCCGGCGTGGGATTGTCGTACTCCTGGATGCCGTCGTAGTTGTGATCGAGGATCTTGGCTTCGTGCGTGTCGGAAGTGTGGGTGGCGTCGCTCATGGGCGTGCGCTCCTGTTCGACTCGCTCGCGCGCGGCGAGGGAGATGGCGTGGTTGTGCGTGCAGAGAGCGCGCCGTCGTCCAGTGAGAGGCGCGCCGCGTCCTCAAAGTTCCCGCGTGTCCGCCCGTAGATCCGCAGGACCACGGCGATGAACACGCCCAGGAACAGGATCATGGCGATGATGGGCCAGAACGCCAGATTCATGTGACCGATGATGTCGCTCAGACGCATCGCTGTGCTCCGGGAGAGATTCGCGCTCGGGGCTTACTGGCCCCCAATTCCCGACGTGGTCGCGGTCAGGGAGCCCTCGGCCTTGGCCGGCGCGGCGGGCGCCGCGGGGTCCGGCGCTGGCGTTGACGGAGTCGAGATGTCCTTGCCCAGGCGCTGCAAGTACGCGATCACGGCGACGACCTTCTTGTTCTCAAGACCCGCGGGCGCCCCCTGAGTCACCAGGTCCGCGCCGATCGCCTTCGCCTGTTCGCGGGCGAGACGCTCGGCAACGCCTTCCTTGACCGTGTCGCCGTAGGGCACCCCGAGCATGGCCATCACACGCACGCGCGTCTGAATGACCGAGAAGTCGAGGTTGTCCTCGAGCAGCCAGCCGTACGCGGGCATCAGCGACTGCTCGTTGATCTGACGCGGGTTCTCAAAGTGCTTGAGGTGCCAGAAATTGCTCTGGCGTCCGCCCTCGCGGGCAAGGTCCGGCCCGATGCGGCGAGACCCCCACTGGAACGGATGGTCGTACACGAACTCGCCGGGCTTGCTGTACTCGCCGTACCGCTTCACCTCGGCGTAGATCGGGCGGATCATCTGCGAGTGGCAGTTGTAACAGCCCTCGGCGATGTACACGTCGCGCCCCGCGAGCTCCAGCGGCGTGTAGGGCTTGACGCTGGCGATCGTGGGAAC
This sequence comes from uncultured Phycisphaeraceae bacterium, assembly GCA_964399625.1. Lineage (GTDB taxonomy): Bacteria > Planctomycetota > Phycisphaerae > Phycisphaerales > UBA1924 > CAYNSB01. The sequence continues at coordinate 32,137 of CAYNSB010000038.1, forward strand.
GTTGCTCTTGACGAGGAACGTCGGGATGATCTCGAACAGAGACGCCGAGGCGACCGCGATGAGCACCCAGAACGTGAACTTGAAGGGCCTGCGCTCCCAGACGCGGTGCCACCACGCGGTGCTCCAGACGTCGAGCCGCTTGCCCCAGTCGGTGACGTTCTCGAGCGTGGAGCCCGGGGCGTGCTCGCGCTCAAAGACGCGCGTAAGCGCGGGCGCCTGGTAGACGGGCACGTCGTAAACGGCCGGACGGGCGAGCCAGGTGCGGAGCATGTTGTACGCGCACAGCAGGGCGCCCGAGAGATAGAGCACGCCGCCGCCCACGCGGACCCAGTAGAACGGGTTGAGCACCGCGGTCGTCTCGACGAAATCGGGATACTTCAAGTTGCCGACCTCGTCGAACGCCCGCCACATCAGGCCCTGCGTGAGCCCGGCCGTGTAGATCGGGATCACGTACAGGAGGATGCCGATCGTCGAGATCCAGAAGTGCGTCGTCGCGAGCTTCTTGGAGAAGAGCGGCGTCTGGAAGAGGCGGGGCATGAGCCAGTAGATCATGCCGAAGGCGAGGAACCCGTTCCATCCCAGCGCCCCGCCGTGCACGTGGGCGATGGTCCAGTCGGTGTAGTGCGACAGGGCGTTGACGCTCTTGATGGAGAGCATCGGCCCCTCGAACGTTGACATGCCGTAGAACGTGACGCCCACGACGAAGAACTTGAGCACGGGGTCCTGCGACACCTTGTGCCAGGCCCCGCGGAGCGTCATCAGCCCGTTGATCATGCCGCCCCAGGAGGGCATCCAGAGCATGACGGAGAAGAGCATGCCCAGAGTGCTCGCCCACTGCGGCAGGGCCGTGTAGTGCAGGTGGTGCGGACCGGCCCAGATGTAGATGAAGACCAGCGACCAGAAGTGGACGATCGACAGGCGGTACGAGAAGACGGGACGCTCCGCGGCCTTGGGCATGAAGTAGTACATCAAGCCGAGGTACGGGGTCGTGAGGAAGAACGCCACGGCGTTGTGCCCGTACCACCACTGCATGAAGGCGTCCTGAACGCCGGCGTACACGGAGTAGCTCTTGAAGAGGCCCGCGGGCACCGCGAGCGAGTTGAAGACGTGCAGCATCGTGACCGTGACGATCGTCGCAATCCAGAACCAGATCGCGACGTACATGTGGCGCTCGCGACGCTTGATCAACGTCCCGAAGAAGTTCACGCCGAAGAATCCGAGCCACACCACGGCGATGAGCAGGTCGATCGGCCACTCCAGCTCCGCGTACTCCTTGCCCTGCGTGATGCCCAGCGGAAGCGTGAGCGCGGCGCACACGATGATCAGCTGCCATCCCCAGAAGTGCAGATTGCTCAGCGTGTCGGAGAACATGCGCGCCTTGCACAGGCGCTGCAGGGCGTAGTACACGCAGGCGAAGATGCCGTTGCCCGCGAACGCGAAGATCGCCGCGTTCGTGTGCAGGGGGCGGATGCGCCCGAAGGCGAGGTACGGGATGCCCAGGTTCGCCTTGGGGAAGGCGAGTTCCAGCGCGACGTAGATGCCCGCCAGGAAGGCGACGATGCCCCACACGAGGGTCATCAGCATGAACTTGCGGACGATCGCGTCGTCGTAGCTGAAGGACTCCAGGGCGCCGCCGGCGGCGGGTTGTGAGGCGTGGCGTTCAGGCTGGCTCATGCTGGCGCGCTCCGCGAGGGTGTTTTGAAGTGCATCGAACTGATTGCGGGTATCGGTATCGATTTGTCCTTGTGATATTCTCGACTCATTGATCCTTTATGTCAAGTCGGCCACCTTGTGTAATCCACAGGTTCCTGTGCAGCAGTACATGTTTCGTTATAGGACGTCTCACCGTACCGAGACGACTTGTCCACTTTCAGACAAAGATGACCAACTTTCTCGGTTATTTTGTACTATTCGATCTCTTTATCCGTATACTCATGGAGACCCTTGAGGAGTCTGCCATGCTCAGCCAAGCCGTTGGGTACGCGGCGACAGCCTTGGGTTTTGTCGCTGCCGCGGGCGGAAGCCCGGTGCTCGTGAAGGAAATCGCCGAGGCCTCGGGAATCCCCGGCTCGTACCTCGCCAAGATCATCAACGTCCTGGCTCGCAAGGGCGTGGTGCTGACGCAACGAGGCATCGGCGGCGGCGTGACGCTGGCACGCGGCGCCACCGAGATCAATCTGTTCGATCTGTGCGTCGCGCTCGACGATGCGTCCACGCAGCAGCGCTGCCTGCTCAGCACCGAAGAGTGCTGCGACTCGCGGGCCTGCCCCGCGCACCAGTTCTGGTCTCGCCAACGCGAGGACTACGTCGCGTTCCTGAAGCGCACGACGGTTGCTGATGTGGCCGCGTTCGAAACGCGTCGCCGCTGGAAAGCCGGAGCGAGCACGCTCCCGGGCGACCGCCTCGCGTCGATCGCGCTGCCCGTGCGCGGCACGAGCAACGGCGCGCACTAGTCGATCGGGCTTACCACAGCATGCGCACGCGGATGGTCTCGGGAATCTTCCGCAGCGCCGCGGTGAGAAGCTCGCCGTCCGTGGGATCCACGTCCAGCACGACGTACCCGATCTGCGCGTTCGTCTGGAGGTACTGCGCGGCGATATTGGCCCCCAGGTCCGCGGCGGCACTGTTGATGCTTCTGAGCACGCCCGGCAAGTTCTTGTGGAAGTGGAGTACGCGGTGGCGTCGCCCCCCCGCCGCCTTGCGTGCCTCGCCCTTGCGCGGGCTGGTTTCCTCAATGATCGACTGCTCGGGGAGCTCGACCTGCGGCACGTTCACCGCGCCCGTCGTGGAGCCGTTGTTGACGAACTTCACGAGCTTGGCGCACACGTCGTCCGCGATCGCGGCCTGAGCCTCCTCGGTGCTGCCGCCGATGTGCGGCGTGAGGATGACATTGGGCAGTCCGCGGACCTCGCTCTCAAAGGTGTCGCCCTTGCCCGCGGGCTCGACGGGGAAGACATCGAGCGCCGCCCCGGCAAGGCGGCCGCTCTTGAGGGCCGCGGCCAGGGCCGGGATGTCCACCACGCTGCCCCGCGCGTTGTTGATGAGGCACGAGCCGGGCTTCATCTTCGCCAGTTCCTTCGCACCGATGAGCTTCTTGGTCTGCGGCGTCGCCGGGACGTGGAGGGTCAGAACGTCGCTCTGCTCGAGGACTTCGGCGAGGCTCCGCGCCGCGCGGGCGTTGCCCAGGGCCAGCTTGGAGATGATGTCGAAGAAGACAACTCGCATCCCAAGCGACTCGGCGAGCACGGACACCTGCGATCCGATGTGCCCGTAGCCGACGATGCCGATCGTGCGGCCACGAACCTCGTGCGACCCCTCGGCGGACTTGTCCCAATCGCCCGCGTGCAGGCGCGTGGACTTGTCGAAGAGACGGCGCGTGAGCGCGATGGCCTCGGCGACGGTCAGTTCCGCGACCGATCGCGTGTTGGAGAACGGCGAGTTGAACACCGGCACGCCGCCCATGCACGCCTCGTCCACCGCGACCTGGTTGGTGCCGATGCAGAAGCAGCCAACGGCCAGGAGCCTGGGCGCGGCACGGAGAACCGCGGGCGTGACCTCCGTCTTCGAGCGGATGCCCAGCAGGTGCGCGTCGCGCGCCAGTTCGATGAGTTTGCCCTCGTCGGGCGCGCCGGAGAGCGTCTTGACCGAGAACCCCTCTCGTGCAAGAGCGTCCACGGCGGAGGCGTGCACATTCTCCACGAGCACGACCCTGATCTTGTCCTTCGGGAACGAGGTTTTCATGGCTGGTTGATGCGTGGAAACGGCATGAAAGTAGGCGATTGCGGACGGACAAAAGCGATCGACCCCGCCCGAGAGAGGCGGGGCCGAATGGGCGATACTGGGCTCGAACCAGTGACCTCCACAGTGTCATTGTGGCGCGCTAGCCAACTGCGCCAAT
>CAYNSB010000039.1:0-35548 GCA_964399625.1 uncultured Phycisphaeraceae bacterium
TCTCGTGGTTGAACAGGATGCCGCACGAAGCGTGCAGGCCGTACGACTCGCGGTAGTTCACCGTCGCCCAGTGCGCAAAGACCTTGGCGCACGCGTAGGGCGAGCGCGGGTAGAAGGGCGTCGTCTCCTTCTGCGGCGTCTCGATCACCTTGCCGAACTGCTCGCTCGAGCTCGCCTGGTAGTACCGCACCTGCTCGCCCGTGGCGTGCTGGAAGGAGCGCACCGCGTCGAGCACCTTGAGCGCGCCCAGCCCCGCCGTCTCCACGGTGAAGATCGGCATGTCGAACGACACCCGCACGTGCGACTGCGCCGCGAGGTTGTACACCTCGTGCGGGCGCACCTCCTGCATGATCTTGGTCAGGCACGACGCGTCGGTCAGGTCGCCGTAGTGCAGGCGCACGGGCCGCTTGGACCAGTGCGGGTCCTCGTAGATGTGGTCGATGCGGTGGGTGTTGAAGGTGGAGGCGCGGCGCACGATCCCGTGCACCTCGTACCCCTTGGAGAGCAGCAGCTCCGCGAGGTACGAACCGTCCTGACCCGTGATGCCCGTGACGAGCGCGCGCTTGACCGTCATGCGATGCCTCCAGCGGGCGGAGCGCGTTCTCGGACGCGCGCGGGTCCGCCCCGACGACACACCGTCGGCGATTCTAGATCGTCACTGAGCCCGCGCCGCGCGCAATCAGGGGCATCCGGCGCGGAACGCCGCCAGGAAGCACGAGAAATCGTTCGCGCTGAGCGTCGGCACGTCCGTGCTCCCGTCGCAGTTGGCGCCCGGGTCCCCGGCGCGGAACTTGCCGAGGAAGCACGAGAAGTCGTTCGCGCTGAGCACCGGCACGTCCGTGCTCCCGTCGCAGTTGGCGTAGCACGGGGGCGCGACGGCCGGCGTGATCGTGAAGTTCGTGTTGGAGATATCGAAGAAGATGTTCCCCGAGCCCATCACGCGGATCCGCGCCGTGCTCGTGGGCGAGTTGGGCAGCACCACGCTCGCGCTGCCGGAGTTGGGCACGCCCGAGGCGAGCGTCACGGGCCACGTCACCCCGCCGTCCAGCGACAGCGCGATGTCCACGTTCGCGGCGTTGATGGGCGCCGCGGTCGTCCCCGCCACGTTCCACGTCACCGTCTGCGCGAGGCCCGCCTGCCATGACACCGCGGTGTTGGGCGAGGTGACGACGAACGGCCCGGCCGCCGCCACGCTCGTCACGCTCATCGTGTCGGAGAAGAGACCCCCGCGCCCGTCGCGCACCGTGGCGCGGAAGTTGAGCGTCCGGTTCGTCGTGGGCAGCGTCTCGCCCTTGCGGACCGTGTTCGACAGCAGGTTCGCCAGCGCCGGGATGATCCGCACGGGGCTGCTCGTGTCCGGGTCCGAAACCAGGATCGGGTTCACGCCCGTGTCGGGGAAGATGCCGCTGGCCCCCGTCACCGCGGTGGCGCTGGAGTTGGTCAGCTCCCACTGGTAGGTGATCGGGTCGGAGTCGGGGTCGCTGCCCGCCGCGGTGAGCATGTACGGCGTGCGCGACGGGATCGTGTAGTTCGCGCCCGCCTCGACGAAGGGGATGCCGTTGCCCGTGGCGATCGGCGTGGCGCACGCGTTGCCCGAGCCCGTGATGAACGGGCGCATCTCGTTGAGGATGTTGCTGATGTGGAAGTTGGGAATCGAGTGCGGCGCCAGGTCGTTGTTCGCGCCGCAGATCCCCGCGTACGCCATGATCGTGATGCCCGAGCCGGGCTCCACGGGCAGCGGCCCCGCCGTGGCGCACGCGTTGAACGTGTGGTTGCCGCCGAACTGGTGCCCCAATTCGTGGGCGACGTAATCGACGTCGTACCCATCCCCCACGGGGCTGCTCTGCATGCTCGTGCCACGCCCCTTGCTCGTGCTCGAGCACACGCACGACAATTGGGCGATGCCGCCGTTCGCGTCGGTGCCGAAGAGATGCCCGACATCGAAGTTCGCCGTGCCGATCACGGAGGTGATGTTGGTGTGGTTCGTGTTGATCTGGGCGCTGGTGGCGGTGTTGGTGTACGGGTCGGTCGCGGCGTTGGTGTAGACGATGAGGTTGTTGTTCGCGACCAGGACCAGGCGCACCGCCAGATCGCGCTCGTAGATGCCGCTCACGCGGTTCACCGACGTCGTGATCGCCGCCAGCCCGGCGGCGACCGTTCCGCCATGGAACGTGGTGTACTCGCCGGTCGCGGCCACGGCGATGCGGTACCGCGAGAGCTGCGTGCCGAAGTTGAGCATCGCGGGCGCCGATCCCGCCGGATGGCGCAGGCGCTGGGCCATCGCCTCGGGCCCATCGAGCACGGTGCACCCCATCCCCGCGCGCGGCGCCAGATCGTTCCGCTCGTACGCAGCGTAGTACGTCGTGTCGCCGCGGCTCACGGGGTCGATGTAGAAGCGACCCTTGTCGCTGAGGATCTGCGCGTGGAACCCGGCGGGCGTCAGGTCGAGGCGCGCCGTCGCCGTGGGATCGTCGATCCCCCGAGCCGAGAACGTGCGGATCTCGGGGAACTTCGCGGCCAGCTCGGGCTCCATGACCGGCGAGTCCACCGCCGCGAACCGCGCGAACGTTCCGTCCGCCAGGGGCAGCGAGATGACCACCGGACGCGTCGCCGCGCCGGGCGTGAACTCGCGCGGGGCCTCGCGCAGCGCCGCGCCCATCGCTTCCAGCTGCAGCGCCACGGGCGTGTACCGCAGCGGGCGCACCCACGCCGGCGCCGCCGCAACATCGTCGGGCAGCGCCTCAAGGGCCGTCCAGAGCCCGTCATCGGAGATCGCGCGCGGTCGGCCATCCCCGCCCCGGGCGACATGCCCCGCGGCGAACGAAGCGGCCAGAGCGATCAGTATCGAGGGGTGACGCGTGCGCATGGGTCCTTCTCCGCCAAACAAGGAAAGGGGCCCATGGAAACGGCGAATTCCAACATCGCGGTTGGGTCCCGGTGCAGTGTGGGAAGGTACCGACAAGGGCGGGGGATCGTCAATAGTGGAGCGCGCCAGATCGCGAACGAGCGCGCACCACAAACGCCTGATTACCGGACGCAGCGTGCGCGGTCTCACCGCGGGCAACAATCGCCGATACCCGTGCGGAGAGTCTCGCCATGAGCCCACGCCTCGCCATCGCGTCCCTGATCGTCGCCTGCGCCGTGAGCGCTCCCCGCGCCCACGCCGGCGGCTCGCCCGAGCACATCCTGCTGCTGGTGAATCCGGCGTCGAGCAACTCGCTGTACCTGGGCAACTACTACAAGAACGCCCGGAACATCCCCGACGCCAACGTCCTCTACATCAACCCCTTCGCGGGCAACTACCAGCAGTTCACCGACCCCAACGGGCAGGCCGAGGCCGTGCTGGGCAAGCTCCGCAACTCGCGCATCGACACGCACATCGACTACATCGTGGTCTGCGATCCCTCGGCGTTCGCGATCTTCTTCCCCAATCTCATCGCCGATCAGTGCTCGCCGGTCTCGCGCATCTCCGTCACCGGCGCGTACTCCAACATCTACTCCCGCGCCCGCATCCTGCTGGGCACGGGGCAGTCCACCGAGGTCTCGCAGTACCAGGCGATCGCCTACCCCGTCGTTCCTCGCGCCTTCGACTCCCGGGCCCTCTGGTTCCAGGGCAACAAGGTCACGGGCGGCACCGCCGCGCGACGCTACTTCCTCTCGTCCCAGCTCGGGTACAACGGGACCAACGGCAACACCATCCCCGAGATCCTCGCGATGATCGACCGCTCCGTCGCGGTCGACGGAACCAAGCCCGCGGGCACCATCTACTACGTCGACTACCAGCCCGACACCGCCCGCAACGTCCGCGCCTCGACCTTCCCCATCGCCGTCAACGCGCTCCCGGGGCGGGCCCAGATCATCACGTTCACCTCGCCGGGCACCGCGCTGCCCACCGGGCAGACCGACGTGCTGGGCGTCATGACCGGCGCCGCCGATCCGCCCATCGACACCGACAGCATGGTCATCCAGCCCGGCGCGTTCTGCGACCACCTCACGTCCTGGGCCGGCACGTTCGACATCAACCAGCAGACCAAGATGTCCTCGTGGATCCGCCGCGGCGCCAGCGGCACCGCCGGCGCCGTCGAGGAGCCGTGCAACTACCCCTTCAAGTTCCCCTACGCGATCTTCCATCCGTACTACTTCACGGGGCTGTCGCTGGGCGAGTCGTACAAGCGATCGCTCGTCTACGTGGACTACCAGATGCTCCTGCAGGGCGACCCGATGACCCGCCCCTTCGCCACCTTCCCCTCCGTCAACGCCACCCCGCCCGCGGGCCCGCTCTCGGGCACCGTCTCGATCCCTGCCACCGCGAGCACCACGCTCTCGGGCGCCGCGATCGCGGGCCTGGACCTCTTCGTCGATGGCGTCCGCTTCGCGCAGACGACGCCCGGCACGCCCTTCTCCCTGTACACGGGCAACCTCCCCGACGGGTACCACGAGCTGCGCGTGCTCGCCTACGACAACACCAACGTCCGCAACTGCGGGCGATGGATCGGCTCCATCACCACGAACAACGCGGGGCGCGCCGCCACCCTCAACATCCCCATCACCGCCGGCACGCTCTCCACGTCCTTCTCCGCGTCGTACACCGCGACGGGCGCGGCGGTCCAGGAAGTGCGCCTGCTCCAGAACGAGCGGGTCGTCACGGCCGGCACCGCGCCGTCGGGCTCGTTCTCGTTCTACGGGCGCCAGGTGGGCCCGGGCCCCTCGCGCGTGCAGATCGAGGCGATCTTCGCCGACGGCACGATCGCGCGAAGCGCGCCCATCTCGCTAAGCGTGGACAACTCCGCGGGCGCCCCCTCGGGGCAGCTGCCCATCGCGCAGTCCTACACGAAGTACATCCCGCGCGGCGGGTGCACGACGATCGAACTGCCCGGCGTCTTCGACGATGCGTACGTCAATGTCACCTACAACGTCCTCACCGGGCCCATCCAGTCCACGTCGTTCCCCCAGACCGGGTTCATCACGCTGACGGCGCCCCTCACCGCCTCGGGAACCGAGGCCTTCACGTACCGCATCACCACGCCGTCCGGGCAGAGCAACGTCGGCACGATCTCGCTCGTCTACACGCCGGCGATCCGTTCGGCCGTGCCCCAGCAGTAAGCACGCCTAGTTCGCCGGCGCTCCGCCACGCTCCCCGTCGAGCGAGTAGCAGCGGTACAGCGTGAACTCGTACTTGCTCGCGCGCACGGGCTCGCCCACGGGCACCGGCACGACGCCGTGCGTGGGGTTCACGCGCGAGCCGATCTCGCGTTCGCCCGAGCCCGCGTCCGTCCGCGCCAGCACGAAGTCCCCGATCGACGCGACGCCGCCCCAGATCGCGCGCACGCGCACGCCGCGATCCTCCGCGCCCTTCTTCAGGTACCACAGCACCTCGGGGCGTGCCTCGATCGCATCGCCCGCGCTCACCCAGATCGTGGACTCCGTGGCAAGCCCGTGCGACTGGGCGAGCCGAGCGCCCAACTCGAGCCCCGCGGCCTTGCCCGAATGAATCGGAGATCGCAGCGCATCGCGAACCGGGCCCAGCCCCACGCACGCCAGCACCAGCGCCGCGACCACGATGCGTTCCACCCGTTGCCACGCCATCGTCCGCAGCGACCCGGGGCGCACGCTCCAGGCCCATCCCGCGACGATCGGAAGCCCGACCATCGAGGGCATCGCGTAGCGCGGATTGCCAACGCCCAGCGCCGCGAGCATCACGAGCGAGAGCAGGCAGCCGATCACCAGCGCACCCGCGATCGGCGGGCACGCGACGCCTCGCCGCCGCGCGATCCACAAGCCCACGAGCGCCAGCGACGCGGGCATCGCCGAGACCAGCGCGACGATGGGCATCGCGATCACGCGCGCGACCTGCCCCGCGTCCACGCCGTGCCACAGGAACTCGGACACGCCCTGCGTGACGGGCTGCTCACCGCCGGAGACCATCCGTGCCAGCGCCCGCTGCGCCAGTTGGTACAGCACCCACGCGCCCGCGCCCGCCAGCGCGACGCCCAGCGCGACCCAGTACACGCGCCCGCTCGCCCTCCGCCACGCGAGCGCGCACGACGCCAGCGCCGTGCACGCGACGACCGGCGCTCCCGCCGGCCCTTTCACCAGCGCCATCGCGAGCATCGCCGCCGCCGCGATCGGCGCCCACGCCCACGCCCGCCCGCGCCCCAGCGCGAGCTCCACGATCCCCCACACGCTCGCCGCGACGCACAGGTTGTTCAGCGCCTCGATCTCCGCGGTGCGCCCGGGCGCGACCAGCCCCGGCGCCAGCGCCGCGAGCGCCCCCGCCACGAGCCCCGCACCACCGCGCCCCCCTCCGAACCAGCGCCGCGCCACAAGCATCGTCCCCAGCGCCGTGAGCGTGCTCGCCAGCGCCGACACCGCCCGCGCGCTGAACTCGCTCTCGCCCAGCACCGCCGCCGAGCCCGCGATCGCCCAGGGCATGCCCGGCGGCTTGCGCACATACGCCCGCTCGAACATGAACGGCACGAGCCATCGCCCGGGCCCGCCCGCCCCATCGCCCCACCCGCGATCGAGCAGCTCCCACCCCGGCACGACGCGATGTCCCTCGCTGTCCGCGATCCCGCGCTGCGACAACCCCACCCAGTACACCGGCACGCACAACGCCAGCACGATCAGCGCGTGACGCAGGAGCGAGTCGCGCGGCTCAACCAGCGAGCCCGAAGCGCGAGCGAGGGCGCCCTGCTCCTCGTTCATCGCGCCGGCTCCGCGGTCCGCTTCGGCGCGCTCTCCATCTCCGGCGTCACGTCCTGCCCCGCGATCCATCCGCCGTCGCGGTACGCCGAGAGGATCGCCGGCCCCTCGCTCTCAATAAGCCCCTTGAGCTTCGGGTTCCGCGCCGGGTCGTGGCGGTACTGCTTGCACTCCTCGTACCCGCGCTCGAGCGGCTGCCCCGTGTGCGCGTTCTTGTAGAGCGCCACGAGCATGCCCGTGCGCTCGCTCCCCGCGCCGCAGTGCACCAGCACGGGCTGGTTCGCCGGGTCGCTCGCGATCCGCAGCGCCCACACGTACCAGTTCGGATTGCCCGTCCCATCGCCCTCCAGCGCGCCCACGTACCGCGTCACACCCAGCGAGCGGGCGACGTTCGCGTTCAAACGCTCCACTTCCGGCTCGTACTTGCCGCTCCCCAGGTCGATGATCGTCTTGACGTGGTGCTGCTCAACCACGCGACGGAACGCCTCGGGCGTGAGCTGCCCCGAGCGGTACAGGCGCCCCGGATCAACCTCGCCAAAGTTCTTCGGCGACAGGTTCGGGCGGACCCCCACCACCCAGAACACCACGCCCAGCACCCCCAGCACCGCGAGCACGCCCAGCAATCCCCGCCGATTCCGCGCCACGCCCGCCCCCGCCTCGGAGTCGGCGCCACTTGCCACGGTCCGCTGGTCCATTGGACCGATGATAGTGGCACGGAATTCGCAGAGGGTACCATTCCACAATGACGACCCCACCAAAGACCCAACCCCAGACGACCCAGCCCGGGTCGTCAACTCGCGGCGCGAGCAAGGGCGGGTCCGCGCGGGGGTCGGGGCTCGCCTACCCCGCGCCCGTCGAGCGTCTGATCGCCGAACTGGCGCGCCTGCCCGGCATCGGGCGCCGCTCGGCCGAGCGCGTCGCGTTCCACATCCTCAAGGGCGATGCCCCCAGCGCACTGGCCCTGGCCGGCGCCATCCGCGAGGTGAAGGAGCACATCCACCACTGCGGCGTGTGCTTCAACCTCACCGACGCCGACCCCTGCCCCATCTGCTCGGACCCGCGCCGGGACCGCGCCGTGGTCCTCGTCGTCGAGCAGCCCAAGGACCTCATCGCCCTGGAGCAGACCGCCATGTACCGCGGGCTGTACCACGTGCTCATGGGGCACCTCTCGCCGCTCGACGGCATCGGCCCGGGCGATCTCACCATCGCCGACCTGCTCCGGCGCATCGACCGCCCCGCGGACAAGCCCGCCGCCGCCGGCGACACGCCCGTCCGCGAGGTCGTGCTGGGGCTCAACCCCACGCTCGAGGGCGACGGCACGGCGCTGCACCTGGCCGAGCAGCTCCGCTCCCGCGGCGTGAAGGTGACGCGCCTGGCGCGCGGGCTGCCCTCGGGCGGGCAGTTGGAGTTCGCGACCAAGGCGGTGCTCGCCGATGCGCTCGTCGGGCGCCAGAGCGTGGAGTAACGATGCGCTTCGATACTTCACAGCACATGCGCCTCGGGCAGCAGATGAAGCTCGCCCCGCGCATGATCCAATCGATGGAGATCCTGCAGATGCCCCTCGCCGAGCTCGAGGAGCGCATCGAGCAGGAGCTGGAATCGAACCCCACGCTCGAGCTCGCGCAGGAGGACCCCGATCGCCGCGAGATGCTCGAGGCCCGCAAGGAGATCGAGCGCGACGCCCGCGACGGCGAACGTCCCCTCACCATCGACGAGAACTCCGCCTCCAACGACTTCGAGCGACTCGAGTCCTTCTCGCAGGACAACCCCGACTTCGTGGACAACGAGGAGCCCCACGCCGGGGCCCCCGAGCGCACCGCCCCCAGCGACTACGACCCCGGCGCGTACACCCGCGCCCGCAACGACGGCGAGCGCGACGCCAAGATGGACGCGATGGCCGCGACGCCCGCGCGATCGCTCCCGCTCTCCGATCAACTCCTGGACCAGTGGCACCTGGCCGAGGTGCCCACGGACGTCCGCGAGGCGGGCGAGCTGCTCATCTCCTTCATCGAGGACGACGGGTTCCTCCGCACGCCCCTGGAGACCATCGCCGACCGCGCCCCCGAGGGGCACAAGCCCACGATCGAGCTGCTCACGCGGGCCCTGGGCGCGCTGCAGCAGACGCTCGAGCCTGCGGGCATCGCGGCCCGCGATCGGCGCGAGTGCCTGCTGCTGCAGGTGGACGCGATGCGCGAGGCGGCCCCGGTGCGCGATCTCGCGCTCGAGCACGCGCGCGTGCTCATCGACGAGCACCTGGAGGACCTCTCGCAGAACCGCGTGCCCCGCATCGTCGAGAAGACGGGGTACACCCCCGAGCAGATCAACGCCGCCAAGGAGCGCATGAAGGGCCTCTCGCTCGCGCCCGCCCGGCGCCTCGTGGACGATGCGCCCCAGGCGATCACGCCCGACGCCATCGTCGAGTACGACGAGGAGAAGGACACGTACGTCGCGTACCTCAACGACGCGCGCCTGCCCAACCTCCAGATCAACCGCGACTACGCCATGATGGCCCGCGATCGCGCCGTGCCCGCCAAGGACCGCGACTTCCTCAAGAAGAACCTCTCCAACGCCCAGTGGCTCATCGACGCCGTGGGGCAGCGACGCGGCACCATGCTCCGCGTGATCAACATCGTCCTCCAGGAGCAGCGGGACTTCTTCGACCTGGGCCCGCAGGCGCTCCGCCCGCTGCCCATGACCTCCGTCGCGGAGCGCCTGGGCATCCACGTCGCCACCGTCTCCCGCGCCGTGAGCGAGAAGTACCTCATGACCCCGCGCGGCGTCGTGGCGCTCCGCAAGTTCTTCACCGGCGGGCTCGCCACCGACTCGGGCTCGGACATGTCCTACGACGCCGTCCGCGCCGCCCTCTCGGAGGTCATCGCCGCCGAGGACAAGTCCAAGCCCCTCTCGGACGACGCCCTCGCCGAGGAGCTCAAGCGGCGCGGCATCGAGATCGCCCGGCGCACCGTCGCCAAGTACCGCGAGCAGCTCCAGATCCCCGCCGCACGCCTGCGCAAGACGTTCTAGGCCCGGCCGGTCATATCATCGGCCCTCACGGGGCGGGACGAGCGTCGGGGCGGGCGGAGGTTCCATGAGCGGCATCAAGGACATGTTGGGGCGCTCCGCCCCGGGCTGGTTCACCGAGACCCTCTGGCGCACACGGCGCGCCCTCGCCCCAAGCCCCACCCAGCTCCACGAGCGGAGCGTTTACGCCAAGCTGGGCAACCCGGACCACGTCCTCCGCGGACCGTTCAAGGGCATGAAGTACGGGCGCCTCTGCTACGGCGGCTCCACGCTCAATCGCACGCTCGCCGTCTACGAGATGGAGATCTATCCCGCGGTCGAGGCCATCATCGCCGCCAACCCCGATCTCATCGCCGACGTGGGTTCCAGCGACGGGTACTACGCCGTCGGCTTCGCGATCCGCCTGCCCAGCGTCCGCGTCGTCGCCTACGACATCCTTCCCATCTGTCGCCACCTCACCCGCGGCAACGCCGCCCGAAACAACGTTGCCTCTCGCGTCGAGGTCCGCGGCGCCGCCAGCGCCGAGGATCTGCAGCGCACGCTCGAGGGCGCCAAGCGCCCGGCCGTCATGTGCGACATCGAGACCGCCGAGCTCTTCGTCCTCGATCCCGACAAGGCCCCCGTCCTGCGTCGGTCCATCATCCTCGTCGAGCTGCACGACTCGATGAAGGCCGGCGTCTCGGCGGAGATCCGCCGGCGCTTCGAGGGCACGCACACCTTCGAGGCGATCATGCCCCGCGCCTACCGCGCGACGGACATCCCCGCCGACTACGGGCTCAGCGAGGGCGAATCGTTGCAGATCGTGGACGAGGCGCGCCACCCGGAGAACTTCTGGGGCCTGCTCCGTCCGCGCGCGTCCTAGGACGCGCCGCTCACTCCGCGAGCACCTCGTCGGTCTCCTCGAGGCTCTTGTCGCTCATCGACGACAGGCGGTACCCCCACGAGCGCAGCAGGTCGCAGCACTCGCGGTGCACCGGCGCCCCGTGCGTCGCCAGGAAAATCAGCGGACGCGCCCCGCCCGCGATCGTGCGCGCCGCGCCCCGCAGCACCATCGCTTCGGCCCCCTCTACGTCGATCTTCATCACGTCCGGGCGCGGCGCCTCGCCACGCTCGACCAATTCGTCCACGCTCACCAGCTTCACACGCACCCCGCCCCCGCTGGAGATCCGCCCCATCGCCCCGCTGCCCCCCTCCTGGAACGTCGCCTCGCCCGAGCGCTCGCTCACGGCCGCCTCGATCAGCGTCGCGTTCTGCACGCGGTTGATCCGCAGGTGCTCGCGCAGGAACGCGATGTTCCTCGGCAGCGGCTCGAACGCGACGACCCGCCCCTTCTCGCCCACGAGCTGGCTCGAGAGCAGCGTGTAGAAGCCGACGTTCGCGCCGATGTCCATCACCACCTGCCCCGGGCGCACCCGCGACACGAACAGCTTCTGCTTGTCCAGCTCGTAGCTGCCCAGCCAGCACCCGTGCACGTGCGAGCCGGCGATCCACCGCTTGCCCTTCATCGGGCCCTGCAGGATCGGCACCCGCGCCCCCCGCGGGATCAGGCGCAGCGGCAGGCGCGCCAGACGTCCTCGCAGCGAGGAACGCGGGACGCCGGAGAAATCGATCGTGCCCACGCTCAGCTCCCTCGCTCGGGCGCGCCCTCCAGGCGCAGCGCCCGTGCCATCAGCACGCCCACCCGGCGCGGCGCCACCGCCAGCGTATCGACCAGGTGCGTGCGCGCCCACAGGCGCACCGCCACAGCGTAGCTCCCCGCGTACACCGCGCCCAGCGTCACCGCCCGCAACGCCTCGCCCAGCGGCACCCCGTGCCCGCGCACTCGGACCTGCCCCAGCGCCGGCCACGCCCCCCGCGACGACATCCACCCGTCCAGCGCCATCAGCGCCGCGCCCAGCGCCACCGCGATCATGTACGAGCGGGCCATCGCGCGGATCGCCGTCCCCGCCCCCACCCCCACGCTCCCCACCGCCCACACGATCGACGCCACGCTCGACACGCTCATGACGATCCCGACGCTCATCGCCAGCCCCGAGGGCGTCCCCAGCGCCCACGCGCCCACCCCCGCCGCGACCGTCAGCGCCAGCCCGTTCCACAGCCAGAAGAAGAACAGCGCGCGGAACCGTCCCTGGGCCTGCAGCAGCGGCACGGGCACGCCGATCATGATCGCCCGCAGCGGGTACGCCGCCGCCAGCGCCGTCAGCGCCCACGCCGCGCCGCTCCACTTGCCCCCGAAGACCAGCGCCTCAAGCGCCGGGAACACGACCGCCGCCCCCACGCACCCCGGCGCCGAGAGCAGCATCAGCGCGCGGATCGTGCGGATCACCGCCTGCCCCTGGCGCGCCGGGTTCCCGTTCAGGCGCGCCAGGATCGGGAACAGCACGCTCATCAGGCTGATCGCGACGAGCATCTCCACCTGCGTGAGCATCTGCAGCGAGAACGTGAACACCCCCAGCGCCGCCGACGCCATGAACAGCCCCGCGGGCAGCGCGTACCCCTGGTTGGTCACGCCGTTGGCCACGCTCCCCAGCGACACCCAGATCGACCGCGAGAACAGGGGCCACCACTGGCGCGTGTCCGGGCGGCGCATCCACGGCGTGTCCCGCGTGTAGGCGTACGCCACCACGCCCTCGATCAGCAGCGACGCCACCATCGGCGCCACGATGCTCATCGCCCCAAAGCCCATCAGCGCCATCGCGATCTGCCCCACGTACCGCACCAGCGCCGACGCCGTGTACATCGCGCCCAGCTGCTTGAACCGCAGGTCGATCCGCAGGCGCGCCGTCAGGATCGACGCGGGCGTGCCCAGCGGGATCCCCAGCGCGATCACCCACACCAGGCTCGAGAACTCCCAGCGCGTCGCGACGAACCCGCTCTGCGCATACGCCGCGCCCATCCCCTCGCCCACTCCCCCGAGCGTGAGCCCCACGACGAGGTTGATGCAGAACATGAGCCAGAACGCCGAGCCCGACAGCTCGCGGTACTTCTCCGAACTCTGGATGAGCAGGTCGCGCACGCCCCCGTCGCGGAACCGCTCGACGAACCCCGCGACCGCCAGCGCCGCCCCGTACACGCCCAGCTCCGACGGGCTCAGCAGCGCCGCCAGGATCACCCAGGAGCCCATCGCCATCGCCCGCGTGATCGCGGTCGTCAGCGACATCCACGCCAGCCCGCCCGAGGCCACGCGCCCCAGCGCCTCCTTGGGCTCGCGGGCCTGGGGCTGGTCGGGCGTGGGGGTCATGGTGCGTGGGTACGCTCCGGCGCGGAGGCTGTTCGCGCCCCGGGCGGGCCGATCGTAGCAGACGCCCGCCGACCCACGCCCCCGCTTTCTACACTCAACACCCATGCCCACGCCGCTCGCCAACCAACGCATCATCGTCACCGGCGGCGCCGGATTCCTCGGCCGCCACGTCGTCGAACGCCTCAAGGCGCGCGGCGTGCCCGACAAGAACATCGTCATCCCGCGCCGGGCGGGGTACGACCTCACCTCCCTCGCCGACTGCCAGCGCCTCTACCGCGAGGCCTTCCCCGGCGCCAAGGCCGACCTCGTCCTCCACCTCGCCGCCGAGGTCGGGGGCATCGGCGCCAACCGCGCCAACCCGGGTCGCTACTTCTACGCCAACATGGCCATGGCCCTGCACCTCATCGAGCAGGCCCGCCTCGACGGGCTCATCGAGCGCGGCGGCAAGTTCGTCCAGGTCGGCACCATCTGCGCCTACCCGAAGTTCACCCCCGTCCCCTTCAAGGAGGACGACGTCTGGGCGGGCTACCCCGAGGAGACCAACGCGCCCTACGGCGTGGCCAAGAAGGCCGCCTGGCAGATGCTCGACGCGTACAAGCTCCAGTACGGGATGAAGTCCGCGTACCTCCTGCCCGTCAATCTCTACGGCCCGTGGGACAACTTCGACCTCTTCTCCAGCCACGTCATCCCCGCGCTCATCCGCAAGTGCCTCGAGGCCAAGGAGCGCCGCGACGAGAAGATGGTCTGCTGGGGCACCGGCAGCGCCTCGCGCGAGTTCCTCTACGTGGACGACTGCGCCGAGGGCATCGTCCGCGCGGCCGAGGCGATCGACGAGCCCACGCCCATCAACCTGGGCAACGGGCGCGAGATCACGATCAAGGACCTCATCCACCTCGTCGCGCGCCTCACGGGCTTCGAGGGCCGGATCGAGTGGGACCACACCAAGCCCGACGGGCAGCCGCGCCGGTGCCTGGACGTCGAGCGGGCCAAGCGCCTCATGGGCTTCGAGGCCAAGATGTCCTTCGAGCAGGGGCTCAAGAACACGATCGAGTGGTTCCTCTCGCACCGCCCGCGCTAGAGCGCGACCGCCCCCTCGTGGTGCCGCACCGTCACGCGCTCGTCGCCGTCCGCGCCGCGCTCGATCTCGACCGCAACCACATCGATCCGCAGCGGGCGCCCTTCCCACCCGTTGGCGCGGACGACCCGTCGTGCGATCGCCCGCAACGCCCGCTCCTTGCGGCGATCGATCTGGCGCTCGGGCGCCACCTCGTTGCCCATCGCCGAGACGCCCGCCCCGCGCGTGCGCGCCTTGACCTCCGCGATCACGATCGTGCGCCCGTCCGACGCCTCGCAGATCAGGTCCGCCTCCGCGCGCACGCCCCCGCGCACCGGCCCGGGCAGCAGCGCGTTCCGCGCCAGCACGCGATACCCCTTCTCGCGCAGGTGCCGCTCCGCGTGGCGCTCGCCCTCACGACCCACCCGCGCCCGCGCCGATCGCGCCCCAAGCCCGAGCATCCGCGCCACCCGCGCCAGAGCCCCGCCCATCCATCGCCCCCTCACGCCCCACCCACTCACGAGCCCCCCAGCGGCCAGTACCGCTCGCCCGCGATGTCCACGACGCGCTCGGCCATCTCGTCCAGGCTGGAGAAACTCGCCCGGCGCTTGAGCCGCTCGAGGAACGCCCCGATCTCCTTGTTCCGCTGCGCCGTCGTCAGGCGATCGAAGATCTCCAGCTGCACGTCGCGATCGCTGAACGACCGCCGCACCTGCCTCGTCTCGTCGAGCCAGATCCACGCCAGCTCGCGCTGCTCGATCACGCGCCCGCGATCGTTCTTCGTCTCGGGCAGTTCCACGGGCCCGCTCCACCCGCCCTTGGTCAGCGTTCGCGCCGGCGCGTTGAGCGCGCCCAGGCGCGTCCCGTCGCGGAAGGGCGTCACCTTCGCCAGGTCCCCGTCGAACCCCGCCTCCTTCGTCTTCCCGCCGCTCTCGCGGTTGAACGTGTTGATCTTCTCGCTCGCCAGGTCCGCGAAGGGCACGCCCGAGGCCAGCCCGCTCTTGACGCGCTCCACCGCCGCCTCGTCCGCGGCGTCCACGCGGATCACGCGGAACGTCACCGTCGCGGGCGGGTTGAATTCGTCGAAGTGACGCTCGTAGTACAGGCGCGCGTCGCGCAGGCTCACGCGCACGCGCTTGACCACCTGCTGCAGCTGGAACTCGATCAGCGCCCGCTTCCGCTCCTCGCCCACCACCTTCTGCGACGTGAGCCCCTGCCGCCGCAGCTCGGCCTCGGCCGCCTCCTTGCTGCCCCCGCCCTGCTGGTTGATCTTCTTCTGCGTCTCGGCGATGAACGCGAGAAGCCCCTGCTTCTGCGGCTCGGTCAGCGCGCCCAACCCCTCGGCGACCATCAGCTCATCGTCGAGCAAGCTCGAGATCTGCTTGCGCACGAGCGCACGCGAGTCCTCGACCCACGCGCCGCGCGTCTTGCCGTCGCGCCGGTACTCCGCCGCCGTCTGCTCCAGGCGCGGGCCCAGGCGGAGCTCGTCGAGCAGCTCGCTCAGGCGGATCGCTCGCCCGTTCACCTCCCCCACCTTCGCCTCCACGACGTCGCGACGCGACACGGCCGCGCCACCCGCCTCCCCGCGCTCCGGGCTCGCGATCGTCGCGGGCGGGCCCGGGTCCGCGCGCACGCCGCCCGCCAGGTCCTCAAGCCTGCGAACCATCGCCGGGTCCGCCGCGCCGATCCGCATCCCCGAGGGAGGCAGCGTCAGCGTTCCCGCCTCGGCCCGCGGGGCCGCGCGCTCGGGCGCCTCCACCGACGTGGCGCTGGCGATCGGGTCCGACACGAACTCCGAGGGGGCCAGCTCGCGCGGCGCCGGAGCCGAGAGCGACCCGCTCTTGCATCCCCCCAACCCCGCGCACACCGCCCCCGCGCAGGCCAGCCCAGCGCACGCCGACAGCGTGCGAACCGCCCCGCCACCCATCCGCCTGAACATCCGTGCTCGCATCGGCGCTCCCATCCGGGCATTCTCCTCGCCCACGCCCGATGCAGTCTATCGCACGGGCCGCGCCCCGCGCACCCCTACACTTGCCCATGACCGACCCACAACCCGGCAAACTCATCATCGACTCCGACTGGAAGGCCCAGGCCCAGGCGGAGAAGGAACGCCTCGCCGCCGCCGAGAAGGCCAAGCAGGCCGCCAAGCCGGACCCCCGAGCGGGCGCCGCGCCCGAGCCCGGCGCGGGCGGTCCTCCGGGCGAGGGCGAGTACGAGGCCCCAGTCCCGGATTTCATCGAGCTGGCCCGCATGCTCGCCAGCCAGGCTCTCCTCTACTTGGGCGCGATGCCCGACCCCGAGACCGGCCGCCGCCTCGTCTCCCTCGAGATGGCCCAGTTCAACATCGACCTGCTCGCCATGCTCGAGGAGAAAACCAAGAACAACCTGAGCGAGCAGGAGAAGGCCTTCCTCACCCGCATCCTCTACGAGCTGCGCATGCAGTACGTCGAGATCGGAAAGGCCGTCGCCAAGGCCGTCGAGCAGGGACGCATCGCCCCGGGCGGCGGGCCCATCGGCATCGGGCCCCCGGGCGCCGCTCCGGGCATGTCCGCCGGCGGCATCGTCACGCCGGGAGTCATCCCGCCGATCAATATCAAGGGCTCCTAGCCCGAGCGATCGCCCGCGCGAAAGCCCCTACCCCCCCACCTTCCGCGTCACGCTCACCGCCGCGTACAGCCCCGCCACACGCTCGCGCGGCAGCGTCCGCGCCGCGAACGCCGGGTTCAACGGCTGCAGGCGGATCATCGCCTCCCCCGATCCGTCCTTCTCGAAATACACCCGCTTGAACGTCGTCTCCTGGTCCGGCTCCAAGCGCGCGAAGCAGTCCATCCCCGACGCGATCGTCCGCGCCGGCGAGAACACCACGATGTCACCCTCGCGGTACTCGGGCATCATCGAGTCGCCCACCACCCGCGCCGCGAACGCGTCCGGGTCCGCGATGTCCGGCGTGCGCACATACTCCCCCGCCACACGCGCCGGATACCCAAGATCGGTGAACTCCCGCGGGTAGCCCGCCGCCACGCTGTTGATCAGCGGCACCTCCATCGGCAACGGGTCGGCGATGGGCGGCTCGGTCCCCGCGTCGCGCGATCGTCCCGCCGTCGCGCCGCCCTCGGGAGAGATCCGCTCCACGAGCCGGCGCAATTCGCCCGAGCGGTACGCGCGATCGAGCGCCCCGCCGCCACCGCCCAGGCGCTCGCCCGCCCCCCGCGCGCCGCTGGCGCTGAGGATCTCCGCCAGGCGCTGCGCGACCTTCTGCTCTACCTCCAGCGCGCTCACCCGCTCGCGGATCGCTGCGGGCGTGGACGCCCACTGCGCCACCTTCACCAGCGAGCCGGCCGGCATCGACAGTGCCCGCTCGATCCGCTCGAGCAGGTCCACGCTCGGCGGGTTCGCCCGCTTGCCCTGCTCGATCTGCCACAAGTAGCTCTTGGCGCACCCCACCATGTCCGCCACGCGCTGCAGCGTGAACTGACGCTCGCGCCGACGCTGTCCAATCAACGCCCCAACAGAGATCCCAAGCGTCCCGAGTTGTTCCGTGCTTGCTGTCATGGCCTTCGTGCAGCCTCCGCGTCAGCCCTGAATCTCGAGCGCATCACCCACCAGTGTGCGCCGGAATGCGGATATACCATACAGACACCTTGCGATATGTTCTAGTCCCAGGTAAAAATAGTGACGTTCGTTCTATGAATAGTGAACAGATCGCAGGCCCCTGGTTGAGCGCAATGCCTCTTCACGGGCCCACTTACGGGGGTATCCGATGCAGCACCAGCCGGCCGTTCCCGTCCCGTCCGCCTCGCTTTCAGGCCCCCGCCCGCCCGCGCCGGCCGCCCTCACTGGCCTACGGGGCGAGCAGGGCGACTGGGCGGTAGACCTCCGCCGTGCCCACCGGCGGGACCACGTCGAGACCATGATCACCCGCGCCGAATCCGCCCCCATTCCGCCCGAGGAGTTGTCGCTCCTTCGCGCCGCGTACGTCGACGGCCGGACCGCCATCGAGATCGCCTCGATCGCCCTCGCGGCGTCCGCCTCCGCGCCCCCAACCCGCGCCCCAAGCTCCCGCGCGGTGCGCCGTCGCCTCCGCACCATCGCCCGCCGGGTCACCTCCCCGCTCTTTCTCTTCGTGCTGCGTCATCGCGACACCTGGCCTCCCGCGCGACGCAAGGTCGCCAACGCCTGCGTCCTGCAAGGGCTGTCGCTGCGCGAGACGGCCCGGATGCTGGGCCTCTCGCTCTACAACGTGCGCCGGCACCACGGCGCGATCCTCGCGCTCTTCGAGTCCATCGCTCACGCACCGATGCGCCGCAGCGCCTGAGCACGCCGACCCCGGGGGGATTTCCATGACCTTGAGCGCGCCATCGGCTCGCCTCATCCGCGCAGGCCTGATCTTCGGGCTCGAGCCCGGGCTGGACGCGCACGCGCCCCGCCAGCGGGCCGCGCGCCACGCCGCGCGACGGCTCGATCGCGCGCTCGCGCCGGGCGAGGTCGCGCTCATCTGCGGGCCCTCGGGCGCGGGAAAGTCGCTGATCGTGCGCGCCCTGCGCCATCGACTGGGGCGCCGCGCCATCGCAACCAGCCAGCGCTTCCGATCGCGCAGCGTGCTCGATGCCGTCGCCGCGCACACGCCGACGCTGGATTCGGCCCTGCAGATCCTGTCGGCGGCGGGGCTCGCGGACGCGACGCTGCTGGCGCGCCCCCCAAGGTTCCTCTCCGACGGGCAGAGGGCACGCCTGTCGCTGGCGATCGCGATGGCACGCCTGGGCAGTTCGGCGCCCCGCGGGCGCACGCTCGTCTGCGACGAGTTTGGCTCCACGCTCGACGCGATCACCGCCCTCGGTCTCTGCCGGACGGTGCGCCGATGGGCCGCGCGGACGGGAGCGCGCATCGTCGCCGCGACCTCGCGCGAGCGCATCATCGACGGGCTCGCCCCCCACGTCCTTGTGTGCGTGCGCCCCCCGCTTCACGCGGAGGTGCTGCGCGTGGCATGAACACATCCGAACTCCTCACGACGCCCCAGGCCCACTGGCGCCGGGCATTGCGGCGCGCGCCCGAGGGCGTCAACCCGGGCCAGCGCCTGCGCCTGCGCCCGGGCACGATCCACGACTACGACGCGCTGGGCGCGTTCCACTACCGCGCGGGGCGGCCCGCGACGTTCGTCCGGGTGATCACCCTCCGCGCCGCAGCGGACGCCCTCCCCGCGGCGGTGCTCGTGGTCTCCATGCCCACGCTCAATGGCGCGTGGCGCCGCGCCGCGTTCCCCGAGATGGCCCGCCTGCTGGACGCCAACGACAAGCGGGCGATCGCCCGCTGGATCAACGCGAACCTGCGGACGATCTCGCGCGTCGTCGTGGAGCCACGCTGGCGCGGGCTGGGGCTCGCGCAGCGCCTCGTGCGTTCGTACCTCCGCCGCCCGCTGACACGCTGCACCGAATCCGTCGCGACGATGGGCGCGTACTGCCCGTTCTTCGTCGCGGCGGGCATGATCGAGCACCCGTGCGCGATGGGCCCGCGCGAGGCGCGACTTGCGCGCCTGCTCGCGCGTGAGGGCGTGCGCGTGGAATCGCTGGGCGAGGCGGTGCGCCGATCGGCCCGTCTCGCGCAGGACCTCCGCCGATGGGCGCGATCCTCGCGACGCACGCAACGCGTGGCGTGCGGTGATATCGCGGGCATCGTGCGTGCGGCCCAGTCCGCGCTCCTGGCCCGCCCCATCGCGTTCACGCACGTGTCGCGACTGAGAACATGAGGAGGTGGGTCATGGGGGGGAGCGAGGTCCATCCGCCGGGCGAAGCGCCCACGACGCCCGACGATCTGGCGTCGTGGCTCGCGACGCACCTGGGCGTGCACACGCCGGCGCGGGGCCTGCTGGAGGGGCACGACGCGCCGCTGGCGTACCTCGCGCACGCGTTCTTCGAGGATGGTCGCTCGGGCGACCCCGCGCGCACGCCCGAGCCGCTGGACTCGCTCGTGTGGGCCAACCGCGGCGGGGGCAAGACGTTCCTCGCCGCCGTCGCCACGGCCCTGGACCTCGTCTTCAAGCCCGGCGTGCAGGTGCGCATCCTCGCGGGCTCGCTCGAGCAGGCCCAGCGCATGCACGCGCACTTGGCGATGCTCTTCGAGCGCCCGGGCCTGCGCGAGATAGTCCACGGGCGCATCACCACCCGGCGCGTCCGACTGACCAACGGCTCGTGCGCCGAGGTGCTCAGTTCCTCGCAAGCGTCGGTGCGTGGCACGCGCGTGCAGAAGATCCGCTGCGACGAGGTCGAGCTCTTCGATCCTCGCGTGTGGGATGCTGCGCAGCTCGCCACGCGCTCGGGCACGTGCGGGGGCGTGCTCGTGCCCGGGCGCATCGAGGCGTTCAGCACGATGCACATCCCGCACGGGCTCATGTCGCGCCTGGTCGGCGAGAGCGCCGGCGGCGCCCGGCGCATGTTCAAGTGGGGCGTGGTGGACGTGCTCGAGCGCTGCGGCGAAGAGCACGCCTGCCACGCCGCGATCGCCGACGCGCAGGGCGCGGCCACCCGCGAGTGCCCGCTCTGGCCTGAGTGCCGGGGTAGGGCCAAGGAGCGCGCAGGCTCCGGTCACCTGAGCGTGCGCGACGCGATCGCTATGAAACGACGCGTGTCGCTGCCCCAGTGGGAATCGGAGATGCTGTGCCTACGGCCCCGCCGGGCCGACTGCGTCTACCCCGAGTTCGATCCCACGATCCACGTGATCGACGATGCCGCCGCGGTGCCCGGCGCCAGCGACCCGCATCGCGCGGGCGAAGCGGCGGAGCCCGACGTCGTGGTGGGCATGGACTTCGGCTTCCGCAACCCCACCGCGATCCTGTGGGGGCATCTGCACGAGCGGCGCGACGACGTGCGCGTCCTGGTGATCGAGCGCGAGCGCATCGCCTCGTCGATGGTCCTCGCCGAGCACATCGAGGCCATCCGTGCCGGCCCGAGCCCGCGATGGATCGGCGTCGATCCCGCGGGTCGCCAGGTCAACGGTCAGACCGGCGTGTCCAACGTCCGCGTGCTGCGTGACGCGGGCTTCGACGTGCGCTCACGCCCGCTGGGTCTCGGCGCTGGGCTGCAACTGGTCCGAGCGAGGCTCAGCCCCGCCGACGGCGTGGCGCCCACGCTCCTCATCCGACGCTCATGCACGGGGCTGATCCGCGCGCTCGCCACGTACCACTACGACCCGACACGTCCTGATTCACTCACGCCCGTCAAGGACGACGCGGACCACGCCGCCGACGCGCTGCGGTACATGGTCGTTGCGCTCGACCACGCGCACCGCAGCGCCACCAGTGAGTATTGAGGATGGCGTCACGCCCCGGGCATGGGCGCGATCACCGGCAGGAGCTTGATCACGAACAGGTACGACCCGATCCACAGCGCCACGATGCCCAGGATGATCTGGATCGTCATCACCAGCACCGAGCGCGCGAACGCGCCCAGCCACGGGCCCTCCACCGCCTCAAGCTCGTGCATCCGCACGGCCTTGTACGCGACGGAGATCAGCAGCGCCAGCGGCAGCAGGAACGCCCACCACCACGGGCCCAGCGACAGCGGGTCGAGGAACGGGCGGTACGCGAGGGTCAGGGCCGGGTCCATCTATCGCCCTTCCTTTCGCTCGCGCCGGGGCGTGTGGAACGCCGCATCGACGATGACGATGAGGTTGAGCATGCCCGCGACCGCGGCGAAGAGCGTGCCCAGCTCGTTCATCTTGCCCAGGCTCTTGGAGATGGGCGGCAAGCGGCCCTCGCCGCCGGGTCGCGCCAGACCCTGCGCATCGCGGACCTCGTCGGGGCGCGGGGAGCGGGGCAGCGCGTTGGCCGCGTCCCGCACCTTGAAGTGGTTCTGGTGCGCCCAGTCCACGCCCCAGGCGATGGGCCCGACGATCGCCTGCCCGGCGAACCAGACGGGGTTCTCGCGCCGGTCCACGCAGTCGATGCCGCCGATGAGCAGCCCGCTCACGAAAAGTCCTAGCACGCCCGCGGCGATGAGCGGGGCGCGCCGACGCTGCCCCAGCGACCAGTGCCCCAGCCCGGGCAGAACGATCGCGAGGATCATCGCCATGAGCTGGAACGCCTCGGGCTCCCGGGTGTTTGCCGGACCCGAGGGCTTCGCCGGTGGCGTGCCCGCGGTTCCGGGGGACGGGGGCGAGCTTGGCGCGGTGGGGATCGGCATGGGGGCGGTCCCGAGTGTAGATCGTTCGCCCGGGGCGGGTGTAAGCGCGGGTCGGACGTTGGGGGCCGCCCGCGGGTGTGCGCACGTCCTGAAGTGACGCGCGGAAAGGAGTTTGACACCGGCGTGCGGGTCGGTACTGTTGCGGCGCTTGGGAGGCCGCGCGGATGGGCGCGCCGGCGGTGGATAGAACGCAGATCGAAGGGGAACAGGCATGGCGAGGGAACTGCGAGTTCGTGCGGGGTCGGAGGTGGCGGGCATCGGGGCCGAGCGCGCGGGGTGGGCGATGAGCGCGGCGTCGGACCTGGGCGCTCCGGCGGGCGCGTCGATGCGTCTTGGTCCGAATCGTCCGTCGTGGTCCATGTATGACGAGGATGAGGACGAGGAGGAAGGGGACGACGCGTTCGCGGACGATGACGTGGACGAGGACGACGAGGACTTCCTCGACGACGACGAGGATTTCATCGAGGACGACGAGGAGGAGGTCGAGGGGGAGGAAGAATTCGACGATGACGACGACGACGAGCTGTAGTCGTCCGTCGTGACGGGCGGGCTCGTCGTCGGGGGATCAGACCCCTCGCCGGAGGCCGCCCATGTCCCAGAACGAATCGCACCCGGACCGCCGCGCGCCCCGCACCGTCGAGGCGGGCGAGGTTCCCAATCGTCGCCGCGCCTCGGACCGCGCGCCCACGGGCGAGCCCGGCGCGCCCGCGTACAACGGTCCCGACCGGCGCTCCTCCGACCGCGGCTCGCCCACGGGGCTGGAGCGTCGTCGCGGCCCCGGGCGCCGCCTGTCGGACTTCACCAAGGCCGCCGAGGAAGGGGAACTGAACAAGGAACAGTTCCTCTTCGTGATGGCGATCGAGGAGTTCAAGCGGGCCAACGCCAAGCAGTATCCGTCCTGGACCGACGTGCTGGAGGTGGTGCGCCTGCTGGGGTACCGGAAGGTGCAGCAGACGGCCCTCAAGCTCCGCGCCGCCGAGGACTTCACGGAGAGCGCCGAGGCCCCCGCCGAGGTCCGCCCCAAGAAGTTCGAGGAGCGC
Source organism: uncultured Phycisphaeraceae bacterium (assembly GCA_964399625.1). Lineage (GTDB taxonomy): Bacteria > Planctomycetota > Phycisphaerae > Phycisphaerales > UBA1924 > CAYNSB01. The sequence continues at coordinate 23,233 of CAYNSB010000039.1, forward strand.
GAGGCGGCGTAACGCGCCCCCGCGTCGTCGATCCCTGCCCGCCGCGCCCGCACGCACGACCGTCGGCACAGATCGCTACCCTCTGTGCCCATGGCCATCGCCATCGACATCCAGCGCCTCGTCAAGACCTTCCCGAACCCCTCGGGCCCGGGCAGTGGCGGCGGGCTCGCGCGCGCCGTCGATGACGTCTCGCTCCGCATCGAGCCCGGCGAGCTCTTCTTCCTGCTGGGGCCCTCCGGCTGCGGCAAGACCACGCTCCTGCGCATGATCGCTGGGTTCATCGAGCCCGACTCGGGCGCAATCCTCTTTGACGGCAGGGACATCACCAACCTCCCGCCCAACAAGCGCAACACGGGCATGGTCTTCCAGAGCTACGCCCTCTGGCCCCACATGAGCGTGGAGCAGAACGTCGCCTTCGGGCTCTCGGTGCGGAAGGTGCCCGCCGAGGAGTCCGCCCGGCGCGTGCGCGAGGCGCTCTCGGCCGTGCGCATGGAGGAGTACGCCAAGCGCAAGCCCAACCAGCTCTCGGGCGGGCAGCAGCAGCGCGTCGCCCTGGCGCGGGCGCTCGTCGTGCGCCCGGACGTGCTGCTGCTCGATGAGCCGCTCTCGAACCTGGACGCGAAGCTGCGCATCGAGCTGCGCTCCGAGATCCGTCGGATCTGCAAGCAGGCGGGGATCACTGGCGTGTACGTGACGCACGATCAGAAGGAAGCGCTCTCGATGGCCGATCGAGTCGCGATCATGCGCCAGGGACGGGTGATCCAGCTGGGCACGCCGCGGGAGCTGTACGCGCGCCCGGGCTCGCGCTTCGTCGCGGAGTTCCTGGGCGAGACCAACTTCATCGAGGGGCAGATCGTGGAGATCAAGCCCGGGGGGGATGGCGCCGCGGGCGTGGGCTCCACCATCCGCACCAGCGCCGGCGAGCTGCGGGCCGGGGCGCCCGTCGACGCGAGCCTGGGCGTGGGCGCCAAGGTGCTGTGCTCCATCCGCCCCGAGGCGCTGCACCTGGTCGAGGGCGGGGCCGGATTGGGCGCGCCCGCGACCAACACCCTCCGCGGCACGATCAAGGACAGCGTCTATCTGGGGGAGATGGCGCAGCACACGATCGAGCTGCCCGGCGGAACGAGCGTGCGTGCGGCCGAGCTGAACCCGATGCACCTCGCCCCCGGGGCCGGCGCGTCGGCCGCGAGCACGCCGATCACCCTCGCCGTGCGCGCGCAGGACGTGGTTGTGATTCCGGCCCAGGCCTGACCTCCGCCAAACCGCGTGAGATTCCGACGCGATCGCGTGTCGTCCCCGCCTCCGTGCCCTCGCATGGTGGAGCGACGCCGTTCGTTCCGCGGCTTCGTGTCAGGAGTCGATCGCATGAACCGTGCCGTTCTCATCGTCGCCCTCGCGGGGTCCGGGCTGTCTCTTGCCGGCGTGGCGCTGCTCGCCCAGCGCGTGACCGCGGGCCCGCTGTCGCCACCGGCGGGCGCGGTGTCCAGCACGTACAAGACGCTCTCGGAGGTTGAGCCGCGGATCCCGATCTCGGGCTCCACCAACATCCTTCAACCGGGCTCGTACTACCTCACCGCCAACATCAGCGGGCCCGCCGGCGCCGAGGCGATCACCATCTCCAGCAACTACGTCACCCTCGATCTCAACGGGTTCGCGATCACCGGCGGGCAGACCGGCATCCGCATCGCCGTGACCACCGACCAGGGCAACATCACCATCCAGAACGGGACGATCCGCAACACGACGGGCTCGGGCATCTTCTCCACGCCGGCGTTCCTCGGGGCGGCCAGCGTGCCCACGACCGTTCGCAACGTCCGCCTCCAGAATATCACCGACAGCGGCATCTACCTCGGGGCGTTCTCCATCATCGAGAACGTCTCGATCGCGGGCGCCGCGGGATCGCCCTCCTCCTCGGGCATCACCCTGGGCCCGAGCTCGCGCGTCGCCGACTCGCGTGTCGAAGGCGTCGCCCTCCGCGGCATCGACACCGGATCTAACACGCAGATCGAGCGTGCCACCGTTCTCGCGGGCGCGGAAGGCGTGAAAGCCGGATTCTCCTCGCGCATCACCAACTCGAGCGTGCTGGGCGGAACCACGGGCTTCAGCCTCGGGCAGTACGCCTCCATCGCGGGCTGCACCGCTTCCAACACGACGGGCGGCGGGTTCGTCCTCGATGTCGGCGGAACGGTGAAGGATTGCAACGCCAACAACACCTCAGGCGATGCCTACACCATCGGCGCCGGGGGCACGGTCCTGGATTCGGCCGCGAACACCATCCTCGGCAACGCCTTCGTCACCACCGGCACCGGCGGCGTCACCTTCGATCGCTGCGCCGCCTTCAACATCGGGCTCAACGGATTCCAGATCACCTCCGGCTCGGTCGTCACCAACTCCACCGTCTCGGCCATCGGCGTCCAGTCCGGCTTCGGCGGGGGTGTCACCAGCGGCGTCATCACCACGTCCAACGCCAATCGCATCGAGGGCAACCGCTTCGTCAATTGCGGGTACCCCGTCTTCATCGCCGCCAACAGCAACTCCAACAGCGTGTACCGCAACGCCGCCAGCGCGTGCTCCAACACCTACACCAACAACGGGGCCCTGAACCTCGTCGGCACGATCCGCACCGGCGTCGCGGCCTCGGGCCCGTGGGACAACACCCTCCAGTGATTCCCGCCCCAAATCGCTGACGCCCGTCCCGACCGCTCTCGCATGGGGACACGGAACCCGGACGCGGTGAGGGAGGCCGTGTCGTGCAAAGGAGTCGGTATGCGCGGGATGAAGTCCTTGATGACGGGTGCGGCGATCGGCGCGGCGCTGGTGGCGGTCGTCGTGGTGGCGGGGCCGCTCGCCCCGCCCGCGGGGCCCGTCGCGAGCACGTACAAGACGCTCTCGGAGGTTGAGCCGCGGATCCCGATCTCGGGCTCCACCAACATCGCTCAGCCCGGCTCGTACTACCTCACACAGAACATCGTCGCGGGATCGGGCGTGAACGCCATCACCGTCTCGGCGAGCAACGTCACGATCGACCTGAACGGGTTCACGCTGGACGGGGCCGCGGGGGCCGGCTTCCGCGCGATCACCTCGGGCCTGGGCAACTTTCGGAACATCACCGTCCGCAACGGCGTCATCCGCAACTTCCAGAAGGAGGCGATCGACCTGTCCGGGTGCACGAGCGTCCGCGTCGAGCGTGTCGCGTGCGACACCGCGACAGGCGCCGGGTACGGCATCATCACCAACAACAACGCCTCCATCACCGACTGCACCGTCAACGGATACGACGCGGGCATCATCGTCGTCGATGGCTCGCTCGTGGCCGACTGCGTGGTCTCGGCCTCGCGCGTCAGCGGCGGCGTGCGAACGGGCATCGGGTGCACGATCCGCAACGTGACCGTCCGCAACTCCGCCGGACCGGGCTTCACGCTGGGCGAGGGGAGCACGGTGCTCGGGTGCACGAGCTCGAGCACCAGCGGCGACGGGTTCGTCGTCGGGTCGCGATGCCGCGTGAGCGACTGCACCGCCAGCAGCGCCGGCGGGCACGGGTTCAACTCGGGCGACGCCTCCGTGGGCGTGACGTTCACACGATGCACGGCGTCGAACGTCGCGATCAACGGCTTCCAGGTCTACGCGGGCTCGTTCGTCACGGACTGCACCACCGCCGAGACGGGAAGCCGATCGTCGTACAACGGCGTGCCATCCAGCGGCGTGTACGTCGTGGGCGGGGGCTCGAGCAACCACATCGAGGGCAACCGCTTCTATCGCAGCGAGTACCCCGTGGCGTTCGGCGCCTCGACGACGTACAACGCGGCCCTGCGCAACGTGTCGACGTTCTGCGGGAACTACCTCAACCAGGGCGCGGCGAGCGGCGTCGGGGCGAACGTGATCGCGCCGGTGGCCGTGGTCGCGGTGCCCTCGGGGCCGTGGGACAACATGGCGCACTGATTCGGCTCGTGATGGTCCAGCGAGAAAGGAACGCACCATGAACGCCCGCTCGATGCTTCTTGGGACCCTGGTCGTGGTCGCGACGGTGTCCACATCGCTGCTGATCGCGGGCCCGCTGACGCCCCCCGCGGGCCCGGTCGCGGGCACGTACAAGACGCTGGGCGAGATCGAACCTCGCATCGCGGTCAACGCGACCAACACACCCGGCGACGCGACGAGCGTCTATCGGATCACCGCGCCGGGCTCGTACTACCTCGCGGGCAACATCGCCGGCGTCAGCGCCAAGCACGCGATCGCGATCGCCGCGAGCGGCGTCTCGCTCGACCTGTGCGGGTTCGAGATCGCCGGCGTCGCGGGCTCGCTCGATGGCATCAGCGCGACCGTTGCCGGTCTCTCCAACATCGCGATCACCAACGGCTTGGTCCGCTCCTTCGCGGGCGACGGCGTGGACCTGGTCAACGCCTCGGGCGTGCGCGTGTCGGACCTCACCGCCTCGGGCAACACGGGCGAGGGCATCGCGACGGGCGACAACGCCGTGGCGACACGCTGCGTCGGAAGGTCCAACGGCGTCAGCGGCGTGCGCGTCGCCAACGGGAGCACGATTACGGACTGCTCGGCCTCGGGAAACTCCAATCGCGGGTTCCTCACCGGCGCGGGCTGCTCGATCTCGCGATGCTCGTCGGCCTCCAACGGCGCGTACGGCTTCGTCGTCGCCAACAGCACGATCAGCGAGTGCGGGGCGTACAACAACGTCGCCGCGGGCATCTTCTCCGCGGGAAACGCCACGATCGTCCGCTGCACCGTGCGCGGGAGCGGCGGCGACGGCATCCAGGTCGGCGAGGGCTGCCTGATCCAGGAGTGCGTCTCGCGTGGCAACAGCGGCGACGGGATCGAGGTCCTGTCGGACTGTCGCGTCGCCGGCAACCTGTGCGACGACAACGGCGGCAGCACCAGCGCGGGCATCCACGTCACGGGCAATCGCAACCGCATCGAGGGCAACCGCGTCGCGGGGAGCCTGCGCGGGCTGGAGATCGGCGCCAGCGGCAACTTCGTCTCGGGCAACACCGTCGTGCAGAACACGTCCAACTACGTCGTCGTTGGCGACAACGCGATGGAGATCCTGCTGGGCGAGATCCCCCAGACCATCAACTTCCCGTGCAAGATCACGCTCGCCGGCTCGCTCCGCGGCGCGAGCGGGTCCAGCGGCATCTCGATCAACGATGCCGACGTGGACATCGACCTGAACGGGCACACGCTCTTTGGCGTGGCGGGAGCGCAGACCGGGATCTTCTACAACGGGGCCGCGCACAGCCTCACGATCCGCAACGGGGTGGTGCGCGACTGGAGCCTCAGCGGGATCAATCTCCTCAACGCGAGCGCGCGAATCGAGAACGTCTCGCTCATCAACAACGCGCAGGCGGGGCTCGCCGTCGGATACGGCTCGAGCATCTCACGCTGCGTCGCGCGGAGCAACACGGGCATCGGCTTCACGGACTTTGGCGGCACGACCTACTCCTCGTGCGAGGCGTACGGGAACGGGTCCGACGGGTTCTTCTTCGGCAGCGGCAGCACGGCCGAGGCGTGCGCCAGCTCGTCCAACGGGAGATACGGGTTCTACACATTCCAGGGCAATAGCGTCCAGCGGTGCTCGGCGTACCTCAACGCGAGCTCGGGCATCTGGGTCCAGGCCGGCTGCACCATCGTCGGCAACACCTGCCACAACAACAGCGCCGCGCTCGGCTCCTCGGGCGCGGGCATCGAGGGGCAGGGCAACGACGGCGCGGGCGCCCGCATCGAGGGCAACAGCGTCACGGACAACAAGTATGGAATACTGATCAACGGCGCCGGCTTCCTCGTCATCCGCAACTCCGCCCGCGGCAACACCCTCGCCAACTACAGCATCACCGCCGGCAACGCCGCGGCCCAGGTCATCACAGGCTCGTTCGGCTTCGTCTCCACGGACCCCAACGCGAACATCGGGTTCTGACCGACACGCACAACCACAGGACTCCACCATGAATCGCACCGCGCTCGTCTGCACCTCGATCGCCTCGCTCGCGCTGCTGTCCGCCGCCGCGCTCCTGGCTCCGCGCGTCACCGCCGGCCCGCTCACGCCCCCCGCCGGCCCTGTCGCCAGCACCTACAAGACCCTCAGCGAGATCGAGCCGCGCATCGCGATCAACTCGACCAACACGCCCGGCGACGCGGACAGCACGTTCCGCATCACCGCGCCCGGCAGCTACTACCTGCCCGCGCCCTTCCAGGGCGACATCACCAACGTCGCGAACAAGTGGGGCATCGAGATCGACGCCGACAACGTCACGATCGATCTGATGGGCTTCAGCTTCCGCGCGATCAACAACGCCTTCGGCGGCATCCGCACCGTCAACCCGCACAAGAGCGTCACCATCCGCAACGGGCACATCGACAACTGGACCAACACCGGCGTGGACCTGTCCTCGGCCGAAGATTCCACCGTGGAGGACCTCCATGTCTCGGGGATCCCGTTGGGCGGCGGGATCGTCACGGGCAATCGCGGGCACGTGCGACGCTGCGTCGTGCGCAGCGTGGGCACGTCGCAGCCCTTCTCGACGGGCGTGTTCTGCGCGAGCGACTGCGTGCTGGAAGATGTGACGGCCACGGCGTGCGGGGGCGACGGCATCGACGCGCAGCTCGCGTCGTCCCTCTCGCGATGCACGGCCGCGGACAACCTGGGCAGCGGGTTCGCCGCCAGCTCCGCGGCGTTCCACGATTGCGTGGCCCGGGGGAACACGATCGCGGGATTCACCGTCAGTGCGGGTTGCTCGTTGAGCAACTGCTCGGCGTATCTCAACGTGCACGATGGCATCTCCGCGGGCGTGGGAATCACGATCACGGGGAGCAGCTCGTTCATCAACTCGGGCAATGGCATCTCGGTGCTTGCCGACGCCACCATCACGGGCTCGACCATCAGCCGAAACGTGCTCAACGGGATCGTCTCCAGCAATGTGGGCACGCTCGTGAGTCACTGCTCAATCACGGAGAACAAGGCGCTGGGAATCTTCCTGGCGGCGGACAGCACGATCGTTGACAACGACGTCTCGAGCAACGCGCTCGATGGGATCAGCGTCTCCTCGCGGAGCATCATCCGCGGCAACACGTGCGCGGGGAACGGCACGGCCGCCGCGGGAGGGGCGGGCGTTCACATCATCGGGAGCCGCAATCGCGTCGAGGGCAACCACTGCGCGCTGCAGGACAAGGGCCTGCTCGTGGAAGGCACGGTGAACATCATCATCCGCAACACCTGCACGGGCAACACGACCAACTGGAGCATCGTCGCGGGCAACTCGGTGGGCCCCATCGTCGCGGCCGGCACCAACGCCGCGGCGATCTCGGGCAACACGTTCGCGGGAAGCCTGACGAGCACCGACCCGAACGCGAACTTCACGCACTGATCGCGATGGCGTCGCCCCCGCGCTCCTCTCGCATGGAGCGGGACGGGCCGCATCCCTTCCGCTCAATCGCCCGTGCACCAAGGAGACCTCTGATGAACCGCCTCGCCTCTCGAGCCCTGACCGCCCTCGCCCTCACCTCCGCCGCAGGCACGCTCGCCGTGCTGGCCCCGCGCGTCACCGCCGGCCCGCTCACCCCGCCCGCCGGCGCCGTGTCCTCGACGTACAAGACCCTCCAGCAGGTCGAGCCCCGCACGGACATCGCCACGCTCCCGAGCGGCTTCGGCGTCAAGTATGTGATCAGCCAGCCCGGCTCGTACTACCTCTCGGGCAACCTGTCGCCCGGCGCGGGCACCGTCGGCATCGGCGTCTTCTCCAACGATGTCACCATCGATCTCAACGGGTTCGCCATCCTCGGCGGCGGCGTGAGCGACGACGGCATCTACTGCAACGGGTACAACAACATCGTCGTCCGCAACGGGCTCATCGACTCGTGCGTGAAGGAGGGCCTGGACTTCTACACCACCAACAACGTCCGCGTCGAGAACCTCACCGTCCGCAACTCCACCAATGGCTTTGGCATCATCTGCGGCAACGCGACGACGGTCCGCGACTGCACCGTCACCGGCTCGGGCGCGGGCTTCATCCTGGGCTCCAACTCCATCGTCGAGCGCTGCACCGCCCAGTCCAGCATCGGGCTGGGCTTCCAGCTCGGCGCCGGCTCCGTCGCGTCCTACTGCACCTCCCGCGCCAATGGCAGCAACGGCTTCTTCGTCGATAGCTTCTGCTCCATCTCCAACTGCGCCATCACGGGCAACGTCGGCTCGGGCGTGGAGATCGTCCAGGCCGTCCTCTCCGAGGGCGTCCGCGTGGAGCGCTGCACGATCTCCGAGAACCAGCTCGACGGCATCCGCCAGCTGCTCGCGGTGGACTGCTCCTTTGTCGACAACACCCTGACGCGCAACTGGAAGTGCGCGATGCGCCTCAAGGACAGCAACCTCGTCCGCGGCAACCACGTCGCCAACAACGGCGCCACCTCGGGCCCGCCCGAGGGCGGCATCGTCGTCACCGGCGCCAACAACATCATCGACGGCAACGCCTTCGCCTTCAACGCGCCCGCCAGCCTCGTCATCACCAACACCGCCAGCTCCACTGCCGCGGTCCGCAACACGTTCACCGGCGGCGCGGGCATCTCCAACTCCGGCGCGAACTCCACGCTCGGCGCGACGACCTCGGGCCCGGGCACCATCAGCTCCACCAACACCGTGACGAACGTGCAGCACTGAGAAGCTGGGAAACTCCTGTCGGCCCCCGGGCAAAACAGCGTTGGAGAATCGGCGAACACTCGGTACAGTGTGAGGAACACGATCATGAACCCGCGTCCTTCCATCTTCGGCTTGCTCTCGGCGGGCGTGCTCGCCTCGGCGGCCTCCGCGCAGACCAACGTCCTCTCCACGCAGCTCTACGCGTGGCAGGAGAACTGCGGGTGGCTCAACTGGCGCGACGCCAACGCCGGCGCCCAGGGCGCCCGCCTCTGGGCCTCGTTCCTCTCCGGGTACGTCTGGGGAGAGAACATCGGCTGGATCAACTTGGGCAACATCCCCGCCGGCGGCGCCACGTCCTACGCCAACGCGGACGCCACCAACTTCGGCATCAACGTCGGTCCCACCGGCGCGCTCTCGGGCTTCGCCTGGGGCGAGAACGTCGGATGGATCAACTTCTCCGGCGGCGCGCTCGCCTCGCCCGCCCAGCCCGCGCGTCTCGATCAGGCCACCAACCGCCTCCGCGGGTACGCCTGGGGCGAGAACATCGGCTGGGTCAATCTCGACGCGAGCACCGCTGGGCAGTTCGTGCAGTTCACCGGCGCGTGCTACGCCAACTGCGACAACAGCAGCAACGCCCCGGTGCTCAGCGCGGCGGACTTCGTCTGCTTCCTGACCAAGTTCCGCGCGGGCGATGCCTACGCCAACTGCGATGGGTCCACCACCGCGCCCACGCTCAGCGCGGGCGACTTCGTCTGCTTCCTGAGCCGGTTCCGCGCCGGCTGCCCATGAGCGCCGCGGCCCTCCGCGCCGCCCGCAGATACCGATGATCCATCAAAGAACACGGGCCGCCCTTGAGCGACCCGTGCTTTCGTTCATGAGTTTCGATCGAGAGCGAATCAGTTGCCCGACGGCTTCTCGCCGCCCTTGCCCTTGGGCCCGCGCTCCGGACGTCCGCGCTCGCCCTTCTCGCCCTTGTCGCCGTCCTTGCCCTTGTCGCCGCCCTCGTGCTTGGCGTCGAACTTGATCGCCTCCTTCAGCTCCTTGATCGCGTCATCGACCGCCTTGATCGCCGCGACCTTGTGACCGCCGAAGTCGTGCGGCGCCTTCTCGAGGTGCTCCTTGACCTCGTGCAGCGCGACGATGGCCCGCGCCAGACGCGGGTGCTCGCGCAGCTCCTCTTTGTACTCCTGCCGCCACTTGCCCCCGCCCTCGTTGTCGCCCTCGGGACGCCGGTCGCCATCGCCGCCGCGCCCGGGGCGCTCCTTGGGCGGTGGGGGCTGCTTGCCCGCGTCCGCCGGTGGCTGCCCGATCGCCGTCGGAAGCGCCGCCGCGAACACCGGGATCGCCACCAGCCCAGCCACTTTCATCAGTCGAGAAACGTTCATCTGTGGACTCTCCGTTCATGGGTGCACAACACACACAACCGGCGCGTCGTGGCACCGGAGACAGAACGGTTGGACCATCGGCCCATTGCCGCGGTTCCCTGTGGTTTCCGGCCCGAGAACCACAGCCCACCCGCCCACAACCCGATCAGGCGGGATAGGGCCGATTCCCTTTGCCGGTGCGCGAGGCCGCGCCCGCTCCCGCGAGCGGCGTTCTACGGGCACCCCGCGCGGAACTGCTGCAGGAAGCACGTGAAGTCACCCGCGCTCAGCAGCGGCGCGCTCGTGTTCCCGTCGCAGTTCGCGTACAGGTCGCCCGCGCGGAACTTGTTCAGGAAGCACGTGAAGTCCCCCGCGCTCAGCAGCGGAGCCGTCGTGTTCCCGTCGCAGTTCGCGTAGCACGCGGGCGGCGCCAGCGAGATCACCCAGCCCTCCTGCACGCCGTTGTGCAGCCCCGTGCCCACGATCACCTTCCCGTCGCTGGAGACCCCCGACGGGTTGAACAGCACCCACCCCGCGGGCAGCGTCCCCCCGAGCAACGTCTCGAGCTCCTGCATGCCGTTGGTCTGCGTCCACAGGAACGTGCGCGTGGGGCCGGAGCTCGAGTCCCCCTGCCCCACGATCGTCAGCCCATCGTCGGAGATCGCGGTGGCGTTCGAGGATGTGCCGCCGGTGAGGACCCCGAGGCTCTGCATGCCCGTCGCGAGCGTCCACTTGAACGCGCGCAGGCCCGAGCTCGATCCGCTCTGACCCACGATCACCGACCCATCGCCCGACACGCCCTTGGCGATGCTGAACGTGCCGCCGCCGAGCGTGTTCAGGCCCACGAGCCCCGTGCCCGGCGTCCAGCGCACCGCCATCGCGCTCAGCGCGGAGTTGCTGCCATAGCCCACGAGCGTGTTGCCATCGGCGCTCACCTTGGTGATGTGGCTCTCGCCGCCGCCCGAGAGGAACCCCAGCGGCACCATCCCCGCGCTGGTCCAGCGGAAGCCCTCGAAGCTCGTGGTGATGTCCGTGAACGCGAGCGTCCCGCCCAGCACCGACCCATCGCCCGAGACATCGAACGCCTGCGCGCTGTCGTACCCCGCGGGGATCGTCAGGTCCACCGCGCCGGCGCTCGTCCAGCGGAACGCCTGGTTGACGCCGTTGACCTCCTGCCCCGCGCAGACGCTGCCATCGTGCGAGGCGCCGTAGGCGTAGCTGGGCGAGTTGCTCGTGATCGTCGCGCCCGTGATCGTCGCGCCACGCACCCATCGCGCCGCGAGGATGCCGCCGATCCCCTCCACGTTCCCCACGATGACCAGCCCATCGCCCGACACGCCCAGCGCCGAACTCTTGTTGAAGTTGGGCAGCGTGCCAAGGCCCGTGAACGTGACCTGCGCGAGGGACGTGGCCCCGCCGGCGAACATCGCCAGCGCCGCCGCCGCCCGCGCCCGATTCGTGCGCGTGTGCATCGTGCTCTCCCCAGGGCGTCGCGCCACGGGTGTTCGCGGCGGGACGCCGCATTATCCGTTCGGACGCGAAGGATCACAAGAGCAATCGAGCGATTCTGCGCAGACTTCACACGCCGCGATCGGGCGTTCGCCATACGAGCAGCGACCGACCGCTCCGCCTCACGCCCGGGCGAACTCGAACCGCTCCCGCTCGTGCGTCACCCGCACCGTGTCCCCGGGCGCGAACTCCCCCGAGAGCAGGCGCGTCGCCAGCGGGTTCTCAATCCGCTGCTGGATGACCCGCTTGAGCGGGCGCGCCCCGTACATCGGGTCGTACCCCTCATTCACGAGCGCCTCGACCGCCTCCTTGGAAAGCTCCAGCCCGATCTGCCGCTCGCGCAAGCGCGCCCGCAGACGCGACAGCTGGATCTCCACGATCGCGTCCAGATCCTCGCGCTTGAGCTGGTGGAACACCACCACCTCGTCGATGCGATTGAGCAGCTCCGGACGGAACAGCCCGCCGCTCATCGTCTCCGCGGCCCGGCTCATCACCCGCGTCACCTTGTCGGGCAGGCCCGCCGCCTTGCCAAACTCCTGCGCCGCCAGCCCCGCCGGCCCGCGCTTGAGCAGCTCGCGGATCGCCGCCTCGATCTCCCAGTCCTCGGCCCCCGTCGCCGTGAGCTCCTGGATCTGCTGGCTCCCGTAGTTGCTCGTCATCACCACGATCGCGTTGCGGAAGTCCACCGTCCGCCCCTGCCCGTCCGTGAGGCGTCCATCGTCGAGCACCTGCAGCAGCACGTTGAACACCTCGGGGTGCGCCTTCTCGATCTCGTCGAGCAGCACCACGCAATACGGCCGGCGCCGCA
>CAYNSB010000040.1:0-35150 GCA_964399625.1 uncultured Phycisphaeraceae bacterium
CGAGGTCCCCGCTCGTGGACGCGGGCGCTCGGTACCCGCTCGTGGACGCGGGCGCGAGGTCCCCGCTCGTGGACGCGGGCGCTCGGTACCCGCTCGTGGACGCGGGCGCTCGGTACCCGCTCGTGGACGCGGGCCACTGCGGGGCGGTGTGGGCCTCGCGCGCGGCGTCCATGTATCGACCTACCGCCTGTCGGATTTTGTCGTCGATGGCGGGCAGGTCTTCAGTCCACCACTCGGGCGTCCGCTGCTCATCGAGTTTCAGGTTCCATTCCGCGATCGGCTTGGTGAAGTCGTTGTTGGGCGGCGTGAGCTCAAACCGCGCCCACTTGTCGCCGATCAAACCGTCGGGAATCCCGCGTGCTTTCGCGAGTGCGGAATGGCTGTGGTCCCAGACCTTGGGTTCGGGCAAGTAGATCGTTCCGTCCGAGTTCATCAGACCGCTCACCGGATTGCACATGTTCGACTCCGATCTTGCTTTGCGCGCAGGCTCGGAGCGGTTCACGGTCCGCATCCGTGCGATCTGCATCGCGTCCTGCGACATGTCAAACCGACGCGAGGTGTTTCCACCCCGCGCCGGTGCGAAGGCCCATCAGCGATGTTGGATCAACATCTCTCCGCCGGGAGTAGTGGCGGCAGCGGTTCCTGACGCTGGAGGAGCCTCGCTGGTCTGGGAGGGCTTGGTGGTGCGGGCGCTGCGCTCGCGGAGGCCCTTGAGCTTCGCCTCCTTGTCGGCGGCCTCGCTGGGAGTCGGAGCGCCCAGGCTCTGCGCCGCCCTGGAGACCGCCGCGACCGCGGCCCCGATGGTGGTGTCCGGAACCGCCTCCGCCTCGGGGTCGGGCTTGGCGGGGTCGGGGAATGCCTGCTCGAGCGTCTTGTTCCCGCTCCGCACTTCCTCGGCCAGCGCCCGCAATCCCGCCACGTCGTCGAGCGTGAGCTCGTCGATCGACTTCTTGCCCATCGACGCAAGGATGTTCTCCTGGGTGACGCCAAAGCGATGGAAGTACTCCAGCGCCCTGCCGCGGCGTTCGGCCAAGCTCTGCACGTTCCCGACCGCCAGCTCCTCGGCGGCGCGGTACACGTCGTCGACGAAGGACTTGGGGATCACGATGAAGACCGCGTCACGGAAGGCGATCGACGCGCACGCGTTGAGCGTGTTCTGGATCATGTCGTCGCTGAACCGCTTCCCGTTCCGGTCCACGATCCGGCGCTTCTTGGTGACGCGGGTCGCCTGGTTGGTCTCAAGGTCCCAGCACACGCCCTCCGCGACCGCGTAATCGCGCTCGACAGAAACCGCCCGCTTCTCGCACCGCATGTTGCCGAAGCTGCTCACCATGATCTCCGCAAGGCGCACGCTGGCGCCGCGGATCTGTTTGCCCGCCCGGGGCACGCTGTAGCAGCACGAAGCCGCGATCTCCTCGCTCAACAGGGCGCTGCTCTTGGCCCGGTTGATCGCCTGCTTGATGTCGCGCGGGTAGCGCTTGGCGGTCGCGACCTGCATGTCCACCTCAGTCCTGAGCGTGGCGTCGACCACGACAGGCTGGATTGAGGTGATGTCTCCGGGGTCGGTCGATGGATCAACGTTCTTCATTGGGAACCTCCTTTGCGGGCTTGAAATCGAGACGCGTGTACGAGTAGGCCTTCTGGACGCGCTCCTTGCAGCTGATCACACGCGCGGACAGAACGCCCAGACCAGACTCCGCAACCTCGGCGTCGCCCATCTCGCGCAGGATCTCGGAAAGGCACCGGTCCTCGATGTCCTTGATCGATTCCACTTCCTTCTCGGCGTCGATGCGAGCTCGGCGGGCGTTGGTGTACTTACGCATCGCCTCGTCCGACACACGCGCGACCGCGCCCTGCCGGCGGACGATGCGCTTGTACGTCTCCACGCTGCCGCACGAGTCGGGCGCCCTGCGCGCCTGCACCAAGCTCCAGAACGCCGACGCGTGCTCTTCGAGGAGCGTGCACAGCTGCGGGTCTCGCTCGATCCGGTACAGCCGGAAGGTGAGGGGCCCGGGCGTCGCGAGGAGCGCGGCGAGGAATGCCGCCTGGGCGTCGGCGCAGATCATCTCGGCGTGCACCTGGATCACGTCGCGGAGCGGTGGTCCGTTCTCGAGGTACTCGCGCGAAGCCGCAACCCCGCGGGACTTGCACTGGACGATCTCGTCCCGCGTGTCCGCGAGAATGAAATCGAGCGTGGCGCCCATCACGCCCTTGGTGTTCCATGACCCCCGCTTGGTGAGCGGGCGCCCGAGCGCCCGCGCGGCCATCTCGCCGATCGCGGGCTCAAGGGCGTTGCCGATCAGCGCTGCCTCACCGGCCTCGCGGGGCTCCGCGATCCCCGTCTTCTCCGCCCACACGTCGTAGGCGTTGCGGTACTGGTCGACCCCGCAAATCGCCGGCATGTCGCTGGCGGTGATGTAGTTCTTGCGGCGGGCAAGGTGGGCGTCGGTGAGGCCCTGCACGCCCGCGATGCCGCTGGTGTCGAGTGCGATGATGCTCATGGAAGGAACCTCCAAACCCACCCGTGCCGTTCCCGGCGCGAGAGGGCACTCCGCTTCATGCGTGCTGTTGCGTCGACGCGAAGGGCCCGCGCATCTGGCGGAGCGTCGCGTCCTGGGTGCGCGCCACCTGCGCTGCCTCCTGGGCGTCGCGGGTGCGCTGCTGCTGCTCGTCCTGCTCCGCCCACGCCTTGAGGAGGGCGTAGTCGGGCACCGTGCGACTGCACTGGGGCTCGAAGTAATGGTGCCACCCGCACTCGCACTCCACGCCCCCGACGTGCTCGTGCGTGTCGGTGTCGGGCTCCGCCTTCTGGGGCCCGAACTCCGACAGGCCCTGGCGGCAGAGGGGGCACAGGGGCTTGCCCTTGCCGTTCTCGATGCGCCGGTGCTCGCCCAGCATCTCGAGGCCCGTGATGTGACGCATCACGTCGGCGAGCATCGCCTGGACGCGCGTGGACTCCGCCTCCACCTTTGCCAGCGAACCCCATCCCGCGATCAATCCGACCTGCTCGTGCGCGACCCGCACGCGCTGGCGCAGCTCGCGGAGCGTGGTGACGGGACGAAGATCGGGGGGCGTGGGGCGGGCGGTGGTGGGGTTGGATGGGTGGGATGGGGGGGCGACGCTGGCGAGCTCGGACTGGGTGTACATGGCAGGAACTCCGTTAGGGGACCATGCTGCTACCGCCCGCGACCGTTTCGCGGGTGGTGGTGTGGCGAGCCATGAGAACGGTGAGGGCCGCGATCAGAAGAGCGATCAGGCCCGCCCGGATGAGCCGCGCGAGGCAGTCGTCCGGAAGGCCCGCGAGCACGCGGGCGAGGCGATCGTGGGGAAGCGCGGCGATGATCCGCGCGATGAGGCTCAAGTCCCCCGCCGCGGTTTCCGGCCCGTCTGGGGGTGGGACGGTGTACTTCGCCCGGCGGTCTGTGGCTCCGCCAGGACCACGCCCATCGGCGGCGTGCTCCGGAACATCACTCACGGCTTGATGGGCTTGCGGGGTCGTGGCCCCGGTGTCAACATTCAGTGTGCGATAATGCCCATTACCCGACAGCGAAACACCGCGAATCCCGCCCGTTCCAGTCGCAGATTTATCAGCGACGACAACCGGCAGGCCGGAGCGGGAGGGACTCGGGATGTCTCGTGGGGGTGTGAGCATGGCTGTCGTCGCTGCATCATCATCGGATGCTGACCCCTCCATGTCAACAGAGATTATCGCGTCCTCGGGCAGAATTTTTGGAAGTGCTTCGAGCACCGAAAGTTGCGTCTTCAAATCCGGCTTGAAGTATCGCATCTCCTGCCCGTCGAAGTGGCGCATCAGGTAATTCACCACCCGCTGATGGTGCTCGTGCATCGAGGTCGAGAACCACTTGCGTGCGCTGTGCGCCGTGAACCGCTCGCCCAGCGCGTCATGCCCGCGGAGTCCGCAGCATACGCAATCCGCCCGGAACGTCGCGGGCGATGGGATCTTGGGGAACACCGGCGCCTCGGGGTGGTCGGGGTCGACCACCACCTCCATCCGCTGGCGATTGCGCGTGTCGAGGCGCGTGAGTCGCGGCGATGTTCGGGCGAGCGTGCGCATCGACGCGCGGTGCGTGCGGAGGAGCTGGGCGAGGTCGGGGTGGAGCGCGACCGGGAGCCGGTGGCGGGACTTGTTGGAGCCCGGCGTCCACAACAGGAACGGGATTTCCTCGTCCAGCCGGACGTTCTCGCTCCACGTCCAGCGCGCGGGCTCGCCAAACCTGCATCCCGCGAGGAACAGGCACGCGTAGTACGTCAGGCGGTCCGACGCCAGCCCGTCCTCCACCCGGGAGCCGCCACGCTCGAACGCGTGGAGGAGGAGCCGGCGGGCGTCCTCGTCGGTCGCCGCGCGCGAGCCCGCGGAATCGTCGATGCGGGGGCCCATGATGGCGCGGATGGCGTCGGGGCGGGGCGTGCCGTTCGGGTAGACGAGCAAGCCCTGAGACTCGAGCCAGCGCGAGAACGAACGGAAGACGCTGAGCGTGCGCTGGTACGTCGACCCCTTCCAGTGCCCTTGGGCGTTGTGGAAGTCCAGGTAGTCCGAGACCGCCACGGGGGTGATGTGCTCAAACCTCGTCCACCCTTGCTCGCGGGCCGCGCACCTCAGCAGCGCCCCATAGATCTGCACGGTTCGGGGCGCCCGCTTGCGGGCAATGAGGTTCCGCTCGAACCTCACGATCGCCTCGTCGATCTCGTTCTTCTGGGCGTCGATCTTGCCCACGACCGGCGCGGGCGCGGAGACGGTGGGCAGTGGTGCGGGTTCCACAAGGCGCATTGACACCACCTCGAGGAGCCGAGTCAAGGCGTTGACTGCCTCCGCTGTATCGCGGACCGCGCGCAGAATGTCTCCATGGACCGCCTGCACCGACATGGAACCGCCTCCCACGAACCGACAACGTACCCAGAGGAGGCCCACAAGTTCCAGATTTTCAGGGAGTTGTCAGGGTTATGGGTCGCGCGCAAATCACGCGGGGAATCAAGCCGCGGCGGTCGAGGGCTCGTCGGACGGCGTGGCTTGCCGGGTCTTGGCGATCTTCACCAGCCCGCCCCGGGTGGTGATGAGCCCGGCGGACTCGAGCTCGTAGATCCACGGGAGCCACAGCTCACGGGAGCGGGCGTCTTTGGCGTGGGTGAACCATCGGAGCGGCGTGCCGTCCGTCTTGCCGTGGGCGCGGAGCCACGCGAGCAAATCCCAGCAGGAGTCAAGATCCCCGCTTGGTGGGCGGATCATGTGCCGGCGTTCTCGCACGCCCACAGCAGCATCGAGCGGTAGGTGGCGAGGATGCCCGCGTTGTCGAGCCAGGTCTCGGGCACGCCGTCGAAGCCCAGACACGCGGCGGTCTCTCCGAGGCTGTCCTGGGTCACCATGGCGTAGCGACGCGAGGGCCAGGGCGTGCCGTTCGTCGCGTCCTGATAGTCCTTGATGAGCTTCCACCAGCGGGGCGCGTGGAGGTAGCCCAGCGGGTCAACCCACCAGTTCCACGGGCCCGAGGCGGTGCTCGCGGATGCCGCGATGCCCAGCTTCTGGGCGCACGCGCACTCGAGACGGAACAGGACTTCCTCGTCCCCCATCGACGCGATGATCGCTTGCGTGAACGCCATCGGTCAGGCTCCTATGGATCGCGCGCGAGCGCGTTGGGCTTCCAGTTCATGAGCTGGGTTCGGAGGTTGTCGAGCTTCGTATCGATTCTGTCGAGCTGGCGCTGGGTCGCGTCCTGGAACCGCTCGAAGTCCTGACGCGAGACCGCGGACTCCACCACCTTCTCGAGCTTGACGATCGCGGTTTCCGCCGAACGCACCCGGTCCTCGATCTGGACGGAGTTGCGGACGTAGGCGATGTACCCGCTTCCCGCGCCCAGAAGCGAGGCGATGATGGAAGGCACGACCACGTCGGCGACTTTCTCACGCATCCATGTCGTCGGCATTGGCACTCCTGCGCCCGCGCGGGGCGTCGTGGAATCACGCGGCGGGCGTCTGCCCCACCTTTGGGCTTGCGACCGGGCATTGCTCGTTCGCGTAGTTCTTGGGGTCGACAAGGAACCGGCTACCGCGGCGGTTCACGCGGAGCGCCCAGTCGACGTAGGACTCCCGATTGGGGCTCGCGGGCTTCTCCGCCAATCCCTGGGAGATCCGCACCACGGGGTTCGGCGCCGTGATGGTTACGGGGCAGTTGTTGTCGGTGAGGAGCCCGGGCTCCGTGTTGCCGTAGATCACGTTCGTGTTGCCGCCGTAGAAGATGCGCTTGGCGCCGTTGACCCTCACAAGCTCCTGCGTCCATCCGGGCTGCTTGCCGCTCTCCCATCCATCGGTGGCGTTGAACTCGATGATGACGGTCTCCGCGCCCTCCACGGCGATCGCCCGGCAGGTGTCGCCCCGCCCGTCGTCGGCGTAGCGCCCAAAGTCGGTGGCGATCTGCACCGTTGCGGAGGGCTCCACCATCGCGTGGATGAACCACTGCACCGGCACGTTCCCGCTGCCGTGGATGTTGACCGCGTACTTGGAGCCCTCTCCGAGGTTGCCCGAGCAGAACACCCAGCCCCGGTGGACCCAGTAGCCGATGCCGAAGTTGAGGTGCATCGAGCACCCGATGGTGTAGTTCTCCTGGCAGATGGTGGGCCCGCTCCGCATGTTCGCGGCGGAGTTGCAATGCAGGAACCCGTTGCCGATCACCACCCCGTTCCGGATGCAGGACTCCGCGCCCGGCGCGGACTCGCACGCGTACAGGCCCTCACTGGGCGGTGTGTAGCCCAGGGCGATATGCGCCGCGCGCGACCCGACCCAGTTGCCCTCGAACAGGTACCCGTCGATCTCGCGGAGGTACGCGCACGCCGGCCCGTTGACGGGCCCGATGTAGGTGGGATCGAGGAAGTAATTCCGCACCAGGCGGACGCGACTGCCCAGCGGGGACAGGCGCGCGGCGGCGCTGTAGGGCTGGATGAGCGGCCCGCCGTTGAACCCGTGCGTGACGCAATCTTCGATGTGGAGCCCCGGCAGCGGGCCATTGGTGATGACGTTAATCGCGGGGAACCGGCTGCCCCCGTCGACCCAGAACTTGGGATCGGTCGAGGCCTCGAGCTCGATGCCCAAGATCGCGATGTGGGCGAGCGTGCCCTGCGCGCCCGTGAAAGACCAGTTGATCCCCGGTCGTGTGAGGTTGAGGATCCTCGGGCGCTTGCCCTTGCCGTAGGAGCTCACCACCATGGGCTCGGTCTCGGAACGCCCGCGGAGCCCGTCGAGCTGGATGGGCTCGTCGAGCCACGCGTCGCCCTCGCGCAGCAGGAGCCAATCCGGGAACCCGTCGCGCAGCAGGGCGCGACCGGCGGCGATGGACTTCTTGGGAGTGGACTCCAGCAGCCCGTCGTTGCGGTCGTCGCCGGTGGAGTTGGAGACGTAGATCAGCCGTGAGTCCGGCGAGGGCTTGACGAGGAGCCAGCCGTACTGGTCCTTGGGGTAATCCCTGATCCCCGCGACCTGGGCGAACGTCGCGACCGTGCCGGCGAGCATCGCCAGCGCCTCGGTTGGGCGCGGGAAGTCCTTGGGGTACTCGATTCGCCCCATGTCGTCGTGGGGCACGGCGTCAGGGAGCCACGTTTTCACGCGGCACCTCCGGAGGGCGGGACGCGCGCTGCGGTGATGAGCCCGAGCTTGTGAGCCTCATCCCACGCGGCGTCGATCTTGGCCTGGGCCTCGGCGGCTTTCTGCTGCGCGGAAACGGCGGCATTCTTCGAGAACAGACGGGTGATGAGCGCCGCGATTGGCGTGCCGACGCCCAACGTTCCCAGCGCCCCGATCAACCAACCGGCGTTGTCGGTCACGAACCCCCTCACGCTGTCGAACGCGCTTGAGGCGTCGCCCTTGAGGCTCGTGTACCCGGCAGAACGCTCCGTCCTTCGCGTGCCGTCCGGCCCCGTCTCGGTCGTGTGCTTGTAGTTCGCCGTCGTGCACCCGGGCGGTCCCGTCACCGCCAGCAGCATGAACGCTACCAGCGCGTCCAGCCGTGCCCAGCGGAACGCCCGAGTATTGAAATTGCGCATGGCGCGAGACCCCTTGGGGGGCCTGTCGCGGCGTCCTCAGTGTAGCCCGCTCTTGTTCGACTCGGGAGTCACTTGGCGGAGCGTAACGACGACCACTTGGCGCGTCCGTTCTCGTCAAACAAAATCAGCGTTGACTCTGGGTGCGCGGTCGTTGCCCCATCTGCGTCCGTGCTCTTGCTGCTGCCAAGGCTTGCGCGAATGGTTCCTTTGGCGTCATACAACCGGAGGCACGCTCCCTCTGAGGCTACTAACGACGCGACGGGTCGAAACTGGTCTGCGGCGTATAGCTCAACGCCTGGCATGTTGTTGGTGCTCTGGAGAGCGACCTTGCCTGCCCCGGAACTGCCAGTGACTTCGATGTTGTTTACGAATGCGTCGAGCTCATCCAGCTTTTTGACGCTCATTCGTATACCCGCTCCGCGATCGTGTGTGTCCGTCATTAGCATCAATGCACCGATCTTCTTGGTTGCGCTGCTCAAGACCGCGTACTGCCGATCCTGAGAATACAGCGACAAACCAGCCCCTCCAACGTCGGTGTGGGACAGGTGCACCATGTTGTCGTTTCGGGAATCTGCGAACGACAGAGACGAGAACGCGCTGTTCCCTCCAATGTCGATTCGCTTGTGACCACCTTCATCGATCCACTCAATGGACGATACGTCACCGTCGCCCACGCGCGCGACGATCCGCTCCTTGCCGCTCGCGTCCACCACCGCGAGCCGGCGCGTCTTGATCTCATCCGCGACATCGTTCCGTGCCCCCAGCCCCATCAGCACTGCGGCGCCCAGCGCTAGCAGGGCCCCGACCGTCGCGGCACGCTGCCGACGAAGCGACCGCTCCAGCGCGGAGACCCGCACGCTCAGTTCATGGTCCATGATGTGGCTTCCTGGCACCTACTCGCTCGAGCCCAGCAATGGGGCGGGGTTCTTCGGAACCGCGCGATACACGCGCTTGCCGAGCTGGTAGGGTGCTCCCAACGGTATACCGAGCAGGTCAGCGCCGGTCAATGCTGCTTTCTCTGCGGCGGACCGCAAGCGCGTTTTCAGACGTTCCTGTTCATCGAAGGTTCGGTCCTTGGTCGCAAGTTCCGCCGCGATTTGCAGGTCCGATGTTGCCCTGAGGAGCGATACAGCGTTCTCCGTGAGTGGGTTACGTCCAGCCAGTGATTCGTAGTTTGTCTTTCGTCCCGTCATTCCTCGGTACGTCTCGAACGCCACGCCGACAAAAAAATCAGCGAGCGGCACGAATCCAACCGAGTTCTTCGCGAGGTTGAGCGTGAACGCTTCCGCCGCGCTGTTCTCAAGGCTCGCCCGCTTCTTCTGCTCTGCGTAGGTTGGGTCGTCTCCGAACATGGCGCGTGCGGCCTGGGTGAGACCCACGCCCATCGCGGTCGTGACCGCCGCCGCCCACGCGTTGTTGATTGTGATCGCGGCGATCCGCCGAACCTGCGTCGCCCGGTCTTGGCCCACAAGCAAGTTCAGGTCCTTGGACGCGTCGGACATGAACATGAAGAGCGTGGAGTACGCGGTCCCGCGATGGCGTGCGGCGGCGTCGGCCATGTCCAGAACGCTGCTGGTCGCGTTGGTGCGCCGGATCGCGAACTCCGCCTCACGCGCCGCAAAGTCCCGGAGGGCTTGGCCGGACAGACCACGCTGCTCGCCCTCGTAGAGCTTGGCGGCGATCGCCGATCGGGCCGCGATCTGGTCGAACCAGTTGAGCAACCGAACCCGTTCCACAAGGTTGTCGATGGACTTGATCGCCGCGGCGGGTCGTCCTGTCGCGGAACGCTTGACGAACTCCCCGATCTCCTGCGGAGTCGTGAGCGTGCCCAGAAGGTTGCTGGGGTTGTCAAACCCTGGCGCGAACCGTCTCCAGCTGCCGTCTTCGTACCGATCGCGGAAGTACCCGGAGGAGCGCATCACCTCCGCCACCTCTGGGGACTTGAACGCTGCAAGGCTGCTTGCCGCAATGCTGCGCGCATCGACCACAGTGGACAATTTGGGGATGCCGCCCAGCTGCTTGAACATCACGGATGGACTCAGGAGGAGTTTGGCCTGGCTGTAGTGCGATTTCACCCATTGCAACACCGCCTCTCCTGGCGTGGTCGCGCGGGCGTCGAGCTGCTTGGCGCGGTCGATCGTGCGGTCGATCTGCTCCACCAGCTTCGCGCCCATCTTGCCCGCGATCGCCTGCTTGATGTCGCGGTCCGCGAACACCCTTTGCGCGTCGTGGATGGGGTCCAGGAAGTGGGTGACCAGCGCGGACTTCTCGCTCTGGCGCCGCACGTCCATCGCAAAGTCGCCGATGATGTACGGGCGATTCGCCGCCTTCACGCGCGTCTTGAGGAACCCCATGCTTTGCAGCTGCTGCTGCGCGTACTGCGTCGCCGTCATGTTGGGCAGCGGATCAGCGTCCACCCGGTCGCGGCGCGTGGGGTAATAGTTCTCCACGGCCTCGGGCTCGTAGCCCCGGAAGTCCCGCACCGCCTTGAAGAGCGGCTTGCGGATGTTCTCCTCCGCGTAGGCCCTCCATTGGTCGACGATCCGGCGGAGGGGCTCGGGGATGCTGCGCTCGAGGGTCGCGATGTCGGACGCGGAAAGCCATGTGGTGCGCCCCAGCGTCGCCCGCTCCCACTCGATGGGCGCGCCCTTGAGGATCTGCTGGCGGGCGTTGGCGTCCGTGATGGTGCCATAGAGCGCCGCGAGTTCCATCGGGGTCGCGGTGATCTTGCCCGCGTCGGGAAGGTCGATCGTGGTCCGCGTCGCGTCCTTGCCGGCGGTGTGCTGGGAGAGCGCGATCGTCTCGCGCCGGCCCAGCGGATACCCGTTGTCCGCCATGATCTTGGCGAAGGCGTCGCGGTCGCGGAAGGTCTGCGCGTGCTTGCGGGTCTCCGCCGCCCACAGGTTCTCGGAAAGCAGCTTCTGGGCCTCGGGGCTTCCCAGCAGAGCCCCCAGTCCGTCGTTGTTGAGGAGGGCGTTCCGCCCGCGCTTGACGAGCGAAACCTCTGGGTTTGTCTCGAGCCCGCCCCGCACCTTGGCGTCCGGGTGGTTTGCCACGCCATCGATGATCGCCTGGCGGACCCGTTCGGTCCGCATCGCCCGATCCCCGATCATCACCTGCTTGTCCTTGGTGGCGCGGTGCCGGATCTCGGTCAGCTCGTTGACCAGCTCCGTCGCCCGGTCCGCCGCCGCGCGCAGGGCCTGGGTCTTGATCCTAAACTCCGCGCCCGCGATCTCGGTCGCGCTCTGGCCCTTGAGGCGTGCCTGGGCGTCCATGACCCCCAGCGCCGCCTTCATCTCGGCTGTGTCACGCAGTCCACGCAGTTCGGCGTTGATCGCCCGGGCCCGCTCGCGGGCTTCGGCGGGAAGCGTGGCGGTCGCGCGGAAGGTGGAGGTGGTGAGCCCACGATCGAGGGTGGTGCGCAGGTCGTAGACCGCGAGCTCCCGGTGGGCTTGCATCAGGGCCCGCTGAGCCCCCTTCACGTCCGTGATGTTCGCGATCGCGTTGAGGAGCTTGCCGCGCACGAAGATCGGGAGGTTCTCGATCGCGTAGCGCTTCATGCTGTCGCGGAAGCCCTCGCTGATCGCGGCGTCGGTCCGCATCCCCTCCATCTTGTCGAGGAGGGCGTCGATCCGCTCCTGAGCCTTCGTGAGCCCCGCCCGCTTGCCCTCGTAGAACGCGGCGTTCGCGGCCTTCTGCTCGGCCTTGTACCGCTGCACCAGCGCCTCGGACTCGGTGATGGTGGGGGCCTCGTTGGCATCCACTCCCGTGATGCGCCGGACACGCCCCTTGAGGGTTTCGGGCGGTCCGGACTCGGCGAGCGCCTTGCCCTCCTCGAGCCCCGCCTTGCGACCGGCGCGGAACCCCGATTCGGACGCGCGCTCCGCCGCCTTCATCTGCCCGGCCAGCGCCTGGGACGGTGTGAGCGTTGCGGCTTCATCCGTGACCTGGCCTGTCGCCCGGCGCACGCGTGCCTTGATGGGCTCGACCGGAGCCGACTGAGCCTGATGGATTTCGGAGAGAACGCGCTCGATGGCATCACTGTTGAGCACTCCCAGCCGTGACCGTGGGGCGGCGGGCTCCATGGGCACCAGCTGCCTTTCGCGGACCAGCGTGTCGCGGGAAAGCGGGATCGCGGCGTCGGTCGGGACCGTGACGCGCATCTGTTGACCGAGGTCCAGCGCGTCGGGTGTCTCGAGCGCGAGCGTGATGTGCTCGCGGTCCGTGAAGGGGTCGGACTCGCGGCGCTCAACCCGCCCCTCCCAGCGCCCCAGCCGGAACGCGTCCCCCTCATGCAGGGATGCCGCGGGGATCTCGATGAACCCGCCGCCCGAGCTGGTGTCCTTGGACCGGGCCTCCTGGTCCAGAACGGCGTACAGGCGTGCCTGGTCGGGCAGGTCCCGCGCCTCGCCCCGCACGATCCCGTCGATCACCTCGGAGACGGACGCACGCCCCACCCTGCCCTTGTGCCCGGGGTTGAGGACGTAGTCCGGCACGCCTAGGTCCTGCAGGCGCGCGCGGGCCTCGGCGCCAGGCAGTTCGTGCACGCCGCGGTCGAGCTTGGCGAGCGTCACCTCCTCGGGTGTGCCCTCCTGGCGCATGCGGCGGAGGATCCCCCGCGCAAACCCGCTCACCTCCTCGGGGTTGAGCTTGGAGCCGATCTCCTCGATGGTGTCCTTGGCGAGCTGGGTGAGGCCCTGGCCCGCCCGCACGCCCAGCTTCGCGGCCCGGGAGGCAACGATCACCGACGCATCGACGATGTCCTGGGGCAGGGTGGTGGCGCCCGCCTCTCGGCTGCGGGGGATCGCGGCCCGCTCCTTGAGGCGCTGCAGCGCCGCCTGCTCGGCGGTGTCGAAGAGCCGGAAGACCCGATCGCCGGTCGTGGGCGCGGGAGGTCCCTGGACTTCCGGGGTCGCGGTCTGTGGCGTGACGCTTGGGGCTGCCGGCGCCTCGCGCGCGATGCTTGGCTGGTCGGCGGTCGGCACGCCCGGAACGGGCTCCTGAGGTGGTGTTTCGGACCGTAAACCACCATCCGACACAGGTTTACCGGTTCGCCCCGATTGGGCGATCCGGCTGGCGATCGCGCTGCCCGCCTGGTGGGCCCCCGCGAGCACGCCGAACGTGGCTCCGCCCTCCGCTGCCGACTTGCCGACCGAGGACCAGTCGATGTCCTTGCGGGCGCCCGCGTTGATCTCCTGCCCCTGCTGGGCGAGGTCTTGGGCGGCGGACTGGAACGAGCCCGCGCCCACCGATTCGGCGATCTTCTTCGCCAGCGCCTTGGCGCCGGTCTTGGCGATGCTCTGGGTCGCGGCGCCGGTGCCCAGGAAGGTGCCCAGCGCCGCGATCGCGCCCGGGGCGATCGATCGGTCGGCGGCGATGTCGGCGGCGTCGGCCTCGGGAACACCCTGCGCGATGAGCTGGTCCTTGATGGCGTGCCCCGACTCCCCGTACCCCGTGAGCCCCGCCATTGCACCGCCCGCCGCAAGCCCC
Source organism: uncultured Phycisphaeraceae bacterium (assembly GCA_964399625.1). Lineage (GTDB taxonomy): Bacteria > Planctomycetota > Phycisphaerae > Phycisphaerales > UBA1924 > CAYNSB01. The sequence continues at coordinate 13,539 of CAYNSB010000040.1, forward strand.
ACCGGGCCCGCTCCCGCCGCCGCGATGTACGGGATGGCCCCGCCCACCGTGCGGGCCACGGCGTGCGCCGCGCGGCTGGCGAGGCTGGCGTCGGGGGAGGATGGGAGCACCGCCTGACGTTCCATCTCGCGCTCGAAGTGGGCCTGCGCACCCAGCCCGCCCCCGTGCGTGTCGCCGGCGGAGCGGAGGGCCTGCGTCACGCCCAGTTCCATGGCGGGGATGCTGCGCCGGATCGCCGCGGGGATCTCGCCGATGATCGTGTGGCGGCGTGGGTCGGGCGCGCTCGAGATCGAGTCTTGGAGGGGCTCCGTGCCCGCCTCTTCGATTCCCCGCTCTGCGTCCTGGGGCGGGCCCATGCGGGCGGCGTCCGCGGCGTCCTGGGCGCGCTGCTGGCGTTCCGCGAAGACGGGATCGGCGCGCAACTTCGCCTCCGCTTCGGCGGGCAGGGTGAAGGACGGGCGGGATGGCCCAAGGTTGGCATCGAGGAACGAATCGATGTCGAAGCTCTGTGGTCGCTCCTTCGGTGCGCCCAACTTCTGATCAAGGAACGTGTCGAGGTCGAAGGGCACTCATCACCCCCGAAGGTGCATCGCGAGGCGCACGCTCTTGGACTGGCTGGGGTTGCGAACGTCGATCTTGCTCACCATCCCGCGCCCGGGCGTTCCCGTCGCGGCCCACGGGTCGGACACCAGTTGGGCGGCGGTGCCGTTGACGATGACGTTGGTGAGCGGGACGTGCGTGGGGAACTTGCTGCTGATCAGCATCGGTACGACCGCCACGCGCGTGTTGGCGGGCGTGCCGTCCACGTTGGCGTCCTCCACCTTCACGCGGAGATCGAGGTCGTTGCCCCCGTTGTCCGTGATGGCGATGAGGCAGAACTGACCGCCCGTGGGGCTGGTGCGCGCGTCGTAGAGCGTCAGGGTTGCGCCCGGCGCGAGCGTGAACTCCTCCGCGATGTCGGGTCCATCGGTGGTGTTGGTGGTCGTGAAGTCGCCCGAGGGCTCGTATCCGCCGCGGTCCTCGGTCTTGCCCGATCGGAGGAGGTTGTAGAACCATCCCGTCCTGATGCGTGCGCCCATGATTCGATAACCTCCGTGTTTGCAGTCTGTTCACGATTGCCGTCGTTGGCAGATCGAATTACGATCGCTCCATGTCTCACACGAAGGACCGCACCATCCTCGTCGGTGTGCTTGGCATCGTGACGGTGATTGTGCTCTCGATCGCGTGCGGCTTCGCTGCGTCGATGTTCTTCTCCAGGTTCTTCGGTGCCATCAACGGGGCCGCGATCGGTGTGAGCTTCGTGGCGTTTGCCGCGACGTGCCTGTCGATGGCGTTCTACGCAGTCGTTGGGCGTGACTACGCCAGCTCCAACCGACTCGGTTCCTTTTTCGCCGGGTACTTGTGCGGATTGATGTACATCAGTCTCAATTCGCGACTGCATGAACTGCCACCGGGTCACGCTTGGTCGATGATCCTTCTGGCGAGCGGAATGTTCGCGATGCCCGCGGTGGCGTTGTGGTGTATTCATCGTCTTCATCTCGCCACGCGTGGTTCCAAGATCATCTGATCCGCGCGAAACGCTCCTTCACAAGGGCCCGAAGCTCTTCCGGTGACGCGCTCGGGTTGGAACGGCGCACCTCATCGAGGATCGCCTGTGCCCTGGCTTGCTCTCCGTTCGTGCTGTCCGTTGGAGGTGGTCCCATCGGGCTTGATGGCGTGGGCCTTTGCCCCGGGCGTTGGGATGGGAATTGGACGTGCGCGGCCTCGTTCTTGAGCTTCTGAGCCTGCTCGGTGTGGTACGTCCAGACGGTTCCGTTCTGCAGTTCCAACTGCTGGTGCTTGGCCTCGGCCTGCTTGAGCATTTCCTGCGCCTTGTCAGACTGGGCCTTGATGGCCTCCTGCCTGAGCTTCCGCAGTTCCGCACTGCTCTCGTTGATCTCCTTCTCGGCGTTGGCGGCGATGCGGTCGTGGAGCTCGGCGTCGTTGAGAAGCTGCCGTGCCTCGGCGGTCATGGCGCCCTTGTCCACCGGAGGCTTCATGGCCGACACGTCGAGCCCGCGCTTGTGGGCCCTCATCATCGTGCCCACGTCTTTCGTGATCTGGCCGCTGTTCTCAAGGTCCGTAATGAAGGCGTCGGCCTGAGAAATGTCGTCGTTCTTTGCGGCAGCCTTGTCTTGGAGCTCCTGTTGCTGCCGAGCGTATCCCATCGCGAACTCGTACAAAGGCTTGTCAATTGGAAGCTTATGAAGATTGTCAAGCCATTCGTTGGTTAACTCTCTCCTCGCGTTCTGGTTGGTGCGAAGGCTTGGCGACATCGCGATACCTTGAAGGTTCGCGATCATGTCGTTGCGGTGATCTTCCGTTGCAAGAGCGTCGAAGTATCTGTTCTGAATGTGGGGGCTGAGGTTTGCAACGACTTCCGCAGGCAGGAGATTACGCAGACTTGGGAGCGCTTGTGGCGCGTGCCAATCAGCGCCAGGATTGGTTGTCTGTTGCCCGCCTCTGGTCAGCCATTCGGTTGCTTGAGCATCCGCGTCGCGCTGGCGATCTTGGGCCTGTGATTCCTGCAGCAGCCTAGCCAGCGCGTCCTCGTGCTCCTGCCTGCGGAAGTCGAGGCGATCCTGGCGGTCCTGCGTGAGGAGTCTGTGGTAGTCGTCCTGCTGATCGAGCCTGCGGCGCTCGAGCCCAATCTGGGTGTCGTGCTGCAGCTGCGCCATGTACAGGCGCGCGAGGTCGGTGCCGGAGTTGAGGCCCGACGCGTAGGCCTGGGAGAACCCGGTATCGATGAGAGGGCCGGGCATGGGTCAGCTTCCGTAGGGGAACGTGTCGACTCCGCCCGAGCGTCCCCCCATCTTCTTGAGGAGGTCGAGGATCTGCTGTTGTCCGCCGTACTGCCCGAACGCGTTTCCGATCGTCGACAGCGCGGTGCCGGTGCCGGAGTACTGCGGGATGAAGGCCTGCCCGGACTGGCCCAGCCACGGGTTCATGGTGCCCGAGGTCTGGAGACCCGTCATGGCCTGCAGGGGCACCTGCCCGAGCTGGAGGTTCCGCTCGAGGTTCTGGCCCTGCAACTGCGTGCGCCCGCCCAGCCGGCCCGCCATGGTGTTCACGCGGTTGGTGCCGGCGCCCAGCACGCGATCGAGGTTCTCGCCCTGGATGGAGAGCTTCTGGCCCGTGGCCCCGCGCCGGATGTCCGCGACGGTGCCCGCCGCCTGATTCACGCCCAGCGTGCTGTTCCCCAGCCCGCGCGCCGCGGACTGCGAGGCGATCGAGCGCTGCGCCTCACGCGCGGAGCGGTCGGCGGTCTGGTCGATGAGCGAATCGGCCCCGCGCCCGTACTGGCCCGCCAGCCCCTGCAGCCTTGCGCCCTGGGCGTCGAGGAGCCCGGTGTTGCGGTCGTAATCGCGGAGCATCGCCTGGCCCTGGGTCTGGCCTTGCGATTGGAGCCCCCGGTACTGGCTGAGGATGCTCCCGCCGATGGAGTCGAGGAATCGTTTTTGCGCGGCGTCGCGCTCGGACTGCGGGAGCCAGCCGTTCGAGAGGTTGACGAGGTCCATGTAGGACCCGCCGTAGAACGGCGTGCCCAGTCGCTGGGCCGCGGTGCCCGTCCGATTGTCGTACACGTCGCGGGCCTTGTGCTGCTCGGTCGTGTCGCCGCCCGCGCCAAGCAAACCACCCAGCGCCGACAGCCCGCCACCCAGCAGCGCCGCACCACCACCAGACCAAAAGCTCGTCATGGCCGAACCCTCGCGGATTCGGACCTGTCGCGCGGAAGTCTAGGACTGCTCGGCGGGCACCATGGCGCTGGTGCGTGATTGCGTCTCGATCTTGAAGGAATCGCCATCGAGTGCGGTGTCCGTCACCACCGGAAAGCCCATGAACGCGATGGGTTTCATGCCGTTGAGAATGGCCGTCCTCTCTTCGCCGGTGAAATAGTTGGCCATCATGGAGCGCATGGACGCGTTTACCGTGGGGCTTACGCGGACCCATGTGTCGCGGTGCTCGCGTGCGTCGTGGTACCGAAGAACGCTCGCAATCTGCATGACGGCCTGCTCTGACATTGTTGCCCCTTTGACGTTCAAACGCGTTCGAGAGTGGGGGAGTCTACGCGAACGGGATGGCATCAGAGAACCACACCACGCCCTCGCACACCACCGCAACGTACACCGTGCCCGCCGTGGAGCGCGTCACGTTGAACTCCGCGAAACCCTGTTCGTTCGTCATGGCCCGAATGGAACCGCTTGAGTCCGAGCCCACCGCGACGCCCGTCGCGACCGTGATGGATGGGTTGGACGCTGAGGGCGCGGTCCCGGGTCCTGCCGCGCTGCCCGCCCACGCTTCGAGCAACCGGGGCAAGCGCACGGGTTGTCCGGTCCGGGCCGTGATCTGCACGCGGATTTTGCGGGTGTGGCTCACCTGGGCGTTGTAGGTGAACGAGACGGTGTGGAGCGGGCCCGCGAGCGCGCCCGCCACGTCCTGGGCGAACTGCGCGAGCTGCTGGGGAGTCGCGACCGACCCCCGCACGTTGGGGGTATCGAGGATCACGCCACACCTCCGGGGCCTACCGCCTCATCCTGGGCTGGCGCTTGCGGTGGAGAGACGTTCGATTGGTTCGCGACCCCGCCGCCCGCGTTCTCTCCGTCCGGCGTTCGGGGTAGGCCCGCGCCCGCGGAGCCGCCGCCCCCCGTCTCGCCTCCACCGCCGCCACCACCTCCCCCGCCCGTGCCGGTGCTGATCGATCCTCCCGGGCCCGTCGTGGGAGCGGAGGGATTGCCCGGTGCCGTGGGCTGTCCTGGCGTGGAGGGGAAGAGGTCGATCTCCTTGGTGCGGGTGAAGTCCAGCCGGTCCGCGGAGGTGAACTGGATCTGCGCGGCCTCGAGCACGATCCGTTCATCGACGTTGATGGTCCGAAGCTCGATCGCGATCGCGGGCGAACGCACGGGCGCGGCGAGCACGGTGGAAAGCCCCGCGGTGCGCTTGAACGCGAGGATGGTGCGGGCCTGCGGGTCGCACGCCTCCTCGGGCGTCCGGCCCCCGTAGAACCGAACATCGCAGTTGCTGGACCCTTCTCCAAGCTCGATGCGTGCGGACTCGATGAGCGTGTCGGCGCTGAGGTCTTCCTCCGCCGCGATCGTGAGGGTGGCGATCGAGGTGATCAGCTCGCCGTCGTCGTTGCGGGCGTCGGGATTGAACGTGCGCAGGTACCCGTCCCTGCAGCCCAGCACCACAAGATCACCCCACAGGCACGCCGACGTGGGCTCGTGGTCCGCCGCGAACGTGATGGGATAGAAGCCCTTGGTGGCGAAGTGGTAGTACCAGTGCGTCGTCGGGTTGCCGTCGCGACGCGTGAGGAAGATGTAGACCCCGTTGCCCAGTCGATCTCCCACCACGATCACGTACCGCTGGTCCGCGTCGGAGAGTTCCATCCGCGCCGTGAGGGTGGGACGGCTGATCCTCTCCACCAGCACGCCCCCGCCCGTGGCGTAGAACCCGATCGGCCCGTGGATGAGGCCCCGACCATCGGTGTCGAGCCGAGCGGCGTCCTTGCCGCTCACGCCCGAATCACCGATCGGATCGATCGAGTACACGCTCCCCAGCGCCGGATCTCCCGACGCGTTGAAGAGCCTGGTGAGCCCGCCCACCAGCAGCGTGGTGTTCGTCACGCTCAGGAGCATCCGCGCAGGCTCGCCGATCCGGGGCCCAACGGTGGGTCCGACCGAGAACGCGGCGCCCTGCTCCGTGCTGGAGTCGTCGAAATCGTCCTCATCGCCCGCGGCGCTGTAGCGCAGGTTCTGGCGGTTGTCCGCGTCCACGCCGATCACGCGATTGAGGTGCGATTCGATGAGCGTGAAGGGCGGGAGCGTCCCGCCGCCGGCGCCGGTTCTGCTCCACTGCGTGACCTTCATCAGCACGGGGTCAAACTTCTTGTGCGATCCCGCGCCGTCGACGATCAGGAGCTTCTGGTAGTACTCCGTGGAGTCGATGTCCGCCGTGGCGGATGTCGCCCTGCCGTCGATGAACCGGATGGAGTTCACGTCCTCCGCCGCCCACAGCTGACCGCCGCCGATCGCCGCGAGCACCTTGGCGGCGCTGACCGTGCGCGCGACCAGCGTCCACAGGTCAAACCCGAGCACGACCGCCCCGGAGGTCGTCGACACGAACCCTACATAGGGCTGCGAGGCGTAGAGGTCGTCGTCGGGCACCGTGTAGGCCACGGGCGTCAGGGCCCCGTTGAGGTACACGGTGATCTTGCGGTCGCTGACCCGCACGTCGATGGTCGTCGTCGTTGAGGGCGCCACGCCGTGGGCGTTGGTGGAAAGGGCGGAGCCCGGCGTGCCGTACCGGACGCGCCGGATGATGAGGTTCGAGCCCTCGATGCCCACCTCGTACCCGCAATGGCCCTCGGGCGATGACATCACCATCGCCTTGGCCTTGTCGGCCACGCTGCTCATGCGGAGCGTGACGGCGTAGTTGGTGCCCTGCTTGGTGGCGGACATCACGCACTCGCGCGCGGTGCCGGACTTGAGCCACACGCCGTTGGTGATCGCCCAGCTCATAGACGATCACCCCCAATGATGAGGCGCCCGTCCCGCATGGCCGCGACGCACGACACGCCGATCGCGCCCAGGTCGTCGACCGCGTACATCACGCGCGCGGTGGTGGGATCGAGCTTCCAGAGCTGGGCGTTGGCCCCGCCAGCGCCGGGCCACGCCGTCGATCGGTCGCCCCCGACCAGCACGCCGCGGTCGATGGGGTCGGTCCTCATGCACCCCTCCCTCACCGTCGCCTGTGTGCCGGCGGTGTGGAGGGCGGTGGACCACACGGGCGAGAGGTCCGCCATCTTCAGGGCCTGCACGTTCACGCCCGTGGGATTGCAGCGCCCTCCGACGAACACCAGCCCATCGGTGTTGCTCAGGCAGATTGCTTGCAGCGTGGGAAAGTCGCTGGGGCTGATGGGCACGTCGTTCTGCATCCCCAGAACGCCCACCTCGACGATGGAGTCGATGTCCACCTCCTTGAGCATCGTCCCCGTGGGCGACAGCTTGAAGACGGTGATCGGGTAGGTGGATGACAGGTCCGGCGGGTACGTCGAGTTGGGACCCGCCCCGGCGTTGCAGCGGGTGCCGTAGACGTTGCCCGTGCTGTCCACGGCCATCGAGGTGATGAGGCATCCGCGGGGCTTCTGAACGCTGCAGTCCGCGATCCGGCAATACTGGTGGTCCGCTTCATAGACGGGGTCCGAGGCGGCGAGCTTGATCCCGAACTGGAGCTGGGTGAAGACCGGCGTGGTCGCGTAGGAGTCTCGGGGCACCTGGAAGAGCATGATGCCCGACCGAAAGTTGCGGGCGTAGAAGCCCGCGGTGAGCGTGGTGCCGTTGGGCAGGGTGCCGCTCGAGTTGGTCGCCCCGTCGAACGCGAGGTAGACAAGGTCCCGGCCCGCGGCATCGCGACGGTACACGACCGCGACCATCTGGCTCGCCCACCCGTTCGCGTTGGTGTTGGCGACGATGGCGCCCGTGTCGTTGCGGAGCGCGTAGAGGCGGGGCTGGGCGCCCGTGCCCGAGCACGCGCACGCGACCAGCGTGTAGAGCTCCGACACCGCGATCGCGTTCACGAACTGGTCGAAGGTCGCGCTGATCTTGGTCTGCCAGAGCTCCGCGCCAGTCACGGGGTTCCGACCGCTGACCCGCACGCACGCCCGGCCCGTGCCGTCCGTGTAGTTGCACCCCAGCGCGACGAAGTCCTGCGTGGAGTGCCTGCCGATCGCCACGACGGGCGGCGCCGTGCCCCCTCCGTCCCCGCTCACGTCCACCGCGGTCGCGTACCTGAACAGCGGGGGAGTGCCCGTGTCGAAGCCGAAGACGTTGCCCGCGATCGCCCCGCTCGGGTAGGCGGTTCCGTCGTCGAGCGGCTTGCGGGTGTCGGGCACATAGCCCGCCACGGCGTTGGCGCGCGTGACGGTGTCGACACGCTGCACGGGCGCGCCGATCTTGGCGGTGAAGAGCTTGACCAGCCCCGGTCGGGTCGCCAGTCGCCTGCGGCCCGTGCCGGGGTCGGTGGGCACCATGTTCACCAGAGACTGCACGGGCGCGTACAGGTCCGGCTTCTCGCGGAACGGCTGTGCGTCGGCGACGCCGCCGTAGGGCGGCTGCAGACGTTTCTGAGGCATCGCCGGCCTCCTACCTCTCCGTCATGTCCCGGAAGTTGACGTGCCGGTTGAAGCGGAGCGCGGCGCCGTACAGGGTCACGGCGGCGGTGGCGTGCGCACCGGGCGTCAGGACCAGCATGCAGAGTTGGCCGGGCCTCAGACCCTTGCCCGTGAAGCGGACCAGCACCTTGTCCCTGATCCCGTCGCCCGCGGTGGGCGCCGGAGTGGTGTTGTCGGGCGTGACCATCGCCAGCGCGACGGTCGCGGGCGTGATGAGCGCTTGGTTGGCGCTGTTGTTGTTGCTCGGGTTGATCGTGAGGTGTCCAACGCCGGCGGAGACCTGGTTGGTCGCCCGGTGCCCGCCGTTGAGGACTGCGAGCTCGCACTTGAGCGCGAAGTTGGCATCGCCGGCGGAGATGTCGTACTCCACCGCAAGCTCGTCCCGCTCGGAGTTGTACTGCTGAGGCACGCGGAAGGGGATGACCGCCGACGCCACGCACGCCGTGTCCCACACGACCACGGGGTAGCCCGGCATCGTGCCCGAGGCGAGGACCACCGCGTAGTGCGCCGCCGTGGTGCCGCCCGTGCCGCCCGTCGAGGCCAGGGGCGCGCCGTTCGAGAAGGCGTCGGTGATGATGATCGGCTGGAAGTCCGAGTACCCCAGCTGGTGCTCGGCCTCGTGGAGAACCTGCTCGATGTTGTACGGGCATGCTTGCATGGCTCAGACTCCTCCGCTGTACGCGGAATACGGCGTGTCGCCCACCAGGGAGAGGGGCGCGACGCCGGGATAAATCTTGGATCGTCCGGGCAGGGGAAGGCCCGGCATGGCGGTTCCCAGCGTCTGGGGCTTGAGCTCACCCTCGGCGCGGATCGAGGCGTCGAGCTCGTCCGCGGCCATCTGGACGTTGTCGGGGGTGCGCTTGAGGCGGGCGATCGCCCACTTCTCGATGAGCGAATCGTGCATGGGCCCCAGGGCGTGAAGTTCCGAGTGGTCCTGCATGGGCCGCACGAACCGCTTCACGCGGCTCCGCAGCACATAGGTCTGATCGGGGCGGGGCCACACGATCAAGTGGAACTCGGCGCGGGCCTTGGTGGCGTCGGTGGGGATGGGCGCGGGATACAGCGCGGCCAGTAGCGGCGGGCCCACCCGCGTGGGGTTCTGCAGCGCGACGCGCTCGTAGCTTGTGTCCTGCGCCCGCCCGCTGAACGTGCCGGCGGAGTCCTGCCACGTCCATCCCCGGATCGCGCACGGTCCGTAGATCGGGAAGGCGTAGACGTTGTTCTGCTGGTTGACGCACGCGGGGTCCTTGCCGCTGGCGTCGAGATTGATCTCCACCAGCGGGGACAGGTACGTCCAGTCGTATCGCTTCGCCAGTTCCGCGACGGAGTCGTTGATCGCGCGTTCGCACCGATTGAGGATCTGCGCGTCGGACGGGACCGCCGCGATCGATGCCGTTGAGGTCGGGTCGTAGGACGCCCAGCCCATCGCCTCGGCGACGCGGATGATGAGGTCTCCGAAGGTCAGGCTGGAAGCGATGGTGCTCATGGATCAAGAATCCCCGCTGGCGCGGTGCTCGTATCAACCCGCGACAGGTCCCGTGTTTGTGTCGCGCCAGCGGGGATGTTTTTCAGCCGAGGTTCGTGAATCCGAAGTCCACCGGCGTGAGGAACGGCGCGGTGGTCTGGGGTGAGACGCTCAGGCGGGCGCGGCCCCGCACGCGGATCAGGAACGCGCTCATCAGGGAGGTGATGTTGGCCGGGGCCGCGGTCAGGCCCTGCAGGTAGAACTGGTCGTTCACCGTGACGAGGTCTTGGGTGGGCGCCAGCGCGGACAGGTCGCCCTTGACGAGCACGTTCACGTTCACGCCCTTGCGGCTGACCGTGATCATGCCCGGGATGGCGTTGCCGTTGGCGTCCAGGGTCCCGACCTGGCCCTGGGCCGTGAGCGGCAGACCGACCACGAACGCGCTGGGCAGCGCCGCGTTGGTGGACTCGGTCCGCGTGCACTCGGGATGCACGCCTCCGTTGCCTCGCTGGTTGTACCCCAGCGCCACCACGGAGCCGACCTGCAGCGCCGTGGTGATCTTCGTGGTGCCGTCTTCCTTGACGCCGGTGTAGTACCACTGCTCCTCAGCGTCGATTCCGTTCCAAACAGGTGCCTTGGGCATTTGCGATTCTCCTGCGGTGTGATCCGCGGGGCTTGGTGTGCTGGGCGTGTCGGGTTACCGGGGCAGGTTGAGGCAGTAGCCGGCCTTGCGGCGGTTGCGGCAGTAGATGCGGGCCATGGTCGTGATGTTCATCCGGAAGCTCGTCCCGTTCTCGCCGATCGGGAACGCGTCGGACTGGTCCATGAACATCCCGCCGATGATCTCGCCGTACACCTGCTCGGAGTTGAGACCCACGAACGGCTTGAACGAGATCGTGTCGAACGCGGGCTCGTGCGCGACCGGGATGCCGTTGTGCTCCAGGTGCCAGAACCGATTCACGTCCGCGGTGTTCGCCTTGGTGACGCCGAAGTTGTCGGGCCCGAGGTTGGACAACCTCATGAGCTGCATGTAGTCGTCCTTGCCGCAGAACTTCATCGAGCGCCCGCGAACGTCCACCGCCTCCTGCGTGGAGGACACGCCCGTGAGGGACTCGAAGCTGAGCGAGAGGTCCGCGCGGGCCACGCGCTGGAGCTCGCTGGAGTCCAGCGTGCCGTTGCGGTTGCCGTTGTACGAGCGGTGGTTGAAGTTGCGGGGCAGCGAGGCATCGATGTTGAAGATCGTGCTGGTCGTCGTCCCGTCGTCGTTGGTGATCTGCGAGCCCGAGAAGTTGCCCAGGTAGTCCACCACGCCGATCGCGGTCGGGCTGACCACCGCGAAGATGTTGTTCCAGTTCGCCCACAGGGGGTCGCTGGTGTCCTTGGTGGGCTGGTTGAGCTTGAGCGACCAGGTCTGGGCGTGCTCGAGGTGCGCGGTCTCGGCGCGCTCAGTCATGAGCTTCCAGTACTGCTCCTTGCCGCCGTTCTGACGCTCCTCGATGGTGTCGTAGACGAAGTGCGTCTGGAACGTGGTGCCATCGAAGCGGGCCTTCTCAAAGATCTCGGGCAGCACGCTGGGCGCGAGCGCGTAGGGTCCCACGGGACGGAACGTCACCGGGGTCCGCATCTGGATTCCCAGCTCCTTCTGGTAGCTGTCGTCGAGCTGCTTGCCGCGCTCGAAGAGCATCTTCAGGACGGGCGCGGCGCGCAGGTCCTGGTTGCGCGTGATTTTGGGATCACGCTTGGGCCTGAGCGAGAGGCTCAGATCGCGCAGATTGATCGTCTGAAACCCGTTGAACTGAGACACTGGCGGCTCCTGCGCGTCCTACGCGCCGGTCACGTCCTGGACGTGGCCCGAATGAACAAGGCTTTGCGCTCGTCGTCAGTGACGGGCGCGGTTCTGGCTCGGTTGGCGGCGGCGGCGGCGGGCGTCACGTCGACCTTGCGGGTCTCGCGTCGGGCCGCGGCGGCGTTGGCTTGTGAGTCGATGCGGGCCTGGGAGATTCGCTCCATCACTTCCTCGAGGCTCGCGTCCTGCCCGCGCTGGCGGGCCTTGGAGACGATCTCCTCGGCGATGGAGAAGTTCTGCGCGAACTCCGCCTTCTGGGCGGCGGTCCACTTCCCGTCGCCCTTGCCGTAGATGGCGTGGAAGGCGGGCTTGGACGCGATCCATGCCTGGTTGCCGCGGTCGGCGCTGGCGCGCATCGCCCCGCGGAACTGCATCACTTCCTTCACGATCGGGCTCAGGGCCTCGCGCAGCATCTTCTGCGTCGCCTGGATCGCGGCGGCGCTGGCCTGCGCCTGGGCCCGCTGCATGTTCACCACGCTGCCGAGCAACGTGCCCAGCTTGGGGGCGAGCTCGGGGTTGTCGGCGGCGATCGCCTGCAGCTGCTGCTCGAGCGCCGCTTGGAACTGCTGCATCTGCGCGTCGGGCTGGTTCGGCGCGATCTGGGGCGCCGCGGTCTGGGCGGGCTGGTTGGAGGGCTGGTTCGCGGGAGGATCACCAAGGCCCAGCGCGGACTTCATCGACGCGACGAACGGGTCCTCCTCCGCCTCCTCGGCGGGCGGGTTGGAGCGCTCGTCGAGCACGCTCTGGATGAGGGCGTCGATCGGATTGGCGTTCGCGGGCGCGGCCTGCGATCCCTGCTGGGACTCGTTGGTCTGCGGTGCGCCGCTCGCGGATTCGGTGGTGCTGGATGCCGTGCTCAGTGCGGGCGCGCTGGAGGACTCCGTCGCGGTACTCGCAACCGAGGTCGTCTCTGCATTGGCATCCATGTGACAGTTCCCGCTGCTGCGGGCCTGTCGCGTGCGAAACGGTACCGTGGCTGGGCGCGTGAGTCAATAGGACGCGTTGTCACGCATCGTCTGCCACGCCCGGTCGAACGCCTTGGAGACGGACTGGTTGGGATAGACCACCCGCCCATCGTCCTGCACGCACCGGGCGACCGCCTTCCCGCCGTAGCGCTCCAGCACCGCGCGGGCCTTCTTCACCTCGTGGGGCCGAACGCCGTAGGCGATGCTCACCGCCCGCCCGCCCGCGTATGGATCGGCGCTCTTGCGGTTGACGCTGTTTGTCGAGAACGAGTGGGAGCACTGCTTGCAGGTGGCGACGAAGTCCGGCGCCGCGACGTGCTGGTAGACCCGCGTGCCGCACTTGGGGCATGCGCCCTCGTGGATGCGTGAAATGATCATTGGGAAGATCCCGGTGGGGTGTATCCCGACCGCACGCCAGCGGTGGCGGGCTGGTCGTCCGCGTCGGGTTCGGTCTGGGGAATGGAGAGCGTCTGTCCGCCGTTCATCTGCGGCGGCAGCATCCGGCCCATGTGCATCATCGCGATCTGCACCGACTGGGCGGTGATGGCCTGGTTGGGGAACAGGCGCTCGATGTTCTTGATGCCGAACTCGCAGCGCCCGATGCTGATGATCGCGTCCGGCTGGATGATGCCCGCCTGGATCATGGGGAAGACCCCAGTGAGGAACTGCAGGAACTTGTTGATCTGGTTGAGTCGGCTGGTCGGGTCGGTGCGCTGGGGCGCGATGCGGGACACCGACACCGCGAGATCGAGCGGGCCCGCGATGCGGGTCTGCGCGGAGTAGTGCACCGGGATCGTGCGACCGTTGGGGAGCTGGTACGGGAGGGCCTCCTTGATGGCGGGCGAGGAGGTGAAGTGGAACTTGAGGTGCTCGTCGATCTGGTCGCACAGCGCGTCGACCTTGGCGATCATGCGGGCCAGCCGGACCGTGCTCCCGCTCTGCAGGATGCCCGCCTCGGTCGCGGTGCCGCCCGTCGTCTCCGTGTCCTGGCCGCCGATGCTGCTGAGCGAGGAGGTCCGATTCTGGAACTCCTGGCGGAGCGCGTTCTTGAACGCCTGGTAGTGCTCGGGCTGGCCTTGGAGCCGCTGGATCACCACGGACTTGGGATTGGGTGACTTGATGAATGTCCAGTTCTTTTCCGTGCGGATCGAGTCCGCCTCCTTCTCGGCTTCGGGCGCGTACACCACCACGATCTTCGCGTTCTCAACGTCGTCGTAGGCCTTGTTGTCCGCCATGCGCGCCGCGTAGTCGAGGTCCCGGATCAGCTCCGAGGGCGAGATCCCGAGGATCGAGCCCGGCACGGTGTTGAAGCGGAGCTTGAGGTAGGTGGTGCCCTCCGGGCCCCAGTCGTACTTGCGGAGGCGGAGGAACTTGCCGATGGGCTTCTGCTCAGGATTCGTGAGCGCGAGCGTGCCGACGTACCAGTCGTCCCCGACGCGGAAGGACTCATCGAGCAACATCACGCGCTTGCCCGCGATCGTCTGCGCCCGGTTGTCGGACGCGCCCTTGGTCATGAAGGGAGAGCCGGCGAGCGTCGTCTGTTGCAAGTCCTCCAGCGCGGCGTTGGCCTCCTCGACGGTCGCGACCTGCTCGGGATTGAACACGTCGGGATCGAACTCCCATTCCTTGGGGTCCTCGCTCCGGCCCAGGGCGTTGGCCTTGATGATCGCCTTGGCGTCCGCAACGTAGGTGTGCCCCTCGCGGGTGATCTCGTGGTCGTCGCGGGCGAGGTAGTCGCTGGAATAGTCCTCGGTCGGGATGAACTGCACCATCGGTTCGATGGTGGGAATCCGCTCGCTGCCGTAGATCTCCGTGTCCTTGCCGTACTTGAAACCCACCTTGATGATGCCCATGGGACCGAGGATCGCCGCCGACACGCACTGCTCGACGGCGCGCAGGATGTTGTGCCGCTTCCACACCCGGTCAAAGAGCGTTCTGAGTCGCTCGCAGTCGTACTCGCTGCCCGGCAGCTCGCAGACCACGTCGTGCTGCAGGTCGTTGGGGATCAGGTTGCACTGGTAGATGAGGTACTGCTCGGCGAGGAAGTTGCTGAGCTTGGGCAGCTCGGCCTGTCCGGACTCGCCGGCCTTGAGGGTGGACGCGGAGTCCCGCCCGAATCGGAAGCCCACGACCTCGCGGATCGCCGCCTTGTAGTCGTCGATGTGGTGCTCGAACTTCCGGCGATCGAGGCGCCAGGCTTCGGCGATGTCGTTGGCGGTGATGGATGACACGACCAGCCCTCGGCGGGGCCTGTCGCGCGTGGCATGGTAGGTCGCTACCAGGGACGCGAGCCTTGCCTCTCACGCTGCTTGCGCTGCTCGATCTGCCACTGGGCCGAGCCCACGCGCACCTTGATCTCCGGAACAGGCATGGCCCGGACCTGCGTGCACGCCAGCACGCTCAGCGCGTCCGCGATGACGCGGTCCCCGTGCGGGGTCATGCCCTCGCCCGGCGCGGAGGCCCGCACCGCCATCTCATTGGTGCTGTAGGGGCAGTCCCGTTTGTCGAGCTTCCACCCCTTGCACTCGCGCAGCGTCTCGGCGTCCCGCACCTGGTGCGTGCGCGTGTAGAGGGAGGAGCGGTATTCGGACAGGAGCCGCTTCTTGCCTTCGAGGGTGGAACGCCAACCGAGGTCGCCCGATGGGCTGGTCATGGGCGCGCTTGGCGTGGCGGTCGCGCGGAAGATCATCGGGTAGCGGATGTTGCGGAGCGCTCCCACGAAGGCCTCGCCGGCGCCGCTGATCTCGGGATTGAGGAGCGCGGCCTTGTGGATCCCTCCAAACCAGTGCCCCGCGCCCGCGGCGATGCGGGCCGCTTCCTCGGGCGTGACTCCCGAGTTGGCGTAGGTCGCGACCTGCACGCCGGTCTCCGCGTTCGTGAAGCTGCCGGTGGTGTTGCTGGCGCCCACGCCGAAGGACACGTCCCATCCGCCCGCGTAGGTGGTGTTCTGGGGCGGTCTTCCGTTCTCGAGCGGGCACCAGAGTTTCCATGGACCGCTGGGGTCCTCCACCCACTCCACCTTCGAGAAGTCCGGTCGGCTGAGTCCCAGCGCATCGCCCAGGGGCACGCGGATGTGCCCCGTGTGGAGGGGCGGAACCGCCTCCTGCATGAGCCCGTCGATCACCGACCGATCGAAGAACGCGTTCGCGGCCTGACCAGGCTTGGCGAGGTATTCCTGTTCCCACTCCCGCGGGCTCATCTTGCCCTCAGTCAGGAGCGCGCGGATCTCCTCGAGCTCCGACGCGGGCAGGTGGGGGTTGTCGAAGGTCGTGGCCTCGAAATACGCCCAGTCCCGCGTTGCGTCCTGCGCGAGGTCGCACAGGTCGTTGAAGCCCTCATTGGCGAGCTTGGGAGTGCCGATGAACCACGCGTAGGAATCGGGCGCGTAGTCGATCAGCGTGGGGCGCAGCGCGACGAAGAACAGTTCTTCGAGGTCCGGGACCAGCCCCGCCTCTTCGACGATGATGTCGTGGTAGTTGCGCCCGCGCCCGGGGTCCTTGTTCTTGTCCAGCGACCAGCCCTCCAGGATGCCGCCCGTGAGGAGCTCGATCGTCTTCTCCTGCTTGTTGATGCGCCTGATGACGGGCCGGAGCCGGCGCTCGAACCGCCGCCAGTTCTCCTCAAAGTACTGGAAGGTGGGCGCGAAGAAACCGACGCGCTTGCCCGCGAGAAGGCGTCGGCTGGCGATGATCTCGATGGTGGTGGTCTTGCCGTACCGCCGCGCGCATCGAACGCAGTTGAAGCGCCGCGCCTGATCGATGATCCGCTGCTGTCCCGCGTGCGGTCGCGGGAGGACCACCACAAGCTCGCGCATGGGTCAGTCCTTGACGGGGTCCTCATACATGACCCGGATCGAGATGTCTCCCCCAACGTCGGCGTCCACGGGCTGGCGGTAGTTGCCGAAGACACGCTTGTCGACGTGGATCGCGGCGGTGAGTCGCACCTTGACCACCTCGGGCTCCAGGTCGTCGTGCTTTCCCTGCGCAACATCCCTGATGAACTTCACGGCGTTGCGCACGTCGCCCTCGGGATACAGAGCCTCCGCGAGGGCCACGATGTCGCGCGGCTTCCGGCCCGCGCCCTCGCGCTTGCCGCCGTGCGTGTTGCCGGGTTGGAAGGGTTTGCCGCGCATCTCACAGGGCCGTCATGAACCGGGTGAGGATGATCGCCGAACCGGTGCCGCTCGTCCGCTGGATCTGGAACTCCAGGAAGGCGTCGGAGAACTCGTCGATGATCACCGACACCCGACCGCCATCCGCGGCGGCGGGCGAAATGATCTGCCACGCGCCCGCGTACCCGCCGCGGCGATCGTCGTCGAGGTTCGTCACCAGCTTGGCGTGACGGACGCTGCTGTCCAGCAGGCTGCCGTCGACGCCGACCTTGGTGCCCACCGTGAAGGTGAAGGTGCCGATCACCTCATCGCTGAACGCGTTGGGGTCGTGATCGCTCTGGATGAGGCGACGAACCCGGACCTTGTAAGTGTCGTTGTCCGCCGCGTTCTTGGCGGCAAGCGAGAACACCGTGCGCCCTCCGGACCGTGGCTTGATCCGCACGATGCCGGCGGCGAGGTTGATCTGCTGCGGCGAACCGTTGGTGACGCGGAAGTCCGCGCGGTCGAAGGCGTCGAGCGATCCGGTGTAGTTGATCCACGGGATCGTGAACGAAGCGGCATCGGCGGAGGTGACAACGCCCGCGATGCTCTCGGGGCCTTTGGGGGTCGTGGCGGCGACGGCGCCGGGCATGTCGCGGTGCAGTAACGAATAGTCCTGTGGCATGGCGGTGGTCCTGCGCGGTCAGCGCGTGGGGGTGGTGGGCGTGATGGGTGGTGGTGCTACTTCTTGGGTTCTTGCTTCTTCTCGAAGCCCGGTAGCGTGCCGTCCTTGGCGCGCTGCAGGATCGTTCGGCCCGCGTCGGTGGTGGCGCCCCAGGTGCCGCGCGGGTTGGAGTCGCGGATGACCCCCAGGTGCACAAGGTTCTCGATGATGGGTTCGAGGGGCGCGGCCCGCTGCTCGTCGGTGAGCTCCTCGGCCTCCTGCTGCCAGTCCTTCACCTTCTCGATCATCAGCGAGTAGGAGAGTCCCTCCAGAACCGCCTGCTCGACCTTGCGGGGCGCGACGTTGGCGACCTTGAGAAACTGGATGTCGAGGGGCGTGAAGGTGTGGGACAGGGTGATGGTGGGGATGCTTACCTGCGTCATGCGATGCTCCTTTGGGCGCGCTGGTGCCTGGATGTCCGAGAGGTTCGTGGATCGCCGTTCTCCAGACGGGACAGTCCCGCCTGCTCCGCCACGCGGATGCGGTCTTCCTGTGAGTTGGACAGCCCAGCGAATTCGAGGTGTACCTCCTCGCCGCGCAGCAGACAGGCGCACACCGCGACCGTGCGCTGCTCGGCGGTTCCAAATCCACCGTTGAAGATGTTGCCGGCGGTCTTGCGCATCCCCGCCAGCTCGCGGGGCGAGAGGAACTGGGTCGGTGAGGCGGCGGCGAACCCCCAGTCCGAGGGCGCCGCGACCACGCCGTCGATCTGGGTGATCTTGGCGCCCGCGCCCGGCGCGAAGGCGACCTTGGGCATCTGGGCCTCGGTGAAGATCGGCACGCCCCTTGATTTCGCGTACAGGAACGCGCGGCGGGCGGGGGAGTCGTTCGTGAAGTCGATGGCGGAGAGAACGTCGAGGGCTTGGCTTCCCTGGTCCAGAACCTCGAGGCGCGTCAGGCGATCGAGGCTTGCGGTGTCGGTCGCTTCATCAACGCCCAACTGGCCCACGTAGGTTCCGAAGTCGTCGAGCTGCGGGCGCAGCGCCAGCCATTCGGTATCAACGGTCTCGGTCCATGTGGTCCCGAAGAGCGTTTCGTGCCGGAGCCGGTTGTACGGCGCGCACGCGAGCGAACCTCCGCCCAGCGCCGCGTCGGCGGTCCCGACCGTGAACTGCGCGTTGCTCTGGGTCTGGCCCCATTGCCAGTAGGCGCGGAGGCTCTTCCATCCGCGAGAGACCAGCTGGTAGGCGGAGTTGGCGCTGGGGTTGCCCGCGTTGCCCTGGCCGTACCGGAGGAACGCTCCAAAGTCGGCGAGTGCCTGGGGGATGATCCCGCGCGGGTTGGTGCCGCTGGAATCGGCCACGAACACCATCGCGTGCACCAGTCGCCGGCGGTATGGGTACATCTGGGTCCTCACCGCGATGCCGCCCTGGACGAACTCCGGGACATGCACCGTCGTCGCCGCGGGGCTCTCCAGCAGACCATCGGCGGTCATGTGGGTCAGGGTTACGTCGAACGCCGTGGCGTCCACGCCGGAGTCGATGTCAAGGCTCGTCTCGTGCCCGTAGAACCTCTTGGTGTTGCCATTCCAGCGCGCCACCACGATCGGGTATCCGTCCTTGGCGTCCACGGCGATCGTCACCGAGTTTGAGGACCGCCCCGATACCGAGGTTCCGGATGGCGAGGGGATGTTGAGGTCGTAGGGGAAGGCGGCGCCCGTCGTGTTGTGCGGCGCGGGCAGGCTCGACTTCTGAGGCAGGTGCGTGGGCAACGCGTAGCGCATCATCGCCGCGTAGGTCAGGGCCTCGGGCAGCGGACCGGGCGGTGCGTTGCGGATGGTCCTGAACAGGCGTGTCACGCTGCCCGCCGGCGCCGTGGTGTCCTCGAAAGCGAACGTGCCCGCGATCGACGCCATGTAGTCCGCGAGCGTCTTCTTGCCGTTGGGGAACGACACGCGACCGGAGGACTGCGGGCACTGGGAGAACGCCACGCCGGACGCGGTCACGAACGCGGCCTGGCTCTTGGTGCCGGTGCCAAACTCGTGCGCGTACGCAACGCCCGTCGCGCTGCTGAACACCCCATCGGTGAAGTCGATGAAGGGCACTTCCTCGGCGCGCATGAAGACGTGCCAGTTCTGCGTGCCCTCGCTGGTGCGATCGCTCATGAACCCGCGGTAGTCCACGTTGGGGTACGCGCCGCGCGTGGCCGCGTCCACGGTGGGGTTGCTGGCGTAGAGCCAGTTGCCCGCGTCGAACGTCGCGTAGCTGTCGCTGTCGATGTTCGCGAACGAGATCTGCTCGTACATCGCGTCGGGCAGTTTGTCGGACGAGCGCTTGCGGAACGGGATCACGCCCGTGCCCAGACCGCCCGTCTTCTGGGCGCTCTGGAGCCCGCGGAACCACACGCCGTAGCTGTCCCCGAACGTTGCCATCCGGGCGAAGCCGTTGGTGACGCCCGTGCGCAGCGACACGAAGTCCACGTTCATGTTGCAGCTGCGGTAGGGGCCCGTGCCGTAGTTGCCCACCACGCTGGTCGCGTTGCCCGAGGGGAGCGCGCCGGTGTTGTGCGAGTCGTTGGGATCGAGGGTCAGCGTCTTGGTGCCGTTGTTGACGGACGAGACCTTGAACATCCCGGGCGTGCCGCCCGTGCCCGTGCCCCAGTTCTCGACGCGGACGTACCCGCCCGCGATCTCCTCGCCGGTGAGGCTGGAGGACTGGAGCGTGTTGCCCGCCTTGGTGAATGAGCCGTTCGAGAACGCGCCCTCGCTGTTCACGCCCGAGACGGGCCCGCTTCCGCAGTCGTCCTCAAGGGCCGTGATGCAGGTGTAGGCGTGCCCGTAGTCCGATCGCGTGCGCCCGGCGTCCACGTTCCCGCCCGTGTCGCCGCGCCCCAAGCCCAGCGCGGACAGTTTCTCGATGCGCCCCGAGTAGGGCGGATTGCCCGCGAGCAACCCGTTGACGGTGTTCCCGCCGTAGTCCTCGTGGCTCATCGTGCCACGCTCGCCCGAGACGGGGTTGCAGCGGAACGATGGTTGCACGTTGTCGATGGACGCGAAGTGTGGCGCCGCAAACCCCGTGACGTTCCACCCCACGTTGCGCACGTCGTTGGCCCGGAACGAACGAACCTCGTTGAAGCGGCAGTGGAGCGTGATGTTCTTCGGGCTGGGGCAGAAGAACGTGGACCCGTTGGCGAGCCCATTCCACCAAAGCCCCTGCACCGCGACGTACTCTGTCGTGAGCGGGACGGTGAACCCGTCGCAGTTGATGATCGGTGGGGCGGTGGCGCCCGTGCCGGGGTCGATCGCGCCCATGTAGAACAGCTGGCTTGCGCTGAGCCCGCCGCGCGTGAGCGTCTCGGTGCCGCTGGCGCCCTGGGCGATCGTCTGGCCCTTGCCGAAGAAGATCAGGCGCACGTTGTTCGCGGCGTTGTTCGCGAAGGTGATCGCCTTGTGGAGCGTGAGGAACGGGTTGCCGAACGAACCATCGCCCGTCGAGTCGTTGCCGGTGCTGAAGACGTAGATCGCGTTGGCGTGCCCCTCCGACACGCCGTTGTAGTCCCATCCCTGGGCGTCGGGGTTCACCACGCCGGTGTCGTTGACCAGCGATGAGTTTGTCGCCGTCACGCCCGCGACCACGCCCGTTTGCCATCCTCCGTCGAAAGCGTGGGCGAACGCGCCGGCCTGCATCGAGATGGTGACGGTGCCGTCCCCGACCTGGATGTACCGACCGTACTTGGCGCGGAGGTAGATGCGGAGCGTCGCCGTCGTCGGCGGGGTGATGGTGTGGGTGTTGGGTGGGGTGCCGATGTCCCAGGCGACGCGCTCGAGCTCCATCGGGACCACGCCGTTCACGTCCGACACGATCGGCATCCGCACCAGCTTGGGCAGGTGGATCTTCTGCCCCGCGCTCATGGTCGACAAATCGAAGGTCTGGGCAATGACAACGTGACACCCGCACGGCATGACCGTGGCTGTCGTCGACCCTCCATTGCCCGTGATTGCAGCCAAGGCCTCGGTTTCCCGATGGGCCCTGTCGCGTGGCCCATCATAGCAGCGTCAGTAGCGGCAATGCTCCGTGAACCCCGCTCGTCCGTCGTGCACCACCATCGCCCACCCATACTCCGGGAACTGCTGCGCGGCGGTGCGGAACTTCGCGAGGGCGTCGTCGGCCATCAGGATCTTGTTGTCCCGGCGGCGCGTCTTGACCTCGTGGAACTCGACCGACCCATCCGCGAGGACGACATAGAAGTCCGGCGTGTATCGGCAGTCGATGCCCACGCGGAAGGTGAGGCGCTCGAACTCGTACTTGAGGATCTCGCCCGCGCGGAGCCGGGCCTCGAGGACCATCGCGTACGCGCTCTCCGTTCGGTTCATC
>CAYNSB010000041.1:0-34569 GCA_964399625.1 uncultured Phycisphaeraceae bacterium
TCCTCGAGCTCGATCTCCTTGGCGACGGTGACGCCGTCCTTGGTGACGGTGGGCGTGCCGAAGGACTTCTCGAGGACGACGACGCGGCCGGAGGGGCCGAGCGTAACCTTGACGGCGTGGGCGAGCTTCTGCACGCCCTTGAGGATGCGCTCGCGCGCATCGGTGTTGAAGGCGATGGACTTGGCGGCCATGGTTCTTTCCTGTTGGTTGTGAGCGCGGAGATCGCGGCTCCGCGTTCGATCTGCTTTCTTACTTCAATCCGATCCTGATCCACGCGACGCGCTGGGCGTCGAGGATGAACACGCTCTTGCCGTCGGTGACCTTGACCAAGTGATCCTCCTCGTCGGGGATCAGCATGGCCTTTTTGACTTCCAGGTGCTCGTCGAGCCGGCCCGCGGAGTACACGCCGGCGAAGGCGATCGTGAGATCGCGCTCGCCGTTGAGCTCGCGGAGGGCCTGCCTGAGCTGGTCCGGGGTCATGGGCGGCTCCGGGTCAGTCGATCACGGCGAGGATGTCGTCCTCGGACATGATGAGCAGCTCCGTGCCCTCGAGCTTGACCTCGGTGCCGGCGTAGCTGGAGAAGATGACGCGGTCGCCCTTCTTGACGGTGAGCGGGATGCGCTCGCCCGTGTCGGTGTTGAGCGCGCCGTCGCCCACGGCCTCGATGACGCCGGTCTTGGGCTTGTCCTTGCTCGTCTCGGGGAGGTAGATCCCGGAGCTGGTCTTGGTCTCGGCCTCGTCGCGCTTGACGAGGATCTTGTCGTGCAGGGGGCGGATCGCGTTCTTGGTCTTTGGTGGCATTG
Source organism: uncultured Phycisphaeraceae bacterium (assembly GCA_964399625.1). Classification (GTDB taxonomy): domain Bacteria; phylum Planctomycetota; class Phycisphaerae; order Phycisphaerales; family UBA1924; genus CAYNSB01. The sequence goes on from CAYNSB010000041.1 coordinate 805, forward strand.
CTTCTGTCTCCTGAAATCCGAAAGAGTCCGATCATCAGCTCGCGCTGATGCGACTGATCAACGACGATGGGTCATGCGCATCCGGGCCAGCGGCCCTGGTAGAACCGCCCCAGGCACCGGCGGAGCACCTCGAGCATCAGCTCCAGGTCGCCGGGCTGGCGCGGACGATCGATCACGGCGAAGGCGCCCGCACGCAGGGCCGCGGCAACCTCCCGGCTGTCGTCGCGGTGCCCGCGCCCGCGCGTGATCACGACGGTCGGCGGCGGCTGCTCCAGGCGCTGGAGGAGCTCGAGCAGCCTGGGCCCGCCCTCCTCGTTGCTGGGGGCGCTGGCGCAGGCGTCCAGCGGCAGGCTCAGGTCTACGACCGCGATGTGCACGCGGTTGCCCTGGATCACGCTCGAGGCCTCGCGCCCGGTGCGCACGCGGAACGAGTGGATGCCCATGGGCTCAAGGAGCGGAGCGAGTCGGTCGGCCCATGTGTCGGGCTGCCACCCCGCCGAGGAAAGGAGCAGGTTCAGCCGCCCGCCCATCGTGCCCTCGGCCCGCGGCGCCATCCGCCCAGCGGAAGGCTGGGAAGGCTTGGGCGGATCGAAGAATGGGCGCGGCGACTCCGTCACGCTCTGCCAATGGCAAGCCCCGTGCCTTTTCAGGCTTAATTTTCGGGGCAGATCGGGCCGCGAGGGTCGTGTGTTTTGGGCTTTGTTCGTGCCAGTCCTATGACTGGGTGAGGGCGCTCGTGCCATTTCGGCAGCGTGGGCGAGCGTCGAGGCTAGTGCGTCTGCAGCACGGTCCAGGCCGCGGAAAGCACGTCCGGGTGCGAACCCTCGGGCCCGATCCGCAGGCAGCGTGAGGCGTCGATCCCCGCCGCGACGCCAGCATCGATGTCGCGGGCGGCATCGCCGATGAGCCATGAGCGGGAGAGGTCCAGGTCGTGCTCATCGCGTGCGGCGAGGATCATGCCCGGCTGGGGCTTTCGCCACGGATGCTCGCGCGTGTACGCGGGCAGGTTGCCCTTGGGGTGGTACGGGCAGAAGTAGAAGGCGTCGATCATGCCGCGCCCGCGATCGAGGTCGTCGGCGTCGCTGGCGCGGGCGGCGCCGAGCCACGCGGCGTGCGCGCTCAGGAGCGTTTCGAGCTGTGCGTTGACGGCGTGGACGGTCTCGATCGTGCCGCTGCCGCGCGCCACGCAGCCCTGGTTGCTGACGACGACGATCGCGAAGCCCGCCTGCTTGAGTCGCCAGACGGCCTCGCCCGCGCCGGGCAGGAGCTCGACGAGATCGGGATCGACGACGTCCCCGGGCGCGCCCGGCGGCGGCGGTGGCGGCAGGTCGCTCGCGCGCATGAGCGTGTCGTCACGATCGAAGAAGACCGCGGGCCTCATGGGGGAACGCTAGGGCGGGCCGCGCGATCACTTGGGGCCCAGTTCGCTCGCGAGCGCCGGGCCCTGCTTGGGCTTGGTGGGCTTGGCGAGCGGGGCGGCGCTGGCGGCCTTGGGGGCGAGCTCGGGCAGCGCGGCGAGCGCGAGCACGCCGTCGCGCGTCGCCTTCACGCTCGTGTCGATGTCGCGTCCGCGGTAGTACTCGACGACGAGGGCGGGCTTGTTCCAGTCGCGTCCCACGAGGCTCTCGAGCGAGCCGGGGAGCGTGGTGCGCGCGGTGGGCACGAGGCGGAACTTGGGGTCCTGCTGGCGGGCGGCGCCGACGAAGGCGCGTCCCGCGGCGAGCGCGGGGCCCTCGAATGTGACTTCCGAGCCGCGGGCCGAGGCGTGCAGGGCGAGCACGACGTCGGGCTTGAACTTCATGAGGTCGTCGTAGACGGCGCTGGTCTCGAGCTCGCTGCCCGGGCGGGTTCCGCTCTTGGGGTCCTTGCGGTAGTCCTTGCTGGGCCAGTTGCGTGCGAGGTCCACGCCGCGGGTGTTCGTGCGGGTGTGCGCGGCGGTGCCGTCGGGGTTCATGTCTCGGACGATGCGGACGGTGGCGTCGCCCAGCCCTGAGACGCCGGCGATCGCCTCGGGGAGTTGGTGGGCGATGCGCGATCCCTCGGGCTCGTCGCCCTGCATGCCCGCGATGATGTAGATGCGGCGCGGGCCCGTGCCGATCGTCGTGGCCTCGATCGCCTTGCCGCGCACGGACGAGCCGATGCGCGTCCAGACGGGCGCGTGCAGGCCCGCGGGCGCGGTCATGGGCGTCTCGGCGTTGCTGGGCTCGCGCGCTTCCCAGGGCATGGAGACCTCGGGCATGCTCGAGCACCCGCCCACGCCGCCCAGCGCGCACATCGCGCCGCACACGGCGCAGCGTGCGGCGGTTCGCGATCGGGATGAGCGGACGTGCGACATCGATCCCCTTTCGGCGTCCTTCTTGGATCGGATCGACACGCGCTCACGCCGCAGATTTGCCCACGAACCACGCACGAACAAGGGCCCATCGGGCACCGTATCTGGTGGCACGTCGGAGTTGGTTTCCGGTCCTGTGCGCGGCACTGGGCTTGCACGATGGAACCCGGGGGCGAGTCGGGCCGAAACCACGCGGGAGGAACGCGCGTCCGTGATGCATCCCGTCCAACGAGCCTGGCGTGCCACGCGATCGGGGCTGCGACGCTACCCCCGGGCGCTGCTGCATTCGGCGATGGGCGTGCTCCCGCACCTGCCGCAACGGCACCCGCACGAGCACGACGCACGATCGTGGCTGACGAGCGATCTTGCGGCGGCGTGGCTCGGTCACGCCTCGGTGCTGGTGCGACTGGGCGGGCGGACGGTGCTCGTGGATCCGGTGTTCTCGCCGCGGATCGGGGTGAGCATCGCGGGGCGGACGATGGGGCTGCCGCGCCTGGCGCCGCTGCCACACCTGGCGCGCGAGCTGCCGTCGATCGACACGATCCTGATCACGCACGCGCACTTTGACCATCTGGATCGTCCGACGCTGCGCCGGCTCGTGTCGCCGCGGACGAGCGTGATCACGGCTCGTCGCACGGGTCGGCTGATCCCGCGGGGGTTCGCGCAGGTGATCGAGCTGGACTGGCGGCAGTCGATCCTGCTCGACGGGCTGCGCGTCGAGGCGATCCGTCCGCGCCACTGGGGCGCGCGGGCGGGGCTCGATCGCGGGCGCGGGTACAACAGCTACGTGCTGCGCGACGCGGACGGACGCGGCGTGCTGCTCGCGGGGGACACGGCGCTCACGGACGCGTTCGACAACCTGCGGGACATCACGCTCGCGGCGATGGGCGTGGGGTCCTACGAGCCGTGGGCGCACGCGCACGCGACGCCCGAGGAGGCGTGGGCGATGTTCCGCGCCAGCGGCGCGGCCCACCTTCTGCCGATCCATCACTCCACATTCGAGCTGGGCGATGAACCGATCCACGAGCCGATGGAGCGCCTGAACGCCGCGGCCCGCGAGGCGCGCCAGCGGGTGATCGACCCGGTGCTGGCACGCATCTGGGCGGCGTAGAGGCCCGAGAAGTGGCGTGGGGCGATTGGGCTTGGGGTTTGCGACGCCGCGCGGTATCATCGCCGCACACGGGAGCACCGCATGAGCCGCGCGACGACACCCAGCGCCACGAGCGATCCTTCCTGTACGCCGGCGCGGCAGTTCCCCAAGCTCGCGCGTCTGATCGCGTACCTGGACACGGTCACGGGGCGTGTGGACCTTGCGCGGCTGACGGAGTTGCTCAACGAGCTGAGCATCACGCGCGCGGACATCGAGACGGCCTGCTGCTTTGGGGCGCGCGGGTACAAGCGGAACACGATCGCCTCATCGGCGCACTACGAGCTGCTGGCGCTGTGCTGGCGGTCCGGGCACTGCACGCCGATCCACGACCATCGGGGCGTGTCGTGCGCGTTCCGCGTCGTGCACGGGACGGGAACGGAGATCCGGTTCCAGATGACGCCCGCGGGGATGGTGTGCCCTGTCGCGACCATCCCGATGAACCCCGGGTACGTGTGCGCCGCGGCGGACGAGGACATCCACCAGGTGGCGAACTTCCAACCGCCCGATGAGGACCTCGTGACGCTGCACATCTACTCGCCGCCGATCTCGAAGATGCACACGTACAAGTTCTGCGTGAGCGACGGGGCCGAGACGGGCAAGTACGAGTGTTGATCTCGGAAGAGCGTGGCGGCGGGTGCCACGCCCCGTGCCGCCTTGGGCCGGGGCGTGCGCGCGAGGGTTCCCATGGTCCAGTACCGGCTGGGCGACCAGACGTACCAGTATCGCAGGCTCGCACGTGTCGAGGTTCCCAAGCAGCTCCGGTTCCTCACGTTTTCCTGCTACCAACGGTTGCCGCTCTTTCAGAATGATCGCATCAAGGATGCGTTCGCCGAACGACTCGAATTCTCGCGGCGGGAATTGGGCTTTCGCCTGAAAGCGTGGGTCATCATGCCCGAGCACGTTCACCTCATGCTCGCGCCGCCGCCATCGTGCACGGTCCGACACTTTTTGAGCCATCTCAAGGGAGTGTTCGCGCAGCGCGTGATCCACCGATGGAGGGAACTCGAGGCCCCCGTTCTCGGGAAGATTCGAGGCCCGGATGGTCGCTATCACTTCTGGCAGGAGGGTGGCGGTTACGACCGCAACATTTTCACGGACACGGAGCGCAACGAGAAGCTCCTCTACATCCACGAGAACCCGGTCAGGCGCGGTCTCTCAACGACCTCGACCGACTGGGCTTGGTCCTCAGCTCGTTGGCACGCGGGCGAGCGCTCCTCACCACCTTTTCTTGACTCGTAGTTCGGCACGCCCCAGTCCAGAGCGACCTGGGGCGTGGCACCCTGCTCACACTCCGTACACGCCGCGCAGTTTCGTCTCAAGGTGGCGCATGAGCGCGTCGGCATCGAGGGGGCGGCCTGTGAGCATGCGGCACAGGTCCCCCGCGCGGTAGCGTCGCCCGTGGCGATGGATGTTCGCGTTGAGCCATGACTTGAGGGCGGCGAACTCGCCGCGGCGGATCTGAGCGTCCAGGTCGGTGATCTGTCCGCGGATCGTCTCCCAGAACTGGGCCGCGTACAGGTTCCCCAGCGTGTACGTGGGGAAGTAGCCGATGAGCCCCGCGCTCCAGTGCACGTCCTGCAGGCACCCGCGCCGGTCGTCGGGCACGTCGATTCCCAGCAGTTCCTTGAATCGCTTGTTCCACTCGCCGGGCAGGTCCTTCGCCTTCAGCGAGCCGGAGATCATCGCCCGCTCGAGCTCGAACCGCAGCATCACGTGCAGGTTGTACGTCGCCTCGTCGGCCTCGACGCGGATGTAGCTGGGCGTGCCCGTGTTCACGGCGCGGTACATCTCGTCCACGCTCGCGCGCTCGAGCCCGCTCCCGAGCATGCGCTGCGCGTGGGGCAGCGCCCACTCCCAGAACGCGCGCGAGCGGCCCACGAAGTTCTCCCACATGCGGCTCTGGCTCTCGTGGATGCCCAGCGAGATCGAGTCCGCCAGCGGCGTGCCGTGGAGCTCGGCGGTCTTGGGCAGCCCCTGCTCGTAGATGCCGTGCCCGGCCTCGTGGAGCGTGCCGTAGAGCGCGTCGATGAATCGATCGCCCTTGTATCGCGTGGTGAGGCGCGTGTCGCCGGGCCCGATGCCCTCGCAGAAGGGGTGCGTGACGACGTCCAGGCGTCCGGCGTTCATGTCGAAGCCGATCGCGCGGAGCACGAACTCGCCGAACTCGTGCTGCTTTCGCTCATCGATGGTCAGCCCGAGCACCTTCGTGCTGGGGGGCGTCTTGGATCGGGCCAGGTCCGCGACGAGCGCGCTCAGGCGGGCGCGGAGCGGCGCGAAGATCGCCGCGAGCTCGGCGCCGGTCGCGCCGGGCTCGTACTCGTCGAGCAGCGCGTCGTAGAGCTCGCCCCGGGGAGCGCCGACGGAGTAGCACTCGGCCTTGCGCCGCGCCAGGGCGATCATCTTCTCGAGCCAGGGCGCGAATCGCGCGAAGTCGCTGGCGCTGCGTGCGTCCTTCCATGCTTCCTGGGCGAGCGAGGCGGTCCGCGCCCATTCCTCGACGAGCTCGCGCGGGAGTTTGGTGGCGCGATCGAAGTTGCGGCGCATCTCGCGGACGCACGCGGCCTCGGGCGAGGCGGGGTCCCCCACCACGCCGTTGCGCTCGCAGGCCCGGATCGCCCCGCCCAGCTCGTCGCTGGTGCGTCGGGCGTGGGCCATGCCCGCGATCCAGGCGAGCTGCTCGGCGCGGGCGTGGGCGCCGGCCGGGGGCATGTACGTCTCCTGGTCCCAGCTCAGCAGGGCGCCGATCGAGCCGATGGTCCCGATCTCGCGGGAGAGACGACAGAGCTCCGTGTAGGCGGTGCTTGGCATGGAGAGCCTCCGGTGTGTCCCCGCCCGCGCGAAGTCTAGTCGGTCTGGAGGTTGGTTCTCGCGGGCGCGGATGGGCGTCGGCCGCCCCGGCGCATCGTGAGCAGGGCCAGCGCCTTCCACGACGCGAGGTGCGCGGGGTCCCACGCGAGGGCCCGCGCGGCCAACCGCAGCGCCCGGGCCCGCTCGCCCCGCGCGTGCGACCGCCACGCCGCGCCCGTGAGGATGCCCCGGACCTGCTCGCGCACGCCCTGGACCGGCTGCGGGCGCAGGTCCGCCGGCGGCGGAGGTCGCACGCCGTCCATCAGGTCGTCGCGCCCGCCGCGCGCCCGGCGCTGCTCGCGCAGCACCCACGCGAGGCGTTCGGCCCAGACGCGCTCGGCGGTGGGCTGCGTGTGGGTGATCGACGACGCGTGCAGGCGCCAGCGGTACACCACGCCCGGGTCGTACCACACGCGCGTCGCCTCGCCCATCCGAAGCTGCAGGTCGTTGTCCTCGCCGGAGAGCCCGAAGTCGCGGAACCCGCCCATCCCGCGGACGATCTCCGTCCGCATCGCCCACGTGTTCAGGTGCGTGCGGAGGCGATCGGACTCGCGCAGCTCGCGGGTGATCTCCGCGCCCTCATCGCCCGTGTCCATGTCCGCGAGCACCGCGCCGTCGTGCGTCATCGTCTCGAACGCGCCGCAGACCGCGCCGAACTCCGGATGCTCGCGCAGGAACCGGACCTGTCGCGCCAGGCGTCCGGGCGTGTAGTGGTCGTCGTGGTCGCACCGGCACACCAGCGGCGCCGTGACGTGCGCCAGCGCCGTGTTCAGCCCCGCGGGCACGCCCTTGCCCAGGTTCGCCACGACGCGCACGCGCGGGTCGTTCATATGTCGGACCATGTCGGGCGAGCCGTCGGTGCTCGCGTCGTCGCTGACGATCACCTCGACGCGGACGCCCTGCTGGTCCAGGATGGAGCGCAGCGTCGAGGTGATGAACGCACGCCCGTTGTGCATGGGCATGATCACCGCGATGTCCGTCACGATCCCCGCTCCTCTCCGCCCCCCCCCACCACCACGTCCCGCTCCCGATCACCCGCGCAGGAACGCCAGCCCGATCGCGCCCAGCGTGATGAGCAGCACCGCCAGATCGACGCGGGGCGTCCAGACCCCGTGGCGGCGGGCGCGCCGGGCGACGAACGGGTAGTTCAGCCACTCGGTCAGCGCCAGGCCGACCAGGAATCCCTGCAAGCCCCCGAAGAAGTAGTACCCGACGAGCGAGCCGGTGACCATGAAGAACAGCAGCGACAGCAGGAGGTACACGACCTGGTCGCTGCGCCCCAGGGCCATCATCGCCGCGCCGTAGGAGGGCGCGATCATCACGCCCAGCCCGCCCACCGCGAGCACGCGCAGCATCCACCCAGCGCCGTGGAACTCGGGCCTGTAGAGCAGGTGGATGAGGTCGTTGCCGAAGATCACCAGCAGCGACACGGCCAGGGCCGAGGGCACGAGCACGAGGAATCGCACCCACTCCACCTTGTCGCGGATGCGGTGGGGCTCCTCGCGCACGGTCCGCGAGAGCACGGGGAACATCACCGCCCCGCCCAGCGTCGCGACGGCGGTTGGCACGACCGTGGCGAACTGCTTGGCGGTGGAGAACAGCCCCAGGTCGCTCTGCGAGAGGAATCGGCCCAGCATGAGCGCGTCGAGCTGCATGCCGAAGTACGTGAGCAGCGTGCTGACGAAGATCCACTTGGCGAAGTGGAAGATGGATCGCACCGCGGTGGGGTCCCACTGGAAGCGGGGGCGTGCCTCCCGGTTCAGGGCGTGGCTGCCCAACGTCTGCACGACCTGCTGCACGAGCCCGCCGGCAACGAGCGACCAGACGGCGTAGGGCGCGAGGTTCGGGTGCTGGCGGACGTACCACGCGGCAACGACCATCGTGACGAGCCCGCAGATCTGTGCGGTGAGATTGAGCGCCGCGATCCGCCCGAGCCTGAGGTGCCTCTGCAGGGTGTAGAGCGACGCGGAGTTGAAGCCCCCGATCGCGCCCTGCAGCGCAACGATGGGGAAGACGTACAGGAGCATCGGGTCCTTGCCGTAGAACACATGGACCGGGTAGGTCATGGCGAGCGCGACGAGCCACATCACCACGCCGCGGAGGACCTGCAGCGTCCAGGCGGTGTTGATGAAGGTGCGATCATCCCCGCGGGGGCTCTGGACGATGCTGGGCCCGATGCCGATGTCCGAGAGCATCTCGATGCCCTGGCGGAGCGTGTTGGCCAGGGCCATGAGCCCGAACTCGGACGGGAACAGGAGTCGCGCGAGGACGAGGTTGCCGGCGAAGCGCAGCATCTGCGACGTGCCGTAGAACCCGAGGTTCACCATTGACGCCCGCCACGCGGGGCGATTGCCAAAGTCCCTCGCCATGCCCATGAGGCGGCGGGCGCGCGTCCACGCCGAGGGTGCATCGGGCGGCGGCAAGCTCTGGCCTTCGCCGGGCGAGATCGTGTTGGAAGCCGCGATATCGCCCATGCCGACCAAAGACTCCTCTCGACGCCCGGCGACAGTACCACGACGCACGGTGCGCCGGCGTTCGGGCCATTCCCCCATCGGCATCCGAGTCGCGGGGGGATGCAGATCTCCCGCAGATAGAGGGATCGACCATCGCCGCGCCCGCCCGGAGCAAACCGCCCCGGACCGGGCACGCACCCGACCCTCCCAAAGAAAAAGGACCCACCGGAGATACGCCGGTAGGTCCGAATAGTTCAGATCGGCATGGTCCGGAGTCCGGGGCGGGTCGGGGGTGCGCCCGGGACTTGTGCCGCGCCGCTGCGACGGCGCCGCGTGCGCGGCGCGTGCCGACGGACGGCGCGAGCGATCAGTACCGGCGCACGACGCCCTTGACCACGCCCTGCACCTGGCAGTACTTGACGCGGATGGGCTCGAAGGCGGGGTTGGCCGGCTGGAGGCGGATGTGGTCGTCCTCCTTGAAGAAAGTCTTGAGCGTGGTCTGCCCATCGGGGAGGAGGGCCACGACGCGATCGCCGTTGTGGGCCACTTCCGTGCGCTCGACCAGGACGTAATCCCCATCGAGGATGCCCTCGTCGCGCATCGAGTCTCCCTCGACCTTTAGCGCGAACGTGGAGCCCTCGCGGCCCGAGGCGCTGAGCACCTCGCCCAGGTCGATCTCGTCCTCGTCGGCGACCTTCTCGATCGGGTAGCCCGCGGCGATCTTGCCCACGAGCGGGAAGCGCGTGGGGCGCGCCTCGTCGGGCACCGCGATGCCCTCAGCGATCGACAAAGAGCGAGCCTTGTTCGGCTCGCGGACGAGCGCGCCCTTTTTGATGAGCGCCTCGACGTGCTCGAACACGGTGACCTTGCTGACGCCGATCTCGTCGGCCAGCTCCTGCATCGTCGGCGAATAGCCGCGACGGACCCGCCAGTCGCGGATCAGCTGCAGGATCTTGAGCTGCTTGGGAGTGAGATTCATGCGTGCTCTCCTGTATGAACGTGTCCCGCGCGACGGGGCGCGAACCCCGTGGCGTCTGTCCTTCCGACCCGCGGCGCTCGCCGGCCCAAGCCGAGCCCAGCGCCCTGAACCGACCCCCCCAAGCCTCGCCCCCGTCCAACCGAGCCTCGATCCGGGACCTCAGCGCCTCCACCAGACGCGCCGACTGTCCCACCACCTGCCCCTGCCACCCGAAGATCCGTTCGGCGAGTTCGGCCTCCATCGACCGCAGGCGTCCCAGCCGCTCGCGGACCGCCCCGATCGCCAGCCCGACCAGGCCCCGTTCGTCCGGGTCCTCGCTGGCCTCGACCCGGAGCAGGGCGCCCCCCTCGGGCACGTACTCCGAGACAAACTCCCCGCCGGGACCGAACTTGAGCAAGGCCGCAACGCTCGCCATGGATCACCTCGTCCGTGAGTGACCGTGTGGTGTGTGCGCACGCGGCGTGTCGAACCACCCGCGTGCCGGAGCCTTCCGCTCCGTGCGCCAAGCCGGAGTCCCCCGGCGACTGATCTCCAAACCGAACCGACCAGTGTTCCGAAACCGCCAGGTTGTCCGCTCACCGTGAGAGGACCAAACCCAACGTTCGGTACACGCTAGCCAAGTATCGTCCACACGGCAAGCGCAAGGCGAAAGATTCCCGCACCGATCGCCTAAGTACTTATCAGACATTGATTTAGATCGTGGTTTCAGCGTGCGGCGTTCGCACGCTCGATCCTCGTGCCCGTGCGGCGGACCTGGCGGAGCATCTCGAGCGCGGTGATCTCCGCCCGGAGTTTCGCCGGATCCAGCCCGGTCTTGGCGACGATTTCGTCCAGCGTTCGGGCGCTGTCGAGTGCCGCAAGCACGCGCTGCTGGGCGTCGCTGAGGTTGGGCGAGGTGCGCGGCGGTGAGGCGGATTGGCTCGCGGTCGAGCCCGCGAAGAGTCCATCGGAGTCGCGGGGTGCGCGCGACGGGTCGGCGTAGCGATCGGCGTGGGTGCCCTCGAAGCTGTGGCGCGCGGGCCCGCGCAGCACTTCCAGCACATCGCCCGGTTCGGTGACGAGCGCCGCGCCGCCCGACTTGAGCAGCTCGTGCGTTCCCTTGCTCGTGGGCGAGTCCACCCGGCCGGGCACGGCCATCACCTCGCGCCCGTGCTCCTCGGCGGCGAGTCGCGCGGTGATGAGTGAGCCCGAACGCTGCCCTGCCTCGATGACGATGACGCCCAGGCTGAGCCCGGAGATCAGGCGGTTGCGCGCGGGGAAGTTGTCGGCGGTCGGGGGCGTGCGGAGCGGGAGCTCGCTGACGATCGCGCCGCCCGATCCTTCCTTGGCTTCGGCGATGCGCGCGAAGAGTTCGGCGTTTTCGGGCGGGTAGCACTCGCCCAAACCGCACCCAAGCACCACGGTCGTGCGCCCGCCGGCGCGCAGCGCGCCGCGATGGGCCGCGGTGTCGATGCCGCGAGCGCCGCCCGAGACGATGGTGAGCCCGGCGCGCGCCAGCCCGCCGGCGAAGCGCTCGCCCTGCTCGATGCCGTACGCCGTGGCGTCGCGCGAGCCGACGATCCCGACCGAGTACCGATCGCGTGCGCGGGGCTCGAGCGTGCCGCGTACATAGAGGATGGGCGGGGCGTCGGGGATCTGGGCGAGCAGCTCGGGATAGTCGGGCTCGCCCAGCGCGAGCAGGCGCACGCCCAGTCGCTGAGCGAGGTCGAGTTCCTCCGCGACGAGGGCCTGGGCCTCGCGGACGCCACGCGCGATCGCGGGCCCGAGTTGCTTGCCGATGCCTTGGACCTCCTGCAGTTGCGCGGGAGATGCGGCGAGCGCCGCGCCGGCGCTGCCGAAGCGTTGGATGATGCGTCGGCAGAGGATCGGCCCCACGCCGGGCGTGAGGGTGAGTTGGAGCACGTCTCGCGCGGGATCGGAGATCATCGGGCCGGGCCCTGGGGCGCGGGCGGGGGCGACTCGCACGCCTTGAAGTACGGCTCGCGATCGGCGTTGGCGTTGAAGGGAATGACCCGCGCCATGACGCGGATGGGGACCGCGGGGTCCACGCCGGTGCCGGCCTGCTGGACGACGATGGCCTGGGTGTGGTTGAAGGTTGGGTCGGGCTCGCGGGCGGTGACGTAGACGTCGAACGAACCGAAGCGCTTGCGGACCTGGTCGAGCGTGAACCGCCACCCGCCCGAGGGCGCCTCGAGCACCACGCGGTGCTGGCGGGCGTCGGTGTCCGTGCGGATGGAGGGCCCGCGGTAGGGCGTGGCGGCGACGATGGGCTCGCGGGCCTTGCCATCGGCGCATCCGGCGAGCGCTGCCCCCAGGCAGAGCGCGACCAGCGTGAGGGCGGCTCGCGACGAGCGTGCGATGGCGCTTCGGTGTGCTGTTCCCACGATTGCTCCCACGCGCGGTCGGGCGAAGTCGATATCCTAATCGGGTCCCGGCTCCGGGCGGAGGCGGGATGTCCGCGGGCAATGGAAGCCCCGGCTGGCGTCATGGAGGGATCGCGTGCGCCACAGGCGTTGGCTGCCCCGTGCCGAGGAGTTTCGCCCGCGCCCCCTGCCGGGGCGCGCGAGCGAGCCTGGACCGCTGAGCCGCACGGCCTGGGCGATGGCGCAGCATCCGTGGACCATCCTGCTGATGGCGCTGGTCACCATCGGGATGGGCTGGGGCGTGGTGAGCTGCAACTCGCCGTCGCGGACGACGGCGGCGTCGGTGCCTCTGGCGCCGCGCGAGCACAAGCTGAGCCTGACGCGCGAGCCCGAGATCCGGGTGCGGGTGCGCTCGGGCGTCGCGGGGATGACGCTCGCGGGCGCGACGCGTCTGGGCGTGGTGGCGCTTGGGGCGAGCGGGCCCACGGGCCCGCGGGTGGTGATGCCCGCGCCGCTGAAGGTTGAGGCGACGAGCACGGGCGTGCGCGTGACCGATGCGAAGGGACAGGCGCGCGACTTCCCGGGGCCCGCGGGCGTGCAGGTCGCGGGCGAGTCCGTGGAGGCCGACGCGTCGCTGCGCTTGCGGATCGACAACACGCCTTACCCGGGGAGCGTGCGGATCGTGCCGCGAACCGGGCGCGTGGAGCGTCCGTCGGAGATGGTCGTGGAGGCGCCGCGGACGGACGTGCCGGCGGCGGACGGCTCGGGCGGTGAGCCGGGCTCGGCGTCGGTGCTCGCGCAGGCCGAGCCGAAGAAGCAGCCCGCGCCGCGCGCCAAGGCGACGTACAAGCTGGACGCGATCGAGCACGTGCCGATGGAGACGTACCTGATCGGCGTGGTGCCATCGGAGATGTTCGCGGACTGGCCGCTGCTGGCGTACCAGGTGCAGGCGGTGTGCGCACGGACGTACGCGCTGCACGAGCGGCAGCGCTCCATGGATCTCGGGCTCGACTTCGACGTGGAGAGCGACACGAAGGACCAGGCGTACAACGGCGCCTCGACCAACCCCACGGCGTCGCGGGCGGTGGAATCCACAAGGGGCGTGGTGCTGACGTGGCAGGGGCAGATCGTGCGGACGTACTACAGCTCCACGTGCGGCGGGCGGAACGCGTCGGCGTCGGACGTCTTCTCCACCAGGCCCGGGTACGAGTTCAATCGCGCCAAGCCCATCCAGGCCAAGACCCGCGACTACGCGTGCCAGAGCAGCAAGTGGTTCCGCTGGGAGGTGACGCGGGACCGGCTGCAGCTTTCGGCGCAGTTCCGCCAGTGGGGTCAGCGGAACGGGCACGATGTGAGGTCCATCGGCATCCTCGATCGGATCGACGTGAACAAGGTGAACGCGGACGGACGCCCGAGCCAGTACCGGCTGACCGACGAGAAGGGGCGGACGTGGGACCTGAGCGCCGAGAGCGTGCGCGTGGCGTGCAACGTGAGCGTGCCGGGCACGCCCGACGTGGGCTCGGCGAAGGTGCGCTCGGGCGATGTCGAGTTCATCGTGGACGGGGCGCGGGTGGTGATCCGCGGGCGGGGGTTCGGGCACGGCGTGGGCATGTGCCAGTACTGCGCCAAGGCGTTCGCGGACAAGGGGATGGACTGGAAGAAGCAGCTCGAGCTGTTCTATCCCGGCGCGACGCTGGAGCGCGCGTACTGATCCGGCGCGCCGACGCAACGTAGACTCCGCCCTGCATGCCCCTCAAGCGGTACATCTCCTTCTCGCTCTACGGCGGCAACCCGCTGTACAGCGTGGGCATGGCCGAGAACATCGCGGTCGCGCCCAAGGTCTATCCGGGGTGGACCGTCGTCGTGCACGCGGACGAGGCGGCGGCGGCGAACCTGACGGCGCGCGTGCGCGACGGGTACGAGCTCAAGACGTACCCGCCGTCCAACGGGCACTCGGGGATGTTCTGGCGGTTTCGCACGGCGTGGGAGGCGGACGGGGAGTGCACGATCTTCCGCGACGCGGACAGCCGATTGAACGTGCGCGAGAAGGCGGCGGTCGATGCGTGGCTGGCCTCGGGCAGGACGGCGCACGTGATGCGGGACCATCCCGACCACAAGTTCTGGCCGATGCTGGGCGGGATGTGGGGGTTGCGGAACGGGTCGATCCCGCTGCTGCCCAAGCTGATGTCCACGTGGGAGGACCTGCCCGAGAAGCTGCAGGACATGCAGTTCCTGCGGATGGTGGTGTGGCCGTTGATCAAGGACGACATGGTGCACCACTCGTCGGTCGAGACGCCGGTGGCGGCGTGGGAGCCCTTCCCCGCGCACGAGGCTTACACGGGATTCGTGGGCGAGATCGTGCGGGTGAAGGAGGAGGGCAGGAGCGGCGGGCAGGGGTTGTACTACACGGGGTGAGGGGAGGCGGCGCAGATTTGTGCCGCCGATGTGACTCTGCACAATCGGGAGCGTGGTGAGCACACATCCAGAGCAGTACTGGATTTGTCGATATCCACGGCTGGCAATCGACCTGTCCCATTCAGCAGAAAGGACCAGATCGTGACACCGTGGATCGTCGAAGCCGTGCAGGCCGCGCTCGATCGACTCGCCTTGTACGCGGAGAAAGTCGGACGAGACAACACCGACGAGTTCACGTTTCGCTCCATGTTCATGAGGCAAGCGAAGCGGCTCCGTCCTGCTTGCTGTCTGCAGACCGAATGGGAGAAGTTCGATCTACTGATGCGGGAAGGCGACGAACGGATCGTCATCGAATTCAAGTTCTACATGCGACGCAAGCGGCTCACGATTGATGGCAAAGACAATGGATTCAAAGGCGGCGCGGGATCGAAGAACGAAGGCGAATTCTGGCAGTGCGTGGACAAGCTCCGCACGGAGGGGCCTGCGCGGGTTACGGAGCGGGTGCTCGTGCTCGTCTACGCGCGGGAGGAGAACGAAGTCGACGGCGCTTCCTTCCACAGGTCATACGGCGATCTCGCCCCTTCAAACAAGATGATGCACGTGCATGCGATTCACAACGGCGCGTTTGAAGCCCGGCTGTGCTGGGTGCGGTTCGATTCCGTCGCGGTCGAACGAGCGGCGTGATGGGTCGCGGGCCCGCAAGACGACGCACGCGTGCACACGGGGTTGTTGGGTCGTTCGCCCGGCGCTGCCGCTTGGGCCTCTGAAGGAACGGTCATCGGGTGTTGCGCACCCCCGGTACCATTGCGTCGCGAGACCGACGCACCCCGACGGAGCGGGGTGTGGGGGTCGCGATGGAGTGCATGACATGCCCGATCCGCTCGCCTCTGGTTCGTCCGCCTCGCACGCCCATTCCGGCGGGGCCGTGAGCGCGACCTCGCCCGAGGACGCGGTGCGTCAGGTGCGCCAGGCGTACGACACGCTGCGGGGCGAGATCCACAAGGTGATCGTGGGGCAGGACGAGGTCGTGGAGCAGATGCTTACGTGCATCTTCTGCCGCGGGCATGGGCTGGTGGTGGGCGTGCCGGGGCTTGCCAAGACGCTGCTGATCTCGACGATCGCGCGGACGCTGTCGCTGGGCTTCAGCCGCATCCAGTTCACGCCGGACCTGATGCCCAGCGACATCACGGGCACGGAGGTGATCGAGGAGGACAAGACGACGGGCTCGCGCGAGCTGCGGTTCGTGAAGGGCCCGGTGTTCGCGAATGTGATCCTCGCCGACGAGATCAATCGCACGCCGCCCAAGACGCAGGCGGCGTTGCTGGAGGCGATGCAGGAGCATCGGGTGACGGTGGGCGGGGTTCGTCATGAGCTGCCCCAGCCGTTCTTCGTGCTCGCGACGCAGAACCCGATCGAGCAGGAGGGGACGTATCCGCTGCCCGAGGCGCAGCTGGACCGGTTCATGTTCATGATCCAGATCAGCTACCCCGCGGTGGACGAGGAGCTGGAGATCGTGCGCCGGAGCACGACCAAGCGCGACGTGAAGATCGACGCGGTGCTCGGGCACGCGGACATCCTGCGTGTGCAGGAGCTGGTGCGCCAGACGCCGGTGGCGGACCACGTGATCCGTTACGCGCTGCGACTGGTGCGGGCGACGCGGATCAAGGAGCCGATGGACGGCGGGATCAAGCGACCGCAGGTGGTGAGCGACTACGTGGGCTGGGGCGCGGGCCCGCGCGCGAGCGAGTACCTGATCCTGGCGGCCAAGGCGCGGGCGATCCTCAGCGGCAGCTACCACGTGACGCCCGAGCACGTCCGCGCGGCGGCCAAGCCCGTGCTGCGCCATCGGATCATGACGAACTACAACGCCGAGGCCGACCAGGTGACGAGCGACGCGATCATCGAGGGGATGCTCAAGGAGATCCCCGTGGAGGGCGTGAGCCCCGGCGAGAAGAAGCAGATGGATACGGTGATGCGGTAGGGTGTGGAGCGGCTAGACGACGCGGTGCGTACGCCGCTTACGTCGGCAGGAGAATGCCGCCGCGAGCGCCGGAGTTGCCACGACGGGCGGCGCTGGAATGTTGAGGACGAAGCCCGGCGATCCCTGCCCGTTCGCCGTGCGGGCCGCGCCGACAATCGTGAGTCCATCCGCTGAAATGCCGTTTGCGCGCGCGAGCACGAGGCCGCCCAGATCGACCCCGAGTGAAAGCGCGAGTGTGTTGAGGTCCGTGAAGCCCAGATCTGGAGTCCACACAAAGGCGCTCTCGAACCGCGACCCGACAGGCGTGTACGTGCCGACGATCGTCCTGCCATCGGCGCTGCACGCATTGGCCTGGCTCTTGGACATCAGGGTGACGTCGCCAATGGGGGTGGCCGCTCCTCCATTGACCCATGTGGATGCGAACAGCTCGCTCTGGGTCCCGTAGGATGCCTGTCCGACGATGACGGTCCCGTCGGCGTTGCTCGCGATGGCGAACGACCAACCCGTCGTCGGCGGGAGTGGCGACCAATTGCCGCTCGCGAGGTCCCATCGGGCCGCGTCATAGCGCGCCCTTGAGGATTGATACCATCCGACTCCGACCCGCGCGTCCGCGCTGATGCCACGCACGACGGTGTTTGTGGCGCCCGTTGGAGTCTCGAGCCTGCGCATGCCGCCGGTCGCCGTCCAGCTGAACGCCACGTGGATGTCGGTGGTATAGAGGCCGGAGCAGACTCCCACAATCGTGTTTCCGTCTGCGCTGACCCCCGTTGCCCCCGACTCATTCGTTCCGGTCAGGAAGCCAAGACGTTGGATGCCTGCGGGCGTCCATCGCACGGCTCGTGCCACGCCGTACCCACCCGGACCGTCTGTTCCGACGATCACGGTTCCGTCACTGTTCACGGCGCTCGCGGCGCCCTGACCTCCTGGGGCCCACAAGAGCGACGGCGTGCCCGTGGTCGTCCAGCGAATCGGATCGTAGAGCGTCGTAGCCGTCGATTGCATCACCCCCACACCCACAGAGACACGTCCGTCGCTGCTGACCGCCGTGGCCTCGGATGAGTTGACTTGGTTCGCACGATCGCCCGCGAGGAAAGAGATCGATTGCGGCGTTGCTGTCGAAGCAATCGTCACCGCACCGACGCACGCGAGCGCTACGCATCTGTAGTTCAACGGCGACCTCCGTCCTCGAACCAATAACATACATGGCGTCCGTCGCGTTGCCATAGCATCAGTGAATAATGATGGCGATCCAGGCACTTGTTGCTCGCGCACGATCGCTGTGGATAGCGATTGCTTTCGCCATGATTGTCGTGCGCCTGCCCGCATGCTCGGGCTCCAACGCCCAGCCTCCCAAACCGCAGGTCGTCCTCTACTCCAGCATCGACGACCCGATCCTTCGCCCGATCCTCGGCGAGTTTACCAAGGACACCGGCATCGAGGTGCTCGTCGTTGGCGACACGGAGGCGACCAAGACGACGGGGCTCGTGGAGCGATTGCTGAGCGAGAAGGAGCGCCCGCGCGCGGATGTGTGGTGGTCGAGCGAGCCTCTGGGCACGATCCGGCTGGCGCGCGAGGGTGTGCTGGAGAAGGTTGAGCTTGATTGGAAGGCGCGGGAGCGGCCGGGGGGCTGGGAGCGCGACTCGGCACAAGGCGGCGGGCGAGCGGGCGGCGCGATCGATGATGTGCGCAGCGCCGATGGGCTATGGTGGATGGTTGGACTTCGGCGACGTGCGATCGTCACCCGGATTGCCGATGCTGCAGCGACGTCCGCATCGCTCAAGGACCTCTTTTCGTTCGACGCGCACGCCGAGTTGATGAATGCTCGCATCGCTGGGCGGATCGGCATGGCTCGTCCGCAGTTCGGATCGACGCGCACCCAGTTGGCTTGGATAGGCGCGACGTGGACGCGCGAGGACCTTACGAACTGGCTGACGCGCTTGCGCTCGAGCAAGGTCAGGCTCTATGACGGGAACAGCAGCGTGACTCGAGCGCTGGCACAAGGCGAGATCGACATTGGGTTCACCGATAGCGACGATGTCGCCGAGGGCATCCGCGAGGGTTGGGATCTGCGGATGATCACGACGTATGAGTGGGCGCCGCGGCGCACGCTTGATGAGAGCCGGGATCGATACGACGGGATCGTTGCGGCCGTAAGGCTCGAACTTCCCACCACGGTCGCGCGCGTCAAAGCCGGCCCCAATCCCCAGAGCGCGGCGCGACTGATTGACTGGCTCATCTCTCACAGAGTCGAACAACTCCTGCACGAACAGAACGCGGGCTGGGGATCGCTGAGCGAGGTGCCACGCGAAGATGGCGAGAGCGGCGCGTCGTTGCGGACGCTCGCGCGTCGATTGGTCGAGGCCGAGGCCGCGAGCGCCGAGGCGCTCAAGCTTTGGGACGAGGTCATCGGGCGGTGAGCGCGGCCCGAGAGGCGTGCCACCCGAGGATTTGCCCGCTGGGGCTCGCTCATCCTCGGCGTCTGGAATCCCGCATAAAGTTCGGCATGCCGCAAGCATCCCAGTCCGTGCGCGCGGGCGCGTCCAAGCGTCCCACGACCTCCCCCGCCGCCGCGCGTCCTTCCCAGCCCCACCGAAAGTCCGCGATCGAGATCGAAACGGCGCGGCACAACGGCGAGGAGCGAGCGGCGGGCGCGTCGGGCTTCGATGCGGCGCAGGTGCGCCGGCTCATCCAGGCGGAACTCAGGTCGCTCATCGCGATCCGGCACGACCTGCACAAGCATCCGGAGCTGTCCTTCCAGGAGAAGCGGACGAGCGAGGTGGTGCAGCGGGAGCTCACGGCGCTGGGCATCGCGTTCAAGGCGGGGCTGGGTGGGGGCACGGGCGTGGTTGCGCACCTGCCGGCGAGCGATCCAAAGGACGCCAAGAAATCGGCCATCGCGCTTCGCGCGGACATGGACGCGCTGCCGATCGTTGAGGAGACGGGCAAGCCCTACGCGAGCACGACGCCGGGGGTCATGCACGCGTGCGGGCACGACGGGCACACGACGATCCTGCTTGGCGCGGCCCGGGTGCTCTCGAAGATCCATCGCCCGCACCCGATCACGTTCGTCTTCCAGCCCGCCGAGGAGAACGAGGGTGGCGGCAAGATCATGTGCAAGGAGGGCGTGCTCAAGGGGTCCAAGGGCGCGGGGATCGGGCCCGAGGTGGCGCGGATCTTCGGGCTGCACGGGTGGCCGCAATTGCCGCTGGGCACGGTGGCGACGCGCCCGGGGCCGCTGATGGCGGCGGTGGATGATTTCGTGCTGACGATCCGCGGGACGCAGAGCCACGGGGCGTACCCGCACCTCTCGCGCGATCCGATCGTGACCGCGGCGCAGGTGATCAACGCGCTGCAGACGATCGCGTCGCGGAACGTGGCGCCGGTCGATGCGTGCGTGGTGACGGTGGGCAAGATCGAGGGCGGCACGGCGAACAACATCATCCCGCAGGAGGTCCGCCTGATCGGGACGGTGCGGACGCTCAACGACAAGACCAAGCAGCTCGTGCGGGACCGCTTCACGGCGATCGTGCACCACACGTGCGAGGCGATGGGGTGCCAGGTGGACCTGGACTACCACGACGGGTACCCCGTGACGGCCAACGACGCGGAGCTGACGGAGAAGTTCTTCGAGGTGGCGCGCGAGGCGCTGCCCTCGCCGGCGATCGTGCGCTTGCCCGACCCGACGATGGGCGGCGAGGATTTCAGTTTCTACGGCAAGCACGTGCCGGCGGTGTTCTTCTTCCTGGGTCTGCGTCCGCACGGGGTGAACGCGAGCGGGGCCGACGCGGGCGCGTACCCGAGCCTGCACCAGCCGAAGTTTGATTTCAACGACGAGGCGATCCCGCTGGGCGTGGAGTTGTTCTGCCGGTTGGCGATGGGCGGTTGAAGCGGGGTGGTCACAATCCGTGACTATCCCATCTCACCGCCCCTTGCTCTCGGGGTGATTGGCGCGCAGTTTTTTCGCCGCGAGGCGAACGGTTTCTTTGACGCGCTTGGCGCGGGTCGCGTCGGTCTTGGCGCTGGCGATCCACCACAGGATCGCCTTGCGCGAGGAGGGGCTGAAGGCGTCCCAGCTCGCGCGGGCGCCCTTGGCGGAGCGGAGCGCGGTCGATAGGTCGCGCGGGACGCTGAGTCGCTCGATCGCGTCGAGCGCGGACCATGAGCCGTCCTTCTTGGCAGCAGTGATCTTGGCAAGCCCGGGCGGTTTCATCAGTCCCGCGCGGGTGAGGCGGGCGATGCGCTTTTTGTTGAGGGCCGACCACGGGCTGCGCGGCTTGCGGGGCGAGAAGAGCTGCTGCCAGCGCTCCTCGTCGAGCGAGCGCGGCACGCTGTCGATCCATCCGAAGCAGAGCGCCTCCTCCACCGCCTCGTCGTAGACGATGCCGCCCTTGCCCGTGTGCTTCTTGTAATAGACCAGCCAGACGCTGTCGCGGCGGGTGTGGTTGCGTGCGAGCCAGGCACGCCACTGCGCCCGGGTGCGGGGGTCGATCTGTTCGAGGTGATCGAGTCGTCTGGGCATGGGCGAAGGGGGTTCGCGGTCGGGAAGGCGAAGGATGCGACTCGGGGCCGCCCCAGCCGAAACCCCAACCGCGGGTTTGCCAAAGACACCCCTCGGCGCGGTATTCTTATCGCGTAGGGAAGCAACACACACACCCAGTGGAGGGACACACCATGACGATCGATCGTTTCACGCGCGGGCTGGGGATGCTCACGCTCGCGGCGGGGCTGGCGCTGACGCCGGCGGCGCTGGCGCAGGACAAGGGCAAGCCCGCGCCCGCGGCGGCGGCGGCGCCCGCCGAGGACAGCCTGCTCACCAAGGAGAAGGTGATCGGGGGCACGATGGACATCGACTTTGGCACGCGCACGAACAAGGACACGAGCGGCGACCTCAAGCCCGGGTCGGCGGCTTTGGGCGCGAAGGACACGTACAAGTTCCAGATCAACGTGGCGGACACGACCGAGTTCGCCGGGACGATCACGCGCCAGCCGAACCTGTACTCGAAGGTGCTCGGCTCTCGCAAGCAGGACGCGCTGATCACCTACAGCAGCGACCTGTCGATCTTCAACCCCAAGGACCTCAAGCAGAAGAAGACGATCGGCAAGTGGGTCGGCACGGTGCCCATCGACACGGGCAGCGGCGCGTACGACCTGGCGGGCGGGCGGAGCAAGGAATCGCCCCTGCGCATCAAGGTGGACGCGATCGGCAAGGCGTCGGCGTTCGAGGACTTCTTCGGCGGTCGCCTGATCGGTAAGGCCGAGAAGAAGGAGGGGCTCGCCGAGTACCACTACAAGCGCCTCATCGGCACCAAGACGGTGCAGATCACCGTCAAGAAGTCCGACCCGATGCGCTTCGAGAACCTGGTCCTGGCCAAGGGCCCCACGGAGAACTACCCGCGCACGAACGTGAACGGGCGCCTCGACTACGACTACGAGACGGGCAACTGGTTCACGGACGGCATCCGCTTCACGTACAACGTGGACGGCAAGGACGTCGAGGACCTGGTGACGGGCTCGATCAAGTGGGTCGAGGACCCGGACCGCAAGGCCAACGGCAAGGGGTACTACGAGTTCAACCTGCGCTTCAACGAGGGCAAGTTCAAGAAGGGCGGCAACGAGGCGTCGGCGTTCGAGAAGATGTCCGACGAGGAGGCGTTCTTCGCGGTCGATGACACGATCCCGTGCCTCACCGGGCGGATCACCTACGTGGACAGCATGAGCGGGGACACGGTGACGAACTCCAAGATCACGTACGCGCTCAACGCGAACAAGCTGAGCAAGCAGCAGGTGATCAACTTCTTCAAGCTGTGGCTCGTGGCGGTGGGTCCGACCAACGACGAGTGAGCGGCTCGCTCGCGGATATGCTGGGCCGGAATACTCGCGGCCGATCTGGGAACGGATCGGCCGCATTTCACAAACGGAGGCGCCCATGTCCCGATCGCTGATCTCGATCCTCGCATCCCGGTACGGCCCGCGCGTGAGCGTGGAGGACCGGCGTCGGTTCCTCAAGACGACGCTCGCGGCGTCGGCGGGTCTTCTGCTCTCGGACTCGGCGGGGCGGGCGTTCGCTCGCTCGTCGCGGGAGCCGGCGCGCCGGGTCGTGGTGATCGGCGCGGGGCTCGCCGGGCTGGCGTGCGCGCACGAGCTCAAGAGCGTCGGGTACGACGTGACGGTCGTCGAGGCCCGCAAGCGCCCGGGCGGGCGGGTGTTCTCGTTCAGCCCCGGCGGGCCCAACGAGTGGATCAAGGGTCGCAACGTCGAGGGCGGCGCGGAGCTGATCGGCTCCAACCACCCCGCGTGGGTGCGGTACAAGGAGAAGTTCGGGCTCGAGTTCCTCGACGTCTCGGAGGACGCCGAGGGCACGTCCTCGCCCGTGGTCATCGATGGCAAGCTGCTGTCCTACGAGGACGGCAAGAAGCTCTGGGACGACATGGAGGAGGGGCTCTCCAAGCTCAACGAGCTGGCCGCGAAGATCCCCGAGGACGAGCCCTGGACCGCGGAGAACGCCAAGGAGCTCGACGCGCGCACCACCAAGAGCTTCATCGATGCGCTGGACGTGCCGGACCTCGTCAAGCGGGCCATGTGGATCAACATGACCAGCGACAACGGGATCGACGTCTCGGCGTCGTCGCTGCTGGGGCAGCTCACCGCGATCAAGGGCGGCGGCGTGGAGAAGTTCTGGAAGGAGTCGGAGGTCTTCCGCTGCAAGGGCGGCAACGACCAGCTCGCGCGGAAGCTCGCCGAGAGCCTGGGCGACGGGAAGGTGGTGATGGGGCTCGCGGCGCGATCGATCTCGATCAAGCACGGCAACGCGCAGGTGGAGTGCGCCGATCAGCGGACCATCGAGTGCTCCGACGTCGTGCTCGCGGTGCCGGCGAGCGTGTGGGGTCGGATCGGGATCGAGCCCGGGCTGCCCGCGGCGATGCAGCCGCAGATGGGCACGAACACGAAGTACCTGTCGCACGTGAAGGACCGCTTCTGGGAGAAGCACGACCCGAAGCTGAGCCAGTACGCGCTCTCGGACGGGCTCATCAACCAGACGTGGGATGGCACCGACGCGCAGGGGCCCGTGGACGAGAGCAACGCGGGCGCGTGCCTCGTCGGGTTCGCGGGCGGGCCGCCCGCGGTGCGGGCGCTCCAGAAATCCAAGGAGGAGCGCGAGTCGGCGCTGGCGGAGCAGCTCGAGCAGTTCTACCCGGGGTACAAGGCGAACCTTGTGGGCACGCGGTACATGGACTGGCCCAACGACCAGTGGGCCCGCGCGTCGTACTCGTTCCCCGCACCGGGGCAGGTGACAACGGTGGGCCCGCTGCTGGCCCAGGCGCACATGGGCGGGAAGCTGCACCTGGCGGGCGAGCACACCTGCTACAAGTTCGTGGGGTACATGGAGGGCGCGCTGCAGTCGGGCATCCGCATCGCCAAGCGGATCGCCAAGCGCGACGGGCTGCTCAAGGAGTGACGCGGGTCAGGCGTTGATGTCGACTATGCGACCGGCGCTGACGCCCGTGGCCGCGGCGTTCTTGTCGGCCGGGTGGCGGTAGAGCGGGATGGCGGTCGTGCTCGCGATCGCCGTGCCGTTCGCGGTGAAATCCACCTTGCCCGGGACGGAGCCCGCGACGAGGCGACGGGTGTTCACGTTCATCTGCGGGGTGACCGATCCGCCCGGCGCGCTGGGGCTGACGTGGCTCGTGCCGGGTCGAGCGGCGGCGCCGCCGTTCACGCGTCCAGCGCTCGCGGCGCGAGCCAGCGGCGCGCTCTGGTAGGCGCGGGAGATGTGGAAGGGGTTGGTCGGCGGGATCGACGACATCGGTGCGGACTATACCGGCGAGGGGCGCATCCTGCCGCGCCAAAGCGCGAAGGGCCGCGAGGATCGTTGAGAAATCGTGGAGAACGAGCGCGCGAGGGCGGCGCGCGAGGGCTTTGCGCAACGCGTGCGCGGCGAGGATGGGGCGCGGACCCGAGCCGAACCCGAGCGCGGGCGCGTGCTGGTGGTGCTTTTCAGGTTGAAGACGCTCGACCCGAGGATTCGCTCCCCGAGCCTCGCTCATCCTCGGCGTCGGGACTCGTGACCCCGCTGCGCACGCGACGATCTCGCGCTGCTCCCAGCGCAAAGCAAGATCGGCATCCCCCGCTACTTCAGCTTCTCATCCACGCGGGCGTGCAGCTCCTTGAGCTGCTCGGCCTGATCGCGCGGCATGACAAGCGTCGCCTCGGGCGTGTGGACCACGATCAGGTCCTTGCACCCCAGCAGGGCGACGGTGTGCCCGCTGGTGCTATTGACGACGAGGTTGCCCGAGCTGTTGACGAGGACGGCCGAGCCGGCGGTGCACCCATCGGCGCGACCCAGGGCCAGGCGGTTCTGCTGGGCGTCGGGCTCGACGGTCTGCCCGAAGGAGGGCCAGGAGCCGACGTCGAGCCACTTGAGGTCCATGAGGACGGTGCAGACCTGGAATCGGCGCGCGGGGTCCTTGCTCGCGGGCTCCATGAGGGCGTAATCGACGGAGATCTTGGGGAGCTTGGGATACTCCTCGGCGAGCACGGCGGCCTGGCGGTCCGTGCCCCAGGCGTCGGCGATGCGCTTGAGCCCGGCGTGGCTCTCGGGCTTGTACTGGCGGAGGGCCTCCATGACGGTCGCGGCCTTCCACACGAACATGCCCGAGTTCCACCCGAAGAACCCGCTCTCGACGTAGGCCTTGGCGCGGGGCAGGTCGGGCTTCTCGATGAAGCGCTGCACGCGGAAGGCGAGGTTGGCCGAGCCATCGACGCCGCCGATGGGCATGCCGCGCTCGACGTACCCGAACCCGGTCGCGGGGTAGGTGGGCTTGATGGAGAAGGTGACCAGTCGCGAGGGGTCGGCCTCGACGAGGCGGAAGCCCAGGTCCATGAGCTTCTGGAACGACTCGCGGGGCTCGATGATGTGGTCGGCGGTGAGGACGCAGAAGACCGCCTCGGGATCGAGCTTCTGGAAGACGGCAGCGGCGAGGCCCACCGCGTTCACGGTGTCGCGCCCCATGGGCTCGCCCAGGATGTGCGCATCGTCGAAGGCGGGCAGGGACTGGCGGATGTGGGCGCGGTAGCCCTCGGCCGTGCAGATGAACCGCTGCTCGGGGGGGATGAGCCCCTCGAGGCGCAGCGCGGCGATCTCGAGCAGGGAGCGCGCGTGCTCATCGCCCTTGCTCTCGATGAACGGGAGGAGCTGCTTGGGCTTGTCCCTGCGGCTCATGGGCCACAGGCGGGTGCCGGCTCCCCCGGCCATGATCATCGCGTAGCGCATAGACCCTCAATATAGGATCGGGCGGTCCGTGGGACGCGCCCTCACGCGGCCTTGCTCACCGGGCAGGTGTCGGCGCCGCCGGCGCACTGCACCAGGGCCCACCCCAGGAGGTCCCGCATCGACAGGATCCCGGTGATCTTCGAGTGCTCGTCGAGCACGGGCATGCAGTGCACGCGGTGATCGAGCATGAGGGCCCCGGCCCGGGCGAGCGTCGTGTCGGGCGAGCAGGACACGAGGCGGCGGGTCATGATCTGGTGGACCTTCTTGTTGAGGCTCCAGCGGTCCTGGGCGCGCTCGTTGGGCCCGTCCACGAAGGGGGAGAGGTTCTTGAGCAGGTCGCGATCGGAGATCACGCCCACGACCTTGCCCGCGTCGGTGACGATCAGGTGGTGGAAGCGGTACGCGTTGAAGAGGTCGCGCACCTGCGCCAGCGTGTGGTCCATCGTCACCGAGATGACGTGGCGGGTCATGATGTCGCCCACGAGGTAGGGCGTGGGTGTGCGCTGCTCGGGCTGGCTCATGGCGTGTCCCCCGTGCGGAGCGGATTGCTCCATGGCGCGTTCATCGGCGTGGGGCGCGGGCGCGTGGAGGCGGTCCGATAGACTTGCGCATGACCTCGACCCCGCCGCGCCGCCCAGACGATCCCGCCGACACGACCGCGCCCGGCGGCGCGGGCGGATCATCCCGCACAACCCGAATCCCCGCGCGGGGGGAGGGCCCGCCGCGCGAGCTTGGGCCGCGAGCGATCCAGGCCCCGTGGAGGCTCGACTACCTGCACGACATGGACGCGAAGGAGCGCAAGGGCGGCGGCCCGGGAACGGGCTCGTTCCTGATGGACTACTGGCTCACGCCGCACTCGGACGCGGAGAACCACGTCGTGGTGCGGACGATCGAGGGGCTGATCCTGCTGAACAAGTACCCCTACGCCGGGGGGCATCTTCTCGTGGCGCTGGGCGAGGCGCGTCCGACGCTGCTCGACTACTCGCCCGAGCAGCGGGCGAGCCTGTGGAGGCTGGTGGACCTGGCGGTGGACCTGATGCAGCGGGCGCTGCACCCGCAGGGGATCAACATCGGCGTGAACCAGGGGCGTGCCGCGGGCGCGGGCGTGCCCCAGCACCTGCATGTGCACCTGGTCCCGCGCTGGGGCGGGGACGTGAACTTCATGGAGACGGTGGGCCAGGTGAAGGTGATCCCCGCGTCGCTGGACGCGATGGCGCGGGTGTACCGCGGCGCGTGGGAGGCGATGCGCGGGTGAGCGTGCTTACGGGCAGCCCGCGCGGAAGGCGCTGAGGAAGCACGAGAAGTCCGCAGCGGTGAGCAGCGGCGCGTCGGTGCTGCCGTCGCAGTTGGCGCCGGGGTCGCCCGCGCGGAACTTCTGCAGGAAGCAGGAGAAGTCCGCGGCGGTGAGCACGGGCGTGGCGGTGCTGGCGTCGCAGTTGGCGTAGCAGGGCAGTGGCGGGGCGAGGGTGCCGCCCGTGACGACGAGCGCGAAGCGTGCGTCGGTCTCGGGCGTGGGCGCGTACGCGTCCTGGACGACGGAGTTGCCGATGACGTCCACGGTCCACACGCCCGAGGCGGGCGCGGAGACGAAGACGTTCTGCACGGTGTCCACGATGCTGGGCATGACGCCCGAGTCTGAGACATTCGAGACATCCAGCCCGTAGTTGCCCCAGTAGATCGTGGAGTCCGGGGCGGTGACGCGGAGGCGGACGTCGTTGATGCCCGCGGCGCTGGCGGCGGGGTTGCCCATCGGGTCGGTGTAGGCCATGGTGGCGCGGAGCCAGGGCGCGCCGGGGTTGACGGCGATGCGGTACGAGCGGGTCTGGGCGTTCTGCACGGGCTGGTCGCCGTTGACGATGTAGATCGCCGACGCGGAGTTGTACAGCGCGGTGAGATCGGGCATGCCCCAGCCCTGCTTGTCGCGGGTGAGGTTGGTCGAGGCGAGCGAGTAGCGGAAGGCGGTGTTGATCATCAGCGCCTTGACGGTGAGCGAGTAGGGGCGGTCGTCGAAGACGGAGGGCCCGCCGCCGAAGCCCGGGAACACGCCCTGGTGCCAGAGCTGCTGCACGAGCCCGCCCGCGCCGGCGGTGATGGGCGTCGCGGCCGAGGTGCCGTTGAAGTTGCTGACCACCGCCGAGTTGCTGGTGCCCCACGTCGTGGGCACGTTGTCGTAGCAGTTGGTGAGGTCGGGCTTCTGCCGCCCGTCGGCGGCGGGCCCGTAGCTGGCGCTGGTGTACGCGTCGTCGGTGCGCGAGAGCGTGTTGAACCAGGACACGCCGCCCACGGAGACGATGTTCTTGGCCCAGGCCTGCGGGCGCGAGTTGAGGGTTCCGGTGTTGGACTGGGACTGGAAGCTGAGGTAATCGACCTGCTGCAGGTAGTCGTCGACCTCGGCGGAGATCGTGGTGTACGACATCACCTGGGCGCTGCCGACGGAGCTGGACTGGAAGCAGGAGCGGAACGAGCCGTTGGGGTCGGTCGCCTCCGTGTTGAGCTGGAGGCGGGAGGTGCCGCCGCCGAACTGCGTGGCGATCTCCGCGGCGCAGAAGATTCCCTTCTCGGCGTCGGTGACCATGCCGTTGTAGAAGGTGTTCGCGGGCCACTTGGTGAAGATGATGCCGAACGTGCCCGTGCCGTGGAGCACGCCCGAGCCCGTGGACCCGCCGTGGATGAGGGGCGGGTTGGCCTGGAACGCCTGGTGGGTGGTGCGGAGCTCGGTGTCGATGAGCTCGCCCCGGACGCCCTGCCCGGTCACGCTGAGGTTCGAGAGCGTGGGGATCGCGCCCTGGAGCTGGCGGACGAGGTTCATGTCCACGTCGGCGGGCCCGCCCCACGGATCGACGAAGTTCACCTCGTTGCGCTGGACGAGCGCGAGCAGCTGCGCGGGCGTGAGCGACGCCTCCATGCGGTACTGGTCGTTGGTGAGGACGTGGACCGTGCCGCCCAGCGCGCCCACGGCGTCGGCGAGCGCCTGCTGCTGCACCGGCCCGCGACGCATGGACTCGATCGAGTACCGGCGTGGCGTGGAATCGCCCGAGAGCGCATCGGCCCGGGACTGCGCGTCGAGGCGGTACGCGGGGTGGTACGGCGTGACGGCGCGGACGTAGGAGAGCGCGCCGACCCGGGCCGCGGCGTCGGCGCTCATGCGCACGACGTGGGCCGCGTCGGGGAGCGCACGCTCGATCGTGCCGCCCTGGGCCACGATCTCGCGGCGCATCTCGTCGAGCGGGGTGGCGCGCATCTGCACGATGTAGAGCTGGTTGCCGGCGCCGGCGCGCAGGGAGGCGGGAATCGCGGGCTCGGCGCCGGTCGGATCGAACGAGGCGTACGAGAGGCGGAGGCCCGTGCCCACCTGCCTGATCTGCGCCATGGGGAGCGTGCCCTTGGGCGAGAGGGCCATCATCGCGCGATCGCCCGACGGGCCCGACTCGTCCCACGTGATGAGCAGCGTGGGCGACCCCGCGAAGGAGTGGACGCGCGTGTTCCGCACCGTGCCCTGCGTGCTGTAGATCGTGACGCCGTTGGCCGTGATCGCGTGCGCGCTCGACGACACGCTGGGCGCGTTCTGCGAGCCGGCGTGCGCGACGGAGATCGCCAGCCCCGCGGCGGCGCAGAGCATGAGCAGGGATGGGCGGATGGTCATCGGGTCTCCTCTTCGGGCTGCACGGGCGAACGCCCGCGAGCATGGGCCGGCGGCACGGACCGGCGAACGCGCCATTCTCTCGGCATCACACGGTACGGGTCAACCATGAAAGTGATGCGTGGGGCAAACTCCTTCGTCCACATTCAACGATCCTGACCCGGACATAGTGCACCCGGGACGGCGTTCTGGGGCTGCAAAGGCGTTCGACGACACCCACACGCAGGCCCGCACCCCGTCTTCGCTGTCGCAGCCTGCCCGGATTGGCATCGAGGCGGCCCAGCCCGCCCGAGAACCCGTATTGCGGATTTCTATGTCTTGTTTTGAATTCGGGTCCGCTCTGGCGGTTGACGCGGGCTCGCACGACCGCGACGCTGACGCCCCATGGACCGTGACGCCCCCATGGGCCGACTCTCGCCGCCCCCGCTGCCGCGCGTGGCTTGGGGATTGGCGGCGCTGGTCGCGGGGTTCATCATCGCGCGGGAGGCGACGCCGCTGCCCCCGGGAGCGTGGCTCGCGCTTGGGGCCGGGTGCTGCGCGATCGCGGGCGTGGTCCGGGGGATCGGGGCGCGCGTCGCGCTGCTGCTGGCGACGGTGTGCCTGGGCGCGGGGTGGCTCGGCGTGCGCGCGGCCCCTGTCGGTGGGCCGTGGCCCGCGCTCGCGGCGCGCTCCGAGCCCACGCTGATCGATGTGCGTGGCACGCTGCTGGACGTGCCGCGCGCCGATGAGCCGGCTCCTTCGCCGTTGCTCCCGCGCGCGCAAGCGGGCTGGAGCGCGACGCTGCGCGTGGACTCGATCGTGGGCGAGGCAGGCGTGACGCCGGCGGGCGGAGTGCTGCGCGTGCGGGGCGAGGGCCCGCCACCCAGCGCGGGCGCGGGCGAGCGCGTGCGCCTGCCGGGCGTGTACCGGGGCGTCGCTGGGCCGAGCAACCCGGGCGAGCGCGATCGGCGTGCGCTGGCGGCGCAGGAGGGACGCGTGGGCACGCTGCGCGCGGGGCGTGCGACGACGCTCGAGCGCCTGGAGCATGAGTCCACGATCGCGCGCGCCCGTGGCTGGTGGATCGCGGTGCGCGCGGCGTGGGGCGAGCGGGCCCAGCGCCTGCTGCTGGGAAGCGGACCGGGCGGCGAGGGGTCGTCCGTCGAGGCGCGGGCGCTCTTGCGGGCGCTGGTGCTGGGCGATGACCCGGGCTCGCGCGATCTGGAGGCGCTCCGCGACGCCTTCGCCCACACAGGGCTGGCGCACGTGCTCTCGATCTCGGGGTTCCACCTGGTCGTGCTCGTGTTCGCCGCGATGCTCGCGATCCGCCTGTGGGGCGACCTGGGCACCTGGGAGTCCGCGCTGATCGCGGGGCTGATCGCGGCGTACCTGGCGATCCTGCCCTTCGACGCGCCCGTGTGGCGCTCGGCGATGATGGTGCTGGCGCTGCTGCTGGGCGAGGCGTGCGGGCGACGCTACGACCGGCTCGCGATCCTGTGCTGGGTGGCGATCGCGCTGCTGCTGCATCGCCCGCTCGACGCGTGGTCCATGGGATTCCAGCTCTCGTTCGGGCTCGTGGCGGTGCTCATCCGCTTTGGCGAGCGCTTCCACCATCGCCTGTGGGGCGAGCCGCTCGCGGGCGTGGTGAGCGGGGCGGAGCTGGCGCGCCCCGCGTGGGCGAACATGGGGCTTGAGAGCGCGCGGGCGCTCATCAGCACCAATGTTCTGTGCGCGATGGTCTCCATGCCCGTCGTCGCGTTCCACACGGGGATGGTGAGCCCCTTGGCGCCGCTGATCGGCGTGGTCGCGGTGCCGCTCGTGTCGGCGCTGCTGGTGCTCTCGTACGCGGGCGTGCTCGTGGGCGCGCTGCTGGGCGGCGTGCCGGCGATCGGCGATGCGATCGCCCGCGGGCTCGAGCGGCTCGCCGAGATCGTCGCGGCGTTCGTGCGCTGGTGCGACGCGATGCCCGGCGCGTGGACGACCGCGCCGCGCCTGTCGCTGGCGTGGTGCATCACGTGCACGCTGGGGCTGCTGTGGCTCGCGTGGACGTGGGGCTGGTGGCGACGCAAGCGCGCCGCGCCGTGGGCCGTGCTCGCGGCGCTGGCTCTCTGGACGGGCGCGGAGGTCGTGCTGGGTGGGCGTTTGGCGCGGGACGTCACGCTGCGCGTGGACACGCTCGCGGTGGGCGATGGCACGTGCCACCTCGTGCGCTCCGGGGGCGAGGCGCTGCTGTGGGACGCGGGGTCGCTGGAGAACGGGCCAGGGCTGGGGCGGTACGCGCTGCCGCGCGCGCTGCGGGAGGTGGGCGCGTGGCGCGTGCGGACCGCGGTCATCACGCATCCGAACTTGGACCATTACAACGCGCTGCCCGGGCTTGTCGGGCCGCTGGGCATCCGCGAGGTGCTGGTGTGCCCGCTCTTTCTGTCGCGTGCCGCGGCGCACGCGCACGGGGGCGAGGCGTTCCTGCTGGCGGACCTGTCGCGCCGGGGCGTGCGGGTTCGCGCGATCGAAGCGGGCGAGCGCCTGAGCCTGGGCGAGTGCGAGGTGACGTTCCTCTCCCCGCCGCGCGGCATGACGGAGGCGGAGTGGCCCGCGGACAACGACCACTGCCTCGTCGCGCGATTCGATGACGCGGGAGAGCTCGCGTCGCACTCGTTCGATTTCTCGCGGGTCCGCGCGATGCTCCTGCTGTGCGGCGATGTGCAGGCGCCGGCGATCGATCGCGTGCGCCAGGAGGGAGCGCCGCTGCACGCCGACGTGATGGAGGTCCCCCACCACGGCAGCGCGAAGGACGCCGCGATGCGCTGGGCGCTCGAGGTCTCGCCGCGCGTGCTGCTGCAATCGACCGGGGCGCAGCGCGCGGACGACCCGCGGTGGGATGGCGTGCGCGACGCGCTCGCGGGCTCCACGTGGTGGTGCACGTGGCTCGACGGCGCGGCGTGGGCGGAGGTGACGGGCACGCACGGCGTGCGCACGGGCGCGTGCCGCGCCCGCGAGATCGCCTCGCGCCCAACGAACAACGACCCCCGGCCGTAGGAAGGCCGAGGGTCGGCAAGGAGATGCGTTGTTCGTGCGGCTTACGCGGCCTTGCGGCGGGCGAAGCTCTTGGTCGAGAACGACCAGAAGTAGTTCGTGTTGAACTTCTTGGCGGGGGTCTTGCGGGAGGCCTTGCGCGACGCGGGCTTGCGCGTGCTGCTCTTCTTGGACCAGGACTTGGCGGTGGCCTTGCGGGCGGACTTGCGCGACGAGGTCTTGCTCGCCCAGCTCTTGCGGGCCGTGCGGCGCGCGGACTTGGTCGCCGAGCGCTTCTTCCAGGTGCGCGCCGCGGTGCGGCGGGCGGTGGAGCGCTTCGCGGACGAGCGACGGGCCTTGGAGCGGCGCGTCGTGCGGGCGGAGGAGCGTCGGTTCTTCGTGGTCGCCATCGGGAGAATCCTCGGGGGTCTGGTGCGAGCGGCGCGGGGCCGACCCTGGCCTCGCGTGGGCGTCCGTGCCCGTGCGCCGTCGCGTATCGATCCGCGGTGTTCGCCCAGTGCGATAACCGCGTGCGTGTCGATCGACGCTCCGCGAGGGGCAGATAAGCGCTGGGACCAAGAAAATCGAAAAAAATCTGCCCCGACTGGTCAAGTGGCGTTGAGCCACCGAACATCATGCGGACAATCGGCGCGCGGTCCTCGCCGGCGCGCACCCTCGCACCGCTCACGCTGGCCCTCGCTCGTCATGCCCACTCCCGCCCCACGATTCG
Organism: uncultured Phycisphaeraceae bacterium; assembly: GCA_964399625.1. Taxonomy (GTDB): domain Bacteria; phylum Planctomycetota; class Phycisphaerae; order Phycisphaerales; family UBA1924; genus CAYNSB01. The sequence goes on from CAYNSB010000041.1 coordinate 33,954, forward strand.
ATTCGCTCGCACCCGCGCTCGCCGCTCCCGCGGGTTGGTCGCCCACGTCGTGGCAGAGCAAGAGCGCGGCGCAGGCGATCGAGTACCCCGACGCGCGGGCCGTGGACGCGGCGCTCGCCAAGCTCCGCACGCTCCCGCCGCTGGTCACGAGTTTCGAGGTCGAGCGGCTCAAGGGGTTCCTCGCGCAGGCGCAGGAGGGCAAGCGGTTCGTGCTGCAGGGGGGCGACTGCGCCGAGACGCTCGCGGACTGCGGGCCGGGCGTCATCACCAACAAGCTCAAGATCCTGCTGCAGATGTCGCTGGTGCTGGTGCACGGGCTGAAGAAGCCCGTGGTGCGCGTGGGGCGCTTCGCGGGGCAGTACGCCAAGCCGCGATCGAGCGCCAGCGAGACGCGCGCCGGCGTCACGCTCCCCAGCTACTTCGGCGACCTGGTCAATCGGGCCGAGTTCACGCCCGAGGCGCGCCGCCCCGACCCGAACCTGCTCGTGCAGGGCTACCAGCACGCGGCGATGACGCTCAACTTCGTGCGCTCGCTCGTGGATGGCGGCTTTGCCGACCTGCACCACCCCGAGTACTGGGATCTGCAGTTCCTCAAGAACGCCTCGCTCGCGCCCGA
>CAYNSB010000042.1:0-28423 GCA_964399625.1 uncultured Phycisphaeraceae bacterium
GGGTTCCCGTTCACTGCGGGGTTCTTCTCCAAGGACATGATCCTCGCCGAGGCGTTCACGACGCCGGGCTTCGCGCCCGTCGCGTGGATCCTGCTGCTGACGGCGGGTCTGACGGCGTACTACACGTTCCGCGTGTTCTTCCGCGTTTTCGTCGGGCCGCAGCACTACGAACCGGGCGATGAGGTCCACGCGCACGGCGATCACGGGCACGCCGATCACGCCGGCTCGGACCACGGTCACGATTCTCACTCGCACGGGCACGGGCATGGAAACGGACACGGGGCGTTCCACCCGCACGCGCCGGGGTGGGCGATCAATCTGGTGCTGGTGTTGCTCGCGATCGGCTCGCTCTTGGCCGCGCTGACGTACCCATCGCATTGGGCGCCGCACCTGGTCGAGATGTCCAGCGCGAAGCTCGTGCTGGGCGGCGAGGGCGGGCACGAGTCCGCGCACCACGCAAGCTTCCTGGGGCTGGGCGCGCCGCACGAGGTGATGTATTACGTGTCGGCAGTGGTGGGCGCGATCGGGATCGCGATCGCGTTCGTGCTGCACTACGCGGGGCGCACGAGCGCCGCGACGAGCAAGGCCGACGCGCTCGTGCCCGCGCTCGGGCCGATCGCCACGGCGGCGCAGCACAAGTGGTACGTGGACGAGATCTACGACTTCCTGATCGTCAAGCCCCTGTGGGTCATCGCGCAGATCTTCAAGCTCATCGACTCGCTGCTCGTGGACGGTCTCGTGGACCTCTTCGGCGGGCTGCCGCGTGCCCTGGGCAAGACGCTCCGCCCGAGCCAGTCGGGCGAGATCCATGGGTACGCGCTGGCGATGGCCGGCGGCATCGCGTTCATTCTGCTGATCGTTCTGATGGTGGTCTCTTAAGGAACCGGACTCGCACGTGCTGCTCTTCGCGATCATCCTCCTTCCGCTGATCTTCGGGCTCGCGGTGGCCCTGGGGCCCGAACGCCGCGCTCGTGAGATCGCGCTCGTGGGCGCCATCGCGTGCCTCGCGGTCGCGGCGTATACGTGCGTGCAGTTCGAGTGGGGCTCGGACGCGTACACGATGGAGAGCCCGCACGGATTCCAGATGTGCGAGTCGGTCCCGTTCCTGACTTCGCTGGGCGGGTACCAGCGCGAGTCGGGAGCCTCGACGATGCCCATCGGCGGCATCTCTTTCTCCGTCGGCGTGGACGCGATCGCGATGCTCCTCATCGCGCTCACGGCGTTCCTCGGGCCCATCGCCGTGCTCTGCTCGTGGACCGCGATCACTGAACGTCCCAAGACGTTCTTCGCGTGGCTCATGGTGCTCCAGGCGGCGATGACCGGCGTGTTCGCCTCGCGCGACCTGGTGCTCTTCTACATCTGCTTCGAGTTCACGCTCATCCCCATGTGGGTGCTGATCAATCTCTACGGCTCCACCAACCGCAAGCGGGCGGCGACCAAGTTCTTCCTGTTCACGTTCACGGGCTCGGTCGTGGCGCTGGCGGCGCTGCTGTACGTCGCGTGGGCCTACTCGCGCATCGCGGGCAACTGGACGTTCGACATCGGCATCCTCCAGCAGGCCGCGGCCCGCATGTCCCCGCGGGAGCAGGCGCTGGTCCTCGCGGGGCTCATGGCGGGCTTCGCGGTCAAGGTGCCGCTCTTCCCGGTGCACACGTGGCTCCCGCTGGCGCACACGGAGGCGCCCACGGCCGGCTCGGTGATCCTCGCGGGCGTGCTGCTCAAGCTGGGCACGTACGCGCTCTACCGCTTCGTGCTCCCGTTTTGCCCGCACGCCGTCGTTGAGTACGCGCCGGCGATCGCGGTGCTGTGCATCATCGGCATCCTCTACGGCGGGCTGATCTGCTGGGTGCAGACGGACGTGAAGAAGCTCGTCGCCTACTCGTCCGTGGCGCACCTGGGCTTCTGCGTGCTGGGGCTTTTCGCGCTCAACAGCACGGGCATCACCGGGTCCGTGATGTACATGATCAACCACGGGCTCTCCACGGGCGCGCTCTTCGTGCTCATCGGGATGATCTACGAACGCTACCACACGCGCAGCATGAAGGAGCTCGGCGGGCTCGCCGCACGCATGCCCATCTGGGCGACGTTCATGGTGTTCTTCACCATGGCCTCGGTCGGGCTGCCCGGGCTCAACGGCTTTGTCTCCGAGTTCCTCTGCCTGCTGGGCGCGTTCCAGGCCGGCGAGTCCTGGACCGGTCTGCCCGGCGCGACCGCCGGACGCCTGGGCTTCTGGTACACGCTCGTCGCGGGCATCGGCATGATCGTCGCGGCGATGTACCTCCTGTACATGGTCGGGCGCGTCGTGTGGGGCCCGCTCGTGGAGCCGGCGGGTCACGCCCCAAGCGCGCACGGCGCTCACGCCCACGGCTCGCACGGGCACGAGGCGCATGGACATGACGCGCACGCCGCGCACGATCAGCACGGAGCGTCGCACGGAACAACCCTGCCCACAGACCTGAACGCGCGCGAGATCGGCATCCTCGTGCCGCTCGCGATCGCCTGCCTTGGGCTGGGCCTGTATCCCAAGCCCCTCCTCGACGCGATCCAGCGGCCGGTCTCGCGGACGATCGAGCTTGTGCACCGGGCTCCGGTGAGCACGCCCGCCGAGCCGGCGCGGACCCAGCCGGCGCACGCGGAGGTGACGCCATGAGCACCTTCCTGCTTGCCTCCAGCGAGCTGGGCTCGGCCGCGGCCCGCGCGATGGGCTCGCGCCTGCTCGCGATCCAGCCCGAGGTCTGCCTCTTCATCACGACCTGTATTGTCATGGTTGTGGGCCTGTCCAAGAAGGCCGCGGCACGCCAGATGGCGGCGTGGATTGCGGGCATCGGGCTGCTCATCGCCACGGTGCTGAGCGTCCACTTCTCGCCCACGACGCCGGGCCTCATGCCGCACTGGCTCTCGTTCACCAAGACGGTCGTGTGCGTCGTGGGCCTGCTGCTGCTTCTGCTCGCGGCGGGCACCGTCGATCGGTCCGAGGAGGACCAGATCGCGCTGGGCACGCGCACGTTCAACCCGCTGCGCACGAACCGGGCCGAGTTCTACTCGTTCTTCCTCTTCTCGCTCACGGGCGTCATGCTGTGCGCCAGCGCCAGCGACCTCATCTGGCTGTTCCTCGCCTTGGAGCTCACATCGCTCCCGACGTACATCATGGTGACCCTTAGCCGCGGCGGGAAGATCGGCTCGCGCTCGCAGGAATCGGGCGTGAAGTACTTCTTCCTGGGCGCGCTGGGCGCGGCGACGTTCCTATACGGGTTCGCGCTGATCTACGGCGGCACGGGCAGCACGAAGCTCACCCAGATCGCGAGCATCATGGCCCAGCAAGAGGCGCTCAATCCGCTCACGCTCGCGGGCGTTCTGCTTGCCCTCGTCGGCGTGTGCTTCAAGATCGCCGCGGTGCCGATGCACTTCTACACGGCCGACGTGTACGAGGGTGCGGCGTCGCCGGTCTCGGCGTTCCTCGCCTTCGCGCCCAAGGCCGCAGGCTTCTTCGCGATCATCCTCATCTGCTCGCTGGTGGGCTGGACGCACGGGGCGCACGGGAACGCGCTGCCCGAACTGGTGCGCGTCACGCTTTGGGTGATCGCCGCGCTCACGATGACCGCGGGCAACGTGCTCGCGATCCTGCAAACCTCCGTCAAGCGCCTGCTCGCGTACTCCTCGATCGCGCACTCCGGCTACATGCTCGTGGGCGTGATCGCCGGGCCTTCGCCCGGGGCCCACACGTCGGGGCTCTCGGCCGTGCTGTTCTACCTGCTCGTGTACGGGCTCACGAACGTGGGGTGCTTCGCCGTCCTCGCGTGCCTCGAGCGCCCCGCGGGCGCGGGCGAGGAGCCCGTCGAGATCGAGAAGCTCGACGATCTGCGCGGCCTGCGCGTCCGCCATCCCGCCCTCGCGTGGACCATGGTGCTGTGCGCGCTGGGCCTGATGGGCTTCCCGCCGCTGCTGGGGTTCTTTGCCAAGCTGCCGCTGTTCGCCGCCGGCGTCTCGGCGGGCGAGATCGCCCTGGTGATCGTGCTGGGCGTGAACTCGGCGATCGCGGCGTACTACTACCTGCGACTGGTCGCGCTGCCGCTGCTGGAAGACCCCGATCGGAACGCCCGTCCCGCCGAGCACACACCCTTCGCGGGGCGCCCGCTCGCCGCGCTCGTCTCGGCGGGCGCCGTGCTCGTGCTCTGGCTGTTCGCGGGATCGCTGCTGGAGTCGAGCACGCGTGCGGTGCAGGGCTCGACGCCCGCCCCGGCCCACGCGGCCGCGACCACGCCGCACGCGGACCGCTGACCATACCCGCCCGCGCTACTCGCTCTTGCTCGCCTTGCGCCGCAGCAGCGTCGCCTGGATCGCGAGCCCGGCGATCGCGACGCAGACCCAGATCACGAGCCACGTGAGGGCGGTGAAATTCAATCGCTCGTTGCCCGGCGCATTCCACGCGACGGCGAGCCACGCGGCGCACGGCACCCACACGGCCGCGCCCACGAGCGCCGTCACCAGCGCCGACGACTTCTTCGGGAAGACGAGCCCGACCACGAGCCCCGCGAGTATGCCGCCCAGCCCGCTGAGCACCAACGTTCCCTGCTGGCGTGAGGAGAGCTTGACCCACTCGCCCCGGAGCTGCGCGCCCACGTCGTCCAGGAACGCCTGCGCTCGTTCCGCGACGGAGCGGAGATTCTGAGTGACCTCTTCACGAGTGGGCGTGCTCAGCGAGGACACGCCGCTCGCGCCGGCGATCGCGCCCACGGGCTGGCTCGCCACGTCCGCGGCGCGCTTGAGCGGCTCGAACTTCATCCACGCCGCGGCCCCCAGCGTCGCGCTGAGCCCGAAGATGATCGCCGCGCACACCGCCATCGAGAATCGGAAGAGCACCAGCCCCTGCACGAGCCCCATCACCGCGCCCAGCCCCAGGCCCAGGTACGGCGTGGGCACGCTGGCGATGGTGGCTGGCGTGAAGGTGGGCACGAGCAGGAACCCGAGCATCCCTCCCACGATGAGCCCGATGAGGGCGAACGCGGGCTTGAGGAGCTTTCCGCCAAAGAGCCACAGCGCGAGCCCCGTGAGCAGCCCGCCCAGCGCGAGGGCGTGGGCCGCGGGGGGAAGGTCGCGCAAGGTCGAGGCGGACGCGAGCAGGGATTGGAACCAATCGCTCATGGATGTCATCGTTGGGCGGGAATGTGGATAAGGATTGGTGGAATCCTGTCGATCGTTTCATCGTTCCGTCGGACCCTCACGCGGAACGAACCTGCGGAGAAAGTTGATCCAATGCCCCCCAAACGACGCAAGACCGCTTCCACCAAGGGAACGGCAAAGCCCACGCGAACCAAGCCAAGCCCCGCGGCCGCGCCCGATCTGTCCGCGCTGCGGACCGGCATCGACGCGATCGATCGCAAGATCGTCGAGCTGCTCAACGATCGGGCTCGCCTCGTGGTGCAAGTGGGGGAGCACAAGCGAAAGCACGGCGTGCCGGTGTACGCGCCGCATCGCGAGGCCGAGGTCCTCGAGAACGTGCTCAAGCTCAACAAGGGGCCGCTGCCCAATCGCGCGCTCGAGAGCGTGTTCCGCGAGCTCATGTCCGGCAGTTTCATGCTCGAGCTGCCGCTGCGGGTCGGGTTCCTGGGCCCGGCCGGCAGCTACTCGCACGTGGCGGCGACGCGACACTTCGGCTCGTCCGTCGAGTTCGACAACCTGCACACGATCGAGGGCGTCTTCACGGAAGTTCGCCGGGGGCACGTGAACTACGGGCTCGTGCCCGTGGAGAACTCGATCGGCGGCGGCATCGCCGAGACGCTCAACGCGTTCCAGCAGGCGGGCCCGGATGTCACGATCTGCGCCGAGGTCCAACTGGAGGTCCACCACGCGCTGCTGGCGAACTGCGAGCCCGCCGCGGTCCGGCGGATCCACTCCAAGCCCGAGGTCTTCGACCAGTGCCGGCACTGGCTGGCGACACAGTATCCACAAGCCGACCTGCTCCCGGCCGCGTCCTCAAGCCGGGCCGCCCAGGTCGCCCTGGAGGAGAACCAGAAGGCCCAGGACATCGGCTCTCGCCCGGCATCGGCGGCGATCGGGTCGGCGCTCGCGGGGCAGATCTACGGGCTGAACGTGCTCTTCGAGCGGATCGAGGACGACCCGGGCAACGTGACACGCTTCCTCGTCCTGGGCAAGCACAAGGCCAAGCCCACGGGCGATGACAAGACGTCGATCATGTTCACGACCGCGGACAAGCCCGGCGCCCTGGTGCAGGTGCTCGCGGAGTTCGAGCGGGCGGGCGTGAATCTGAGCCACATCGACAAGCGTCCCAGCGGGCGCGTGAACTGGACCTACACGTTCTTCGTGGACGCGCTGGGGCACGACAGCGATGCGCCGATGGGCGCGGCGATCGCCGGGGCACGGACGCACTGCAAGCAATTGTCCGTGCTGGGCAGCTATCCCAGGTCCAAACGCATCCTCTAAGCGATCGGTCGAAATCCGACCATCCGGCCCTTCCGCCCATTTCGATGCAACCAGCCAAGAAAGCAGGGCGTACACCCGCTAGCCCCATCGCCGCGCCCATGGTGCACGGCGCGCCCGGAGTCGCGCCCCCGCTCGCACGACCCGGACCAGTCCCGAACGACGAACGCAAGTCCGCGGAGAGTTGAGGACTTGCGGGCGTGCGGGTACCTTGTGGGGCCCCAAGCGGCGCGGCGTTCCCTGTGGAGCGCGGTGCCGAGGCGCTCGGGCGATTGGAACCCGAGCGCACACTCCGGGCGTGAGCGCGCACGGTGCGCACACCGGACAGGGTCAGGGACCCGTGCAGACGCAGGCGGGCGCTCCGCGCGCCCACATCGTTCGAGGAGTTCGCATGAACCGCTCCGCTCGCCCCTCCCGTGACCGCGCCGCCTCTCGCCGGGGCATGCTCTCGAAGTTGTGGAGCAGGCGCTCGCCGCGGGACCTCGCGGCGTCGGCGGGGCGCACCGCGACCAACGCCTTCGAGGCCCTCGAGCCGCGTCAGCTGATGTTCGTCATCACGATGGACAACAGCGATCCGCTCTTCCAGCAGTACGGCGGAACATTCGACAACGCCTCGGGCCTGGCCCGCGTCGAGTTCGATTTCGGCGTGGTCAATCCGTACCTCGGATTCACCCAGCAGCCCAACTTCGGCGCCACCGCGCCCGACACGGTGTACGGCGACCTGATCACCTCGCGCGTCACGCTCGTCCACGTCGTCCTCACCGGCCCGCAGGGAATGTCCGCCGACTTTAGGGACCTCTACAACAATCCGATGGTCAACACCATCGCGCTGGGCAAGGGGCTCAACGCTGGGCCCGCGCGCGTCGACCTCAACGACGACGCGATCCCAGATTTCAACGACGGTCTTGGCTCGGTTCGCATCACGGGTGCGAACGCGAAGAGCTCGATCATGCTCATCGGCGGCACGATCGGCGTCGCCCAGCAGCTGCCCGCCGACGCGGATGTCAGCGAGCCCGCCGTGTTCGGCACGCAGCCCGGCTTCTACTACGGCAAGTTCCAGGAGAGCGTCGCGGGGCTCTTCGACACGTTCGAGAGCTTTGGCTTCGGATACTCCACCACCGCGACGACCGGCGCCCAGCTGGTCGTCAACGGGCTTCCGCCGGGCGATGGGTCGGTGATCATGGGCTCTCCGTGGCTCCGCGATAGAACCTCGGGCGCGACTTACCGGCGCGACCCCATCGCGCCCGCCATCAACGGGAACACCGCGTACACCCTTCCGTTCCAGGCCCACAACTTCAATCGCACGAACCAGGGCATCTTCGTCGTCGGCTCCTCGTTCGGCTCGATCAACATCGCGGGAGTCGTGCACGGCTTCTCGCGCGTCGACGGATCCATCGACCGCTTCAGCACGGGCTACATGGTCGGCTCGCTCAGCGTGGGTGGCGACCTGGGGTCGTTGGTCTCCGCCAGCGACGCGGGCGTCTGGGTGGACGAGGGCAACACGATTGCGCCCTCCAACGGCCCCTTCAAGACGGGCGCGCAGATCAACGTCGGTCGCACGCTGGGCCAGGTGCAGGTCGAGGGCCGCTCGCTACTGGACGTGTTCGTCACCGGCGACCTGAGCAGCCCCGGCGCGCGCCCCACGCGCGACGCGTACAAGTACAACGAGCTCGAGTACGCGCAACGCAGCGTGCTGCCCCAGGGCAACACGACCGCGCGCAACGCGATCCGCCGGTCGATCGCCGAGAGCGGGCTGTACTACTTCGCGACCACGCCCACCTCGGGCCTGAACTTCCTCGGGCAGTCGCTGCTCTTTGGCGCGCAGTTCCTCCGCAACGACGCCGTGCTGACGTCGGAGTTCATCGGGTCGGCGTCGGGCGCGGCCGAGATCTTCGGCTCGCTGGGCGCTGCCGATGAGGTCAATCGCGGCGAGGACCCCACGGACGTCTACGCGTTCCCGGCCGACGGCTCGCAGGACGTGGTGGTGCGCGCCAGCGCCAACGGACTTCAGCTGGGCGGTTCGTTCTACGCGCGCATCGTGGACGCCGATGGGCGCACGCTCGCGGCGATCGGTCAGTACTCGAACACGACCGCCGGCGGTCAGGAGCTCCGCTTCCGCCCGGCCAAGGCGGGCGTGTACTACCTCGTGCTCCAGGCGGCGGCGGCCGGCGCGAACATCACCGACATCAATCCCACCAACCCCCTTAACCCGGGCTACGACATCCTGGTCACGGGCCTCGCGCCGGTGACGATGGGGCTGTACCGCACGGGCTTGAGCCTGGGCCACTTCGGCACGGGCGGCTCCACAACCTCGGGCGTCACGGTGAGCGTGCTGTCGGGCTCGCTGGGCGAGATCCGCTCGGGCGCGGGCGTCACCTCGGGCACGGGCGCGCTCACGGACCCCAGTCCCGCGAGCAACACCATCCTCGGGCTGGGCAGTCTCGCCAACGACACCGCGCTGGCCGATGCGACGATCTCCGTCACCAGCGGCAATCTGTACAGCATCCTCGCGGGCGGTGACATCAAGGGCGCCACGGGCGGGCTCGGCACCGCGAGCATGATCCTGAACGTCGGGGGCAACCTCGGCACGGTCACCACCGGCGTCTCCTCGATCCAGGGCGTCGGCGGCAACGGCGCCACGCGCGATGTCTTCCAGGGCGACCTGCGCAACGTGCTCTGGAACATCGGCGGCAGCATCGCGATGCTCGACATCCGCGGCGCCATCGGGCTCGATCAGGACGCGACCAACAATCCCAAGCCCTCGGACTCGATCCAGAGCGTCATCATCCGCACGGGCCGCGACGTGACCAAGCGCGGCGATGTGGGCCTCATCCGCGTCGGCTCCAACATGGGCGCCGACACGTTCTCGCTCGTCACCGGCGCCAACGCGACCGTGGGCGGCGTGCTCATCTCGCAGGACTTCACCGACGGCGATCGCGGGACCAACGCGGGCTTCGAGGGCATCTACGGCGGCGGCATCACGCAGCTGGGCATCAACCTGACGTTCGGAATCAACTCCGACCTGCGGTTCTTCGATACGCCCCGCCTGGATGCGCAGGGCTTCGTCGGCGTTCAGACCATCCTCGTGCCCGGGCAGCCCTTCCAGTTCGTGGACGACGGCGGCGCCGCGTTCACCCTCACCATCGTGCCGGGCCCCAACGGCGGCGGCTCGGGGACCGCGATCAGCATCCCGCGCGGGCAGAAGGGCGTCGCGATGGGGCGCATCACCGTCGATCTCAGCGACGGCGCGCAGCTCCAGATTGTCAGCCAGTTCGCGCAGGGGCAGACGACGCCCAAGCCCACGGACGTCATCTCCATCGGGCGCATCCTCATCACCAACGCGGACGCCAACTCCTCGATCGTCGTCGATGGGCCCCTGCAGATCGACGTGAACCAGATCCTGCAGACGGGCGGGCAGGCATTCGGCACCATCACCAACAACACCCCGGGCGGCGACCTCGCGACGGTCGACGTCGCGGCGCTCACGTCCCTCACCATCGCCACGGGCGACCTGGGCCGCACGCAGATGCCCAGCGCCGGCCCGCGCACCATCGGGCCGTTCGTGGGCATCACGGGCGGAACGGGCACGGGCACCGGCATCTTCCAGCCGATCGGCGTTCCCCAGGGCCTGGTCACCGGGTTCTGGAACGGCAACCTCTACCGCCGACTCAACGACGCGAACACCGTCTCGTCGTCGGGCGATGACGTGGGAATGCCCGTCGATCCCTATCTCGATGGACTCCGCGTGCGCACCGGCGGCATCGCCTCGGTCAGCGTGGGCGGCGCCGTGGGCGACGTGATCGCGACGGGCGGCACGATCTTGCAGGTCATCGCCAACGCGAACAACCTGACGGAGGCCGGGCGGTTCAAGGGCGTGGTGGGCAACATCTTCGGCGCCCGCGTGGGCACGGTGGACGTGGGCGATGGGCTCCTCGGGCTCGACTCGTCGCCGCTCGCGCACACGAGCATCGTCGCGACCGACGACATCGGCACCGTTACCGCCTCGCGCTCGGGGGCGAACATCTCCGGGTACATCGAGGCCGCCAACAGCACCATCAACGCCAACCCCGCGGACTTCCCGACCGACGGCATCAACGTCGTGCAGATCACCGGCGGCGGCAGCTACCGCGATGCGCACATCGCGGCCATGGCCCTGGACGATTTCTGGACGTCCGTGTGGGCCGGCGATAGCTCGACGTTCCTCGCGCGCGTCGCGTCGGTCAGCACCACGGGCGGCACCACGGGCGACGGGCAGGGCAACCTCTTCCGCTCCTCCATCCGCGCCAACACGCTCGGGCCCGTCACCATCCGCGGGGCGTACGACGCCACGCTCATCAACACGCGCGGCAGCACCGACCAGATCGAGGCGATCGAGTTCCGCAACTCGACGCTCGGCGGTGGCGACCTCGAGGTCTCGGGCAACATCGTCACCAGCGGCGAGGACGTGCGACTCCTCCAGACCACGGGCGGCACGGGCGACATCAGCGATCTCACCGTCGTCGCCCAGGGACGCGTGAACCTGATCCAGGCGCGCGACCTGCAGCGATCGAACATCAACGCCGTCCAGCAGATCGTGCAGATCACGATCGGCGGCTCCATGAACGGCTCGACGATCACCGCCGGGCGACTGACGAACCTGACCGTCGCCAAGCGGATGACCAGCTCGCTCATCGATGTCGCGGGCCCCGTCGAGTCGGTGCTCGTCGCCGACAGCATCATCAACAGCACGTTCCAGGTGAGCGGGCCCGACGGTCGCATCTCCAAGATCATCGCGGCCAACGATTTCTCGGGCCGCGTGATCTCCGCGGGCCCCATCGACACGCTCGAGGCCACCGCGGGCGACCTGCGCATCGACGTGACCACGTCGAAGAACCTGCGCGGTGCCAACGGCGGCGTGAACCTGTTCAACGCCGGACGCGATCTGGTGCTCTCGGGCGATGTCCAGGGCCCCGTCGTCGAGCTCAGGGCCGGGCGGAACGTGGGCGATCCCAAGGTGCGCTCCACCATGGTGTTCCGCGGTGATGTCACCGCCATCAACGCGACCAACGGCATGCTGTACTCGGACTTCCGCTTCGCGCGGACGCTCCAGACGGCGACGTTCGGCGGCGCCGTCAGCAAGCCCGGCAACGCCGGCGCGGGCACCGGCGCTCTCATCGCGTTCGGACGGATCGAGACGATCACGATCGGCGGCGACTTCGCCGGGCAGATCGTGTCGTACTCGGGCGGGCTGGGCGTCGTGACGATCAACAACGGCTCGCTGCTCCCCACGGGCCTGGTCGCGGCCTACGCGGGCGACCTGCAGAACCTCTTCATCAACGCGGGCAACCTCTACGGCACGGTCCACGCCGACTGGAGCATCCTCGCCATCCGCCTCAACGCGTCCAACGACGGCGTGTTCGGGGACATCGGCGTCAACCCCGCGTTCTCGCAGTCCACGTCCTACGACGCGACGCGCAACCAGCTCCCGCCGGGCGTCGCTCCCACGAGCGCGATCCAGGGCCCATCGATCACCGCGGGTCGGAACATCGGCCGCGTCATCCTCACCAACGGCTCGATCTTCGAGGCGTTCATCTTCGCCGGTCGTGCGCTGGGCACGGTCGACGTCACGGGCAACATCAGCAACGACAACCTCACCACCGGCGTGGGCACCGTCATCGCGGCGGGCTCCACGATCAACCTGGTGCACGCCACGGGCAACGTCTCCGACGCCGCGATCCTCGCTGGCGTCGTGTCCTTCGGCGCCGATGGGCGCCCGGGCGGCACGGGCAACAACGCCGACACCATGCGGTCCGGACGCATCACCACGGTCCAGATCGATGGGAACGGCACGAACGTCGCCGTCGCCGCGGGCATGAACGCCGGTGCCGACGGGCTGCTCAACTCGGGCGATGAGACCAAGGAACTGGGCATCTCCTACATCCGCTCCATCACCGTGGGCGGCACGATCTCCAACGTCACCGCCTTCGCGGACTCGCCCACGCTCACCTTCACTCCGGGCGTCGTCCGCGGCGGCACCACCGCCCCGGTGAACGACCCGGACCTGAGCGACGGAACCCCCGCGGGCGTCGCGCTCGTCTCGGGCACGCCGCTCAACACCACCTTCGGCGGCGACAACCTCACCATCCTGTTCACCGGCCCGGGCACGGCGTTCTTCGACTCGGGCACGGGACGCGTGCTGCTCATCAACACGCGCCTCAACTCGAATCTCACCGTCACGGCACGCACGACGGGCGGCGACACCGCGACGCTCAGCAATTTCAAGATCGTCACGAACAACAACGCGTCGGTGGGCCTGATCACCGTCGATGCCAATCTCGCGGGCGACTCTCGCATCGTCGTGGACGCGTACGCCCTGGGCATCACCGTCGGCGATGTCTCCGGCACCACGCAGATCCGCAGCGGCATGAACCTCCGCTCGTTCACCGCCGGGGCGTTCACCGCCGGCTCCTTCGCCGGAGCGTTCTGGGTCCGCGATCTCTCGTTCCAGTCCCTGGGCGCATCGGGCACGCCGGCGGGCAACGCCCGCATCGATCTGCTCGCGTCCTCCACGCTGTCCATCTTCGGCTCGCACGCCGGGCTCGTCAGCGTTGAGCGCGACCTCACGTCGTTCGGCGTCGGCGGCGCGGTCCAGGGCGGGCTGCTCCGCGTGGGCTCAACGCTCGGCTCGTTCACGGCCGGCTCGATCACCGGCGGACGCGTTGCCGCGGGCGACTCCATCGGCAGCGTGACGGTTTTCGGCAGCGTTTCCCAGGCGAACATCCAGGCCGGCGGCGACCTGGGCGCCGACGCCGCGCCGGGCGGCACGCTCTTCAACGCCGACTCGCCCCGCGCGGGCGCGATCGGCAATGTCACGATCAACGGCAACTTCGCTCGCTCGTCGCTCGTCGCCGGCATTCTCCGCGGGCCCGACGGGTTCTTCGGCACCACCGACGACACCGTCGCCCCGGGCCTGTCCTCGATCGGCAACATCACGATCGCCGGAACCCAGGTCGGCTCCAACGTCTTCTCCGAGCAGTACCGCATCCAGGCCTCGAACTCGATCGGCACGGTGCTCATCGGCGGGGCCGCGCCCACCAACACCGGCAACTTCCGCGTGGACGTGCAGCCGGGCGAGCCGTCCTCCATCCGCGTCGAGGACCTGTCCACGAAGCAGGTCAGCGGCGTGTGGACCGCGAAGATCCAGTTCAACCAGGCCATCAACATCTCGACCATCTCCGCCGCGCTCAGCATCGCCGAGGTGCGGAACGCGGGCGCGACGCTCGTGCCGCTCGTGCAGGGCGTGGACTACTTCATCGGGGCCTACGACCCCGTGCTCAACGCCATCACGATCAACTTCGCCACCGCCGTCACCAACCGGAACCTCATCCCCGTCGTGGGCACGTCCGGCCCCGCGAATCCCTCACCGTCGCTGCCCGGGCCGGGCGTCTTCCGGTTCACGCTCCGCGGCGATGTGCTCCGCGCGGCCCAGTCGGGCGCAAGGCTGGACGCCAACGGCGATGGGCTCTCGAGCGAGGGCGAGAACTACGTCGCCAGCCGCGTCGTCGGCGACGCCGGCGATCGCGAGGCCAACGAGGTCGCCCTCACGGGATCCACTCCGCCCAAGAGCGTCGATCTCTACGAGCCGTCGGACCTGGACGAGGTCCTGCGCGATCCGAGTCTCTCCACGCACGTGCCCCAGCCCAACGTCGTCACCACGATCTCGGGCGTCATCGGCGATCACCCCGACCACCTGGGCGGCGAGTTCTCACAGGCGGCGGACCTCGACATCTACTCCATCACGCTTCAGGCCGGGCAGATCCTCCGCCTGGGCGCGATCGACGGGTCGTTCCAGTCGCTCAACATCTTCGGTCACCCGCTCCTGTACTACAAGAGCGCGGACCTCGAGTTCCAGAGCGGCAGCACGCCCCGCACGATGCAACTGCCGACGATCACCGGCGGCGACTACCTGATCAAGTCCACCGGCACGTACTTCATCGTGATGGGCAACTTCGCGCCGCCCGCCGTCAGCCCGTCGGGCGTGTTCGACATCCCCAACGACGTGGGCAACACCGGCGACTACTCCTTCACCGTCCAGGTCTTCGACGACGGCAACTCCGGCTTCAACGCGGGCACCACCTCGGGCAACGCCCAGGGCGTGCCCGATGCTCCGGCCCCGGGCACGTTCGTGCTCTCGGGCGGCGTCTACCAGCCGCAGGTCATTGGCGATTACACGTTCACCCTCAATGTCGGCGCCGACGGGGTGCGCGGCACGGGCGACGATGTCGTCACCGGCACCAACTCAGCGGGCAACATCGTCTCGTCCAGCACGGGCGCGGGCGCGGCCCGGGCTCTCAAGACCGTCATCAACTCCTCAATCGGGCCCAGCGGCCACTCCGGTGCGCCGGGCGATGTCACGCCCGATGTGGATGTCTACGCCCTCAACAACGGGCAGGCGATCCCTGCGGGCAAGCAGATCACCGTCAAGGTCAAGCTCCGCGACAAGGGCGGCGATCTGGGCTCCTCGTTCCTGCTGGGCACGGGCGGCGTGCAGTTCGCCATCTTCGATGTCACCAACTCCACGGCCGTCGACGACGGGCTTCTGCTCTACGCGCCCACGGACTTCTCCGCGATCCCGGGCAAGACGCGCACGATCGCGACGGGCACCAACTCGTCGTACGGATACGACGCGGAGGGCAACTTCTTCATCACCTTCGTCACGCCCGGGCAGCTCGGCGGCTCGACGGGCTCCGCCGCCAAGTACGACCTGTACCTGCAGGGCATCTTCAACTCCGACTACACCATCGAGTACACGCAGGCGGCGAGCGTCGTCTCCGCCGGCCCCGCGGCTCGCAAGCAGAACATCTTCATCGAGACGCGCGGCGGCACCATCGATTGGCTCGAGGCGGGCGGGCTCACCACCGCCCTGGCGCCCTACAACACAAGCATCCTCGGGTTCAACGGCAACATCGGCGGGCTCAGCGTCGACTCCTACATCCTGTCGCAGGTCGTCGCGACGGTGCAGTCCATCTTCTCGTCCGCGGGGCTCAACGTCGTTGTCTCGAGCGACCCCTCGGCCTTCGAGTTCCAGCCCTTCTCCACCGTCTTCCTCACGTCCACGAACGACCCCACGACGTCGATCGGCGTCAGCAACTTTGGGTACAGCCAGCACTCCGATTCGGGCAACCTTGATGCGAACGACGACGCGGTCGTCTTCCTCCCGTCGCTGGCGCTGCTCGGGTACTCGCCCTCGCAGGCGGGCGCGGACCTGCTCGCCCAGTCCATCTCCGCGGCCGTCACGCGTCGCGCCGGGGAGCTCATGGGCCTGCGTCTGACGGCGAGCTCCTCGACGACCGACACGCCGATCGACGTGCTGTCGTCCAACTCGGTGTCGAACACGCCCAACGCAACGACGTACGCGATCCTCAACTCGCCCCGGGCGCTCTCGGACCCGTGGGACTCCATCGTCGACACCGACTTCTTCCTGGGGCAGCAGAACGCGTTCTCCCTGCTCTCCAAGTTCCTCGCCTGAGTCGGGCAGGCCCATCGCGATCGATCCGGGGCCCGGGAGCGAATCCCGGGCCCTTTCTTTGCGCAGGCTTGGTGCATGCATCCGGGCGCGGTACCATCCGCCCGGATGAAGTTCCCCGCGGAGATCGTCGAGCAGCTGCGTCCGTTCTACCAGGGCCGATCCGTGTGCGTCACGGGCGGCGCTGGGTTCATCGGCGGTCATCTCGTGGACGCGCTGCTCTCGCTGGGCGCGGGCATCTCCGTCATCGACGATCTGTCCAACTCTGAACTCACGCACCTGGGATCACTCATCGAACTCGAGCCCGAGCGGGTCCGATTCACGCGCGGCTCGATCCTCGACGACGACGCGCTCGCCGAGGCCGCCCACGGCGCGACCACGCTCTTCCACCTTGCCGCGATCGGGTCCGTGCCGCGCTCCATCCAGGAGCCCCAGCGCACATGGTCCGTCAACTCGACGGGCACCGTGCGCGTGCTCGAGGCGGCCCGCGCCGAGTGGGGCGCCGTGCCACCGCCGGGCGCGCGCGTCGTGTTCGCGGCCTCGTCCTCGGCCTACGGCGATGACCCCGCGTTGCCCAAGATCGAGTCCCAGCCCACGCGCCCGCGCTCGCCCTACGCTGCGAGCAAGCTCGCCGGCGAGCACGCGCTCTCGGCCTGGTGCGCCGCGTACGGCATGTCGGGCGCCGCGCTCCGGTTCTTCAACATCTTCGGGCCCCGCCAGAGCGCGGACTCCGCGTACGCCGCGGTCATCGCCGCGTTCACCAAGCGACTGCTCGCGGGCGAGCCTCCGACCATTTTCGGCGACGGCACCCAATCGCGCGACTTCACGCCCGTCGCCAACGCCGTGCACGCGCTGCTCCTGGCCGGGAGCGTCGATCGCCCGCTCCGGGGCGAGGCGATCAACGTGGGCACGGGGCGGCGCGTGACGCTCCTCGAACTGCTCTCCCTGCTCGCGGCCCGCTGCGGCGTGGACCATCCCCACGCGACCCACGAGCCGGCCCGTGCCGGCGATGTGCCCCATTCCCTCGCCGATCTTTCCCGCGCCGGCACGCTCCTGGGCTATCGCCCGATCGCGACCCTCGAGGACGGGCTCGATGAGACGGTCGCCTGGTTCAAGCGCTCGCTCGCGGGCGCCGATCGCTGACCACGGAGCACGCCCGTGCGATCACTCGCGCGAAACCTCTGGGCCCTCTACGAGCTCGCGCGCCTGGCGTGGATCACACGATTCCGCTTCTCCGGTGCGTACTGGCGCTGGCGGATGCACACCGCCTTCGCACGTGGGCGGCCCGGGCGAATCGACCTCGGGCGCGCGATCCTGGCCTACGGGCGATGGATCCATGACATGCGGCGAGGAACCAGGGGCTGAGGCGATCCCAGCAGCAGCCGAACGGCCCGATGCGTCTTGCCGCGATACGCCACCCCGGTCTTTCGCTACACTGCGCTTTCCTCTTTCTGCGGAGGGCTTCGCATGTCCGAGCCAGTCGCACGCAAAGCGTCCGCGGTCAGCGGCGGGCAGCTGTTCCTTCTGGGCCTCGTGCTCGGGTTGGTGACCGGAGCGCTCCTGAGCGCCTTCCTCGGCCCGCTCATCAACGCACCCCAGATCCCGCTCAAGCCAACGCCCGCGTCCGCGGGCACGGCCAAGCCCGCTGGCGGTCCGCGCGACGCCGTGCCAGAGCCAACGCCCGCGAGCCCTGAGGCCACGGCCCCCGCCAAGCCCAAGGAAGACCCTGCCGCCAAGCCCGCCGCTCCGCCCAAGTAATCGCGCGCCGCGTATGCTCGCAGGTGGACTCGCCTTCTCCCAACCGCATCGTGATGCAGCACGCACGGACCTCCGCGCTGATGGGCGTGGACTTCGTGCCCGTGCGCTGGCGTGAGGGGCGCTCCTCCGAATCCGAGCCCTTGGAAAGCCTGGCGGCCGAACCGCCCCGCGAAACTCGCCCCGTCGCCGCCGCACGTCCGGCGCCCGCCGACGTGCGTCCCAAAGCCGCCCTGTTCGATGAGCCCGTCGTCACCGCGGCTCAGCCCGCGCCGCTGCCGCTGCCCACGTGGGAGCTCAAGCCCATCCCGCGCGAGCGGGCCGCGATCGTGCGCGCGCTCGACGACCTTCGCGAGCGCTACGAACGCGACGCCCCGCACAAGCACTTCGTGACGGACCACCACTCCATCGTCTTCCACGACGGCGATCCGTGCGCACGACTCATGTTCATCGGCGAGGCCCCCGGGGCCGACGAGGACCGCACCGGCGTCCCGTTCGTCGGTCGCGCCGGGCAGCTCCTGAACAAGATGATCGGCGCCATGGGCCTCAAGCGCGAGGAGGTCTACATCGCCAACGTGCTCAAGACCCGCCCGCCCGACAATGCGACGCCCACCAGCGACGAGGTCCGACTGTGCGCTCCGTATCTCTACGAGCAGGTTCGGATCGTCAGGCCCGAGGTGATCGTCACGCTGGGGTTGCCCGCGACCCGTGCGATGCTCGGCTCGATGGACTCGATGTCGCGCCTTCGCGGGCGGTGGGCCCAGTTCACTCCCCCCGGGCACGAGGGCGAACCGATCCCGGTCATGCCGACCTACCACCCTGCGTTCCTGCTCCGTTCGTACACCGAGGACAACCGTGCCAAGGTCTGGTCTGACCTGCGCCTGGTGATGGATCGCCTCGGGCTCAAGGCCCCCAAGACGGCGGGCGAAGCGAACGCTTAGGGTGTTTTGCCCAGAACTAGGCACGATTCCGCACTCGCGTCGTCTCAGCGAGCGAGCGGCTTGTAGACAACTTGGCGGTCGGGATCCGTGTCAAAAAGCGGGAACCGCACGATGCTCCTTCGCGAACCCATTGGTGGCGAGGCATGCTTCGGCGGCCCGCCCTCAGCAAGACCCCCACGAGACCCGGCGCTCGGCGTATGCCGAGTGCTGGGTTTGTTTTTGGGCCGAGCGACTTCGCCCGCGTCGCGCTAGTTCCCCGCCTTCAGATCCGGGGAAGTGCCCTCGGGGAGCTTTGCGATCTTCGTGAGCGTCGATGAGGGCCGTGGGGACCACTGAACCTCGAACGTGAACTCAACGCCGTCACCCCGTTTCAGCCCGTCAAGACTGACGTCCTTCGCGGGCACGAAGGGCATGGTCATCTCCTGCATGCCCACGACGCGACCGTCCTTGCCCACGAATCCCGGGATCGTCTCGTGGTGGATCATGAGCTGGCTGGCGGGCTTGCCGGGCTCGGGCAGGGCGGCGATGCGCCCGCGAACGGTGTAGACGTGCCGATCGCCGGCGGCCGCTGCCGTTGGCGCCGGGGTGCGTTCCTCGCACGCCGCAATGCCCGTGACGATCGCGCCGGCCACGCAAACAAGAAGGGCGGCTCGCGCGAGCCGCCCTAGGACTGTTTCTGGATGTTCCATGCGGCGAGCGTAGGACACGCCGCCCCGGGCTCAGGCGGACTGGATCGAGAGGTACGCCTTCACGCTCGCCAGGTCCGGAGCGATCTGGTGCGAGTAGGGCATGACCCACGTCGCGCCGGACTTGCACTGCACGAACTTGCCGCAGATCTCACGCTTGTACCAGTCGCGATTGCCGCGGTTGTACACGACCATGTCCTGACGTCGGCGACGCTGGGCCTTCTTCAGGCCGCGCTTCAGGTCCGGGGTCATGCGCATGAGGCGCTCGATGGTGTCCACCGGGGCGGCCGAGCGTGGCGCCTTGGTCACGGTGCACTTGATGGACTGCCCAGGCTTGAACTGCTCGAACATGGCTCGATTCCTTGCGATGCCACGCGGACAGCGGGCAGGGACGAAGTATTGGCTCGAAGCCCGATCCCGTCCAGTTTCCGACGGAATCACGCTCGTGTGCGCCCCACGCAACCCTACACTTCCGCCCCATGAGCTCCGACCAGCCCCAACAGAATCCGGCCCCGAATCAGGCCCAAGCCTCGCAGGCGAAGTTCGACCCCGCCGCGGCCCATCAGCAGCGCCCCGCCCTGCGCCCCGTGCGTGGGTTTCCGGTCCAGGTGCAGAACGACAAGGGCGAGCAGGGCGTGATGCTCGGGCTCGCCGACGCGCGACAGATCTCGGACAAGATGGTCATGCTGCCCGCCGCGGCCCAGGTCGTGCTGCCGCTCATGGACGGCAAGCGAACGCTCTCGGACATCGTGAGCGAGGTCGGCCGGGGGCTGACGCTCGAGATGACCCAGCAGATGGTCGCCCAACTGGACGACGCGGGGCTGCTCGTGGGGCCCACGTTTGACGCGATGCTCGCCCAGATGCGCGCCGAGTTCGACTCGGCCCCGGTGCTTCCGCCCGCGGCATCGGCGCAGTTTGCGGACGCGCTGGTCATGGGCAAGTTGGGAGAGCAAGCGACCGAAGAGCAGCGGGCGAGCGAGGGCCCGGCGCTTCTGCGCGAGGCGTTCGACGGATGGATCGCCCAGGCGCTCAAGGACGTGGACAATCCGAGCCTGAACGAGCTGCCCGCGGGCGTGATCGTGCCGCACATCGACTACCCCCGCGGCTGGGCCAACTACGCCCACGTGTGGGGGCGCCTGCGCGTCGCCGAACGCCCGGATCGCGTGGTGGTGCTGGGCACCAACCACTTTGGCATGGGCACGGGCGTCACCGCGTGCGACAAGGGATACACCACGCCGCTGGGCACCACGCCGGTGGATCGGGCGCTGCTCGATGAGCTCGTCAAGACGCTTGGGCCGCAGAACGGCGCGAGGCTGCTCGCCAATCGCTTCGACCACGAGCGCGAGCACTCGATCGAGCTGCAGGTTCCGTGGATCCAGCACGTCTTTGGCAAGAACGACCGGGGCGAGTTCGTTCCGGTGCTCGGCGTGCTGGTGCACGATCCGTGCGTCAACGCGGGCGACTCCTACGACGGCAATGGTCTGGCGATCGACCCGTTCATCGAGGCGTTGCGGGCATCCCTGGAGAAGTTGGGCGGCAAGACGCTGGTGGTTTCCTCGGCGGATCTGAGCCACGTGGGCCCTATGTTCGGGGACCAGCAGCCCCTGGCGGGGGAGGACCCCCAGTCCCAGCAGGCCCGGAACAAGCTCATCCAGCACGATCAGGAGATGATCTCGTTCATCACGCAGGTCAAGCCCGACGACCTCATCGCGAGCATGTCGTGGCAGCAGAATCCCACCCGCTGGTGCTCCGTGGGCAACATCGTCGCGATGCTCAAGACGGTCCGCCCAGAGCGTGTCGAGTTGCTCCAGTACATGGGGGCGATGGACCCGCAGGGTCAGGGGCTGGTCAGCTCGATCGCGGCGATCGCCCACTGAGCCCGCGACGCCCCGGGCAGAACATCGTCCGAGCATCTCCACCCATCCCGCCACGCCCATCCGGGCCGCGCACGCCCTTCGTAACCGAACGGTAACGTGGTGGAGGAACGAGACCCGGCGCGAAACATCGGCCCGCGGTTGGACGTAATCTGGGGTGGCGCACCTCTCCCTTTCGGGCCCCCTGGGGCCGTGGCAGGGACGTGCGGCGTGCGGATCGTTACCATCCTCGCCCCGATCGGAAGTGCCGGTGGAACCCGGCGACTCGCCGAGCGGGCAGTTGTTGCAGAGAGCATCGACATGGCATCATCGAACGTCTGCTGGGGCATCGAGGTCGGCGCGGGTGGGATCAAGGCGATCAAGCTCGAGGGAGCGGGCGCGGGCGAGAACCCGCGCGTGCTGGACTTCGCGATCGTCCCGCACAAGAAGGTGCTCTCCACGCCGGGGCTTGATCAGAACGACGCGATCCGCGTGGCGCTGGGCGAGTTCGTGAACCAGTTCGACCTGGGCAAGACCTCGATCGCGATGAGCGTGCCCGGGCACCAGGCGTTCGCGCGGTTCGCCAAGCTGCCGCCCGTGGAGCCCAAGAAGGTCCCGGACATCGTGAAGTTCGAGGCCGTGCAGCAGATCCCGTTCCCCATCGAGCAGGTCGAGTGGGACTACCAGACGTTCGCGTCCCCCGATTCGCCCGAGGTGGAGGTCGGCATCTTCGCGATCACGCGCGAGCGGATCATGGAGAAGCTCACGCTCTACGAGGACGTGGACATCGTCCCCTCGATCGTGACGCTCTCGCCCGTCGCGGCGTACAACGCGCTCGCGTTCGACCTGTCCTTCACGGAGCAGACGCCCGGCACGATCCTGCTCGACATCGGCACGAGCTCGACGGACCTGGTCATCGCCGAGGCCGGCCGCGTCTGGGTGCGCACGTTCCCCATCGGCGGGCACCACTTCACCGAGGCTCTGGTGAACGCGTTCCAGCTCAGTTATCCCAAGGCCGAAAAGCTCAAGCGCGAGGCCGAGAGCACCAAGCACGCCCGCCACGTGTTCCAGGCGATGCGTCCGGTGTTCGGCGATCTCGCGCAGGACGTGCAGCGCTCGATCGGGTACTACCAGTCTTTGCACAAGGACGCGAAGCTCGTCCGCCTGATCGGCGTGGGCTCGACGTTCCGCCTGCCGGGACTGCGCAAGTTCCTCAAGCAGCAGCTGCAGCTCGATGTGTACCGCCTGGAGCAGTTCAAGCGTCTGACGCTCGAGGGCCCGCGCGCCGGGGAGTTCCAGGCCGAGACCCTGAACCTCGCGACCGCCTACGGGCTTGCGCTGCAGGGGCTGGGGTACGCGACGCTCGAGGCCAACCTCATGCCCAAGGAGGTCGTGCGCACGGCCGTCTGGTCGCGAAAGGTCAAGTGGTTCGGGCTCGCCGCGGGCGTCGCGGGCCTGGCGGGCGCGGCGATGTTCTACCGCCCCTTCATGGACAACATCGAGATCAGCGCCAACCCCGTGCCGCGCGACGTGACGGACCTGATCCAGCGTGTGAACCAGCTCAAGACCGAGGCGGCGGACGTGACCGTGGCTCCGTCCCCGGACCAGAAGGTCACCGACCTGCTCGCCCTGCTCGACAAGCGCGACATCTACGCCCACCTCATCAACGACGTCGGGCAGATCGTCAAGGACGCGCAGGACAAGGCCGAGAAGCAGCCCGCGCCCACGAGCGGCCCCAAGCCGTTCGGACCCGCGATCGTGGTCAAGGACCTCAAGACCCGGTTCCTCGCTTCCGGCGCCGACGGCACGGGCGAGGGCTCGTCCACGACGGTCAGCGCCGAGACGCCCGGCGGCGGAGCGCCTGCGGGCCCCAGAGTGCACGTGGAGATGACCCTCACCACGACCCAGCCCGATCCGCAGAAGTTCATGATCCAATCGATCGAGGCTTGGCTGCGTCAGCACGCGAAGCGCCCGGGCGTGCCCTATGAGCTGCTCGTGGCCGAGAAGAAGGAGCCGTGGACCACCGTGTCCACCGTTGAGATCAGCGCGACGGGCGAGGGGACGACGATCCCCGGAGCGCCCTCGGGCGGTGCAAGCGAGCAGCCGGGTTCTTCGGGCAGTCCATTCCCACCACCCACCCAGGATCGTCGCGGCGGCGGCGGGCCGGGCGGTCGCAATGGTCGGTTCGCGCCACCCGAGGGCGGCGTGGGCGGGCCAGTCGGCGAAGGTGGTGGTGGGGGAGGCGGCGGCGATGGCGGCCTTGGCAATTCGCTCGCCCCACCGGGTCCGGGCGGTGCAACCGCGCCGCCCCCAGAACAGCTCAACGCGCAGGCGCTCGAACGCCTCCGCGCGCTGGCGCCCTCGCCCACCGAGCCCAAGCCCCCCGCGGGCACGCGAATCACCACGTTCCTCGTGAAGTGGGAAGCGGTGCTGGTGACCAAGGCGCCCGAGGGTGAAGCCAAGAACGCTGGAGGTGGCACATGAAGGGCCTCATGCCGTGGGTCAAGCGCAACTTGACGATCGTGATTCTCTCGGCCGTCATGCTTCTCATCCTGCCCGGCGCGTTCGCGGGCAGCTGGATGTGGAACTCGTCCATCAAGAAGAAGCGCCAGGCCGAGGTCGCCAATGCCGACCAGCAACTCGGGAACTCCGGCGTCACGTACTACCTGCCGCCGACCACGCCCGGCGGGCAACCCCAGACGTACAAGGCCGCGGCGCCCAGCTCGGCGATCACCAAATACTTCAAGGAGCAGAAGGACCGCGTTCAGTCGCAGATGAATGAGCTGGTCACGGGTGCGCAGACGCTCAACAGCCGCGGGCACAAGCTGCTGCTCGAAGGCGTGTTTCCCACGCCCACCGACAAGCTCAAGACGCTCGAGCTCGCGGACCTGCTCGTGGGCAAGCCCGACAAGCCCTCGATCCTCAATGAGCTGCTCGCGGGCGTTCGCGCCGGCCCGCCGGCGGACCCCGCCCCCATCGCGGACCAGTTGCTGGAGATGCAGAACTCCGCGCTCGAACGCATCAAGGCCGAGTCGGGTCGCACGCAGTTCACCGCCGAGGAGCAGACGGCTCTGACGGCGCAGCTGCTCGACGCGCGCCTGGGGCAGTATCGCCGCCACGCGTCCGAGATCGGCGTGTACGCAACGCGCGCCTCGCTGCCGGGCTCGCTGCCCAAGGCGACGCCCACCGAACCCCCGGACGTGAACATCGCCTACCGCTGGCAGGCGGACTACTGGCTCACGCAGGACCTGCTCGCGGCGATCGCCGAGGCCAACACGCAGGACGGCAAGCCGACGTCCGTCGAGCGCTCGGTCGTCAAGCGCATCGAGTCCATGTCTCTGGAGCCGCTGGGCACGCCCGCGACGCCAAGCGTGACCGGTCGCACGGGCGGCGGAGCCAACGGCACCTACGACCTTCGCCACGCGGAGATGACGCTCGTCGTCTCCTCCGAGCGGCTGCCCCAGCTCATCGACGCGATCAGCCGAACGAACCTGATGACCGTCGTCGGGCTCTCGCTCGCCGAGGCCACGCCCTGGCAGGACCTCGACAGCGGGTACTTCTACGGCGCTGAGCACGTCGTGCGTGCAACGGTGCGCGTGCAGAGCGTCTGGCTTCGCTCGTGGACGTTCGCGAGCATGCCCGAGGAGATCAAGAAGGGCCTGTCGGGCGAGGACACCTCGCAACAGGCCGCGGCGCCCGCGCCTGTCACGCGCGCGCCATCGCCCCCTCCCGACGCGGGCTCGCGCAAGCCCACAACACCCGCGAAGAAGGGCCCCGCGAACAAGCGCGGCGGTCGAGGCGGCGGCGAGTAAACCCGGAACCACCCGCGCGGCGACCACGCGTCACGCGCAACGCAGGACCATGCCATGAGAATCAAGGGAATCGGTTGGATGGAGCTGCACCTGGAGAAGGTGGTGCTCGTCGTCGTTGCGGCGATCTTCCTCGCCGTCGTCGCGCTGCAGTTCCTCTGGCAGCCCAACGCCATCAAGGTCGCCAACAAGAGCGAGCCCGTGCCCCCGGGCAGCGCGTTCGAGCCCGCTAAGGAGCGTGCCGCGGCCCTGCGCGCCGCGATGGAGACGACCAAGACCGACGACCTTCCACGCGTCGCTGAGGTGGAAGTTGTCAAGCACTTCGAGGCGTCCCGCGTCGCCTCCGTCTCGCCATCGCCCAAGATCGCTCCGCTCGGGCCCGCGCCCCAGATCGGCGGCGGCTCGGGCGAGGTCCACGCCTTCCAGACGGCTGCGATCGCCGAGCCCAAGATCCCCGCGCCCGCGGGCCTGAGCGCTTTGGCGTATCGAAACGCGATCGATCCGACCGAGGTGATCGCGCACCCGGAACTCGCCAAGATCCTCCCGCCCAAGCAGCCGTTCGACGCCGTGGGCGTGAGCGTGCAGGCCACGTTCGACGGCACAGCCCTTCGCGCGGCCCTCGCGTCGGACCCCGACGGCGCCGGCCCCGCGCGTGCGATCCCGCAAACGTGGTGGAACGGCAACACCGAAGCGCTGGGAGTTGTGCTCCAGCGACAGGAACTGCTCGCGGGCGGCAAGTGGTCCGATCCCGTCGAGGTGGCGTCCGTGCCGGGACGCGGGCAGGTGCTCGCGCGGGCACGCGCAGCCAAGCCCGCGGAGGCGGGGGACCTTGTTGCCCTCGCGCGCGCTCAGGCCAATGACGCCCTGCGTCCGCCCTATCTGCGCACGATCGCGGGTCCGTCCTGGTCGCCGCCGGTCGAGGCGCTCAAGAGCGTGGAGGGCGGCAACCCCGCCGCGGACAAACTTCTGCGCCAACTCGCGGACCAGAATAAGACGATCGAACGCATCCGCAAGCAGCTCGACGACCTCCAGAACCAGCCCGCAGGCGGTGGCGAGCGAGGAGCTCCGGGCGAAGGGGGCGGTGGGGGACGCGGCGGACGCGGAGCGCCACCTCCGCCCCAGTCCCAGCCGAGCACTCCCCAGGCTGATCCGAAGGAACAACAGCGCACGATGCTCAATAAGCGTCTGAAGGACGCGCAGGACGCCACGGCCAAGCTCAAGGAGCAGATCCGTGCGACCGGCGCCAAGGTCCCGGGCGAGGAGCAGCCCGCTCCCGCTGAAGGAGCCGAAAAGGCCGACAAGCCGCTCCTGGACAACGGCTCCGTGAAGATCTGGGCGCACGACATCACCGCGTCGCCGGGCAAGGTCTATCGGTACCGCATGCAGCTCGCCGTGACGAACCCCGCCTTCGGGCGCGGCGCCTCGTTGCCGAAGGAGCAGGAGGCGCTGGCCAATCGCGGCGTGCTGCTGAGCGAGGCGTCGGAGTGGACGCAGCCGGCCGAGATTCCCGCGGATCGGTACGTCTTCCTGACGAGCGCGAGCCCCAGCGACGCGATCGGCCCGGCCAGGGCCGGCGTCGAGGTCTACCAGTTCTTCTATGGCTACTACCGCAAGGCCTCGCTGAGCCTCGAGGCCGGCGACCAGGTCATCGCCGAGGGTCCGAGCGGGCCCAAGCTTCCCGATCGCGCGCGCCTGCCCATCTGGGACATGAAGCGCCTCGCGGAAACCAACGTCGGGCTCGGTTTGCCCCCGCCCGGCGGGGAGTTGCAGCCTCCCGATGGACGCCAGCCGCCCCCGCTCTCCAATAGGAACGGTCGCGGCGGTGGGGGAGGCAAGGGCGGCGTCGGCGGACCAGCCGATGGCGGGGCGCCTCCGCCTCCTGCGCCACCGGCCGGCACCCCCGCCAAACCGCTGCTCCCTGAGGGCGCGACTCCGTACTCGGATCCCCTCGAGGTTCGCCTGCCTATGTACCTGCTGGATGTCCGGAACGAGAGCGGCAAGCCGGTGGGCATCTTCGGCAATGGCGGCGCGATCGAGACGCGGGCGATCGACGAGGACCGCGGCAGCGTGCTCTACCGAGCGCTCATCAAGTCCGCGAAGGACGGCGAGACGCAGGGCTTCGTGCCGCCACCCCCGCCGGAAGCCCAGAAGCAGCCGCCTTTCCCGCCTTCCAGGCGACCCGGCGAGGGGCAGCCCGATGCACGTCCTCCGGCCGGCGGTGGTGGTGGGGGAGCGGGCGGCGGTTGATCGCGATTGCGTTCGGATTAAAGTTGGATCAGACGATTTTGAAAATCAGTTCCGTGGTTCTTGACCACCCCGGGACCTTGCCTAGACTCCCCCTGCGTCTCTGAAGACCGCACAGGCCTTCTGGGACGTGAAAAAAAGCCGAGAGCGCCCACCAACGGGCAATCTCAGCCGGTCGCGGGTTGATCCCAAAGCCGGCAGGCATCTTTGACAACCGGATACGGAACAACGTCTGCTTCGATGCGATTCGAGGCGTGCGTCGTGCTCCGCAAGGGGTCCGACGAGCGAGCTCGATCGATCGAAGAAGGCTCGCGTGCGATAGTTATCCATAGGGAAGCACGCGAGCGATGTTGCAAGTAGTGTGTGTCCGTGGGCGCAAGGCCGCAGGGCCGAGTGTCCAGGGACATGCCAAGCAACGAGTGCTAATGAGGTTCAAGTTTAGTTCGAAGGTCGGTACAAGATCCGAACGACGGGTGAGTCATCCACGCGAGTGGGTGCGGATCACGGCGTGCGGTTGGTGTGACCGACGATAAGAGCACACGGTGGATGTCTTGGCGTCGAGAGGCGATGAAGGACGCGGTCACCTGCGATAATCCCTGGGGAGCCGGTAAACAGGCAGCGATCCAGGGGTCTCCGAATGGGGCAACCCATCCCTTTTGGGATACCCAACCCTGAATGTATAGGGGTTGTGGAGCGAACGTGGGGAACTGAAACATCTAAGTACCCACAGGAAAAGGAAGCAACAGCGATTCCGTCAGTAGCGGCGAGCGAACGCGGATTTTCCAGCAGACCGAGCGAACGCGTTGGAATGCGCGGCCAAAGAAGGTGAAAGCCCTGTAGTCGGAAGCTGGAGTGCCCTTGAGTAGATTCGGGCTCGTGGAACCCGGATTGAACATGGGGGGTCCACCCTCCAAGGCGAAATACTCCTCGACGACCGATAGTGAATCAGTAAGGCGACTGAATGATGACAAGCACCGCGATGAGCGGAGTGAAAGAGTACCTGAAACCGTGCGCTTACAAGCGGTCGGAGCCCTTCGGGGTGACGGCGTGCTTTTTGCATAATGAGCCGGCGAGTTAGTCTGTACGGCGAGCCTAAGCCCTATCGGGGCGGAGGCGGAGCGAAAGCGAGTCTGAAACGGGCGCTAAGTCGTACGGGCTAGACGCGAAACCTTGTGATCTACCGTTGGTCAGA
>CAYNSB010000043.1:0-28150 GCA_964399625.1 uncultured Phycisphaeraceae bacterium
GGCATCATCCATCGCGACCTGAAGCCCTCGAACATCCTGGTGTCCAACATCGACGCCAAGCCGGAACCGAAGGTCATCGACTTCGGCGTGGCCAAGGCGATCACCCAGCAGTTGACGCCCCGCACGCTGCACACGGGACTGGGCAAGCTTGTGGGCACGCCCGAGTACATGGCGCCCGAGCAAGCTGGCGATCCGACCGGCGCCAGCGGGCACGACGTGGACATCCGCTCGGACATCTACTCGCTCGGAGTGATCCTTTACGAGCTGCTGACGGGAGTTCTGCCGTTCGACTCGCGCGCGCTGCGCGAGGGCGGGCGAGACTCCATCTGGAGCCTGATCCTCCGCACGGACCCGCCCAAGCCCAGCACACGCCTGAGCGACGCGCCCGCGCCGGAACCGGCGGCGGGCGCCCCCACCACGCGCCTGGACGACATCGCCCGTGCGCGCGGCACGGACGCGCGCCATCTCACCCGCGCGATCCGCGGCGACCTCGACTGGATCGTGATGCGCTGCCTGGAGAAGGACCGCACGAGACGCTACGAGTCCGCGGCGGCGCTGGCGCAGGACCTCGAGCGGCACCTGCGCTCCGAGCCCGTGATGGCCGGACCCCCGAGCGTCGGGTATCGCACGCGGAAGTTTGTCCGCCGGCATCGCGTGGGCGTGAGCGTGGCCACGGTGCTCACGCTGATGCTCCTGGGCGGGCTGGCCGGCGCGAGCACGCTGTACTCGCGCGCCGAACGCCAACGGCTGATTGCCGTCGCCGAGCGGGCCCGCGCGGACGAGGCGAGGGCGGCGGC
Organism: uncultured Phycisphaeraceae bacterium; assembly: GCA_964399625.1. Taxonomy (GTDB): domain Bacteria; phylum Planctomycetota; class Phycisphaerae; order Phycisphaerales; family UBA1924; genus CAYNSB01. The sequence goes on from CAYNSB010000043.1 coordinate 798, forward strand.
CGAGCAGCAAGCCAAGATCGCGCTCGAGCAACGCGAGCGGGCCGAGGCGCAGCGGAGCCTGGCGCTGCGTGAGAGCGCCCGCGCCATCGCCGCGCTGGGGATCGTGCGCGACATGTTCCGATCGGTGGAACCCGCGGTCGCTCAGGGCAAGCCGGCGCTGGTCCGCGACGTGATCGATTCAGCCGCGGCCGACCTGAAGACCCGAAAGGACCTCGAGCCCGGCGTGGAATCGGCCGTGCGTTCGCTGATCGGGGAGGCGTACCAGGAGCTCGGGCACTCAGATCTCGCCGAGCCGCAACTCCGCCGCGCGCTGGAGCTGGCGGAACAGACGATGGGCGCCGACGACGCAGAGACCATGACGGTCCGTCACAACCTCGCGGCGTCGTTGATCACCGCTTCTCGCCTCGACGAGGCCGACGCCGTGCTCACGCGAACGATAGCGGACCGCGAACGCGTGCTCGGGGCAAGCCATCAGGACACGCTCGCATCGATGAGCCTGCGCGTCGCCCTCATGCAGCGTCAGGGGAGGCACGCACAGGCCGAGCCGCTCGTGCGACAACTGATCGCCGACCAGAGCAAGGCCCTGGGCCCCGCGGCGCGCGACACGCTGGACACGCGCTTGAGCCTTGCGGACATTCTCGATCAGACGGGCAAGCTCGACGAGGCCGAACGCGAGGCCGGGGACACCGCGAGCGCGGCCGAGCGGGCGCTCGGGCCCAACGATCCGATCACGCTCACGGCGCTGAGCATCCAGGCCTCTGTGCTGGAATCACAGGGCAAGTTCAAGGAGGCCGAACCGCTGGATCGGGCGATCCTCGCTCGCCGGACGGAAGTCCTCGGTCCGGACAATCCGCAGACGATCCTGTCGATGGACCAACTCGCCGCCGTGCTCAACGAGCAGCGCAAGAACGACGAAGCCCTCGCGCTGCGCCGCGACGCCGTGGAGCGGGCCCGCAGGGCGATGGGCCGGGACCACGCGTTGACGGCCACGTACGAGCACAATCTTGCGAGCACACTGCACGCGATGGGCAAGCTCGACGAGGCCGAGGCGCTCTACCGCTCCGTGTACGAATCACGCTCACGAAACATGGGCGAGACGACCAAGGCGTCGCTCGCGACGTTGAATCAGCTCGGGCTTGTGCTGCTGGACCGCAAGAAGCCCGAGGAGGCGCTGCCCGTGCTGCAAAAGGTGCTCGAAGGACTGCCCAAGGCGGTGCCGCCGGAACACTGGATGCTCGGCGCCTCGCGGACGTTCGTGGGCGAGGCGCTCATCGAGCTCGAGAGATACGACGAGGCGGAGAAGATGCTGCTCGCGGCGCACGAGCACCTCTCGAAAGTGCTGGGCCCGACGCACCCACGGACCAAGCGGGCGGCCGAGGGGCTTGCCAAGGTCTACGAGGGCCAGGGCCGGCCGGACGATGCCCAGGCGTGGCGCGCTAGGGCGAAATAGCCCCGGCTCACGCGCGCCTGCCTTGCGATAATCGAGCCGATGCCCCGATCGCTTTCCTCCATCCGCCGCGTGGTCCTCAAGATCGGTTCCGCCGTGCTCGCGCCGCTCGGCACGCCAGACCCGCGCGCCTTTGAGCGCCTTGCGGAAGCGATCGCCCACGCACGACGGGATCTCGGGGTCGAAGTCGTCCTCGTCTCCTCGGGCGCCGTGGCGAGTGGCTTCCGAGCGCTCGGACTCGACAAGCCGCCCAAGGACATCTCGGCCAAGCAGGCGGCGGCGGCGGTCGGGCAGCACAAGCTGATGTCCATGTGGGCGGGCGCGCTCGCGCCGCGCGGGCTGGAGGCCGCGCAGCTCCTGTACACCAGCGACGACCTGGACGCGCGGGATCGCTTCCTCAACACGCGTCGGACCCTGCTCGAGCTGCTCGAGCGCGGCATCGTGCCGATCGTCAACGAGAATGACACGGTCTCCTTCGACGAGATCAAGCTGGGAGACAACGACCGGCTCTCGGCCCTCACGGCGGGGCTGATCGACGCGGACCTGCTGCTGATCCTGTCGAGCGTCGAGGGGCTCTACGAGCGGGGGAGCAAGGATCGGGTCGTGCCCGTCGTGCGCGACGCGGCAGAAGCGCTGGCCCATGTGCAGATGGGAACCTCCTCGGTAGGCACAGGAGGGATGGGCACGAAGATCGCCGCGGCGAGCACGTGCGCGGGCTGGGGCATTCCGACCATCATCACGAGCGGTGGGACTCCGGACATTCTTCGCCGGGTCGTCGCGGGCGAGGAGCTCGGAACGCTCTTCGCGGCCGACGCGTCCAGAGCACGCTCTCGGCGCGCCCGGGATCGATGGCTCCAGGCGTCGGCGCGGCCCAAGGGAACCATCGTCGTGGACGACGGGGCCGCGCGGGCGCTCTCCAAGGGCACGGCGTCGCTGCTCCCCACGGGCGTCGTGGGAGTGCGGGGCGAGTTCACTCGTGGTCAGGCGGTGCAGATCGCGCCGCGCAAGGGCGAGCCGTTCGCACGCGGCATCTGCGCGTACTCATCGAGCGAGATCGATCTGATCAAGGGCAAGAAAGCGATCCAGATCGCGGGCGTGCTGGGATACACGATCTGCGACGAGGTCGTGCACCGGAATGATCTGGTACTCCTGTGATCGCGAAGTCGGAGCGGAGCGATCGGGCGATCAGCCCGGCTTCACAACCGCCCGGCCCACGGAGTAGTACCAGAAGCCCTTCTCGCCGATCGTGCTGCGCCGGTAGAGGTTGCGCCCGTCGAAGATCGCCTTCTGCTTCATGAGCTGCGCGAGCCGCGCGAAGTCGGGGCTCTTGAACTCGTCCCAGTCGGTGGAGATCACCAGCGCGTCGGCGCCCTTGGTCGCCTCGTACATGTCCTCGAGGATGACCGGGCCCGCGCCCAGCTCACGCCGGGCATTCTCGTTGGCGACGGGATCGAACCCGCGCACGATCGCGCCATAGCCCAGCGCCTTGCGCATGAGGGTGAGGGCGGGCGCCTCGCGGATGTCGTCGGTCTTGGGTTTGAACGCGATGCCCCAGAAGGCGAGGGTCTTGCCCGACAGCCCACCCTGAGATTTGAAGTGCTGCTGGATCTTGTCAAAGAAGCGGTCACGCTGACGCTGGTTGGCGTCGTGCACGGCCTTGGAAACGGGCACAGGCACGCCCTTGGTCTCGCCCATCATGATGCACGCGAGCGTGTCCTTGGGGAAGCACGATCCGCCGTACCCAAGCCCCGGATACAGGAACGCGTTGCCGATCCGCTTGTCCGAGCACATGCCCTCGCGCACGCGCCCGACGTCGGCGCCGTAGGCCTCGCACAGGTTCGCCATCTCGTTGATGAATGAGATCTTGGTCGCGAGGAAGTTGTTGCTCGCGTACTTGACCATCTCCGCGGAAACTACGTCCATGAGAAAGATCGGGTGCCCGTTGCGAACGAATGGGTCGTAGAGCTCCTTGAAGGCGTTGCCCGTGGCGTCATCCTCCACGCCCACGACCACGCGATCGGGCTTCATGAAGTCCTCGATCGCGGCGCCCTCCTTGAGGAACTCGGGGTTGTCCGCGACCTTGAACGGGATGTCCGCCCCCGCGCGCGCCCGGATGCGATCGCGCACCATCAGCGTCGTGCCCACTGGCACCGTGCTCTTCATGACGATGACCTTGGGCTGCTGGCGCGGCCCGAGGCTCTTGAGCGTGTCCGCGATGTCGTCCGCGGCGCCCAGCACGTACTTCAGGTCCGTGTGCCCGCGCTCGTCCGAGGGCGTGCCCACGCAGATGAAGATCATGTCCGCGTCGCGATACGCCTTGCTCTTGTCGGTGGTGAAGTCCAGGCGCTTGGCGGCCACGTTGTGCGCCATCATCTCCGTCAGCCCCGGCTCGTAGATCGGGCACACGCCCTTCATCAGCTTGTCGATCTTGCCCGCATCAACGTCGAGGCACGTGACGTGGTTGCCGGTGTTCGAGAAGCACACGCCGGTGACAAGCCCGACGTATCCGGTGCCGACCATGGTGAGACGCATCGCGATCGCTCCGTGCCTGGGTGCCCGCGGGAAGGGGCGTCAGGGCTGGGTTCGGTCCTTTTTGGGTCGCAACTCTAGGTAAGGGTTGTATCGGTCAGGGAACACAGTTACTGAGGCAGCGTGGCCCTGGTTCGGGTTATGCGAACCCCGATCGCTAGACTCCCCGCCCCATGCCCACGCGACGAGCCAGGATGGCCCTCACCGCCGACCGTCACACGCTGTACGAACGTGCGGTCCAGGCGGTGGACGCCGAGATCGACTTCATCGACGATGCGTTCCGGAAGCTCCGCGGGCGGCGCGCCCGCCGACTCCGCGAGGATTTCTGCGGCACTGCAAACACCAGCTGCGAGTGGGTCAGGCGCCGTCCCACCAACACGGCCATCGGCCTCGACCTGGACCAGGCGACGCTGGACTGGGGCGCTCAACATCACGTGCGCAGACTCCGACGGGCGCAGCGTTCGCGCGTGACCCTGCTCAATCGGAACGTGCTGCGTCCCGGCGCGGGCACGGCGAGCATGGACTGCGTGCTCGCCATGAACTTCTCGTGGTGGGTGTTCCAGGAACGTGCCACGCTCAAGAAGTACTTCTCGTCCGTTCGGCGCTCGCTCGTCCGCGACGGCGTGTTTTTCCTCGATATCTACGGCGGATGGGAGACGTACAAGGAGCAGACTGAGCATCGACCGATCTTCGGAGGGCACCGGTCCTCGCGCGGCTTCACGTACGTCTGGCAGCAGGAAGCATTTGACCCTGTGACCAACCGGACGCGCTGCCACATCTCGTTCCGACTGCGCGACGGCAGCCGGGTGAAGCGCGCGTTCAGCTACGACTGGCGCGTCTGGAGCATCCCCGAGACGCGCGACGTGCTGCTCGACGCGGGCTTCAAACGCGTCACGGTGTACTGGGAAGGCGACGACGGCAAGGGCAGCGGGAATGGCGACTTCCAGCCCGCCACGACGGGCGAGTGCTGCCCGTCGTTCATCGCGTACATCGCCGCCGAGAAGTAGCATCGAGAGGGACTCGTTAGGAAATGAGCAGGGTAGTCCCGCGCCGACTTCCTACCAAATACCGACCAAACGGATATTTCGGGGTGCTGTTCGTACACTGCCTCCCGCGTCGGCGTGGGCCGAGCTGGTGAAGCGGAGCGCGTGCGGGCCTGTTCCCGTGCATGAGCCGCGGATCGGAATGCAGCGGCCATGCTTGTCGCGGAAAGCCGACCTCGCAATCTGAAGTGGTACCACGCGGGGCCCCTGCTGTTCGGGGACTGGGGCACGAGCCGCCTCTATGTGCTCGGGCTCGCGTTCTACTACACCGCGCACGCGTCGCCGTACTACCTCGCGGCGATGTCCCTCATCATGGCGGCGGTCGCCTGGGCATACACGATCGTGTGCCGGTGCTTCCCCGACGGCGGCGGCGTGTACGCCGCGGCTCGACGCATCAGCCCCACGCTCGCCGTGATCGGGGCCACGCTGCTGTTGTGCGACTACATCGTCACAGCGACGCTCTCGGCCGTCGAGGGGTTCCACTACTTCGGAACGCCCGGCTCCTGGGTGGTCCCCGCGTGCATCGTCACGATCGTGGCGATCGGCGTGATCAACTGGTTCGGGGCGCAGAGCGCTGGGCGCTTCGCACTCATCGTCGCGATCGCGGCGATCGTCGCGTCCGCGTGCATCGGCGCGCTCTGCCTGCCGTTCCTCTCCCACGGCGCGGAGACCGCGAGCGCGCACACGCCCGGCGTCACCAGCCTCTGGCACCGATGGGAGAGCCTCGTGCGCATCGTGCTGGCTCTCTCGGGCGTCGAGGCAGTCGCCAACATGACGGGGCTGATGAAGCAGCCCGTCGCACGCACGAGCAAGCGGACGATCTGGCCCGTGCTCATCGAGGTGGTCCTGCTGAACACCGTGTTCGGGCTCGCCCTGAACGCGATGCCGGGGCTGCACGACCAGAGCCTCCCGGACTACGTGAAGTACGAATTGGGCCAGAATCAGCTCGGGCCCAACGGCACGCCGGCGATCGTCGACCCAGAGGACGTGCCCGCGGAGGTGAAGCAGTACCGGGACACCGCGGTCAAGGTCCTCGCGACACAGACCGCGACGAGCGCTCTTGGTTCCGAGGGGGGCAAGATCTTCGGCATCGCGGCCGGCGTCGTGTTCGGGCTGCTGCTGCTCTCGGCCACCAACACCGCGGTCATGGCGATGGTGTCCGTGACCTACTCGCTCGGGCAGGACAAGGAACTGCCCGCGCGATTCACAAGGCTCAATTACTCGGGCGTGCCATGGCTCGGGCTGATCGTCGCGTGCGTGCTCCCGATCGCGCTTCTACCGATCTCGTCCGACGCCAAGGTGCTCAGCGAGCTGTACGCGATCGGCGTGGTGGGCGCCATCGCGATCAATTTTGTGTGCTGCGCGTACAACAAGGACCTCCCGATCAAGCCGTGGGAGCGTGCGGGGCTGTGGACGCTGGGCGGGCTGATGGCCGCGATCGAGCTGACGATCGTCGTCGCCAAGCCCAACGCGACACTCTTCGCGGGGATCATGATCGTGACGGTGCTCGTGTCCCGCTGGCTTCTGCACCGGGGCAAGCCCGTCGAGTCGCGCCTGGCCGCGCCCGAGGCGGGATGGCTCGCGGAGATTCGCTCGGCGCCCGTGGTGCTCGATCCCAACCGCCCGCGCATCATGCTCGCCGCGCGTGGGCGCTACCACGCCGAGTACGCGGTGGACCTCGCGCGCCAGCGGGACGCGGTGCTCTTCGCGATCTTCGTGCGCACGCTGCGCCTGATCGACGTGCAGCCCGGGCAGGTGCCGCGGATCGAGAGCGACGCCGACGCGCAGGAGTCGCTGGGCACGGTCGCGGTTCTCGCCAAGCAGGCGGGCGTGCCCTTCGTGCCAGTGTACGTGACGTCGACGGACATTCCCGAGGAGATCCTCGACTACACCGTGACGTACGGGTGCGATCGGCTGATCATGGGGCGTTCGCGCCGATCGCTGTTCTCGCGTCGCGTCGCGGGCGACGTGGTCCAGCGAGTCGCCGAGCATCTGCCCGAGAACGTCACGCTGATCCTGCGCTCGGGCGATCGCCCATACGAGCCCGGCAGCGCGAACGACGAGGGCACAACCCAGGTGATGAAGCCAAGCCCCGATTCGAAGAACGCGTAGCGATTCCTCGACACCTCGCCTGCCGTCTACGCTACCCGCGATGACCGCGAAGGATCGCACCCAGCAACTCCCCCAAGATCCCTTTGGCATGGAGGCCCTCTCGCCGCCCGATGCCCCGGCGGGCGCGTCGATCACCCACGCGCCGAGCGCCGAGGCGGACCCGCTGCTCGCCGATCTCACCGAGCCGCAGCGTCAGGCCGTCATGCACACCGAGGGGCCGCTGCTGATCCTCGCCGCAGCAGGATCGGGCAAGACGCGCACGCTGACGCGCCGGATCGGCTACCTCGTTCGGGCGGGCATCCCGCCGTGGTCCATCCTGGCCCTCACGTTCACGAACAAGGCCGCCGGCGAGATGCGTGAGCGCGTGCAGGCGCTCCTGGGCGGGCCCGAGAGCCGCGCGGTGCGCGGGCTCACCGTCACGACGTTCCACTCGCTGTGCGCGCGCCTGCTGCGTCGCTACGCGGAGATGGCCAACCTCCCCGGGCTCAAGCCGGACTATTCGATCTATGACACCAGCGACCAGACGGCGCTGATGAAGAAAGTGCTCGAGGGGCTGGGCCTGCAGAGCACGAATTGGCCCCCGCGGAGCGTGCTCGGAGCGATCAGCAACGCAAAGAACGAGCTCCTGGACGCCGAGGCGTACGCGGCGCAGGCCGTGGACTTCTACAGCAAGACGATTGCCAAGGCATACTCCGCGTACGAGCGAGCGCTCCGCGCCGCCAACGCCGTGGACTTCGATGACCTCCTGCTGCTCACGGCGAAGATGCTCAAGGAATGCGTGCCGGTCCGCGAGGAATGCCAGCGGCGATGGCAGTACCTGCTCATCGACGAGTACCAGGACACGAATCGGGCGCAGTTCGTGATCGCGGCGATGCTCGCGGGAGGGGCCAACGCCTCCGAGCCAAGCCGCAACGGCGTGCAGCCCGGCGCGAGCAGGCCCAACATCTGCGTCGTGGGCGACCCCGACCAGGCGATCTATGGGTGGCGAGGCGCGGACATCCAGAACATCCTTGATTTTGAGACGCAGTACCCGGGCTGCCGCGTGATCACGCTGGGCGAGAACTTCCGGAGCACGGCCTCGATCCTGTCCGTCGCGGACACGCTGATCAAGCACAACACGCAGCGGAAGGACAAGGCGCTCTTCACCCGGCGCGCCGGGGGTGAGCGCATCGAGTGCGTGCACTGCCGCGACGAGCGCCACGAGGCCGAGCTCGTCGTCGATTGGCTCAGGGCCCGCCACGAGCAGAGCGGAATGGGAACGCAGGCGTCCGCGGGCGTGCCCTGGCGCGAGATGGCGGTGTTCTACCGCACCAACTCGCTCTCGCGCGTGATGGAAGATGCGCTGCGCGTCGCGGGCGTGCCGTACACGATCGCGCGCGGCACGGCGTTCTTCGACCGCGAGGAGGTGAAGACGGCGATCGCGTACCTTCGCGTCGTGGCGAACAGTGCGGACGACGTGTCGCTCGCTCGGATCCTGAACACTCCCACGCGCGGGATCGGCGACGCGAGCGTGCGCATGATCGAGGTCTACGCCGCGGAACGGCGTCTGCCCATGCTCGGAGCGCTCCGCGCCGTCGCCCAGGGCTCGCGTCTTGAGGGGCTCTCGGCCCGAGCCGTGAACGCGATCGCGAAGTTCGTGGACATGGTGGACGGTTGGACGGGGCACGGATCGTTCTGGAGCGGGCAGGACGGCGGCACGCCGCACGACGCCGGCATGTCGCTGCACGCGCTGGTCGAGCGCGTGATCAAGGAGTCCGGGCTCGAGAAGATGTACGCGGACCGCGCCCGCGCGAGCAAGAACGAGAGCGACGAGGAACGCCTCGACAACCTCGACGAAGTCATTAACTCAGCCAAGCAGTTCGAGCTGGAGTACGACCCGAGCGGCGACCCGGCGATGGACGTCCCGGCGGGCGGCGCTGCCGAACGCGGCGCGACCCCCCCGCTGCTGGCGATGCTGCGCGGGTACCTCGAGAGCGTGTCGCTCGTGGCGGACGCCGACGCGATCGACCCCGCCCAGGGCGCGGTGACGCTGATGACGCTCCACGCCGCCAAGGGCCTGGAGTTCGAGGCGGTCGCGATGATCGGGCTCGACGAGGGGCTGCTCCCGCACTCCCGCGCGAGAGAGAGCGAGGCCGCGCTGGAGGAGGAGCGTCGTCTGTGCTTCGTGGGCATCACGCGCGCGATGCGCCGCCTGCTCATCACGAGCAGCAAGTACCGGAGCGTGCGCGGGCTCACCGAGCGCCAGATCCCCAGCCGATTCCTCGAGGAGATCGCCTGCGAAGCGACGCGCGAGCACGTGCTCGTGAGCGACCAGAGCGACACGGGTGTGACGCTCGAACGCGACGGCGACGCGGACTGGACCGGCGAGCACGACGCCCACGACAGGGACGTGGCTCTGCGGCGCGGAGTGCCGCCGTCGCTGCTCAATGCCGTGCGCGCAGGAGCGAGCGGGCGGAGTGGGATGGGACCGACCGGGGCACGGGACCCGAGCGGGCGATTCCCCGTGGGCTCGATGGTCCGCCACCCGCAGTTCGGCGTGGGCAAGGTGATCAGCGTGCAGGGCGGGGCCAACGCGCGGGCGTCGATCCAGTTCCGCGATGTGGGCGTGAAGACGCTGGTGCTGGAGTACGCGAGGCTGGAGAGGGTGGGCGGTTAGGCCTCACGCCGGCCTGATGCCCCGGTACAACTGCTGCACCCGCTCGCTCTGCTGCTTGCGAACCGTGTCGAGCGTCAGTCGCGGCACTTTGAAGAGCTGCTGCTCGCTCGTCACGTTTGAGCAGTGCTCCGCGATGCACGCGTACAGGAACTTGAACGCATCGCGCGGCTGGTGCATCTGATCCAGCGCATCGATCAGATCGCGCCGGGTCACGTCCTGCTCGAAGAGGTCCACCAGAGAGATGGGCGGCGCATCGGGAACGAGGCACGCCTTGAGGCGGGCATCGCATAGGTCGTAGAGCATCGCCCCGGTCCAACTGAGGCGCTCGACGAGGTGCTGCTTGTCGAGGCGTGCTTCCTGGAAGAAGGCGGAGCTTTCCTTGAAGAGCGCGTGGCGGAGCTCGATGGGCAGGAGCATCTTCACACCGATGCCCGGCGCCTGCAGGAACTTGTTGTTCATCATGGGCCAGATCACGGCCCGCATGCGCTCCGGGTCACCCGAGATAAGCGTGGGCTCGTCCACGCGGTCCACGATGATCAGCAGCCCCGAGTACCCGAACCGCGAGAGCGTCCGGCGCAGGCGCTCGAGCAGCGCGTACCGGGCATCGTCGGCGCCCGAGCCCGAGTCCCCCAGCGGCAGACGAGACGGGTCGCGGGCGATGGAGTCGAGCTGCCCCAGCGAGCGCGCATAGGAAATGTCCGATCGCTGCTGCACGCGGACCTGACGGCGGACCCGGTGCGCCAAACGAAGCACGCCCCAACGGTCCACCGCGAGGCGCTTGAGAACGATCACGAGCCACAGGCCCACGAGCGAAACGAACGAGATCGAGTAGAGATTCCAGAGCAGGTGGTCGCCCGGCTGGAGCATGTGGTACACGAGCATCGCCGCGGCGGGGATCCACCCGAGATACGCCAGAGCCGTCCACACGATGAGCGACGGGGGAAGGCTGACGCGAAGGAGCGAGCGGAGGCGAGACGTGCGTGCCTCGGCAACGTCCGGGCGGTCGTACACCGCCTGCAGCAGCAGCAGTTCGCGCTTGGCGTCAAGGTCGAGCTTCCGTGCGAGCTTGCGGGGCTCGTTGCCAAGGTCGATGGCGTCCGCGGGCGCGGGGCCGGCCGAGGGCTTGTGCAGCAGCGTGTCCACGACGCGCGGCACGACCTGCCCCAGGATTGCATCCATGTGGTCCGCCAGGCGCAGTTTCTGGAAGCTCTCCAGCGGCGTCTTGGCGTTGGCCCGCCTGTGGAAGCGATCGAGCACGCCATTGAGGTCGTCGTAGGGAACGAGCAGGACCTTCGCGTCCGAGCGTGCGGCGTTGTGCGCCGTGACCCGATCCGCGGCCTGAAGTCGGATCGCCGTCTTGCCCGACCCCTTCTCGCCAAAGACGATGGACGTGCTCGGGCGAGAGAGGTCACCGAGGATCTTGTCGAAGTCCGAGTGGAACGGCGAGTGGGCAAGGGCCGACGGGCGCGGACCCGCGGCGTCGGGCTCCGTAACTACCACGGGAGCCCCCGATTGGGTCGCGGGAGTTGGCGTCGTTGCGCCGGGGGTCGCGAGGCCGATGCGCGCAAAGACCGTGTCCGTGCGCGCCTCCTCACCCCGGAAGGGGTTCTCGGCGATCCGCCAGTGCTCGAGGAATTGCGAGAGGTTCATGGGCCCACGACCGCCCATGAGGATAGCGGCACGCGCACACCGCGGCGCGGGCCGGTTCGGGCTCGTTGCACCACCGTCAGATCAGGCGCTTGGGCGGCGCGTCCTTGGCCGGAGCCCAGGAACGCGCGACTCCCTCGGCGAGGGACGACGGCTCCTTGGGCGCGTCGGGCTCGTCCTCGGGAAGGTGCACGTCGTGCCCCGAGTCGGGCGCGAGCGGGATCGGCTTGTCGCCGATCGCGTGGTTGAGCGCGGCAACCGCCCGCGCCGTGTTCTGTGCGGCCGCGCCGCGCCGACGAAGCGAGTCCATCTCCTGCTGGAGGCGCTCCTCGAGGTCGTTGACCGACTGCACGATCACGCCGTCGGCGACGCCCGCACGGAACCGCAGCATCACAACGCACGAGAGCACCACCGCCATCAGCGGCATGCCCAGGTACGTGGCGAAGAGCTTCATGCCCGAGTCCCGGCCCGCGTCCACCGCGTCGCTCAGGTCGACCATCGTCTGATAGTCGCTGAACACGCCCGGCCAGGGCATCGTCGCGAGCACGTCGTGCCAGGGAATCGAGGCGACCGCAACCAGCATCGCCCACGTTGCGGCGGAAACGGCACGCTGAACGCCGGGCACGCCGGGGCCAGCGGCGATCACGACGCCCAGCGTGGTGAGCATCGCAAGCAGGATGCTCGAGATCACGCCGGCGGAGATCACCATGGAGTTGACGTAACGCAGCACCCGGTCCCACTGGCTCGCCTGACGCACGCGGGGCGCGGGCGCCGGCGCGGACTTGGGCTCGGCCGGGACGATCGCGGCGGTGGGCGCCTCGGCGCGGGCGACGGCGGCCTTGCCACCGGTGACGACGTGCAGTTGCTGCTGGGAGGCGGGCGTCTCCGTGCTCGTCCAACGGATCTGCGTGAAGTGGGCGCACCCGAAGATCATGAGCTGCGCCGCGGCGCACAACAGTACCGCCATCGCGCACACGCTCACGCCTCGCTGCAGGCTGACAAGTGCGGCCGAGACATGGGGCTTGCTGACAAAGCCGGGCATGGCACTCTCCCCTTCCAATCGGACGCGACGCGCCTCGTCGGGGCAGATCGGCGAGATGGAATGGAGTGTTCGCGTTCCCCGCGCCAACGCCGACGGAGATGCCCTGGAGGCCCCGAGCAAGCGGTACGGCTTGAACCCTACGAAAGAGTTGGCGAGTTCTTGGACGTTGCCGAATCGCCACTCCCGGAGCCGACGTATGCTTTCGGAGATTTCAGAGATTGCTGAAAGAAGCCATCTCGGGTCGGATTGGGCGGAGGATGTCTGTGCCAAGCTACTCACCACCGATGGAGCACGCGCACCTCGATGCGAGCGATCCCGGTTTGCTCGCAGCCGTTGCCGCCGGTCAGGCGCGACTGACGCCCGATCAAGCCCTGGACCTCTTCCGTCGGCACCCTCTCACGTCGCTGGGGCGCTGGGCCGACGCCCGCGCGCTGACCATCCACGGTGACACGTGCCGGACGTACGTGATCGACCGGAACATCAATTACACCAACGTGTGCAACGCCAAGTGCACGTTCTGCGCGTTCCGACGCGACGGGCACGAGCACGACGCGTACACGCTCGAGCCCGAGGCCTTGCTGGCGAAGATCGACGAACTGGTCGCGATCGGCGGCACGCAGGTGCTGATGCAGGGCGGCATGAACCCCGCGCTGCCGCTGGAGTGGTACACGTCGCTGCTGCGCCGGATCAAGGAGCGGCATCCGGGCGTGCACGTGCACGGCTTCAGCCCGCCCGAGTTCATCGAGTTCGTGCACTTCTTCGACCCGCCGGGCAGCACGCTCGAGGACAAGCTGCGCTGGGTGATGGTGCGCCTTCGGGATGCCGGGCTGGACTCGCTGCCGGGCGGGGGCGGCGAGATCTTCGCGCCGGCGGTGCGGCGCAAGATCGGACTGGGCAAGTGCGACGCCCAGGCGTGGCTCACGACGATGTACGTTGCGCACACGCTGGGCATGTTCACCAGCGCCACCATGATGTTCGGGCATGTGGAAGGGCACGCGGACCGGATCCACCACATGTGGCTCGTGAGACAGTGGCAGGATCGGGCGCTCCGCGAGAGCGGCTCCATGGCGCAGACACGCGCCGACGAAGGCAGCGAGACCCCGCGTCACCGTGGCGCTGCGTCGGCTCGTCATTCCGGGCCGGGGCACTACAAGGCGTTCATCTCCTGGCCCTTCCAGCGGGAGAACACGCCGCTGGGGCGGGTGAAGGACTGGGGGGCGGACGAGTCGGAGCTCACGCAGGAGTTTCCGGGGGACGCGGTCGCGCGGGCGTGGGCGATGGGGCGCGGCGAGGGTGGGCAGCCCGCGGGCACGCGCAGCGCCGATCTCTTCGATTTCGATCGGATGGACGCTCGCGAGTATCCCACGGCGTCGCTCTTTGGCAAGCGCGTGCGCATGAGCGGATCGACGGACTATCTGCGCACGCAGGCGGTCTCTCGACTGTTCCTGGACAACATCTACTCGATCGGCGCGTCGTGGGTGACCATGGGCCCGCACATCGGGCAGGTGGCCCTCGCGTACGGCGCCAACGACATGGGCAGCGTGATGATGGAGGAGAACGTCGTCTCCTCGGCGGGCACGACGTACTGCCTGGACGAGGCCCTGCTCTGCCGGCTCATCCGCGGCGCTGGATTCGTTCCTGCCCAGCGTGACAACGTGTACGACATTCTGCGTGTCCACTCGGGGCCGGAGTCGCCCGATCTTGCTGTCAAGGACTGGTCCGCGCACCGCGTCCGCAAGCTGCACGTTCAGGCGCCCAAGCAGGCCAAGGCGACGCTCACGGTCGGGGTGAAGTCGTAGCGCTCGTTCGCCCGGGGTCGGCGTCCTGCCATCGCATCTCGGGGCGCGCGCCGGGGTCGTCCGCGGTCAGCAGGCCCGTGAGGGATGCCGCGATGTGGTCCCACGTGAAGCGCTCACGCACGTAGGGCGGCCCGGCCTGCCCCATCAGGCGACAGAGTTCGGGCGTCTGGATGAGCGTGCTCATCTGCTGCATGAGCGCGTCGCGATTCGGGCTCAGCCCGTGCGCGCCCACGCCATGGATGCGCTCGATGATCGGGCTGCCCACGATCGGCGTGGAGGGAATCCGCCACGCGAACTGGTTCGTCGTGAACTCCTCGGTCGGCCCCCCACCCGTGACCAGCGACGGGAGCCCGACCGCGGCGGCCTCGAGCACGGGCATGTTGAATCCCTCGCCGTGGTAGGGCGAGAGATAGCAGTCCGCGGCACGCATGAGGTCCGCGACCTGCGAGGCGTGGAGGGCATCTCCCATGTAGCGAGTGCGCTCGGCAAGGAGCCGCTGATCGTCGGGTGGCAGATTCACCAGCACCGAGCGGAGCGATTCGGCGCTGTTGATGATCGTGTCGCTGCCCTTGAGCACGAGCAGTGCCTGCGGGAAGGCTCGCGCGACACGCACGAACGTCGTGAGCATCACGTGCACGCCCTTGTAGTAGTTCATCGTGCTCACGTTCAGGAACACGAAACGCCCCTCCCATCCCATCGTCCGCCGCAGCTCTGCCCGGCGCTCGGGGGGAACGGGATGGAACACGCCGGGGTTGAACCCGCAGTGAACGACGGCGACACGAGAAGGGTCCGCACCGCTGGCGACCAGACCGCGGGCCGACCACCGCGAGCAGGTGATCCACCACACGCCGGGCGTCGCCATCGCCTCGCGCACCGGGCGGCGATCGGCAACCTTCACGGGCTCGATGAGGCCCATCTCCGCAGCGGCCCACACCCACGTCCGGCCCGCGCGCGGATCGGGCGTCGCGAGGTATGGATGAGTGATGCGGAACACCGCATCGGCGTGAAGGTCCGCCGGCGGCGCCGGGATCGCTCGAATCCGCTCCTCCTGATCGGGCTGGAGCAGCCCCGCGCGACGGGCGTGCGCGGGGTACGACGAGGGCATTTCGCGATGGAAGAGGCGGATGTCGGATCGGGCCGACATCGCCGCGAGCTGCTCCATGTTCAGCACCGCGAGCGACACGGTGTACCCCGTCCAGCCCTCGACAACGATCGATTTCACGAGGTGCTCCAGCCCATCTCGGGCGTGGAGAGCGGGTCGTCGGCCGCGAGCAACCGCGTGAGCGAATCGCCCGCGTGGTCCCACGTGAAGCGATCGCGCACGTACGCGGGGCCCGCGGCGGACATGCCCGCCCAGAGTGACGCGTCCGTCACGAGTTGGCAGGCGCGCTCGACGAGCACGGGCGCGTCCACGTTCAGGGCGACGGCGCCGGGCGCGTGGGCGCGCTCGATGTTGGGGTTTCCCTCGATCAGCGTCGTGGGGATTCGCACCGCGAACTCGGGGGTCGTGAACTCGTCCGTGGGTCCGCCCGCGGGGATGATGGACGGAAGCCCGCACGCGGCCGACTCGAGAACGGGGATGTTGAACCCCTCGCCGTGGTAGGGCGAGAGGTAGCAATCCGCGGCGCGCATCATGTCGGCGATCTGGGAGGTCGCGAGCACATCGCCCATGTAGCGCAACCTCGGCATGATCGCCTGCTGCATGGCGGGCGGAAGCGTCGCGAGCGCCTGGCGCAGAAACTGGGCGCTGGGCGTGATGGCATCGCTCCCCTTGAGCACGAGCAGCGCGTGCGGCACGCGCCGGGCGATCTCGGCGAAGCACGAGAGCATCGCGAGCACGCCCTTGTACGGGGTGAGCGTGCTCACGTTCAGGAAGACCGCGCGCCCCTCCCACTGCAGCGTGCGACGCAGGTCCGCACGTCGCTCGGGCGTGGCTGGCGAGAAGACGCCGGGATCGAACCCGCAGTAGACAACGGCGATGCGTTTGGGGTCCGCGCCGCTCTTGACCATGCCCCGGGCCGACCAGCGCGAGCACGTGACCCACCACACGCCCGGCGTCGCCAGCGCCTCGCGCACGGGGCGCTTGTCGCCGATCTTGTGCTGCTCGATGCACCCCATCTCAGAGGCGCCCCACACCCACGTGCGCCCCGCGTCGGGCAAGGGCGTTGCGAAGTAGGGGTGCGTGATGCGGAAGAGCGCATCGCACCGCTGCCCGGGCGTCGCGAACGCGATGGAGCGGATGGCGGCCTCCTGGTCCGCGTGGAGCAGTCCGCTGGTGACGCGGGTCTCGGGCCGGAAGATGACCGGGAGCTCGCGTTGGAACAGGCGGATGTCGGTGCGCCTGGCCATCGACGCGAGGTGGTACATGTTCAGCACCGCCTGCGAGATGGTGTACCCCGTCCAGCCCTCGACGATGATGCTCTTCATGCGCTCACCGAGCCTTCGAGCGCCACGAGGAATTGGTCCGTCACGCGGCGCCATGTGAATCGGGGCTCGAGGAACGCGGGGCCCGCCGTCCGCGCTTGGGCACGGAAGGCGTCGTCGTGGACGATCGCCTGCATGAGCGAGATCAGGTGCTCGCCGTCGACGAGCAGGATGCGCGAGCCCGCCCCGTGCGACGCAACGATCGCCGGGGGCGACACGACCTGAGAGGTGATCTTGCGGCAGAACTCGGGGGCCGTGAAGTCGTCGGTGGGGCCGCCATCGGTGCAGATGACGGGCAATCCGCACGCCGCGGCCTCCATGACGGGCAGGTTGAAGCCCTCGGCGTGGTACGGCGCGACATAGCAATCGGCGGCGCGCATCAGGTCCGCCATCTGCGCAAAGGAGAGGCATTGACCCAGGTAGCGGAGGTTCGGCATGACTCGGGCAAGGTCCGCCTGGGGCATGGCCCCGAGCGACTCTCGCAGGCGCATGTCGGACTTGAGCATCGCGTCGCTTCCCTTGAGCACAAGGATCGCCTCGGGGCTTCGCTCCAGCACGCGCGCAAAGGCGGTCAGCAGGCCCGCGATGCCCTTGTTCCAGACGAGCGTGCTGACATTCAGGAACACGAAGCGTCCCTGCCAGCCCAGCGCCGCGCGCAGCTCCTCGCGGCGTGCCGGCTCCGCGGGGTGCAGCAGCGCGGGGTCGTACCCGCAGGGGACGAGCGTGATCGAATTGGGGTCCGCGCCCGAGCGCACCAGACCTTCCTTCGACCAGTTCGAGCACGTCATGAGACGCACGCCCGGGGTGCGGAGAGCCTGCCCGACAGGGCGTCCATCGGCGACGCGGCTCTGCTCCAGCACGCCAAACTCCGTGACGATCCAGCACCAGGACGCCCGCGCGCCCGAGGGACGCACCAGCGTCGGATGCGCCATGCGGAATGACACGTCGATGGGCGTGGCGTGCGTCGGCTCGCGGAGAGCCGCGATGCGGGCCTCCTGCTCCGGCGGGAAGAGCCCTCGCTCGTGCTTCCAGAAGTGCGCATGGAAGGGAAGGTCGCGGAAGTAGAGCTCGCGCGGCACGCCGTCCGTGCGGGCGAGGATGTCGAGCAGGTGGTGCTGCAGGACCACGGCGTAGGAGGTCGGTGAGAACCGCCAGCCCTCGAAGAGGAATCGTGTCATGGGGCGGCGCTCGCGGGATTGGGCGACAGCAGCACCCGCAGGAATCGGTCCGTCACCTCGCGCCACGTGAAGCGGGAGGCAAGGAACGCGGGGGCGGCGGAGCGCGCGTGCGTTCGGAACGCGTGGTTGTTGATCACGTCGATCATCATCTCCACGAACGCGTTGCCGTCGGGCAGCAGCACGCGCGCGCCCGGCCCGTGCGGGCCTTGGAGTTCGGGAAGTTCCGAAACGCGCGACGGGATCCGCCGGCAGAACTGGGGCGTCGTGAAGTCGTCCGTCGGCCCGCCGTCGGTGCAGATGACGGGCACGCCGCACGCCGCGGCCTCCATCACGGGAAGGTTGAATCCTTCGGCGTGGTACGGGGCAACGTAGCAGTCGGCGGCGCGGAAGAGCTCGGACATCTGCGTGGAGGTGAGGTGATCGCCGAGGTAGCGGATGTTCGCGGTGACCCGCGCCGCCTGCTCGGGGGGCATCTGCGTGAGCGAGCGCTTGAGCGCGGCGCTGGACCCGATCATCTCCTCGCTGCCCTTGATCACCAGCAGCGCTTCTGGGTGGCGGGCGAGCACGACCGCAAACGCTTTGAGAAGCAGGGTGACGCCCTTGTTCCACGTCAGCGTGCTCACGTTGAGGAACACGAAGCGATTGGTCCAGCCCAGCGCGGCCCGCAGCGCATCACGCTCCGGGGGGCTTGCGGGTCGCAGCAGCGCCGGGTCGAATCCGCAGGGGACGACCGCCACGTTCTCGGGATCGGCGCCGGATCGAACGAGGCCCTCCTTGGACCAGTTCGAGCATGTCATGAGGCGCACGCCGGGCGTGCGGAGCGCCTCGCGCACGGAACGCTTGTCCCCAATGCGCGATTGCTCGAGGATCCCGAACTCGGTGACGATCCAGCACCAGGAGCGCTCCGCGCCCGTGCGCTCAACGATCGTCGGATGGGCCATGCGGAAGGTGGCGTCCAGCGGCACGCCCTCCGGGGGCTCGCGCAGGGCCTCGATGCGTGCCTCGTCGGAGGCGGGCATCAGCCCTCGCACGTGCTTCCAGCGCGGCGTGTAGAAGGGCACGTCGCGGAAGAAGATCTCGTGCCCGCCCGCGTCGGGGCGGCGCAGGATGTCCAGCAGATGGTTCTGCAGAACCACCGCGTACGACGTGGGCGAGAACCGCCAACCCTCGAAGAGCATCCGCGCCATCGGCGTCCACTGTACGTCGATCGCCCGCGGCTCACCCGCCGGGGAGCATGATCGCGAGGAGGCGATCGACGCTCTGCTTCCAGGTGAAACGCCCGCGCGCCCAGGCGGGGCCGGCCTCCCGAGCTCGGGCCGCGAACGAGGGATCGCCGATCGCCCGGTCCATCAGCTCCGCAAGGTGCGGGATGTCCGGGCTGAGCACACGCCCGATGACGTTGTCCACTTCCTGGGCGCGGATGCGCCACGAGAACGCGTCATCGATGAAGTCCTCGGTGGAGCCGCCCTCGGTGCACAGAGAGGGCAGCCCGCACGCCGCGGCCTCGAGCACGGGCAGGTTGAAGCCCTCGGCCCGGTACGGCGTGACGTACAGGTCGGCGGCCTGGTACAGCCGGACCATCTGCGCCGTGGACAGAGTGTTGCCCAGGTACGCGACGTGGGGCGCGACCCGGCCCGCGACGTCGGGCGGGAGTTGCCCGAACTGCATGCGAGTGCGATCGCCCGAGTGATAGAGCGCGTCGGTCCCCTTCAGGCACAGCAGCGCACGCGGGTGGCGCCCCACGATGAACGACAGCGCGTGCAGCAGGAAGAGGATTCCCTTGTTGGGCGTCATCGCGCTGATGTTGAGCATGACGAATCGCCCCTCCCAGCCCATGTCGCGACGCAGCGCCTCGCGCTCCGCGGGCGCCAGAGGGCGGAACACATCGGGATCAACTCCGCACGCGTTCACCAGCACGCGATCGGGCCGGGCTCCCGAGTTGAGAAATCCCAGGCGGGCCCAGTTCGAGCACGCGATGATCGTCGATGCGGCGCTGGGGAGTTCCACGTTCGGCGGGCGACGCGAACCGATCGAGTTCGGCTCGATGAGCTTGAACTCCGAGGTGCCCCACGTGTACGTCGGGCATCCCGACGGGTCGGCGTGGAAGTAGAGCGGCCAGCCCATGCGGAGCACGGCGTCGGGCTTGAAGGCCGGATCGGTCGGTCGCGGAGGAATCGCGCGAAGCGTCGCCTCGTGGGCGGGGTCCAGGAGCCCGGCCTCGGGCTTCCAGGACGGAAACGGAGTTGAAACGTCGGTGTGGAAGATTTGAAGTTCGGGCCGGCGCGCGAGCTCCCGCAACTGCCAGTGGTTCACCACGGCGTAGGAATGGGGCATGAACCGCCAGCCTTCGATCACGATCCGCTTCATGAGGTCGGTTCCTGAGGGAGGGCACGGTACGCCCGAGCGGAGCGGGCCCGGTGGCACGCCACTCCCGGAACCACACGGGGTCCGTGACCTTGGCGCGCGGACGGTCTACGATCGGCCCGCGTTTCCCACACCACTCTGCGAGAACGGCGATGAGAGCGACCGAACTTCGGCCCGGGCTTGGCGTCAAGATGGATGGCAAGTTGTTTGTCATCACTAACTTCGAGCACCGCACGCCCGGCAACCTCCGCGCGTTCATCAACATCAAGATCAAGGACGTCATCTCGGGCAAGACGCTCGAGAAGCGGCTCTCCTCGTCCGACGACGTCGAGGTGATCGATCTCGACCGGCGCGAGATGGAGTACCTCTACTCCGACAACACCGGCGCGACGTTCATGGACGGCGAGACGTTCGACCAGATCACGATCTCGTCGGAGGTGCTGGGCGATGCGCTCCTCTACATCCGCCCCAACACCAAGGCGATCGTGCTGACGTACAACGAGAACCCGATCACGATCGAGCTGCCCGCGGCCGTGGAGCTCACCGTGAAGGACTGCCCGCCCGGCATCAAGGGCGCGACCGCGACCAACCGCATGAAGGACGCGGAGATGGAGACGGGCCTGAAGGTGAAGGTGCCCGAGTTCATCACGCCCGGCGAGTCGATCAAGGTGTCGACGATGGACGGCAGCTACCTGAGCCGCGCGTGAGCGACGGCCGCTCCGCGAAGCGGGAATCGATCGCGCGCCCGGCATCGCCGTGGTCCACTGATCACGACTGATCTCGTTGGCCTTGACTTCCCCGATATCCTGCTGACGTGAACATTCTTCTCATCGGCCTCCGTGGGTCGGGCAAGACGACGTTGGGTCGGATGCTCTCAGCGCGCTTGTCGTGCCCGTTCGTGGATCTCGATGACGTGACGCCCGGCGTGCTGAGCGCGGCCAATGTCGCGCAGGCCTGGGAAACTCATGGCCAGGATGCATTCCGCAGGGCCGAGGTCGTGGCGCTGGCACGCGTGTTGACGAAAGATGGCCAGGTCGTCGCGCTGGGCGGCGGAACCCCCACCACGGGCGAGGCTGAAGCGCTGATCCGGGATGAGCAGCGTCTGCGCCACGCGCGGGTCGTGTATCTCCGCGCGAGCGCGACGACACTTCGATTGCGACTGGCGGCCCATGGAGCGGGCGCGAACCGACCAAGCCTGACCGGCAAGGACCCGTTGGAAGAGATCGAGACCGTTCTCGCGGCCCGCGATTCGCTGTATCGCGTGCTCGCCGACGAGATTGTCGAGTGTGACGGGCTGGCGATGGATCAGATTCTGTCGCAACTGGAGCGGGCCGCGCGGTAGCATGGCGGCACTGGAGGCCCGCGATGCCCAGCGATTATCCCGGCGCGTTTGCGCAACTCCGCGACATACTCCTCCGGCACGCGGACGACATGATCGTGCAGGAGCCCTCACCGAAGAAGGTGTGCGTGGTGACCAAGTCGATCGGCCTGAACAAGAAGCCGATCTGGTTCGGGTACATCAACACCGGCAAGAGCGGTGTGTCGTTCCACCTCGTGCCGCTCTACTTCAATCCCAAGTTGCAGGCCCTGGTGCCGAAGGAACTCGTCGCGCGGAAGCAGGGCCTGACATGCTTCAACTTCCAGAGACCCGATCCCGCCCTTTTCGCCCAGCTCGAGAAGCTCACGGCCATCGCCCGCGATCACTTCGAGCGTGCCGGATTCTTGAAGGAGGGACCGATCACGCCCGAGCAGATGGAGGCGGTGCTCGTGGCGGCGGGCGAGGACCCGAAGAAGATCGCGCGCGTGCGCAAGGCGAAGGCGAAAGCGGCGGCGGAGAAGCGGGCGAAGACGATCAAGAAGAAGGCGGGGAAGAAGAAGCAATCGCGCGCGTAGCTTTAGAACTGCTACCCCCGATCCGCCTCCCGCACCGCGTCGCAGAAACGCTCGATCAACTCGGGGTCCTTCACGCCGCGCTCGCGCTCCACGCCGCTGGAGACATCGACGGCGAACGGACGCACCACGCGGATCGCCTCGCCGACATTCTCCGGCGTCAGCCCGCCCGCGAGGATCAGTGGCTTCTCGATGTGCTCGGCGGCCTTGGCGAGGCCGTTCCAGTCCAGCGTCGTGCCATCGCCACCGGCGGAGCCATCGACGAGGATGGCCTCCACTTCGTCGAGCGCGCTCCAGCGGGCGAGGTCCGCGTTGATCGTCGCGGGGTCGTAGCGGAAGCCGCGGATCGCCGGGGCGCAGGCCTTGACCGTCGCCTCATCCTCGCTGCCCTGCAACTGGGCGTAGTTTGTGGGGCAGACCTCCTCGATGTCGCAGAACGTGTCCACCGAGGCGTTCACGAACACGCCGACGGTGGTCACCATCGGCGGGAGCTGGCCCATGATCTCCGCGGCCTGCTCGGGCTCGATGTGGCGGACGGAGGATCGCACGAAGATGAAGCCGATGGCGTCCGCGCCCGCGTCGATGGCCCACATCGCCGCGTCAACGTTGCGGATGCCGCAGATTTTGATTCGGGTGCGCATGATCGGGGAGGCGGGGACGGGGAAAGGCAGACGCGAATGGTAGTGGCGGGTCCTAGCCCAATTCCGTGAGCAGCTCCTTCGCCAATTCCCTTGACGTGCCCTCGGGCAGGTCCGGGAGCGCGGCGTTGATCTCCTGCTTGGCGCGAACGGGGTCGTTGAGGTACCGCGTGAGGACGAGCCCGAGCGTAAGCCGGACCATGGGGATCTCGGGGTCCGTGGGGTAGCCGCGCGCGAAAAGGTCGTAGGCGGCGAACGCGAGCCCATGATCCCCCGCCTGAAGGAGATGGTTCGCGAGGGCGTATTGCGTGTTTCGATTCATCAGGGCAATGCCCGGATCGGTGCCGTGCTTCTCGATGAGGGCGCGGTACACACTCGCCGCGCCCGAGAGATCGCGCTCCCCCACTCGCGTGGCGATGTCGGCCCGGGCCTGGGCGATCGCCTCGGCGGTCTGCTGATCGCGCTTGGCTCCGCGGATCGCGTATGCGGGAGGCTCGCCCCGTCGGATCGACTGCTCGTGCTGGAGCGCCAGCTCGCGGAACTGGCGTCGCCGCGCGGCCTGGCGCGCGATCGAAAAGAGGTCGTAGGGCTCGCGGGCCAGCACGCGCGTGCCCAGGAGCACGAACGCGAGGCTCGCGCCAAAGCCGTACCCGCCCAGGTGCGCGAGCGTGGCGACGTTGCCCGAGCGACCAGTGCCGACCGAGAAGATGTCGTACGCGATACGAATGGCGATGAACCACACGGCAGGGATCTGATAGAGCCCGATCACGCCCAGGAAGAACAGGCACTTGACGTGCGTTCGCGGGAAGAGCACCAGGAAGGCCCCGGTCACGGCCGCAATGGCGCCCGACGCGCCCAGCACCGGGTTTGGTTGGAACGCGGCGTGCAGCAATCCCGCGCTCGCCCCGCCCACCAGATAGAAGAGCAAATACCCCAGGCGTCCGAAACGGTCCTCGACGCACGGACCAAAGACCAAGAGTGTCAGCATGTTCCCCAGGATGTGCATGAATCCGCCGTGAAGGAAGGCATAGGTCACGTACGTCCACCAAGGGGAATGCCCCGGGGTCAGCACGAACTGCTCGAAGATTCGCGGTCCGGCCTCGGGATCGACCACGTGCCGCCCGCCCACCGTCGCCTGGACAAGGTACACCAGGACGTTGACCGCGATGAGACCGTGGTTGACGAGCGTGGGCCGGCGGAGGGGTCGGTCGGTGCCCAGGGGGATCATGAGCCCCGATGGTAACGCGAAAGGCCCGTACGGCGCTGGAGCCCGGACACGCCCTTCCCTAGGATGGCGCGCCGGGGGCGGCACGAGCACCGGCGGACCATTGCACACGACGCGCGCACTCGCGAGGGGTGCGCCGTCCAGACAGCCCGGAGCGACCATGAGCCAGGCGAGCACGTTTGTGAAGGGACTCGAGGGGATCGTCGCCGCGGAAACGAAGATGTCCTTCATCGATGGCGAGAAGGGCGTGCTGGAGTACGTCGGGATCTCGATCGACGATCTGGCACGCAGTTCCACGTTCGAGGAGACGGTCTTCCTTCTCTGGAACACACGCCTGCCCAGCACCGCGGAGCTGGGCGAGTTCTCCAAGCAGCTCCGCTCCCGGTATCGGATTCCCAACGAGCTGGCGAAGCTGATCCTGAACATGCCCAAGGACGCGCAGCCGATGCACGTGCTGCGCACCTGCGTCTCCGCCCTCTCGATGTACGACGCGCACCCGAACGGGCTGGACGCGATGGGACGCCCGGATGTTCCCGCCATGCGGAACAAGGCGCTCAACGTGCTGGCCCAGGTGCCCACGATCATCGCCTACTTCGATCGCCACCGGCGCGGGCTGCCGATTGTCGAGCCGCGCGCCGACCTGTCCTTCGCCGCAAACTTCCTGTACATGCTCAACGGGAAGGAGCCCACGCCGGCGGTGACGCGGGCCTTCGACATCTGCATGATCCTGCACGCGGACCATGGGCTGAACAACTCCACGTTCACCGCGCGCGTCGTCATCTCCACGCTCAGCGACATGTACTCGGCGCTGACCGCGGCGGTGGGCTCGCTCCGCGGCCCCCTTCACGGCGGGGCCAACGAGGAAGTCATGGAGATGCTCTTCGAGATCGAGAAGATCGCCAAGGAGCAGGGCAAGGACGTGATGGCGGTCATCGAGCCCTACATCATGGACAAGCTCGCCCGTCGGCACGAGGGCGCACGCATCATGGGCTTCGGGCACCGCGTGTACAAGACGATCGACCCGCGGGCCACGTTCCTCAAGACCTTCTCCAAGCAGATCGCAACGGACACGGGCAACCTGAGGCTCTACGAGATGTCCAGCACGATCGAGAAGATCATGGCCCGCGAGGTCGGGGCCAAGGGCATCTACCCGAACGTCGACTTCTACTCCGCGACGACGTACCACTCGATCGGGCTGCGCCTCGACCTGTTCACGCCGATGTTCGCCATGAGCCGGGTGAGCGGATGGGCCGGCCATTGCATCGAGCAGCTCGACGGGAACCGGCTCTTCCGTCCGGCGGCGAAGTACGTCGGCCCCCACGGCGTGGCGTATGTCCCCATCGACAAGCGCTGACCGACGCCAAGGCGAACATCACAGCCCGAGGTTGCTCAGGATGCCATCAAGGATCGCGCGCGATCGCACCTGATCGCCCAGCGGCTCCACGCGCACATCGATCAACGTGGACGCGCCCTTGCTCACGCGCGCCTTGACGATTACCGACTCGAGCACCTTGGGATCGAAGGGCTCGGCCTCCACCTCCCCCGCGTCCTCGCTGGACCGGGAATTCGTGACCGAATACCCGCGCTCGCGAAGCGTTTGCTCCGCGGCCGCGATCACCGCGGGCACGCGCACCTCGCGTTCGACGGTGCAGGTCAACGTTCGGAAGCGGTAGGACGCGAGCACGTCGTGGCGCGGGCCCTGGAACGAGTGCTGCGCCTTGCACCCCACGAGCGCAACGCCCAGGGCGCCTAGAGCCAGAGCGAACGCAAGCGGGCTCCGCCCGCGTGAACGCAAAGTTGATGCTCCCATCGCCCCAGACCATCGACCCGATGCTCCGCACGCGGCCAGAACATCGGGTGGAGCCAGATCGATCGCGTCACCGCTCCCATACAAACTCCGATCGTGCGTATTGGACGCATTGACTTCGCGCGCCAATCGCCTTTACTAGTGGTCCCCGACCCGGACCCGATCGTGGGAGGTTCGAGCGGGGTTCTGGCATCTTTGGCGAAGGAGCGGCAGGCGAATGGCAATCCGGATCAAAGCGCGAAGCGGCGAGGGCACCGAGCAGATGATGCGTCGCTTCAAGAAGCTCTGCGAGAAGGAAGGCCTCGTCAAGGACATCAAGCGCAAGGAGTTCTACGAGAAGCCCTCCGAGCGCCGTCGCCGCGCCGCACGCAAGAGCCTGAATCGCCGCATCAAGACGGACTTCCCGGGAACGGGCGGCCCCGGCGAGCGACCCGTGCGCGGGCCCAAGGCGTTCTGATCCACCCACGCGGAGGACCGCTCTCCTGACGAGCCATGCACGGGCCTGCCGCGTACTCGGCGGGCCCGTTTCGTTCCCGCCCTGATCGATTCCCGCGGGCTTGGACGCCCGCTCCACCCGAGCGAATTGCGGAAACACGGCAGGAAGTGCCGATCCGCATCTCCACCGACCGAACGAAGACCCCCGGAGGCTTTGCTGTGAAACCCATCCAACGACCCTCGATGCTCGGATCCGTGTCCGCCGGGCTCGCCGCGATTCTCTGCCTCATGCTCATCGCGTTCACGCCGGGCTCGGCCCTGGCTCAGGGCGCTGCGCCCGCGGGCACGCACGCCACGACGCCCAGCGCTCCGGCCGTTGCCGAGCACAAGCCCGGCGGCGAGGCGAACCTGGTCCTGCCTCGCGTGGGCGATGTCAAGTTCTTGAAGGACAAGATCGACGGGCACACGCTGCTGATGGGCGGGCTCGTCGTGGGCGCGCTGGGGCTGATCTTCGGACTCGTCATCTACGCGCAGCTCAAGGGCATGCCCGTCCACAAGAGCATGCTCGACATCTCCGAGCTCATCTACGCCACGTGCAAGAGCTACATGGTCCAGCAGGGCAAGTTCCTGATGGTGCTGTGGGCGTTCATCGCGGCGGTGGTCTTTGTGTACTTCAACGTGCTCGTTGAGTTCCCGCTCACCAAGGTCCTCATCATCCTCGCCTTCTCCCTGATCGGTATCGCGGGGTCCTACGGCGTCGCGTGGTTCGGCATCCGCGTCAACACGTTCGCCAACAGCCGCGCCGCGTTCGCCTCGCTCAAGGGCAAGCCCTTCCCCTGCTACGCCATCCCGCTCAAGGCGGGCATGTCGATCGGCATGGCGCTCATCTCCGTCGAGCTGATCATCATGCTCGGCATTCTGCTCTTCGTTCCTCCGGACCTCTCCGGCCCGTGCCTCATCGGCTTTGCCATCGGCGAGTCGCTCGGCGCTTCGGCGCTGCGTATCGCCGGCGGCATCTTCACCAAGATCGCCGATATCGGCTCGGACCTGATGAAGATCGTCTTCAACATCAAGGAGGACGACGCGCGTAACCCCGGCGTCATCGCCGACTGCACCG
>CAYNSB010000044.1:0-27030 GCA_964399625.1 uncultured Phycisphaeraceae bacterium
GCGATGAAGGACTGGGCGGTGGAGCAGGGCGCGACGCACTACACGCACTGGTTCCAGCCGTTGACGGGGCAGACCGCGGAGAAGCACGACGCGTTCATCGTTCCCGATGGGCACGGCGGGGCGATCAGCGAGTTCACCGGGTCCGCGCTGGTGCAGGGCGAGCCCGACGCCTCGAGCTTCCCCTCGGGCGGGCTCCGCACCACGTTCGAGGCGCGCGGGTACACGGCGTGGGACCCCACGTCCCCGGTGTTCCTCAATCGCGGCGGCTCCAACGGCGAGGCGGTGACGCTGTGCATCCCCACGGCGTTCGTCTCGTGGAACGGCGAGGCGCTGGACGGCAAGACGCCGCTGCTGCGCTCGATGGAGGCGGTGTCGGAGCAGGCGCTGCGCGTGCTGCGGCTCTTTGGCACGGCGACGGGCGTGAACCGCGTGATCGCGACTCTTGGGGCCGAGCAGGAGTACTTCCTGGTCGATCGGAAGTTCTACTTCTCTCGCCCGGACCTTGCCGCGTGCGATCGGACGCTCTTTGGGGCTCGCCCGCCCAAGCACCAGCAGCTCGAGGATCACTACTTCGGGTCGATCCCCGCGCGGGTGCTGAGCTTCATGACGGAGGTCGAGCGGGAGCTGTATCGCCTGGGCGTGCCCGTCAAGACTCGTCACAACGAGGTCGCGCCGTGCCAGTTTGAGCTCGCGCCGCAGTTCGAGTACGCGAACCTGGCGTGCGACCACCAGATGCTGGTGATGGAGGTTCTCAAGAAGGTCGCGGGGCGGCACGGACTGCATTGCCTGCTGCACGAGAAGCCCTTCAAGGGAATCAACGGCTCGGGCAAGCACTGCAATTGGTCGCTCGCGACGGACACGGGCGTCAATCTGCTCGACCCGCGTGACGACACGCACTCGAACATGCAGTTCCTCGTGTTCCTGTGCGCGGTCATCCGCGCCGTGGACATCCACCAGGACCTGCTCCGCGCGTCGGTGGCGTCGGCGGCGAACGACCACCGCCTGGGCGCGAACGAGGCGCCGCCGGCGATCATGTCCGTCTTCCTGGGCGACATGCTGATGGACATCATCAAGCAGATCGAGACGGGCAAGGCCAAGAGCACGCTCAAGGGCGGGCGTCTCGACCTGGGCGCGCGGGCCCTGCCGCAGCTCCCCCGCCACTCGGGCGATCGCAACCGCACGTCGCCCTTCGCGTTCACGGGGAACAAGTTCGAGTTCCGCGCGGTGGGCTCGTCGGCGGCGGTGTCCTGGCCCGTCACGGTGCTCAACGCGATCGTCGCCGACAGCCTGGACTATGTCGCGTCGCAGCTCGAGAAGGCGGTGGGCAAGTCCGGCGCGAGCGAGGCGAGGCTGCAGGGCGCGGTGATGTCGCTCCTGCAGAAGATCGTCAAGCAGCACAAGCGGGTGCTCTTTGGCGGCGACGGGTACGACCCGGCGTGGCACGCCGAGGCCGAGAAGAAGCGCGGGCTGCTCAACCTTCGCAACACCGCGGCGGCGCTGCCCGTGCTGCGCTCCAAGAAGAATCAGGACCTGTTCAAGGCGTACAACATTCTGAGCAAGGGCGAGGTTGTTTCGCGCACGCACATCTACGCCGAGAAGTACGTCAAGCAGGTCGTCATCGAGGCGGAGATGATGGTGGGCATGGCGCGGACGCAGGTTCTTCCCGCGGCGATCCGCCAGCAGACGGAGCTGGCCGAGGGCGCGGCGTCCACGGCCTCGGCGGATGTCGATGACGGTGAGCTCCGCGGGCAGCTCGAGGAGTTCGTCTCGCTCACGGGGCGCCTGCGCTCGGCGATCGAGGCGCTGGAGACGGCGCTCGAGAGCGAATCGCACACCGACCCGATCGAGCACGCCCAGCACATCCAGGAGCACGTCGTGCCGGCGATGGGCGAGCTGCGCGAGGTGGTGGACGACCTTGAGACGCAGGTCGCGGCGGACCTCTGGCCGCTCGCGTCGTACCGCGAGATGCTCGCGATCAAGTGATCGCGGCGTGTAGATTCGATTCTTTCGACGCCCCGGGATTCGTCCCGGGGCGTTTTGCTTGGGCGATGCAGACTCTCGGCATGGCGGCACGATCGCTATCGTTGGTTCGTGCGGCCCTGTAGCTCAGCGGTTAGAGCAGGCGACTCATAATCGCTTGGTCCCCGGTTCGAATCCGGGCGGGGCCATTCCCGGCATGCGCGTGGTGCTCGCGACGCGGGTTCATGCCAACAGCGCGATCTCCGCTCCGAGCCCGGGACCGAAGCTCAGCATGACCGCGGGGGTGGGCACGCTCGCACCCGCGGAGCGCAATCGCTCCAGCACGAACAGGACGGTGGCTGAGGACATGTTTCCGTGGTCGCGCAGGACGCCGCGCGACGGCGCGAGCGCCTCATCGGGCAGTCCGAGCGACTCGCCGATCGCGTCGAGGACGCGCGGGCCGCCCGGATGGATCGCCCATGATCGCACATCTTCGACGTGCACGCCCCGCTCCGAGAGCCAGGCTCGGACCCAGGGTCCGGCGTGCTGGCGCAGCACGCTTGGCAATCGGGCCGAGAGTCGCATCTCAAAGCCCAGGTCGCCGATGTTCCAGGACATGAGGCCTTCGTGCTGGGGCAACAGAAGAGATCCCGTCTCGCGCACGCGTGCGACGAGGCGAGGGTTCGCAAGGCTTGAGTTCTGGGCGAAGGTCCGGGCGTCGGGCGCAGCCTCGACGATCAGCGCGGCCGAGCCATCGGCAAAGAGCGCGTTGGCGACCATCTGGTCGGGGGACGGATCCATGTGGAGGTGGAGCGAGCAGAGCTCCACGCAGCACAGCAGCACGCGCGAGCCCGGATGGGCGCGAGCGATGGCGTCCGCGACCCGGAGCCCGTTGACCGCGCCGTGGCAGCCCATGAACGCGACGTTGGTCCTGGGCGTTGTCGCGCGAAGCCCGAGGCCGGCGATCAATCCCGTGTCCACGCCGGGCGCGCCGAAGCCGGTGCAGGACACCGTGACCAGGTGCGTGATCGAATCGGGCGACGCGCCCGCGTCCGCGAGCGCCGCGCGTGCGGCGCGCAGGGCCAGCTCGCCCGCGTGCGCGTGGTACACCCGCATGCGCTCGCCCGTGCTGGGCGTGCGCTCGCCCGCGAAGAACGCCTGGTGGGAACGAGCGTCCAGCAGCACGCTCGCCCGCGAGGCGACGCGCGAGCCCTCGACGATCGATTCGATGCGACGAGCATCGTCGCCGCTCGCGCCGCACGCCCGCGTGAGCAGTTCGATCGTGCCCGGCGCGTCGATCCTGTGCGGGGGCGCGGCGCTGCCGATGCCGGTCAGGATTGACACGAGGTGCTCCATTCGCGGCGACCGAGGTCGGCGGCACGCGGGGTGAGCCAGGGAGGCTCGTTGGCGATCGCGATCGCTCGCTGCAGCGCGGGCAGGGCGCTCGAGACCACGATCGCGCCGGAGACGAGTCGTGGCAGGCGCATCGCTCGCGCGATGAGTCGCGTGCGTGCCCGGCGCGCTCGCAGCAGCGTGGATACCTGGCGGGCCCATTGGCCCTCGTGTGCAGTGCCACGGATCGCTCGCAGGGCTTGATCGGCCGCGGCGATTCCCGACGCGATCGCCCACGACATGCCCGCGCCGGTGATCGGCTCGACGTAGCCCGCGGCATCGCCCGCGGCGATCACACGACCCGACTCGGGTCGGGGGCACTGTCGCGTGAGGAGCCCGACGCCGCGCCATCGCGCCCGGGCGAGCCCGATGGGAACCGGCATGCCGCTGTCGTGCATGATCCGCTCGCACGCGGGGGCTGGCCCGCCGCTGGTGTGGGTGAACGCTGGATCGAGCGCGGCCGCGACATCGAGCCGCGAGCCGGCAAGGCGCACGACGCCCACGTACCCGCCCCGGGCGACGCTCATCCAGACCTCGCCCGATGGAGGGGCCGTGAGGGCGTGTTCGATGTCGAGCACGCACGAGACGCCGAAGCGAGAGTCGCGCCGGCAGAGCGAGGTGATGCCCGCGTCGCGTGTGAACGAGCCGGCAAGGCCATCGGCCGCAACCACGACGCTCGCGCGAACCTCGGCGGCCCCCACCATCGCCCGCACGTGCCGCGCGTCCTGCGCGATGAAGCGGCAGGGCGCACCCAGGGCGCACGACGCGCCGCTTCGGCGAGCCGCGTCGAGCAGCAACTGATCGAGCGAGGATCGCTCGAGCGACACGCCGCCCCGCCAGGTTCCGACGAGGCTCCTCTTGCGGGCCCACAGGCGCGCACGCTCGAGGCGCGGCGCGTTGCGGAGTTCGGGGCGCTCCGCGATGCCCAGTTCTTCGAGGAGCTCGAGGCCAGCTCGCCCGAGACAGCACCCGCACGTCTTCTCGCGTGGGAAGACGCTCCGGTCGGCGATCAGCACGCGCGCGCCCTGGCGTGCCAGGCACATCGCGGCGACGGAGCCCGCGGGTCCAGCGCCGACGACCAGCGCGTCCCAATCCTCAGCGGGACTCATTGTCTTTCCTCCAGACAAGCTGCATCCGCGCGACGCCCCCGCGGTCGATTCTTGCGCACTTCAGACCCGCTTCGCGCGCGAGCGCGCCCAGTTCCACGCTTGAGAACGCGGCCCGAACGGACCGGATCGCGTCCACGCGGACCACGGGGCTGCGCGAGAGCGCCACACTCCCGGCCTTCACCATCGCCAGTGCCGCACGGGTCCGCTCCAGGTCGTTCACCACCACGAGCCGGCGCGCTGCCTGGGCCATTTTCGCCAGGAGCAGACGGGCGTCCGCGTCATCAAGATGGTGGAGGAACAGCGAGCACAGCACCACGTCGTATTCGCGCGGGAGCGGGTCGCGGATGGCATCGAGCACGTGGAATCCGATGGATGGAGCCTTTGTGCGCGCGATCGAGATGGCCACCGGACTGATATCGCACGCCTCGATACGCAGCACACGCCGGCCCGCTTTGCGTGCCAGGGCGATCGGCACGTCCGCCGAGCCGGTTGCGACATCCAGCAACGACACCTCTCCATCGTTGCACACGGCGCGCACGTCGCGCCAGATCGCGCTCGCGCACCGCGACCACCGATTCAGGCGGGCGAGACCACGCAGCGCGCGCTCGTGATCGCCCGCCGGCAAGGACGGATCGTCCATCAGCTCCGGCTCGCGAGCGCGGGCTGTGAGGTCCGCGAGGATCGCCATCGCTGAGTCTCCGATGGTCTGTCCGGTCTATGCGACTGCGCCGGGCGAGGGCTCGATCGCGAACATCTCGCTGACGAACGCTTCCGGGTCGAAGGCCTCGATGTCCTGGGGCGTCTCGCCGGTGCCGACGAACTTTACGGGGATGCTCGTCGCGTCCTTGATCGCCACGACGATTCCGCCCTTGGCGGTGCCGTCGAGCTTGGTCAGGAATATGCCGGTCACGCCCCCGTCCGCGTCGCTCGGGGCGCTCCCGAGCGTCTTTGAGAATTCCTCGGCCTGTCGGAGGGCGTTCTGCCCGGCCGTCGCGTCCAGCACCAGCAGCACCTCGTGGGGCGCGCCGGGGATCTTCTTGGCGATCACGGCGCGGATCTTGGCGAGCTGGCGCATCAGCGGGTCCTGCGTGTGCAGACGCCCCGCGGTGTCGATCACCAGCACGTCCACGTTTCGCGCGATGGCGGCGCTCGCGGCGTCGAACGCCACCGCCGCGGGGTCGCCCCCTTGCTGACCCTTCACCACGTCCACGCCCAGTCTCTCGCCCCAGATCTCAAGCTGGCGAACGGCGCCGGCGCGAAAGGTGTCGCACGCGGCGAGCAGCACGGTCTTGCCCTGGGCCCTGAGCATGGCGCAGAGCTTGGCGATGCTGGTGGTCTTGCCGGCTCCGTTCACGCCGGTGACGAGGATCACCGTGGGCCCAGCGCTCGCCCAGCGAAGCCCGCGGTCCTGCTCGGGCCACAGGCGCGACATCTCGCGCTTGAGGTACTCGAGCACGTCCTCGCCGCGGGTCATCTTCCCCGCGCGGTAGTCCGCCTGGATTCCCTCGATCAGGCGGGTGGTGGTCTTGGTGCCCACATCGGCGCGGAGCAGACGGGACTCGACCTCACGGATCAGGTTCTCGTCCAGCGTCCGCCCGCGCAGAAGGTCGCGCAGGTCCATCGTGAGGACCTCGCGGGTCTTGTCCAGACCCTTCCTCAGCGTCGAGACGATGGACTTGAAGAACCCCATGCGACACTCGCTCCTGGACGATCGCGCGCGATCAGGGCTTCGGGTCCGCGGCCAATTCGGGGCGCTCGGCGAGCACCCGCTTGAGAACCTTGTCGAGGAGCCCGTTGACGAACGCGGGCGAGCGGTCCGTGCTGAACTCCTTGGCGAGCTCCACGGCCTCGCTCACGGCGATGCGCGGGTGCGTCCGCCCGCTCTGCATCTCGTAGTGGGCCAGGCGCAGGATCGCGCGGTCCACCGCCGCCTGGCGGTGCGCGGGCCAGGTGGGGGCGAGCGCCTCGAGCTCGCGATCGGCAAGGTCACGCTGCTCGAACGCCCCCGCGGCGAGATCGAACGCCTTCTGGCGCTCGCCCTCGCTGTATCCCTCGGCGTTGGCGAGCGAGTCGCGGATCGCCTGCGCGTCGGGGATCGCACCACCCCGGGCGTCGAGCTGGAAGAGCGTCTGGAACGCCAGGCGTCTGATGTCGCGGGGCGTTGCCATCAGGCGGAACCTCGGCGGGAGGGGCCGGAGCGTCTGGATTTGTCGGGCGCTCCCGAGACCGACAGCGTGCGCGGCAAGACCTGATCGCGCTCGATGGCGTCCATGACGTCCAACGACTGGACCAGGGCCTGGGCCGCGTCCGCGCCCTTGTTGCCCTTGGCACCACCGGCACGGGCCTTGGCTTGCTTGGGCGTGTCCACGGTCAGGACACCGAAGGTTGCCGGAACGCCGGTCTTAAGGGTCACGCCGACGAGCCCGCTGGCGACGGCCTCGGCGATGTATCGATCGTGGCGGGTCTCGCCCCGGATGAGGCACCCGAGGGCGACCACGCCGGCGTACCGGCCGCTCTCGGCGCATGCCAGCGCGAGCGCGGGCAACTCGTACGAGCCCGGGGCCGGGTACACCCGGGCCTCGACGCCCGCCCGATCGCACACGTCCAGGGCGCCCCTGAGGAGCGCCCCGGTGATGGGGTGGTTGTACCGGCTCACGACGATGGCGACGCGGCGCCCGGGTGATCCGGGCCGACTGGTTCTGGTCTTGGGACGCTGGGGCATGGGAGGTCGATCGTAGGAACTACGATGGGGCGTGGTGCGCCGATTGATGCTCCATGTCGCGCCGATGGTCCAGTTGACGCGCCTGACGAGCGCGCTGGCGGTGCTGGCCAATGCGTGGTTCGTCGTGCTGT
Source organism: uncultured Phycisphaeraceae bacterium (assembly GCA_964399625.1). Lineage (GTDB taxonomy): Bacteria > Planctomycetota > Phycisphaerae > Phycisphaerales > UBA1924 > CAYNSB01. The sequence continues at coordinate 7,314 of CAYNSB010000044.1, forward strand.
GGTCGCGGGCCGAGCCGCACATCCCGTTCCCGCTGCCCCCCGAGCTTTCCGGACCGTTGTGGCAGCCTCTGCTGGCGTGCTCGATGGTGGCGCTTGGGCTGTACGCGTTCGGCGCGGCGCTCAACGACATCCTGGACCTGCGCCGCGACCGGCTGCTGCGGGGCGATCGCCCGCTCGCGTCCGGGTCGGTGGGGCTTGAGACGGCGGTGTGGATCGTCGTCGTCACGTGCGGGCTGGCGGTGCTGGGCGCGACCTGGTTCGGGGATCGGGCGATCCTGCTCACGCTGCTGCTCCAAGTCGGTGTGCTGGCGTACAGCGCGGCGGCGCGATTCATCCCCGGCGCGGGGCTGCTGATTCTTGGGGCGATCCATGTCGGGCTGATGCTCGCGCCCAACCCGCACATCGGATTCGTGTGGCCCGTGTGGCTGATCTTCGTGCACGCGGTCATTACCGGCGCGCTCGCGCACGTGCTGGGGCGCAAGGTCCCGCGCATGTCGCGGCGTGCGGCGCTGGTGCTCGCGGTTGGGCTGCTCGCGGTGACGGGCGCGGCGCTGGTATGGCCCTACTCGCGGGGAGGGGTTCCCTGGCGGGCGTGGATCGCGCCGCCCGTGCTCGCGATTCTGTGCGCTGTCTGGATCGTGCGACTGGTCCGCACGCACGGGCCGGGATCGCGCGTGGGCGAGAAGATCACTCGGTACGGCGCGTTGTGGATGCCGCTCTATGGCGTGGCGTGGCTGCTGGGGACCGAGCGGGTGAGCGAGGCGGCGCTGCTGGGCGTGATCGCGGGCCTGGCGTCGCTGGGCGTGACCATGGCTCGCGAGGTGTACGGGCTCGTGACCGAGCCCGTGGGCTTCCGGCGGTAGCGTGAGCGATCAGAAGAGCTTGAGCGCGTAGAAGATCGCGGTGAAGATCATGTCCGCGATGATGATCGCGACGACCGACTCGACGACGGTGTTCGTTGTGGCGCGCCCCACGCCCGCGGCGCCGCCCGTGACCTTGAGTCCATTGCCGCACGCGATGACCGCGATGAGCAGCCCGAAGACCGAGCCCTTGGCGACGCCGGTGATGAAGTCCACGCCCTTGACCTGATCGAGCAGGTTGGACATGAACGTGGTCTCGGGGATCTCCAGGGCGAGCAGGGACGTGACCAGGGCGGCGATGACGGACACCAGGTCCGACAGCACGGCGAGGCAGGTCATGCTGACGACCGCCGCGATGACGCGCGGAACGACGAGGAACCGGACGGGGTTCAGGGCGTGCGCCTCGAGCGCCTCGATCTCCTCCCCCACCACCATCGTGCCGATCTCGGCGGCGATGGCGGCGCCGGCGAATCCCGTGAGCACGACGGCCGCGATGAGCGGGCCCAGCTCGCGCAGCACCGCGACGCCGATGATGTTCGCGACGAGCTCCTTCTGCCCGAACTCGTCGAGCGGCGGGGCGAGCTGCAACGCGAGGATGAGCCCGATGCAGCCCGACACGAGCCCGATGATGAACACGGAGCGCACGCCGATGCGCACGAGCTGCGAGACGATCGCGACGCGTCCCAGCCGGACCTTGCCGCGATGACGCAGGGCGCGGTAGATCCACGTGCACGCCTCGAGGAAGATCCCCAGGATCGTGCCCATGTGATCGAGGATGCTCAGGGCGCGGGCGCCGACGAACTCCACGGGCGCGACGATCGGCGCCAGCAGCGTGGGCACGCGCAGCACGTTCGAACCGGATGCACCAGGGGCCGCCATGGACGAAGACTATCACAGAAGGGGCACGCTCGCCGGAGCAGGCTCTGCTTTGCCGTCGACGCTCGATGGCGCGGCGGGGAGGCTGGATCAGCCGCGAACGGCCGCGTCCCGCGTGGGCATGATGGTGAAGACGGTGTCCAGGCGTGCGATCTCGAAGATCGAGCGCACGCGGTCCTTCATGGCGCAGAGGACCATCTTGGTGTTGTTCCGGCGTGCGATCTGGAGGGCCTCGACCAGGGTCGCCACGCCCGAGCTGTCCATGTAGTCCACGCCCGCCAGGTCGATCACGAGGCGCTGGGGCTTGCTGGTCTGCGCCTGGCGGAGCGAGGTGCGCAGCACCGGCGAGCGCGACAGGTCGATGTCCCCCTCGGGCACGACGACGATCGCGCCGTCCTGCGTCTCGGTCCTCACCTTGATCCCGGTGTCGTCTGCCATGACGTTCCGCCTTCTCTTACGTGTTCTTGCACGAACAATTCGCGCACGACTGGGACTCCGCCGGGACGCGCTTGATGAGCGTCAGACGCATGCCCACCGAGTCCCGCTTCTCGTAGACCGCCTCGTCCATGACCTGCTGGATGATGTGCACCCCGAGCCCGCCCGGGCGGATCTCGTCCAGATCGCGGCTCTTGATCTTTGACGGGTCCACCTGCTTGGCCTCGTCCTCCAGAACGATCGCGATGCCCGGCCCGCTCAGCCGCGAGGGCGACCCGTTCGCGGGCGGGAGCGGCCACATGTTGATCCAGATGAGCCCGTCCTTGCGGCGCTCGTACCCGTGGCGGATGACGTTGCACAGCGCCTCGTCGACCGCCAGCGCGATCTGCCCGCACCCCTCCTCGCTGAAGCCCAGGCGGCGTGCGACGGAGGCGACCATCTCGCGGGCCCCGCTGAGGTATGTAGGATCGCTCATCAGCTGCACGCGGATGGGCGGGGGACCCAGGCTCGAAGTGATCGTGTCGCTCATCAGCGGCCTCGCGCTCCACTATCGGCCGTTCGTCGATCCGAGTTGGCGGGTTCTGGCTGGGACCCCGGCGAACTCGCGGCGGATTCGTACCAACGGACCCAGCGTTCGATCGCCTGGCGCCTGCGGGGTTCTGGGTCCGCGTGGTTATACCCCATGTTCTGCCCCGTGACCTTCTGGAGCTCGTGCGACGAGGCGAGGCGGATCGCCGGATCGTCGCTGCCCAGCAGGCGGATCAGCTCGGGGATCGCCCGGGGGTCGTTCGTCCGGGCTCCTGCCACGGCCGCGCCGAAACGCTCCGCGGGGTCCGGGGAGTCGTACCCGTGGGGCACCGACCCGCAGCCCGCGAGGCACACGCACCCCAGCATTGCCACGTACCGCCAGTTCCGCACGCCACGAGTCTAGCGGGCCGGCCGCGATCGCGGCGCCGGGGCATAAACTCTCTGTTTCCACCCGAACAGAGGAGCTCTCTCCGCCATGACGGCCAGCCCACTGCCCCACGACGAGGTCATTCCCATCCTCGACTTTGGTTCGCAGACGGCCCAGCTCATCGCGCGCCGTGTCCGCGAGGCCGGCGCGTACTCCATGCTCATGCACCCGGCGACCCCGGCGGCGGAGATCGCCGCGCTCAAGCCCAAGGGCATCATCTTCTCGGGCGGGCCCTCGAGCGTGTACGACCCGAACGCTCCACGGTTCGATCCCAAGCTCTTCGACCTGGGCATCCCGATCCTGGGCATCTGCTATGGGATGCAGGTCGCGTGCCACACCCTGGGCGCGCAGATCGTTCGTTCGGACCATCGCGAGTTCGGTCGTGCGTCCTTGGCGATCGCCGATCGCTCCGACCTGTTCGGCGCGATCCCGGAGAAGACCACCGTCTGGATGTCCCACGGCGACCAGATTGCCGGGCTGAATGAGAAGGGCTTCGTCACCCTTGCGATCACGCCCACGAGCAAGCACGCCTCCGTCCGCCACCCCGCCAAGAAGTTCTGGGGCGTGCTCTTTCACCCCGAGGTCACGCACACGCCCCACGGCGCGGACATCATCCGCAACTTCCTGTACGAGATCTGCCGCTGCAAGGGCACCTGGAAGATGTCGCGCTACGCGGACACCGCCGCGGCACGTATCCGCGAGCAGGTCGGCAAAGGGCGGGTGATCTGCGGGCTTTCGGGCGGCGTGGACTCGGCCGTCGCCGCGGCCCTCATCCACAAGGCGATCGGCGATCAGCTCACGTGCGTGTTCGTGGACACGGGGCTGCTGCGCAAGGCCGAGCGTGAGCTCGTGGAGACGACGTTCCGCGATCACTTCTCCATCGACCTTCGCGTCGTGGACGCCGAGCGTGAGTTCCTTTCGGATCTTGCCGGCATCAGCGAGCCCCAGGAGAAGCGCCGGCGGATCGGGCACCGCTTCATCGAGGTGTTCCAGCGTGAGGCGCACGACATCAAGGGCGTCGAGTTCCTCGCGCAGGGGACGCTGTACCCGGACGTGATCGAGAGCGGGCACGGATACGCCGGGCAGTCCGCGGGCATCAAGCTCCACCACAACGTGGGCGGCCTTCCCGAGAAGCTGGGCTTCAAGCTCGTCGAGCCGCTGCGCGAACTCTTCAAGGACGAGGTCCGTGCGCTTGGGCAGGTGCTGGGATTGCCCGAGCACATGGTGTGGCGTCACCCGTTCCCGGGGCCGGGCCTTGGGATCCGCGTCATCGGCGAGGTGACCAGGGCCAAGCTCGACGTGCTGCGCGAGTGCGACGAGATCCTGCTCGAGGAGATCGTCGCGAACAACCTGTACCGCACCACGAGCCAGGTCTTTGCCGTGCTGCTGCCCGTGCAGAGCGTGGGCGTCATGGGCGATGGACGGACCTACGAGAGCTGCGTCGCGCTGCGTGCTGTGGAGAGCCAGGACTTCATGACCGCCGACTGGGCGCGACTGCCCTATGACGTGCTGGCGACCATCTCCAACCGCATCATCAACGAGGTGCGCGGCGTCAACCGCGTCGTCTACGACATCTCCAGCAAGCCCCCGGCGACGATCGAGTGGGAATAGGCAAGATGCGGCTTCGGCCCCGCCGCCCCTGATGGGCGCTTTTTGCTCGCCATGCGCGGGCCGAGTATTCATAATGACGGACGTCCAGTCCGGTGCTCAACCGGATTCGGACGGCTGACGCCCGGCTGCGATCGGTCAACTCCAAAGACCCCAGCCTCGGCCTGTCTCTTCGGACGTAGGCGTTCGAGTCGGTCGCGCGTCTGCAAGAGAGTCTTTGTCCCGCGCGTCTTCGCTCGCCACTCTGGACTCCGACCTGAGGAACACACGACATGCAGTTCATCCGCTCGCTTGCTCGACCGTTCCCGTTCATCTCCGCGGCGGCCGGCCTGGCCCTGGCCGCGGGAACCACCTCGGCACAAACGATCCAGTGGAACAACCCCAACGGCGGCTTGGCCTCAACGCCCGCCAACTGGTCGCCCGCGGGCACGCCCGGGTCGAGCATCAACCTGATTTTCAACGTCAACTCGGCGCTACCCACGATCCCGATCACCTTCGATGCCGCGAGCTCGTCCGCCCTCGCGCACACCTACCGCTCTGAGTCGTACACGCACACGATGGCGTCGACGCACACGTCCTTCGGTAACATCTTCATCGGCGACCAGACCGGCGACAACGCCGCCGTCACGCTGGCCTCGGGCACCTGGACGCTCGGTAACGTCAACAACCAGGTGCGTCTGGCCAATTCCTCCGGCACCACGGGCGCCCTCTCGATCGTCGGAAGCACCTCGACGTTCAATGCCGCATCCTCGACGAGCGTCGGCCTTGGCGGCGCGGGCACGCTCAGCATCCTCAATGGAGGCAAGTACGCGGTTGCCGCGGGCGGCAGCGTGACCCTTGCGGGCACGAGCCCCGCCTCCAGCGGCGCGCTCACCGTCAGCGGGCAGCTTGCCGCGCCGCCGTTCACCCGCTCCACGCTCAGCGGCGGCAACACCCTGGCCGCGATCGGCAACGGCAGCGGCACGATCAACGTCACCGACGGCGCGCTCGTGGACACGGTCGTGGTCTCCTTGGGCGGCGGCGGCGCTTCCTCCAACACGGTCACGGTGAGTGGCGCCGTCCACGACCCCGCCACCCTCAAGGCAAGCGGGTTCACATCGAGCGGCTCTTCGGGAACGCAGATCGTGAATATCAACGGCGGGGGTCTTTTGGATGTCGCCAACTCGCTGTCCATCGGCGGTGGGATCGGCAGCGGTCCTTCGACGCTCCATGTCGACGCGAGCGGCCAGGTCAAGTGCAAGAACCTCAGCGTGAATGCCACCGGCGTGCTCGACCTCACGGGCGGCAACATCTCCGTTTCCAATGGCACCTTCTCCTATAGCAATCCCACCTCGCATCTCACCCTCGGCGGCGCCGACAACCCGGTCGTCGAGCTCACGAACGGCACGCAGTCCACGCTCGGCATCGTCACCAGCGGGCTCTCGCTCTCGGTGGGCGATGCGTCGTCGGGCGATGGCATCGCCCAGTTTTTCATCCAGAGCGGCTCGGACTTGACGCTTTCGGCGGGCGGTGCGAGCCTCGGCGTCGACCCCATCGACGATGGCACGCTCGCGATCAGCGACCTCGGCTCGACATTCACGATGCCCGTGAGCGAGACGATCACCGTTGGCCAGGCGGGCGCGGGCGCCCTTCTGTTCCAGAACGGCGCGCAGGGCACGCTGGGCAACGTGCAGACGTCGCAGGGCGCGACCGCCGCGGGCACGATGACGATCGCCGGCGCGGGCACGTCCGTCATCGCCACGACCCTGAGCGTCGCGGGCACTCAGGCCGCCTCCGGCGGCGACAGCGTGGCGCTGGTCAGCGGCGGCGCGCTGCTCACGATCAATTCGGGCGTTGGGATCGACGCCGTGAACATCTGGCCCAACGGCGAGCTCGACATCATGGGCCCGGGGTCCAAGGTTGCCACCAACAACCGCGTTGACATGACGGCGGGCGGATCGCTGTATCTGTTCGATGGCGGCGTGCTGCAATGCCCCAATCTTGCCATGGGCGGCGCGAGCACGCTGCACGTGCGTCTCGATGCGGGCGCCGGGGCGGTCCCCGCCAACATCGACGCGCAGCAAGCCACCATCTCGAACGCGGCGCTCAACGTCTCGTTCCTGCCGGGCTCGAGCGTGAACGGCACGAGCGAGTTTGTGATCCTCTCCGCGCCCGGGGGCATCAGCGGACAGTTCGGTGCGATCACGCTGCCCGCGCCCGGGCCCTACGGATCGCTGCGGGTGGTGCAAACGCCCACGCAGGTGAAGCTCCAGTTGTGCTATGCGAACTGCGATGGGAGCACGGGCACGCCCGGCCTGACCGCGGCGGACTTCGCGTGCTTCCTGACGAAGTTCCGCACCGCGGACCCCTACGCGAACTGCGACGGGAGCACGGGCACGCCGAGCCTGACCGCGGCGGACTTTGCGTGCTTCCTCGGCAGATTCCGCGTCGGCTGTCCGTGAGCCATCGGTGATTGCGGCACGCCCGTCCGCCTTTGCCGCTCGCGCCGCTGCACCACCCACTCTCCCCATACTCTCCCCGCCATGTCCCGGGAGCGCCGCCTCACCATCCTCTGCTGCGTCGCCATCGCCGCGCTCTTTGCGGCCTTCCTCGCCAACGCCGCCAAGCACCTCAAGCCCGATGGGCTGGGCGACCTCTACGCGTTCTACCACGGCGCCACGGCCCTCCGAACCGGCGGCGATGTCTATGCCCGGGGCGAACGCAACTACATCTACCCGCCCCTCATCGCGTTCCTCTATTCACCGCTCTCGTGTCTTTCCATCGTGAACGCGGGGCGCATCCTGCTGATCGTCAACACCCTGGCGACGCTGGTCTCGCTCATCCTTCTCGCGCGCACGGCCCTTGAGCGGTTCGCTCCGGTCGTCGCTGCCCCCGCCGGCGGTGGTCGCGATTCGACGGCTGCGGAGGCAAATACTTCCGCGCGCCGATCGGCGGAGCGGGCCGCGCTCGTGCTCACGTCCACGATCCTCTTCTCGCTGATCATCCTTTCCGACAAGGTCCGCTCGGAACTGCGCATGTGGCAGACCGATGTGCTGCTGCTCCTGGGCATGTCGATCTTCATACGTCTGGTGGATCGGCGCCCCATCCTCGCTGGCCTCGCGCTGGGCTTCGCGTTCAACATCAAGTTTCTGCCGATCCTGTTCCTTCCGTATCTGCTGCTTCGCCGGCGATTCGCCGCGGCCGGGGCTTTCGTCGCCGGAATCTTCCTCTTCGCCTTTCTTCCGGCCACGATCGCGGGCTGGCCGCGCAACCTCGAATTGTTGTCCACCGCGTACGCGGGCCTGTTCCAACTGCTCGGCTTTCCGATCGATCCCGCGGCGGCGTCTGGCGTTGAACCGATCGAGGCCGACTTCTCCATCTCGATCACGTCGTTTCTTGCGCGCTGCTTTGTGACGCCCGATGGCGTGAACATGGCGCGCACCGCCGCCTCGGTCCTCGCGATCGCTCTTCTCGCCGCGCTCACGTGCCTTACCGCCTATGTCCGCGCGCGCACGAACCCGTTCCTCTGGCCGCGCGCCACGCTGCAGCAGCAACCCCCCTACTGCCAGCTCTTCCTGGCTGAGTGCGCCGTTCTCTGGGGCGCGACGCTCTGCTTCTCGCCGCAGCTCAACCCGCGCCACCTCTCCATGCTGCTCTTCACCATCACCCCAGCCTGCGCTCTCGTGCTCCTCTCGATCACGCGGCTCCGCGCCGACATCGCGATCGATGTCGCCGATCGCGCAACTCCGCCGACAATCCCGCCCAAGGTCATGGAGGATGAAGGTGTCTGGCGACGGCCGAAGGGACTCACGCTTCTCCTTCTCGTTTGTCTCATCGCCTACTTCCTCGCCCTCGTCCTGCCCCCCGCGGGATTCGAGCTCTTTGAGCCCGCCCTCACGTTCTGGCGACGGATCTCCGGGCATGCCTGGGTGATGCTCATCCTCCTGCCCATCTTCCTGCACGCCGTTGCGGCACGCGTTCCGTCACGCACCCCTCCGCTACACTCCGACCCATGAAGATCCACGAATACCAGGCCCGCGACCTCCTCCGCGCCTTCGACATCCCGGTTCCGCCCGGGCGCGTCATCTCCAGCATCGACGACGCCGCCCAGGCCTTCAAGGAGGCCACGGCGGGTCAGGCGTCGCCGCTCGCCGTCATCAAGGCCCAGGTGCATGCGGGCGGTCGCGGCAAGGCGGGCTTCGTCAAGCTCGTCAAGACCGCCGATGAGGCGACGACCGCCGCGCGCTTCATGCTCTCGAACCGCATGAAGTCGCCCCAGACGCCGCCCGAGGGCATCGAGGTGAAGAAGCTGCTCGTCGCGACGGCCGTGGACATCGCCGATCGCACGCCCGCGGGCAAGGAGGAGTTCTACCTCGCCATCACCACCGATCGCAAGACGCGGCGGAACATCCTCATCGCCTCGCGCGAGGGTGGCGTGGAGATCGAGGAGGTCGCGCACAAAAACCCTGGCGCGATCCACAAGATCCCGCTGCACCCCATCCTCGGGCTCCAGCCCTTCCAGGCACGCGATACCGCGTTCAAGCTCGGCCTCAAGGGCAAGCAGGTCTCCCAGGCCGCGTCCATCATGCTTAACCTCGCCCGCCTCTACACAGAGAAGGACTGCTCGCTCGCGGAGATCAACCCGCTCATCATCACGAAGCCCACCGCCGCCCTGCCCGACGGGCAGGTGCTCGCCATCGACGCGAAGTTCAACTTCGACGACAACGCGCTCTTCCGCCACAAGGACCTGACCGCCATGGCGGACCCCACGGAGGAGAACCCCGCCGAGCAGCGCGCGTCCAAGTTCGGGCTGACCTACATCGCTCTGGACGGCAACATCGGCTGCCTCGTGAACGGCGCGGGGCTGGCGATGGCGACCATGGACATCATCAAGATCCACGGCGGCGAGCCGGCGAACTTCCTGGATGTGGGCGGCTCGGCGTCGGAGGAGGCGGTCACCGAGGCGTTCTCGATCATCCTTTCGGACCCGTCCGTCAAGGGCGTTCTGGTGAACATCTTCGGCGGCATCATGAAGTGCGACATCATCGCGCAGGGCATCATCAACGCCGCGCGCAAGCATCGCAACACGGACGGCTCGACGGGCTTCAAGGTTCCGCTGGTCGTGCGACTGGAGGGCACGAACGTGCAGGCCGGGCGCGACCTGCTCGCCGCGGCACGCAAGGACATCCCCACGATGCAGGCGGCGACGGATCTTGCGGATGCGGCGGCGAAGGTGTGTGGAGCCGTGAGCAACTAGCCGTTCTACTCATCCATCACGCTGAGTTTCGCTCACCCTTTCCCACCCCTCCCCGGCGCGTGCAACTCCAAGTACCCGCACCCCGTGCAGCGTAACGCGGCCACCTGGTACCGATCTTTCGGTGCAACATTGAACCGCAGCGTGAACCATCCTCGCTCCGGTGTGCCGCGGATCCATTGCAGCACGCGCTCGGGCGATTGGCCCATACGCATCTCGCCATGCCCATCGGCCATGATTCCGAACTCCATCCCCGCCCCGCACTTGGGGCACATTCGGGCTTCCTGCTCGTTCATGCAAACAGCATAACCGGGCCTCGGGCCCGCTTGGGTCACGCACACCCCGCACATCCAACGGCCGCGGTTTGTCGAATCCATTTCAACATGGTCAAGGCCTATCTGCTCCTCAACGCCGGGCTCTACATCCTGTTCGCGCTCGCGTGCACGCTGATGCCCGAGAAGTCCGCGCGTGTCGTGGGGCTGGCGTTTGGCTCGCCCTCGGGCAAGAGCGAGTACATCACCGTGTACGGCGGCCTTGAGTTCGGCGTGGCGATGTTCTTCCTTGTCGCCGCGCTGCGCCCTGAGTTCCGCACGGCGGGGCTGCTCTTTGCGTTGCTATTCTACGGCGCGCTGGTGCTGTGGCGGATTCCCACGCTGCTGATGATCTCGGGCATTGGGCGGGCGACCTTCGGCTTTGCGGCCGCGGAGTTCGTGCTGGGCGCGCTGGCGGCGGCGCTGTGGTTCACGAATCATCGCGTGTGAGGCGCGGGGGCGAGCCTCAGCCCGCGAAGAGGCTCAGCTGCCCGTGCGCTTCGGGGCGGCGGAAGTGGGCCGCGGACAAGGGGCGGACGTCGCGATTGAGCCCGTAGCGGCGCGTGAAGACATCGAACGTGCGTGCGATCTGCTCGGCGTGGGCGCCGTGCCCGCGGCCCCTGTGGACGTTTGCCTCGTAGAGCTTTCCGCCCCGCGCCTGGCGGATGAGCGACTCGACGCGTCGCGCACGCTCGGGGTGGACGGATCGCTGGAGCCATTCCAGAAAGAGGTCCTTGAGTTGGTAGGGCAGACGCAGCATCACCCACGCGGCACGCCTGGCGCCGGCCTGGGCCGCGGCCTCGAGGATCTGCGGCATCTCCGCGTCCGTGAGCCCCGGAATAACCGGGGCGACGTTCACGCCCACGGGCACGCCCGCGGCGGTGAGCTCGCGGATGATGCGGAGTCGCCCGGCGGGCGACGTGGCGCGGGGCTCGAGTTTCTGGGCGAGTTCCGCGTCCAGCGTCACGAGCGTGACCGTGACGCGGCCGGCGTTCATGTGGGCGAGACGGGACCACAGGTCCGTGTCGCGCAGCACGAGCGCGCTCTTGGTCATCGTTGAGACGGGCTGCCCGCAGTCCGCGAGCACCTCCAGGCACTGGCGCGCGATCCGCATTTTGTGCTCGATCGGCTGGTAGATGTCCGTGATCGCGGACATCACGATCGGTTCGGGCTTCCACGAGGGTGAGGCGAGCTCGTCGCGGAGCAGTCGCGGCGCGTCGGGCTTGGCGATGAGCTTGGTTTCGAAGTCGAGTCCCATGCTGAAGCCCAGGTACTCGTGGTAGGGACGCGCGAAGCAGTAGATGCATCCGTGCTCGCAGCCGCGGTATGGGTTCAGCGTCCAGTCGAAGGGAACGTCGGAGGTCTTGGCGACGCGGTTGATCACGCTTCGGGTCTTGTCGAGGTAGACGCGGCGCTCCACGCGCTGGAGGCGACCCTCATCGCCCTCGCGCTCGATCCACTGGCGATCGAGCTCCTCGCCGAGGACATGAAGGCGGATGTCCTCGAAGCGGTTGCCGGGGTTCAGCCCCGCCGCGCGCCGATGCGCGGGCCCGCCCGCGAGCGCGTCGCGGTAGGTGAAGTCCAGATCGTGCTCGGCGGGCGCGGGCTCGCGCGCGGATTCAACGTCCGTGTCCATTCCAAACAGGATACGAACTCCAGGCGCCCGGTCGCGTGGAAAGCGCAAGAACTTTGTTCTTTCGTCGGTGCACGGAAGACGGCGCGGTGGCGGCGTCCTCACGCCAGCTTTTTGAGCTCGCGGCGCATGATCTTGCCCGTCGGATTCCGCGGCAGCGCCGGCACGATGCGAACGGCGGTGGGCACCTTGTACCCCGCGAGGCGTTCGCGGCACCAGGTGAGGAGGTCCTTCTCGATCGCGCTGGCGCCCTCCTTGAGCTCGACGAAGGCGACGGGCAGCTCGCCGCGCATCGGGTCCTGCTGCCCGATGACGCCCGAGGCGTTCACGGCGGGGTGCCTGTTGAGAACCTCCTCGATCTCGCGCGGGAAGACGTTCTCGCCGCCGACGATGATCATTTCCTTGAGGCGTCCGGTGATGAAGAGGTAGCCGTCGTCGTCGATGCGGCCGATGTCGCCCGTGCGGAAGTAGCCGCGCTCGGGTCCGCCGTCGGTGAAGGTCTTGGCGGTCTCGTCCGGGAGCTTGAGGTATCCCTTCATGACGTTGGGCCCGCGCATGACGATCTCGCCCTCGACCCCGCGCGGGAGGAGTTGCATGGTGTTGTAGTCCATGGTGCGCTGGTCGATGCGCGGGAGCGCCCGCCCGACGGAGCCCAGGCGCTGGTGCTCGGGGAGACAGACGTTGGTGGCCGGGGAGGTTTCGGTCAGCCCGTACCCCTCGGTGAGCGTGACCTTGAAGCGCTCGCGGAAGGCATCGGCGGTCGCGCGGGGCAGGGGCTCGCCGCCCGAGACGACGAGGGTGAGCGAGGCGAAGTCCTCGGGCGTCGCGTCCTTGACGTGAAGGAGGGCGTTGTACATCGATGGGATCATGACCATCGCGGTGGGACGCTGCTCGCGGATGAGCTTCATGAGGCGTGCGGGGACGAACCGAGCCGAGAAGATCGCGCGGCAGCCCAGCGTGAGCGGGAGGAGCGTCAGCACCGTGAGCCCGAAGGAGTGGAACTGCGGCAGCACGCCCAGCAGGATCGACGCGGGCGTGAAGGACGGGATGAACTCCAGGCACTGGGCGATGTTGGCGGAGATGTTGGCATGGGAGAGCATGACGCCCTTGGGGCGCCCGCTCGTGCCCGAGGTGTACAGGATGACCGCGAGCTGATCGTCGTCCACGCGGGCGGGCCAGCGGACCTCCGGCACTCCCTTGAAAGAGAGGCGGTCCATCTCGATGAGGTTCTTGACGCGCGGGCGGAAGCCGAGGTGGTTGAGCATCGGCCCGGCGGTCAGGATGGTGTCCGTCTCGCAATCGTCGATGACGTACTGGAGTTCCTCGGGCTTGAGGAGGAAGTTCAGCGGGACCACGGTGCGCCCAAGGATCCATGCCCCCAGCGCGGCGATCGGGAAGGCTCCGCTGGACGGGAACATCACGCCGACGGTCTGGGTCGAGGAACGGCGCGAGATCTCTTGGGCCGCGTGGAATGCCGCAACCGCGAGATCGATGCCGCGGTAGGAGCGGTTGTCATCGACGATGAGGCTTCGCCGCGGGTGACGGAGGCAGGTGCGGAGGATGGGCCAGTGAATGCTCAGGTTGGGGTCCCGGATGTGGATGGAACGGATCGGCGTCAAGGGTACAGCGGCAAGACAGGGGAAGGCGGGCACGAAACCCGATGCGTTTGCAGGGCGAATGGGTAAGCATGGCACGACACTTGGTAGGTCCAATCATTCGATGGGCGATGGTGTCGAGTTGGACGCTGGGCCTATCAGCGCATGGGCAGAACCTTTTGTCCAATCCGGGCTTCGAGGACCCCTTTGTATCGCAGGTTGCCACGGGTGTTTCGGGGCAGGTCGCGCAGGGGTGGGCCGACAACACGAGCTGGGCGAGTGGCATTTCGGTGGCGTATTCACGCGACACGGCGACCAAGCGTGGCGGCGCGAGCAGCCAGCGAATCGACGTGCAGTCGGGGTTCGCACAGTTCGTGCAATGGATGCCGCTGACGAACGGGCGCACACACGTGAGCGTGTGGATGCGATCGGCAGCGCCGATGTGGGCGGCGCTGTACGTGCGCGGGAGCGGATTCCGCGTTTATGGGTCGACGCCGGTCCGCGTGGACGGCACGTGGAGGCAGGTGAAGCTTGAAGCGCTGACGAGCGCGGACGCGGAGGGCGGGGTGTTCGTCAACACGGCGGGAACAGGCACGCTGTGGCTCGACGACGCGTCGCTGACGGCGACCCCGAGCGACGCGCCCTCGCCCCGGGCTTTGACGCCGCCCTCGAAGGCGGTGCCTTCGTCGTTCTTCGGCATGCATCCCGGCCATATGTATGAAGCGCCGTTCCTGCCGTGGCCCAGCGTTCCGTTCGGGACGGCCCGTTCGCACGATTGCTCGGCGTTCTGGGCGATGATCGAGCCCAACGCGCCGATCAACGGTGTGCACGCGTATGACTGGAGCACCCTCGACGCATTTGTGGCGAGCGCTCGCTCGCGGGGAGTCCGGATCGTGTACACGATCTATCAGACTCCCGCGTGGGCGGCGACGTCCAGCGCGGCCGACCCGTACGGCGCGGCGGGCGGGGCGAGCATGCCCGCTCAGGTCTCGTACTACTCGAGCTTTGCGGGCGCGCTGGCGACGCGGTACCGCGGTCAGATCGCGGCCTACGAGGTGTGGAACGAGCCGGATATCTCGTTCTGGACCGGAACGCCCGAGCAGATGGCGCAGCTCGAAGCGGCGTGCGTGAGCGCGGTCCGCGCGGCTGATCCACAGGCGTTGATCGTGTCTCCTCCTACGTCTGGGGGCGGAACATATCTGAACCAACTGGCGTGGTTCGAACGGTTCCTCGCCGCGGGAGGGGGACAGGGCACGGACGTGATCGCGTGCCACCTGTACAGCGACAAGCCCGAAGATGACCTCGGCAGGATCGATGCACTGCGGCAGTTGCTCGGAGTGTACGGGCTGGGGGGAAAGCCTATCTGGAACTGCGAGACGGGTCTGGGGTATGACGGATCGAGTACGCCCGGCGAGGTCGCCGCGTACGTGTCGCGAACGTATGTGCTGAACTGGGCGAAGGGGCTCGATCTGATGGCGTGGTACTCGTGGACCGAGGCTTCGCAGTTGGGCATTCGGCGCGACAACGCCGGGAACTGGACGGTGCGGACGACGCCGGCGATCGCGTACGATGAGACCCGCCGATGGTTGGTGGGCGCGACGATGGTGTCGTGCGAATCGGACGCGGACGGGGTGTGGCGGGCGACGCTTGCAAGGCCCCGCGGCCAGTCCGGCACCATTTTCTGGCGAGAGCAGGGATCGCGCACGGTGACGCTTCAGGCCAACGCGCGGACCATACGCACGCTCGATGGCGTGTTTCGCACGCCGGACGCGTCCAGACAGATTGTGGTGGGGCCGGAGCCGGTGCTGATCGAATATGGGCAGAGGCTTACGGAGAACAACGAGCAGTTTCCAGCGTCCCGACGCTGAGATGCGTGAACGCGGAGGAAGTCGGCTGTATGTTTGGTCCGAACGCGAGGAGCGATGACATGAGTCGCATCAGGAACGTGGGCGAGGCGCGGCGGGCATGGATCACTTTGGGCGTGGCGGCGTTCCTCCTCGCGGACGGAGCGACCGCGTGGGCTCAGAGCGGGTTCGCCGTGCCCAGCGGCGACGGCAAGACACGCGTGAGCGTGGCCCGAGCGCCCATGAACCCGGACAGCCCGGAGGGCAAGGCGTACGCGGCGCGGCAGAAGAAGAAGGTGGAACTCGAGCGCGAGCTGAACCTGATCCGAGTGAAGTACTTCGGGAGCATCGGCAAGACCGAGATCCGCCAGGCGGGAATCTCGAAGCTTCGCGGGTACACCGAGGCGTGGATGTTCCCGAGCCTTTACAGCATCTTCGAGCGTGAGAAGGACGATGTGCGCGGGGCGATCCTGGAGCAGCTCGCGGCGCTCAAGACGGACGAGGCGGACACCACGATCGCGTGGGCCGCAGTGTTCGGAAGGGACGAGGGCTATCGCGCGATCGCGCGGACGCGCCTGGGCGAGCGTCTGAGGGACGCTCCTGCGACGAGCGAGCGGATCCAGAGCGTCATCGCGCAGGGGCTGGCAAGCGGGCAGAACGAGTCCATCACTGTCGCGGCCCAGCTGGCGAACCAGCTGAACCTCGTGCGGGCGATCCCCATGCTCATCAATGCGCAGGTGGGAAGCGGGAGCGGCGGTGGCGGCGGCGACAACGGCGACCCCGGGACGGCGCTGGCCGACATCGTGGTGGGCACGCAGACCGCGTTCGTGGCGGACCTGACGCCCGTGGTGGGCGACAGCGCCGTCGCGTTCGACCCGAAGATCGGCGTCCTGACCGAGGGCGTCGTGCTGCGGGTGATCAACGCGACGGTGATCGCGTACCGCGTTGATGTGCACAACGCGCTGGTGTCGCTGAGCTCGCGGGCGATGGGCAAGCCGACGGACCAGCTAGGCTGGGACAACGCGAAGTGGCGGGCGTGGTACGAGGATGAGCTCAAGCCCGAGCTGGCGCGGCGTGCGGAGGCGTCGATCGCTCCGCCGCCGCCGCGGTAGGCCCCACGCGCTAGACCCCCACCGCCACGGCGCTGGCGATGGCGTGCTCGCTGGTGTGCGAGAGCGAGAGGAGCCAACTCGAGACGCCCATGGCATACGCGAGCTCGCTCGCGCGGGCGTGGAGGCGGATGGAGGGGCGGCCCGCCTCATCGCGCTCGACCTCGACGTCGGTCCACCCAATCCCTGCGGACCAGCCCGTTCCCAGGGCCTTGAGCACGGCCTCCTTTGCGGCGAAGCGAGCGGCAAGGTGCTCGTCACGTCGTGCGCTGGAGCGCGCGTAGGCGAGTTCCTTGGGGCTGAAGCAGCGCTCGAAGAACCGCTCGCCGTGCTCGCTCGCGAGGCGTGCGATGCGCGAGACCTCCACGAGATCGACGCCGTGACCGATGATCCGCATGGGCGCTCCTCCGGGCGTGTGGCGCTTGGATCGCCAGTCTATTCCTTGGGCTTGGCCGGCTTGGCGCGGGCCGGGGCGGCGGGCGACTGGGCGGCGGGCTTCGACTCGGCCTTGGGCGTCGCGGGCGCGGAGGTCGAAGCCTTGGCCGATGAAGCGGTCGATTTCTCGCCCCCGCTGGATTCGGCCTGCGCCGCCTTCTTGTACCCCTCGGATCGGTAGTCCGTCTGGTAGAAGCCCGAGCCCTTGAAGATGATCGCGCCGCCCGTGCCGAGCTGGCGCTCGAGGGTCTTCTTGCCGCACTCGGGGCAGGTGGTGCGGGGCTTCTCGGTCATCGAGTGGAAGATCTCGAAGGTCTTCTTGCAGGCCGAGCATCGGTAGTCGTAGGTCGGCATCGCGTCATTCCTTGGGCTTGACGGCGACCATCGCGGGGCGGATGAGACGCTCGTCCATTGCGTACCCGGGCTGGAGCGTGCGCACGACGTTGCCGGGCGCGATGCCCTCGGCGGCCTCCTGCATGACGGCCTGGTGCTTCTGCGGGTCGAACTCGGAGTTGGGCGCGGGGTTGACAAGGGCGACGCCGTGGCTCGTGAGCACGCGCATGAGCTCGTCGCGGATGACCTGCACACCCAGGACGACCTGCGCCGCGGTCGCCTTCTCCGTGTCCACGCCCAGCGCGAGATCGAAATGGTCGAGGACGGTGAGGATGTTGAGGACCACACCGCGGATGCCCTGGGCCTTGGCCTCGCGCTCGTTGGTCGTGGCCCGGCGCTGGGAGTTCTGGTAGTCCGCGAGCGTGCGGATGTACTTGTCCTGGAAGTGGTCGCGGTCGCGCTGCAGTTCCTCGACCTTCTTGAGGAGGTCCTCGATCTGGCCCGCGGCCTCGAAGTCCGCGTTGGCATCGCTGCCCGATCCGCCGGTTCCCTCAGCGCCGCCGGCGTCGCCGGGCAAATCGGAATCGGGCTTGTCCTTGCGTGAGCCGAACATGACGGGCTCCTCCATCACGTGATCCATCGTTCATCGCGCCGGGTCTGGCCCACAACTGGGCGTCGCGCCCGCTCATCCCCCGAGCCAGTCCTTCATTTTCTTCAGGAACCCCTGCGACTCGGGGAGCACGGACTGGTCCTCCGTGCCAGCGAACTCGCGGAGCAGTTGCTCCTGCTTCTTGCTCAACTTCTTGGGAATCTCGATCTTCACGCCGACGACCAGGTCGCCGCGACGCCCCGAGCGAAGATTGGGCAGCCCCTGCCCATCGACACGGAAGAGCGAACCGTGCTGGGTGCCCGCGGGGATCTTCAGCGGCCTCTTGCCCTCGAGCGTGGGCACCTGCACCTCGGCGCCCAGCGCCGCCTGCGTGAAGGCGACGGGCATCTCCAGGAGGAGATGATCGCCCTCGCGCTGGAACATCTGGTGGTCCTTGACGCGGACGACCACGTGCAGGTCGCCACGCAGCCCCTCGCCGTTGGGGCTGTGCTCGGGCGGTGGCGGCTCGCCCTCGCCCGCGATGCGCACGGCCTGACCACTCTGGACGCCGGGCGGAATCTTGACAGCGAGCTTGCGCGCCTTGGGGATGCGTCCCTTGCCGCGGCAGCCCTCGCAGAACTCGCGGACGATCTGCCCGCGCCCGCCGCACGCGGGGCACGCCGTGACCATGCGGAACATGCCGCCGAGCCCCGCCTGCTGCACTTTCCCCTGGCCACCGCACGTCTGGCACTTGACGGGCTTGGCGCCGGGCTTGGCGCCCGTGCCGGTGCACTTGTCGCAGACATCCAGGCGTGTGAACTCCACCTGGCGCTCGCAGCCCTTGAGCACGTCATCGAGCGTGAGGACGACCTCCGTCTCGAGGTCGTACCCGCGGGCCACGCCGCGGCGCCCCCCACCGCCGCCGCCGAACCCGCCCCCGCCGAAGATGTCCTCGAACATCGAGAAGATGTCCTGGACGTTCATGCGGGAGAAGTCGTGGGCCGCGGCCCCCTGGCCGCGCACGCCCTCGTGCCCGAACTGGTCGTAGCGCTGGCGCTTCTGCTGGTCGGCGAGGACCTCGTAGGCCTCGGCGCACTCCTTGAACTTCGCCTCCGCCTCGGCGTCGTTGGGGTTGCGGTCCGGGTGGTACTTCATCGCCAAGCGGCGATAGGCGCGCTTGATCTCCTCCGCGTCAGCGGTCTTCTCGACGCCCAGGATCTCGTAGTAGTCGCGGGTGGTGGGCATGGATCCTCAATTGGGCCCAACTGCTTCCACAGGTGGGCCCGGAAAGACAAGTTGCTCGAAGCCGATCGGCTCAGCTTCGATCGAAACTCAGACCACTGCCCCCTCCGCCGGCTCCGCCTCCTCCTTCAGGTCCGTGATCAGCACGTCCGTCGTGAGCATCAGGCCCGCGACGCTTGCCGCGTTGATCAGGGCCGTCTTGGCGACAAGCGCCGGGTCGATGATCCCGGCCTTGACGAGGTCCACGTACTCGCCGGTGGCGGCGTTGAATCCGTAGCTATCCCCGCCCTTGCCGCCCTCCTTCACCTTCTCGACGACGAGGTCGCCATCGAACCCGGCGTTCTCGGCGATCTGCTTAGCGCAGCTCTCCACGGCGCGGGCGACGATGTCGAACCCGATCTTCTCATCGTCCTTGGCCTTCTTCGCGGCGCTCTTGATCGCGTCCTGCGTGCGGAGCAGCGCGACACCGCCGCCGGGGACGTACCCCTCCTTGGCCGCGGCGCGGGTGGCGTGCAGCGCGTCGTCCACGAGGTCCTTGGTGGACTTCATGGCGATCTCGGTCGCGCCGCCGACGCGGATGATCGCGACGCCGCCCGTGAGCTTGGCGAGGCGCTCCATGAGCTTCTCGCGGTCGTAGTCGCTGGTGGACTTGTCGTGCT
>CAYNSB010000045.1:0-26732 GCA_964399625.1 uncultured Phycisphaeraceae bacterium
ACCTGCGACCTCCGGGTTATGAGCCCGACGAGCTACCAGGCTGCTCTACCCCGCAGTCAGGCTCAAGCATAGCCCCGGCCGTCCGCCGGTCAACGCAGCCTGTCGCCAATGGAGCGGAGGAGACTCGAACTCCCGACATCCAGCTTGCAAAGCTGGCGCTCTACCAACTGAGCTACCGCCCCGAACCCCGCAAGCGTAGGGCCCGCGACCCCGCCTCGCGCGTCCTGCGTCCTCGTCGCGCCGCGAGACTCGCCAGGACAACGCCAACTTGTAGCCTCGGCTACACTTTGCCCGACCCATGCCACCATCCGCACGCGACCCCCACACTCTTCCGACGTCGCCACCGACGCTCTCCGAGCCCTCGGGCTGGCGACGCGAGCGCGTTGCGCCCTCGCTCCCCGAGGTCCACGCCAGCGTCCGTGTGCCCGTGGGCGCCCCCTTCTGGCGCAAGGTGCTCGCCTTCTCCGGGCCGGGACTCATGGTCTCCGTCGGGTACATGGACCCGGGCAACTGGGCCACGGACATCGCGGGCGGCGCGCAGTTCGGCTACGCGCTGCTCTGCGTCATCCTCATCTCGAACCTGATGGCGATCCTGCTCCAGCATCTCGCCCTCAAGCTTGGCGTCGCGACCGGGCGAGATCTCGCCCAGGCCTGCCGCGATCACTACTCCCGACCCGTCGCCATGGCCCTGTGGGTCCTCTGCGAGATCGCCATCGCCGCGTGCGACCTCGCCGAGGTTCTGGGTTCTGCCATCGCGATGAACCTCCTCTTCGGGCTGCCGCTCGTGTGGGGCGTGACCATCACCGCGGCGGACGTGCTCATCATCCTGATTCTGCAGTACAAGGGCTTCCGCTGGATCGAGGCCCTGGTAACGGTCATGGTCCTCACCATCGGCGTCTGCTTCGCCTACCAGATCGTCGCCTCGCGTCCCGACCTGCCGCAGGTCCTCCGCGGGCTCATCCCGGCACCGCAGATCGTCACCAACCCCCAAATGCTCTACATCGCCATCGGCATCCTCGGCGCCACGGTGATGCCCCACAACCTCTATCTGCACAGCAGCATCGTGCAAACCCGTGACTACCCGCGCACCGACGAGGGGCGCGCGATGGCTATCCGCTTCGCCACCCTGGACTCCACGGCCGCCTTGCTCATCGCGTTCTTCATCAACGCCTCCATCCTGATCCTCTCGGCCGCCGTCTTCCACCGCAGCGGGCACAACGACGTCGCCCGAATCGAGGACGCGCACGCCCTCCTCAGCCCCTTGCTCGGCGCCAAGGCCGCCAGCGTCCTCTTCGCCGTCGCCCTCCTCGCCTCCGGGCAGAGTTCCACGCTCACCGGAACGCTCGCCGGGCAGATCGTGATGGAGGGATTCCTGCACCTCCGCCTGCGTCCGTGGCTGCGACGCCTCATCACGCGTCTGATCGCGATCGTGCCCGCCGTCATCGTCGCGTCTCGCCGGGGCGGCGAGGGAGTGGACAGCCTGCTTCTGCTGAGCCAGGTCATCCTCTCGATGCAACTCTCGTTCGCCGTCTTCCCACTGGTGATGTTCACCTCGGAACGCTCGAAGATGGGACGCTTCACCAACCGCCCGTGGCTGCGCTTCACCGCGTGGGGCATCGCCCTGGTCATCGCCACGCTCAACGCCTACCTCCTCTTTCAGACGATCCGCGGCTGGCTCGGCCCCACGGCGTGACACCGATCCCGCATCGGTCCTGAGCCAATCCGCGGACTTCTCGGTCCTGCCGTCCTCGCTCGCGCGAGCCCGCATCGTCTGCGCGGTCGATCCCGCACCAGACCTCCCCGGCGTCCTCGCTCAGCCTCACAAACGGCATCCGCCTCGACGATCCACGCCTCCATGGATCGAAAGGGAGTCACGCGCGCCGGGTCGGACCCACGCGGCTCGTGGGCCACGCTCACGGCCCTGCTGGCGATCGCCCTGCCCGCGATCCTTCTCACCGATCTCGCTCCCCCCGCCGCGCGAGCCCAGCCCGTCGAACTGAGCCGTCCCGCCGAGCCCGTTGACGGCGCGAGCGCAATGGCATCGGCGGCGCGCGCGATCGAGTTGGGCAACCTCGACGCCGCGGACTCGCTCCTCAGGCGCGCCTGGCTCGACGGGCGCACGCAGGACGCCGCCGCCCGCGAGTTGTCGGCACTCCACGCACGCGAGGGCTTCTCTCTCCGCACCGACGAGGCCGCCATCGAGCGGACGCAGTCCCTGCTGCCCCATCCGTTCAAGCGATTCGAGTCGGCCCACTTTGTCGTGCTGTCCGACGCCGACAGCGCCTTCTCGCGCGAGCGTGCCAAGCTCCTCGAACGCACGCGCGACCAGTTCTACCGCGTCGCCTCGACGATGGGCGTGCCCGCGATCCCGCACGCCGCAAGGCTCGTCTGCGTGCTCTTCGACGATGTGAACGCGTACCGCGTCTTCGCGAAGGAAAGGGACGGACTCGACGCCGCGTGGATCGGCGGATACTTCTCCGCCTCCGCCAACCGGATCGTCTTCTACAACCACGCCACCTCGCGCGAGTCGCGGGACGGCGCGGACTCGCTCGCGAAGTTCGCCGAGCAGATGGACCGCACCCGCACCCAGGCCCACGAGGCCGAGATGCGCGGCGACACCGCCCGCGCCGAGCAGCTGCGCGACGTGCTCGCGGCCCAGACCCGAACCCTCCGCGACTACCAGCGACGATTGGACGAGGGCGCCCGAGCCGTCTCGGACACCAAGACCATCCACGAGTGCGTCCATCTGCTCGCGTTCAACTCCGGCGTCCAGCGCCCCGACCGCGAGTATCCGTTCTGGATCAGCGAGGGCCTGGCGATGGCCTTCGAGAGCGAGCGCCCGGGCGGGCTGTTCGGGCCCGATCGCCCAAGCACGCTCATCACGGATCGCCTCGAGCGATACGGCGCCCTGCTCGACACGGGCAAGCTCCTCCCGCTCTCGGCGCTGGTCGCGATGGGCGGCGTGCCCAACTGGGACGAGTCCGCCGCCGACGCGATGTACGCGCAGAGCCACACCCTCTTCCTCACGCTCTACAAGCGAGACCCGGCGGCGCTGGGCTCGTTTCTCAAGAGTCTGGGCCAGTCGCCGCTCCGCACGCCCGAGCAGCACGCCCGTCTCTTTGCGCAGTACTTCGGAGATCCCGCCCCGCTCGAGGCGACGCTCCGCCGACTCTCGCTCGCGCGTCGATCCCCCACCGCCGCGGCGAGCACCGACTCCCAGCCCTGACGACCGTCGACCCGCGCGATACACTGCCGCCCGCGCCCACGAGGGCGCCAGGCAAGGAGCGCGCATGGCACGGACGCCCGCAATGTTGGCCCTCTCCGCGATCGTCGCAGCCGGAGCCGCGACGCACGCCTCGGCCCAGATCGCGGACCTCGTCGCACCCACGCTGCTCTTCAAAGAGCCCGAGCCGGCCAAGACCGCTCCTCCGCCCGAGCAGCCCGATTCGGCCGTCCACGTGCTCGCACGACTGGACACCACCCTGGGCACGCTCGCGAGCCTGAGCAGCGGCGGCGAGGTCGCCGTGTCCCAGGTCCGCCCCGGCGCCACGCTGCTCATTCCGGTCGATCAGCGATCGCGCCTCGTCGTCTCCTTGGACTATGAGTACACGCACTACGACTTTGAGGGATCCCCGACGATCATCCCCGGCACGCGCAAACCCTGGGGCGATGTGCACCGCGAGTCGATCTCGGCCAATTACTTCCGCGCCCTGGACGAACGCTGGAGCGCGTTCGCGGGCGGACTCCTCTACGCCGCCCACGAGGAGGGCGCCGATTTCGGCAAGAGCATCGGCGGCGGCGGGTTCTTCGGCGCCTCATACGCCATCACGAAGGACCTTCGCATCGGACCGGGTCTGGGCATCTTCACCCAGCTCGAGGGCAGCCCTCAGTTCGTTCCCATCGTGTCGGTCGATTGGCAGATCAACAAGCAGTGGTCGCTCACCAACGATAAGCGCCCCGGGCTCTTTCTCGTCTACGAGCCCGACGAGAAGTGGACGCTCAAGTTCGGCGCCGAGTGGCAGTCACGCTCGTTCAGGCTCTCGCGAACGAGCGCACTTCCCAACGGCGTCGCCCGCGATCAGCGGATCCCGATCTCTTTCGAGGTCGAGTACGACGCCGCTCGCCAGGTCGGCCTCTCGGGCCGCGTCGGCGTCGACGTGAACTCCCACTATCGCACGCTCTACGAGGGTGGCGGCACGGCAACGGAAACAAACGCACGCCCCTCGCTGTTCCTCGGGCTGGGCATCGTCATTCGGTTCTAATTTGTGCGTCTCAGCAGGGCGCTGAACTAGCGGCGGGGCAGCCCCATCTGCACGTGGTCAAACTTGTCCCACGCGCTCTGCACCGAACTGCCGGGCGAGTTGCGCTCCGCGGCAAGCAGCGCCATGATCGATCCGCCCGGATCGGAGAACCACGCCACGGACAGGTCCGCCCGCAGCAGGTTCGCGCCAACGCGATGGTTGAAATCCTGAACAGACTTCAGTCCGTCGCTCACCAGCGCGCTCGACGGCGCCATCTTGGTCAGGTAAACCGTGGTGGGCACCGGACGGGACGTGCCCGCGTCCGCCATCGGTGCCCGAGCACGGTACTGGTAGTTGCCCACGATTCCGCCCGGCTGCCCGGCCCAGCGATCGGAATAGTCCGCGTACCGCGTGCTCCCGCGGTGCGACGGGCAGTAGAAGAGCTTCGGAGCGGGCAGATACTGCTGCGAGTACAGCAGCCCCAGCCCATCCCACATGTCCTCCGAAGGAGCAGGGAGCGAGCCACCATCGATCCGCAGCACAACGGTGTCCCAGGAGCGATCCGAGGACGGATCGAGCGTGACGTTTGTCGAGGGCATCACCGCGTCGTCGTTGGCTTCCGCGAAGAGCGCGACGCCGAGCCCGACCTGACGAACGTTCGATCGGCACACCACCTGATTCGCTGATTCGCGAACGACGGTGAGCGAGGGCAGCAGCAGCGCGATCAGCACGCCGACGACCGCCATCGTGACAAGCACGTCGATAATGGTGAATCCACGCTGAGCCAACGTGCCCGTGGACCCACAGCTCCCGCGAGATGTTGCATGCCCTTCGCGTCTCACGCTGTCACTCCGCCATCCCCTCTCTCGGGCGTCGACACGCTACCACGTCCGGTTCCATTACACAAGGCCAGAAACGCGAGATAGGGGGAAACACCCACCTACCGCCAGATCGGACTTTCCACAAGCTGCCTCGCCCACCAAACCGCACCCGCATTCTGCTCTCCCAATTCGCATCCCTTGCTGGTATCGTGCGTATGGGCAATTGACCCCTACGGCCCGCGCTCGTGGGCTCCAACGTGTTAGATGTGCCATCGGGAAGATCGATGCCCAGATCGGAACACCAATCCGACGCCGACCTTGACCTGATGCGCCGGGTCGCCGAAGGCACCGAGGGCGCCGTTGAGGAGCTCTACGACCGCTTTGGGTCGCTCGTCTATCGCATGGCCTACCAGACGATGCCCACGCGCGCCGACGCGGAGGACGCCGTGCAGGAGGTCTTCGTCCGTCTGTGGAAGACCGCGTCGCGGTACGACCCCAAGCGCGCCGCCCTTGTCACCTGGGTGCTGCTCATCTCGCGTCGCCACCTCGTGGACAAACTCCGTCGGATGCAGGCGCGTGTGCGTGCCTCATCCATCGAAGCGAGCCCGGCCGATCCTCCCCGCGCCGCGAGCGAGATGGAGTCGCTCGAGACCAACGAGCGATTCAGAAATCTGCTCGAACGCGTCGGCGATTTGCCGGAATTGCAGCGCACCGTCGTCCTCAGGGCATACCTGGGCGGACAAACGCTGCGTCAGATCGGACAGGAACTGAACACCCCCATCGGAACGATCAAGTCCGCGCTCAGCCGAGCGCTGGTCAGGCTGCGAGAAAGAACGTGCGAGGAGCCCCAACGATGATCCCGGGACTGAACATCCAAGACCTGCTCGAGCACTCCATCCTCGATTCGATGGGGCTGCTCGACGAGCAGGAGCAGGCACGCTTCGAGCTCGCCTTCCGCGCGGCGCCGGCCCCCGTGCAGGCCCAGATCCGTGCCGAGCAGGTGCGCCTGGCCCACATCGATGCGCTCCTCCCCGACGTGGCGCCCCCCGCGGGCCTGCGTGCCGCGGTCGTTGACGCCATCCGCCGCGAGCAGGAGGCGATGCGCTCCGATTCGCGCGACCTGCAGCCCATGCCCGCCATGATCCGCAGCACGCGCGTGAGCCCGCTCTGGCGTGCCGCCTCGCTCGGGCTCCTCGCCGCATCCATCACCCTGGGCATCGTCACGTTCCAGCTGATCGGGCAGACCGAGCAGACGATGAAGCAGCTCCAGGGCGAGGCCATTCTCGCCAAGCTCGGCGAGAAGTTCGGCCCCGGCTTCGTGCAGGACGTCCTCTTCAAGCGCGACACGACGCGCGTCGTGCTCGCCTCCCATCAGGGCTCGCCCCGCGGCGAGGCCTCGCTCTTCATGAACCCGGAGTGGAAGCACGCGAAGTTCTTCACCAACTCCATGGCCTCGCCCGAGGGCAAGAACTTCCGCATCGCCGTCGTCGACGAGAACGGCAAGATCGTCCGTGTCCTCAAGGAGTTCTCGTCCCGCGGCGGGCTCGAGAGCATCGACGTCAACATCGCCAAGGACGTGACGGGCGACATCGCCGTCCTCGTTGCAAACTCGGCCGGCACCGACTCCATCGTCTGCAAGGGCACGATCCCCTCCCGCGGGTGATCGGCTCAAATCACTCCCCGAAGCCGCGCGAGGGTCGCCCCCGCGCCATGTCATCGATCGCGCTCGCCGCGCCCTGCGCCGCGTTGCGCCCCTTGTACAGGTCCACGACGCGCGCCAGCTCGTCGCGCTGACGCGCGATCTTCTCGGGATGGTCCAGCAGGTCCCGCGCGAGGCGCACGATCGCCCCGTGGTCGCCAAAGTGCGGCACCAACTCGGGCACAATCTCCCGATGCGCCAGAACGTTGGGCAGCGTGAAGTACTTGGTCGTCACCAGCCACTTCGCCACCAGGTAGTACCCGACGGGGCTCGACTTGTAGAACACGACCATCGGACGATTCTGCCGCGCGATCTGCAGCGTGATCGTCCCGCTCTTGACCAGCGCCAGATCGCACCATCGCACGATCGCGTCCGTGTCGGCGTACGCGATCCGCAGCCCCTCGGGAAGCCCGCCAAGATCCATCGCACGCTGCTCGAGCTGCTTGGCGACGCTGGGCGTGGTCGCCGCGACGACGCCCGACGCCTTTGGGTACGCGCCCTTGAGCTCGCGGAACGCGTCGAGCAGGATCGGAAAGCTCCGGTCCAATTCGCTCGGGCGCGAGCCCGGCATCAGCGCCAGGCGCGGGCTCCCGCCGCCGTACTTGGCCGCGCCCGCGTCCAGCGCCGCCCAGTCCGGCTGCGTGTCGAACAGCGGGTGCCCCACAAAGCGAGCCGGCACGCGCCGCTTGCGGAAGAACCGCTCCTCGAACGGGAGCACGCACAGGACGAGATCCGTCCTTCGCCGCAGCTTGCCGATGCGCCATCGCCCCCACGCCCAGATCTGCGGCGCGACCAGATGCACCACCTTCACGCCGTGCTTCTTGGCGATCTTGCAGATCGGAAAGTTCGCCCCGGGCGAGTCCACGGGCACGAGCACATCGGGCTTGTGCTCCACGATCCACCGCTCCACACGCTCGTTGATGCGCTGGTGCTCGCGGATCTTCTGGATGCCGGGCATGCCCATCACCGCGTCGTCGCCCGTGCGTTCGACGATCGTCGCCCCCGCCGCCTCCATCTTGGGACCGCCCCACGCGAAGACCCGCACCGCCGGATCGAGCCGCTTGAGCTCGGCAATCACCGCCGAGGCGTGGTCATCCCCGCTGGGCTCAAAGCCCGTGAACAGGATCAGCGGCGCGCGTGTGCCGTTGGCTTCGCTCAAGTCTCACGTCCCCGAAGATCGCACAGTGTTGGAGGGCCGGGCGCTTCGGACCAGCATCCCCGCGTGATTTCGTGCGCACAAGCCCGCCTCAGAACCCGCCCTCGCGGAGCCAGTCCGACGGCTTCTCCTCCAGCGCCGCCGCGATCGCCAGCAGCGATTCCAGGCTCGGCAGGTGCGCTCCGCGCTCGATGGAGCTGAGCTGGCTCACGCTCACCCCGGACGCCTCGGACACGTCGCGCAGCGTCCAGTTCCGCGCCGTACGCGCCAGCCGCATGCGACGCCCAAGCAGCGAACGAACGCGGTCCTGCGGGCGCGATCCAAGCCCGAACGCCTCCGCCGCCTGCGCAAGCGCACGCCGCAGATCCTCGTTCGAGAACGGCTTGGCGAGATAATCGAACACGTCCTGGCGGAACGTCTGGCGCATGCTGTCCAGCGACGGATACCCCGTCACGACGATCACGCACAGCTTCGCCCACCGACGCCGGATCTCCCGAAGCACGTCCTCGCCCGAGTGCGGGCCCATCTTGATGTCCAGCAGCACGACATCGGGCACGCGCGACTCCACCGCGTGATAGAACGCGTCGGGCGTGGAGCACGTGCGAACCTCGTGCCCCTGCGATTCCAGCGTCGCTCGCATGAACTCGAGAAAGTCCGCGTCGTCGTCGAGCACGACGATCGACAGCGCCGGCGGCGCCCCGCCCTCGCCCTTGCCCTGGTCCTGCGTCGTGCTCACGCGCCGCGCACCTCCGCCCCGGTCGCGACCTCCGCAGACTCGGGACGCTCAGGGTACGGCGTCGGCGCAACCGGGAGCATGATCTCGAACTGCGCACCCCCGCCGTCCACGTTCCGCGCCAGGATCAGCCCGCCATGCTCACGCACGATTCCCTCGGCGACCGCGAGCCCGAGCCCCGTCCCGTGCGCATCGAGCCTCGTGCTCGCGAACGGCTCGAACAGGCGGGGAAGCAGCTCCGGATCGATCCCGGGGCCGTTGTCCGTGATCGACAGCGACACCCACGCACGCCCCTGCCGCTCGATCGTCTCGGAGGCAACGACGATTCGTCCCGACGGCGGGCGAGCCGCGTCGCTCGCCTGCGCCCGCGACGGACGCCTCCGCCCGGCTCCGATCGCGTCGGCCGAGTTGCGGATGAGATTCACAAGCACCTGGACCATGCGATCGCCATCGCCCTCGATCGACGCTCGCTCGTCCACGCGATTGAGCAACTCCACGCCGCCCACGTCGCGGTCCAGGCGCAGGAGCGTCAACGCCTCATCGACCAGCGTGCGAAGCTCGACGCGCGACGTGCGGGGCGGACGCACACGCGCAAAGTCCAGAAGACTCTCGCCCAGCCGCTCCAGCCGGCTCACCACGCGCAGCAGCAGCGCCGCCGACGCCGGATCGAGCGCGTGCGCCGGATCGGAATTGAGCCGCTCGACCAGTCCCTTCACGACCGCCAGCGGCGTGTTCAGCTCGTGCGCGATGCCCGCGGACATCATCCCCAGGCTCGCCAGACGGTCCGCGTCCGCTAGGTTCCTCTGCGCCGCCTCCAGCAGGTGGTTCTTTCGCTTCAGATCGTTGGCGACGCGCTCGATCTCCTGCAACGCCTCGCCCAGCGCACGCTCGTGCCCACGGATCGCCAGGATCGCCCGATTGCGCGATCGCATCAACTCCCCGAGCTCGTCCGCGGGAATGATCCCCTCGGGGATCAACTCCTCTTCCTCGGCCCCCTCCTCCACGGCCCGGTCCGCGTCGATCATGCGCTGGATCGGCCCGTACACATGCTGCGGCAGCACGAACAGCTCCAGCGCCGCCGCGACCAGCGCGTACACCGCGAGCAGCGCCGCCGCGGTCAGCCCGTAGAGCTCCCACACCGCGCGCCTCGCCTCGCCGATGCGCACGCTCACCGCCCAGAACTCGCCGTTGCCCGCGCTGGCGATCGCCGCGGGCTGCTGGCCGTCCACGAGCGCCGAAACGACCTGCCCGGGCGTCTGCAGGGCGCCCGCGACCGTCGCCGAGGCGAGCCCAAGCTTCTCCGCGGTGCCCCGTCGAATCACCGCGTCCGGCGCTGCGCGTGCCCAGCGTGCGCTCGCCGCAGCCGGATCGGACGCCTCCCCATCCGCAAGAATCTGCCGCAGAATGATCCGCGCCTCGCTCACCTCCGCGGACTCCACGACCTCCATGATCGCCGGCCGCAACGGAATGAGCAGCACCGCCGCCAGCCCGAGCGAGAACAGCGTGTGCAGCACCAGCACCTTCTTGCGCACACGCAGCGCGCCCAGGATCCCTCCTGCTCGGCGCGAGCGGATCCCCCGCCGGGCCTTGGGCAACGCATCGGTCGTCTGTGAAACAGGATCGGGCACGCCCAAGGGTAAGAACCCCGCTCGCTACACTCACAGGTGCCCCATCGCGAATCCTTCCGACCCCAAAGGCCCTCGCCACCCAAGACCGACCCCCACGCGTCACCCAGTTCAGCGCGTGCCGCCGCCGCCCGCGTCGTCTCGCGCCACGCGGGCACGTTCCCGGACCTGAGCGCTCTCGAGTTGGACAGGCGCGCGCTCGACGCGCGCGACGCCGCGCTCGCCCACGCCATCACGGACACCGCCATCTCTCGCTGGCTCACGCTCGCACACCTGCTCAATGCGGCCCTGGACCGTCCGCTCGCAAGCCTCCAGGCCGAGTTGCAGTCGATCCTGCTCACCGGCGCGGCCCAACTGATCTTCCTGGACCGCATCCCCCCGCACGCCGCCATCGACCAGTCCGTGGAACTCTCCAAGTCGTTCGTTCGCCCCGGCGCCGCGCCGATGGTGAACGCCGTGCTCCGGCGCGTCGCGGGCATGCGGGGCGATTCGCTGCCTCCCCCCACCACTCCGCCGCACACACCGGAGGACATGCCGCTCGACGCGGTTCCGCTCGAGGACGGCCGCTGGTTGGCGCTCCAATCGGTCGCGCTGCCGCACGACCCGATCGAGCGTCTCGCCGTGGCGACGAGCCATCCCGTGGACCTGCTCCGCCGCTGGCGCCGCACGCTCGACGCCCCGTCGCTGCTCGCCCTTGCGATGCACTCGCTGGCGAACCCGCCGACGATCCTCAACACGTCATTCGCCGGTGCGCCGCTCCCGGGGTTTCTCGCCCCGCACCAGACGCCGGGGCACAGCGTGCTCAACGGATCGCGAGAGGACCTGATTGCGCTGCTCCGCACGCGAAACGACCTCTGGGTGCAGGACCCATCGTCCTCCGCGGCGATCGAGCACGCACGCCACCTCAGACCCCGCCTCATCGTCGACTACTGCGCCGGCCAGGGCACCAAGACACGCCAACTCGCGCTCACGTTCCCCAACGCGCACATCGTCGCGAGCGACCCCGATCCCGCACGCTTCAGGACGCTCCGCGACACGTTCGCCGGGCACGCAAGCGTAAAGGTAGTTCCCGCCGAAACGCTCCACGCCGAGGTCGCCGCCCGCGCGGACCTGATCCTGCTCGATGTGCCATGCTCGAACACCGGCGTGCTCGCGCGCCGCCGCGAGGCCAAGTATCGCGCCGCCGAGGCCGGCAACCAGTTCGACCGGCTGCTCGCCCTCCAGCGACGGATCGTGGACGAGTGTCTGCCGCTGCTCTCGCGCTCTCCGCGCGGACGGATCCTCTACGCGACGTGCTCGATCGACCCGCGCGAGAACCGGGACGTCGCGGCATGGGCATGCTCCACGCACCGCTTCCGTCTCGAGCACGAGGTGGAACGACAACCCCAGGGACGCCCCGCCGCCCCGCCCGCCGCCTACGCGGATGGGTCCTACTCCGCATTGCTGGCGTGAAGGGTCACTCCGCCACCGCAGCGGGGGTACACTCTGCTCCTCGCGTCGAGCGGGGAAGAGAGCATCGCAGGCCGACGAGGACCCGATGAACCTACTGGACATCCTCACCCCCGATTGCATCCGCGCGCCGCTGGGCGCCCGGGACAAGCGCGGCGTGATCGAAGAACTCGTGGACCTGCTCGCGAACCTCCGCAAGGTCAACGACCCCAAGGCCCTCAAGGACGCCGTCTGGACCCGCGAGCAGACGCGAACCACCGGCATCGGGCACGGGCTCGCCATCCCACACGGCAAGTGCGTCGGAATCCCGTCGCTGGCCATGGCCATCGGAAAGCCTCCGGCCCCGATGGATTTCCAGGCGATCGACGGGCAGCCCGTCAGGCTCATCGTCCTGCTCGCCAGCCCACCCGATCGCACGAGCGATCACATCCAGGCCCTCGCCAAGATCTCGCGCCTGATGACGATGGACGACTTCCGCAACCGCATCTACGCCGCCGGTTCCGGCGCCGAGATCTACGACCTCCTCAAGGCGCAGGAGGGCGTCGCGGGGGCCAAGCCCTGAGCCGCGACCCGCAGAGCGCCCGCGACCCCTTCGCGTGCGTCTCGACGATCGAGGCGTACCTCGACGCACACACCGCCCGTCTCGCCCTGCCCCCGGCGCTCGTTGGCGCGATCCGTTACAGCCTGCTGGGCGGCGGCAAGCGCATCCGCCCCGTGCTCGCGTGGCACGCCTGCGCCGCGTGCGGCGCACACCCCGAGGCCTCGCTCGCCCCGGGCGCCGCGATCGAGCTCGTTCACGCGTTCAGCCTCGTCCACGACGACCTTCCCGCGATGGACGACGACGACCTCCGCCGAGGCAAGCCGACCCTCCACGTCCACGCGGGCGAGGCCATGGCCATTCTCGCCGGCGACGCGATGCTCGCCCTTGCGTTCGGGCTGCTCGCCGAGCACTCCGATCCGCCCGCCCTCGCTCCGCTCCTCACACGCGAACTCGCCCACGCCAGCGCCGCGATGATCGCGGGCCAGGTCCACGACACGCTGGGCGGCCTGCCCGAAGGACTGGACGCGCGCGCACGATTGGAGACCATCCACCGCAACAAGACCGGCGCGCTCCTGCGGGCCTCGTGCCGCATGGGCGCGCTCGCAGGGCTCGGAGCCCGATCGGGCGACGCGTTCAACGCCGCCCACGCCCAGAACGCCCCCGAGCTCGCCGCGCTCACCACGTTCGGCGAGGTGATCGGACTGATGTTCCAGATCGTCGATGATCTGCTCGATGCCACGGGCACCAGCGAACAGACCGGCAAGCGAACCCGTAAGGATGCGGACGCGGGCAAGCTCACCTATCCCGGCGTGCTGGGCGTGGAGGGATCGCGCATGGAAGTTGCCCGCCTTCTCTCCCAAGCAGAGCGCGCCCTGGAACCACTGGGCTCGAACGCCAGCACCCTCGTGGAACTCGCTCGATTCGTTGCTCAACGCCAGAGTTGACCCGCCCCACGACGCGAGCCGTACGCCCGACGTCCAATAATGTGTCGATGCCGGTCCCGCCGCGCCTAATTCGGTTGCAAACACTACACTTCTTTCAGAAGTCTGTGAAAGATACAACCCAAGGAACCCCGTGTCCCAGATCCTCCCCACCATCGCCTCGCCCGCCGACCTGCGCAAGCTCTCGATCGATCGCCTGCCGCAGCTCGCGCAGGAGATTCGCGACGCGATCATCGAACAGGTCTCGCGGACGGGCGGGCACCTCGCTCCGAATCTCGGCGTCGTCGAGCTGAGCATCGCCCTCCACTACGTCTTCGACTTCGCGTTCGACCGCCTCCTCTTCGATGTCGGGCACCAGTGCTATCCGCACAAGCTGCTCACTGGCCGCCTCCCCCAGCTCGCCAAGCTCCGCACGCGCGACGGCATGGCCGGATTCCCGGAACCCCGAGAATCACCCTACGACCTCTTCTCGGTCGGGCACGCGGGCACCGCGATCAGCACGGCCGTGGGCATGGCGCGCGGCGACACGCTCTCAGCAGAGGCCTACGACCCAAAGTCCAACCCGCGAGGTCGGCGCGTCGTCACGCTCATCGGCGATGCGTCCATCGTGAACGGCGTCGCGATGGAGGGGCTCAACAACGCGGGCACGCTCAAGCGACAGTTCCTCGTCGTCCTTAACGACAATGGCATGTCGATCAGCAAGCCGCAGGGCGCCGTGTCGCAGTACTTCGATCGCCTGCGCTTGTCGCACCTCTACAGCGACTTCAAGAAGAACGCCAGGAAGATCCTCGACCAGATGCCCGGCGGGAACCTCCTCCACGGCGCGTACCACAAGATGGGCGAGGCAACCAAGGCCGTGATCGCCGAGGGGCCGGGCGGGTGGTTCGAGCACTTCGGGCTGCTCAACGTCGGCCCGATCGACGGGCACGATCTTCCCGCGCTCATCGCCTTCCTCACCGAGGCGCGCGACTTCGATCGACCCATGGTCTTGCACGTCAAGACGATCAAGGGCAAGGGGCTGCCCGCGGCCGAGAAGGACGCGAGCACGTTCCACTCCCCGCCCGCGTTCCGCGTGGAAACGGACCCGGACGAGGAGTCCTGCCGCGTCGAACTCAAGAGCGAGGGGCGATCGTTCACCGCCGCGGTGGGCGAGGCCCTCGTCGATCTCATGGAGCGCGACCCGAAGATCGTCGCGTGCACCGCGGCGATGCCCGACGGCACCGGGCTCTCCAAGGTTCTTCCGCGATTCCCGGATCGCGCCTGGGACACGGGCATCTGCGAGTCGCACTCGCTCGACATGATGGCCGGGCTCGCCAAGACAGGCTTCAAGCCCTTCTTCGCCGTTTACAGCACGTTCCTGCAGCGTGCGTTCGACCAGGCGTTCCAGGAGGTCGCGCTGCAGGGCCTGCCCGTGCGCTTGCTCCTCGATCGCGCCGGGCTCGTCGGCGGAGACGGCGCCGTGCACCACGGCTTCTGCGACATCGCGCTCCTCCGCACGCTGCCCAACGCCGCCCTCCTCGCCGCGATCGACGAGCCGAGCCTGCGCGCGGCGCTGGAGTTCCTGCGGACCTACGACGGCGGACTCTCCGCGGTGCGATACCCGCGCGACAACGTGTCCCAGCGCCTCGCCTCGCAGGACTGCCCCGCGTTCGAGCTCGGCAAGGCAAGGTTCCTCGCCCGATTCGGGCCCGAGCGCTCCACGCCCGATGTCGCGGTGCTCGCGCTGGGCACGCCCGCGATCGACGCCCTCACCGCGGCCCAGTCGCTGGCTGGCGAATACGCCGTCGATGTCTACGACGCCCGCTTCGCCAAGCCCGTCGATCGCGAGCTGATCCGTTCGCTGCTCTCGCGGGGCGTGCCGATCGTCACCGTCGAGGATCACAGCGTCGTTGGCGGCTTCGGCTCGGCCGTGCTCGAGGCGGCCCAGGAATTGGGCCTCGATGCGTCGCGCGTCTCCCGACTCGGGCTGCCCGACGCGTGGGTCTATCAGGACTCGCGCGCCAAGCAGCTCGCGGAGGTGGGCCTCGATGCCCCGGGCATCGCACGAGCGATCCGCGCCGCGGCGTCGGCCGCGCCGGGCGACCTGCCCGTCGTCAGCACGCCCCGCGCGGAACACGCGCTACCCCAGGCTCGATAGTCGCACGGGGCCGGTCCGCCTCTGTGCGCCCGTCGCGATCCCTACGCTTGTCCCCAGCGAGAAGGGGTCCAGACGATGCCGCGTCGCGTCCTGCTGATGGTCAATCGCTCCAAGCCCGACGCCGTGGCCGCCACGGACGAGGTCCGCTCGCTCATCACGCGGCACGGATCGCACGTCCACGAGATCGAGGCGAACCACGCGGGCCCCATCCTCAGCGATGCCCAAGGCGCGGACCTCATCGTGATCCTCGGCGGCGATGGAACGCTCATCTCCCAGTCCCGCCGCGCCGCGAACCTCAACGTGCCCATCCTCGGCGTGAACATGGGCAAGCTCGGCTTCCTCGCGGAGTACGACCTTGCCTCGCTCCGGGAGCAGGCCGTCTACCTCTTCTCCGACGCCACACTTCCCACCCGCGAGGTCCACATGATCCGCGCGGAAGTGTTCGGCGCTGGCGAGTCGCGCCCGAGATTCTCCGATGCCGGCCTCAACGAGTGCGTCGTGACCGCGGGCCCGCCATACCGCATGATCTCGCTCTCCATCCGCATCGACGACCAGGAGGGCCCCAGCGTCACCGGCGATGGATTGATCATCTCGACGCCCACGGGCTCCACCGCGTACAACGTCGCCGCGGGCGGGCCCATCGTCGCCCCCGAGGTGGACGCCTTCGTGATCACGCCGCTCGCGGCGCACACACTCGCCTTCCGACCCGTCGTCGTTCCCTCCCGCTCGCGCATCGAGTTCACCATGATCCGCGTCAACGCGGGCGAGGGCGGCGCGATGGGCACGGGCCTCACGCTCGATGGGCAGATCACCGCCCCCCTCCGCGCGGGCGATCGCATCCTGTTCACGCGGGACGAGCGCCCCATCCGGTTCGTGCGAAACCCGCTGGGCGGATACTGGCGGACGCTCATCGACAAGCTGCGCTGGGCCGCCGCTCCCAAGCTCCGCGCAGGCGGTGCGTAACTCCCCACTCAGGGCGAGAACCCGCCGTACCCCTCGGGCGTCAGCGTCGCCTGGTCCATCACATAGAGCCCGACGAGCCACCCGCCCACCAGGTGCGGATCAACCTTGAACCGTCCCGTCACGCTCCCGTAGGTCGTCAGACGAGCCTTGCCGCTCACCGGACTCATCAGGCGCACCTCCACGGCGTCGTACGGCGTGGGCGGCACGCCGATGCAGCACCCGTCCCATTGGTTCATCATCGCAAGCAACTCATCCGCCGACTGCGCCATCAGCGGGAACGCGATGTGCCCCGTCACCTTCACCCACTTGCCATCGAGCATCTTGATACGCCCGGGAATCTCCTTCTTTCCCTCCTTGGGCACGTACGAGTCCTGCGCCGAGAGCACGTGGTCCCAACCCACCACGTAGGGCTTCTCCTTGGTTCCATCACCCTTCACGACGTACGTGCCCTCGACGAGCATCGATCCGTCTGGGCGCGATTCAACCTTCACGCCAAGTTCCTGCGGCGTGGTGTCGCTCCGCCGGGACTTGTCGGCCTCCTTCGACGCCGCATCCTGCTCGGCCATCGCCTTCTGAAACTCCTCGTAGTTCGGCAACTTCGGCAGCGAGTCGTCGTCGAAGGTCTTGGCCGTCGGCTTCGTCGGGGCAGCCGGAGCCGGCTGCGCGATCGGCGCGGGCGTCTGAGCGCCCGCAGCAGGAGCCGTAGATGTCGCATCGACCTTGGCTGCATCCGACTTCGAAGCTTGAGTCTTGGTCGCCTCGGCCGGGGGAGCCGCGACCTTCGCCATGTCCGGCTTGGGCGCGTCGGAACTGGCCGCCAACGCGCTCGGCGCATCGGCCTTGGGCTTCGCGCTTTCGGGCGACGTCGACTCGGTTCGCGGAGAGGGCAAAGCCGCCGGCGAGGAGCGCGACACGCCGGTATCCGGCGCCGCAGTTGATGCGATGGGTGTTCCCGACGTGGCCGCCGCGCTCCCATCCGCCGCAGTCACACGGGCCGCGAGCGGCTCGCCGACAGCCCCCGCACGCACCGACTCCCCGCGGCGCATCACGACGACACCAACGCCGATCATCACCAAAGCAAGCAGAGCGATCCAAAACGCCTTCACTCGAACGCTCCTTCTTCACCGCGCGAGGTGCGAGTTCCCAGCGTCGTGGCTCGTCAATTCTACCCGATCGGACGCAGATTCCTCGCGACGCTGGTCCGATACGCCATCGCCGCCGGAATGATCCCGGCCGCCGCCGCCAGCGCCACGGTGCCGATCGCCACGAGCACCACCGCCTCCAGCGGGAGCGCCGCATCGACCACC
The DNA here is from genome assembly GCA_964399625.1 of uncultured Phycisphaeraceae bacterium. Taxonomy (GTDB): domain Bacteria; phylum Planctomycetota; class Phycisphaerae; order Phycisphaerales; family UBA1924; genus CAYNSB01. Next base: position 17,614 of record CAYNSB010000045.1, read on the forward strand.
AGCCCGAGCCTCGCCCGCAGCACGCCCGCGACGATCCACGCGCCCGCCGCCGCCAACCCAACGCCGACAATCCCCCCCAGCACGCCCATGATCGCCGATTCCGTGAGCACCAACCCGAAGATCCGGCCCCGGCTCGCGCCCAGCACGCGCAGCACCGCGATCTGCCGCCGCCGCTGTTCCATCGAGCTGTAGAGCGCGAGCATGATGCCGATGCCGCTCGACACCATCACCACCGCCGCCATCGCGACCAGCAACTGATCGATGTTGCCCACGATCATGAACAGGCGATCGATCTCCTGCTTGGGCTGCGCCACGGTGAAACGCCCGTCCTTCCGCAGCTGGTCGAACACCGCGGGCAGGATCGCCGACGCGTTCTGTCCGGCCCGCGTCGCGACGCGCAGATAGATCCCCGTGATCTTGCGATCGTCGTCGGTGAGGTCCGCGGGCGTCGCCACGTGCTCATGATCGTGATCGTCCGCGTGATGCTCGCCGTGCTCGCGCTCGAGACGGTCCTGCGCGTGGAGCAGCCACGCGCTCTGCAGGCTCACGAAGAGCGCCCGATCGTGGCTCGTGCCGTCGCGATCGAGCACGCCCACCACCGTGAACTTGAAATCCTCGTGCTCGTGGGCGGCCTCGCCGGCCTTGGGCATGCCGTGCGTGAGCGCGATCGAATCGCCGACCCGCAGACCCGTGGACCTCGCCGCCTCCGCGCCTACCACCACCTCCAGATCACGCTCGAACGCGCGACCCTGCGCGAAGCGCCACCCCACCTCGGGCGTGGGCGTGAACCTCGAGAACATCTCCGTCGTGCTCGCGAGCACGGGCAGCCCGCGATAGCTATCCCCCTGTTGCAGCGGGATCGCCCATTCCAGCGGCAGCGACGCGGAAAGCTGCTCGTAGTCCTTCCAGCGGATGAAGTTCTGCGGCAGACGCGCGTAGAACACGCTGTTGAGCACCGCCGTCATCGGGTCCCGCTCGCTCGACACCACCAGGTGCATATTGCCGCCGCCGCGCGCGAACGCCGTGCGCCCCGCCTCCCGCATCGACAGCAGCACGAGCATCAGCGCGACGGCGACCGCGACCGTGATCAGCGTCGTGATCGTGCCGAACAGCCGCCCGAGCAGGCTCCGGCGGATGATGGTCAGGTCGCTCATCGCCACGACGCGCCCTCCAGTCCCGCCGTCGGCGCTCCCGCCGCATCCGCCCGCAGCGCGCCCAGCGATTCCACACGCGAGAATCGCGCCCGCATCGAGGGGTCATGGCTCACGCACAACAGGGCCGCGCCCTGCTCGCGGCAGACCCGCTGGATCAGGTCCATGGCTCCCTGCGCGTTCTCGGGGTCCAGGCTCGCCGTTGGCTCATCGGCGAGCACGAGCTCGGGATGGCACGCGACCGCCCGCGCCACCGCCACGCGCTGCTGCTGCCCCACGCTCAGGCGATCAACCGCCGCCTCTGCTCGCTCGATGCCCAGGGTTCCCAGCAGCGCCGCCGCGCGAGCGCGGTGCTCGCCGCGGGGGATGCTGGAGAACATCATCGCGCACATCACGTTCTCCAGCGCGCTGAACCCGTGGAGCAGGTTGAACGTCTGGAAGATGAAGCCGATGTGCCGCCCGCGAAACAGGTCACGCCGCGCGCCACGCAGCACGTGCACGCCCTGCCCGGCCACCTCGATCGTCCCCTCGCTCGGATCCAGGAGCCCCGCAATGAGCTGCAGCAGCGTGCTCTTGCCCGCGCCGGACCCGCCGGTCAGCAGCACCTGCTCGCCCCGCGCCAGCGCGAGCGCTCTCACGTCCACGACCCAATCCCGCGCGTCGGCGTATCGATAGCGGACCCCGACCACCCGCAGTGCTGGCGCGTTCTCGTCCATCACGACACCAACCGTACGCTATCGGCCTCCCGCGGCCAATCGGAAGAAGTACACATACGCGTTCGTGAACGCGTCGGAGCGGAAGAACGCCACCTCCAGGCCCGGACGACCGATGAACGGCCGCATGATCCACCCGCTCTGGATCCCCACGAATACGTACAAGGCGATCCAGAACCAGAGCATCGCGCGATGCCGCCCGCCCCGCGCTCCCGTGCCATGGATCAGCGCCCGATAGTGCCGGAGCATCACCATCTGCGCCACGCCCGTCGCGACGCCAAACAGGCCGGCGTTGAAGAGCTGCGCCTGCCCGTGCGTCAGTCCCGAGACGTACCCAACGCGCACGATCGGCGCGAACGACGCGAGCGTGATCGTCAGCGCCGCCTGGCCCGAGAGCACCGCGCGCATCGCCCGTGCGAAGTCCTCACGCAGCCCCAGGAGCGTGTTCGCCACGAAGTACGCCGGCACGCAGATCGACGTGGTGAACAGGATCAGCAGCGGCACCTTGATCGCCGCGAAGAGCACGAACCACCAGCGGCGCGGCTCGTCGAGCAGAAACGTGCCCATCACCGCCCCGTAGATCGCCCCCGAAATCGCGATCGCCACGACCATCGCGCGGACCGAGGAACTCCACGGATCGAGCGACTGCGGCCGCCCCAGGCCCGCGAGCATCTCGTGCAGACGGCCCGACCTCGGAGTTCGCGTGGACAGCTCGCCCATTGCTCATCCACCCGCGAGCGCGCGGATCGCCGTCGCGATTCCATGGAGAAAGTTTCCATCGCGCGGGCGGAACCATTCGAATCCTCGATCGGGGTGCCCGATGAACGGACGCATGAGCCACCCGAGCTGCATGCCCACCATGCCATAGATCAGGATCCACAGATAGAAAATGCCCGGCGCCGAATCGCTCGAGCCCGCGGCGGCTCCCGGGGCCGGCGGCGACGAGAGCCGGCGCAGCACCGTCAAGAGGAACCCAAGCCCTCCCAGCCCGGACATCGCAAGCAGCCCGACGTTGAGCAGCACGATGAACGCGTAGCTGCTCGTGCTGAGCGTGAAGAAGGCCAGGATCGGGCCCAGAGACGCGGCCAGCGCCAGGCTGACCACGATCGACGCCACGAGAAGCCGCAGCGTCGCGAGAAATCGCAGGCGACATCCCACCAGCGCGTTCAGCACGTAGAGCGACGGAAACGTGATCAGCAGCGTGAGCGCGAAGAGGGCCGGCACCTTGAGAACGCTCGCGAGCACCTGCATCTGCCGGGGCTTGTCCCCCGTCAGCGCGAACCAGCCCATGAAGAACCCGTAGACGCCGCCCAGGGCCAGCGCGATCGCCATGAATCGCGTCAGGGGCAGATCGAACTGGCCGCCCTGCAGGTCCTCGCTGCGCGTCCGCTCGCCCCGCAGCAGACCGTCAAGCTCGCGCATCCATTTCATCGGTGAACCCTCCGAGGCGGGCGACGTGCCACGGCCAAGCCGCCCTCAATGCCCCCCCCGGGTCCCAACGCCTAGACCTCCAGCCGGAGCCCGATCGATCGCGCGATCGGACGCAACTCCTCGAGCCGATCGGGCGAGCAGAGCAGCTGGTTCGTGTGCGGCCCGTCCCCACGCAAACGCTCCGCACGCACGAGCGCATCCGGACGCATCCGCAGCACCGCGTACCCGCAGCGCTGGATCGCCTCGTCGAGCTTCTCGCCCGCGGCATCATCGAGCACCTCGACCGTCACCCACGGACGATGCTCGCCCAGCATGCGCATCGCCCCGGCAAACACCGCCGGCTCGTGCCCTTCGACATCAACCTTCATCAGCCCGACCCGCGCCGGAGCCAGGCCCGACGCGTACGCGTCGAGCGTGTGCAGCGGCACCTCGATCTCTTCCGCGTGCTCGGGCCGGAAGCCCGACTCCAGCGACGCGCTCGTCTCGATCGCCTTGAAGCGTGGCACGGGCACGTACAGCTTCGCCGTGCCCGCCTGCGACGACACCGCCCCCGCGACCACGACGATGCGATCGCCAAACCCGTTCAGCGCGATGTTCTCGAGCAACCAACGCCGCGCCGTCGGGAACGGCTCGAACGCGTGCACCCGCGCGCCCTCGGCCGCGCTCACCAGCGCGTAGAACCCCGTGTTCGCGCCCACGTCCAGCACCATCGCGCCCCGCCCCGCCTCGTACGCCGCCAGCGCCGCGAAAAGCTGGGGCATGGGCCGCTCCAGCGCGTCCCAACCATCGTTCCAGACCGACGCCGCGTACTGATCGAGCCCATCGGCGCTGCGAATCAGGAACGAGCGTTGGGCGTTCAGCGTCACGCGCACCGTCGCCGGCATGTACCCGCACAACTGCGCGATCCGCCGCGAGCCACGCCGCACGCCCACCGCGTTGAGCACGATCGTCGCGGGCACGCCCACCGCCCGCGTGCGGAGCACGCGCTTCACGAGTTCGCGCGCGCCGTGCTGGCCCGCGATGTCCGTTGGCATGGAACGGCTCCGAAAGGCGACCCGCGAAGGGTATCGCGCCGCGCATCGTTCGCGAGCATTCTTCCCGCAGAATCGCCCAACGCGTCCGCTAACGCAGCCCGTATTCCTTGAGCTTGCGATACAACGTCCGCTCACCGATGCCCAGCAGCTTCGCCGCCTGCTCGCGGTTGCCCGCCGTCAGCCGCAGCGTCTCGCGGATCGCACGCTTCTCGATCTGCTCCAGCGTCGTGCCCGCGAGCACGCCGCCCGTCGCCGCGCCCGACGCCAGCACCGACGCATCGCCCTCCCCCTCGCCCGAGAGCTCGTCGCCCACGCGGATCTCGTCGGGGATGTGACGCACATCCAGCACCGTCGGCGTCGCGGGCTTGTCCCCCATCGCCGCCTCGCCCGTCGCGGTCACCACCATGTTCTGCACCACGTTAAGCAGCTGGCGCACGTTGCCCGGCCATCCGTACGCCGTCAGTCGCATCATCGCCGCATCGGTGATGTCCGGCACCGCGCCCCCGCCGCCGGCGACCGTGGTCGCGAACCGCGCGATCGCGTGACGCACGATCCGCGGGATGTCCTCGCGGCGCTCGCGCAGCGGCGGCAGATGGATCACCGCCCCCGCGATCCGGAAGAACAGGTCCTCGCGGAACTCGCCCGTCGATGCCATCGCCTTTGGGTCGCGATTGGTCGCGCTCACCAGGCGGACATCCGTCTTGCGCGGCTCGTTGCTCCCCAGGCGCACGACCTCGCCGTACTCCAGCACGCGAAGCAGCTTCGCCTGCATCTTCAGCGGCATGTCGCCGATCTCGTCCAGGAACAGCGTGCCGCCCGTCGCGTACTCGAACACGCCCTCGCGGTCCTTCTCGGCGCCCGTGAACGCCCCGCGAACGTGCCCGAAGAGCTGGTCCTCCAGCAGGTTCTCCGCCTCCGCGGCGCAGTTGAGCGCCACAAACCTCTTCGCCGACCGCGGCGAGTTCGCGTGCACCGCCCGCGCGATCAGCTCCTTGCCCGTCCCGCTCTCACCCGTGATCAGCACGGGCAGCTGGCTCGCGGCGACCGTCTTCACCTGCCGCAGGATCCGGCGCATCTGCTCCGAGCCCGCGATGATCCCCTCGAAGCCCTGGTGCTGCACCAGATCGCCCAGCCCACCGCCCGCCTCGTGACGCAGCATCGCCGTGTCCGCCGCGCGCCCCACGAGATTGCGGAACACCTCAAGGTCCAACGGCTTCTCGATGAAGTCGTACGCGCCGTGCTTGAACGCCGCCCGCGCCGTGGGCACGTCTCCGTGCGCCGTCACCATGATCGTCTCGGCACTGGGCTGCAGCCGCCGCGCCGCCTCCAGCACGCGCAGCCCCGCGTCCGCTCCATCGGGCGCCACCCCGTCCTTGCCCCCCGAGACCGGCATGCGCAGGTCCGTGACGATCACGTCGAAAGACCCGTGCCGCAACTCGTCGAGCGCACGCGCCACATCGTTCACGATCGTGCACACGTGCCCGGGCTTGTGCAACGCCTCGGCCATCACGTCCGCGTGCTCGTGCTCATCGTCCACGATCAGCACCTGCGCACGGTTCGCCACTCGTTGGGTCGTCGCCTCGCTCATGGGCCCATAGTTTAGGATCGACGACGCGCCGCCCGCGCCCCAAGCCCATCGAGCCGCGACAGCGCGCACAACGCGATCCCCAGCGCGTCCGCCACGTCCGCCGGCTTGGGCACCGACGACAGCCCAAGCGCCGTCGCGACCGCCCCCTGCACCTGCCCCTTCTTCGCCTGCCCGTGACCAGTCACGAAGCGCTTCACCTCCGCCGGACGGAGCTCGACAAGCTCCAGCCCGGCCCGCCTCACGCCCAGCAGGATCACGCCCCGCGCGTGCCCCATCGCGATCGCCGTCGCCGGGTGCTTGTAGTGCGCAAAGAGCGCCTCCACCGCGACCACCTCGGGCCTCAATCGCTCGAGCATCTCGCCCACGTCCCGGTCCAGCTCCGCCAGCCGATCGCTGATCGTCGGGCGCTCACGCCGCGAATCCACGAGACGGATCACGCCCGCCTCGACGATGCTCGCGGCCGGTCCCACGCCATCGATGCACCCATAGCCGGTGATCACCAGCCCCGGGTCGATGCCCAGGACGCGCCTCACGTCTTACGCCCCGATGTGTCGCCCCCGCCGTAGTGACGCAGGTAATGCACAATCGTCCGCACGACCACGTCGCTCTCCAGGTTCACCCGATCGCCCGGACGCAGATCGCCCAGCGTCGTGCGTGCCAGCGTCGTGGGAATCAACGCCACATCGAACAATTTGGGCGGATTCCCCGTCACCCCGGCGATCGTCAGGCTCACGCCATCGACGCAGATCGACCCCTTGGGCACCACGAACTGCATGAACGCCGGACGCTCATCGTCCACCTCGGGCCGGACCCACACGCGCCAGTCCGATCCCGTCTGCACGCGCTCGACGGTCCCGATCCCGTCGATGTGCCCCTGCACACCGTGTCCACCCATCAGGTCCGACGCGCGCAGCGAGCGCTCCAGGTTGACCCGCGCCCCGGGCAAGAGCCCGCCCAGCGTCGTTCGATCGAGCGTCTCCTGCACCACATCAAACGCGAGCGGCCCCTCGTGCGATCGTCCGCCCGCATCCCCCACCAACGTGAGGCACACGCCGCTCACGCTGATCGATTCCCCCGCCTCCAGCGTCCCCACGGGCACGTCCCATCGCGGGTCGATCGTCAGGCGCGCGGGCCCGCTCGCGCCGCGCATCTCCACGCCCCGCACACGCCCCACCCCTTGGACCAGCCCGGTGAACATCGCTCAACTATCCCCACGCCGCACGCCGGTCTCCACCGGATTCCCAAACAGCACCCGCTCCGCGCCGCGCCGGGGGCGCCACCGCCCGCCGCCGCCACCTCCGCCCCACTATCCTGTGGGCCCTTGGTCGGGATACGGGAGATGCCAACGATGACGACCGCCTCGCGCCGATCCGCACTCGCATGCACCGCCGCCCTCGCGCTGCTCGTCGGCGGGTGCGCCGGCAACCGCCCCTACAACCCGGGCCGCGCACGCACCTCGTCCGAGCGCAGCGAGGCCTTCCCCATCAACTTCGAGTCCTACGCCAAGCTCGGATACCGCCTCGACTGGAAGGGGTACCCGACAATCACCGGCTCGCTCCCAATCAACTTCCTCCGCGTCACGCCCGACGCGATCGGCGTGCTCGAACGCGGGTCCACCCTCAGCATCCTCGAGCCCTCGACCGGCGGGCAGCGCTGCGCCATCCAGCTCGCCAACCCCCTGACCCGCTTCACGGGGCTCTCGCGCGTCGGCCCGCGATTCATCGCCACCTCCGAGGCCGACGTCTTCGCCGTGGACCCCACGAACTGCAACCTCACCTCCCGCCAGAAGTTCTCCAAGATCATCACGACCAACCCCCTCATCATCAACACCCTCATGATCGTTGGGACCAACGACGGCGAGCTGTACGCACAGCTCGACGCGCCCGGCGTCGGCGGCGTGAAGATGTGGGGCTTCGCCGTCGAGGGCGCCGTGGACCACGACGCCGTGCTCGTGGGCGATGCCGTCGGCGCCGTCTCCCACTCGGGCGTCGTCTTCTTCGTCACGCCGGACAAGGGCGGGCTGATCGGTCGGACCAAGATCTTCGGCGGCGCGGGCGCGAATCCCGTCTCCAACGGACGCTACATGTTCGTCGCCTCGCTGGACCAGTCCCTCTACGCCTTCGCCCCGCAGGGCGCGCGACAGGTCTGGCGCTACCGCACCTCGGCCCCGCTCACCGTCCAGCCCACCGTCGTCAACGATCGCCTCTACTGCGCCGTGCCGGACCTGGGGCTCGCGTGCTTCGACGCCAACACCGGAAAGGTGCTCTGGAACATCAAGGGCTTCGCGGGCACGATCGTCGCCTCCAACAAGAACGGGCTCGTCGGATTCGATGGCAAGGAAGCGCTGCTCATCGGCCCCGCACGCGGCGACGTCATCGAGCGCGTCCCGCTCCCGGGCGTCTCGTCGCTCCAGCCCGATGCGTTCGAGAACGGCAACCTCTACGCGATCTCGTCCTCGGGCGTCGTCGCGAAGTTCATCCCGCGCTAGAGGCGAGCCCATGCCCGATCGTGTCCATGTTCGCCGGGCGCTGCTCTCGGTCTCCGACAAGACGGACCTGCTCCCGTTCGCCCGCGCCCTCGCCGCCCGCCAGGTCGAGCTGATCTCCACGGGCGGCACCGCCAAGGCGCTCGAGGCGGCCGGCCTCGCCGTCACCCCGATCGATCGCGTCACCGGATTCCCGGAGATGATGGACGGGCGCGTCAAGACCCTGCACCCCGCGGTCCACGGCGCGCTCCTCGCCCTCCGCGATCATCCGGACCACGTCGCGGCGATGCAGGTCCATCGCATCACCCCCATCGACCTCGTGTGCATAAACCTCTACCCCTTCGAGCAGACCATCGCCAAGGGCGCCGTGGAGCCGCAGGAAGCCATCGAGAACATCGACATCGGCGGCCCAAGCATGATCCGCTCGGCCGCGAAGAACCACGAGTGGGTCACCGTGGTCACCGCCCCCGCCCAGTACGACCGCGTCGTGGGCGAACTCGAGGAGCAGCAGGGGCACACGACCCGCGCCCTGCGCGCGTCCCTCGCGGCCTCCGCCTTCGCCCGCACCGCCGAGTACGACGCCGCGATCGCCGCGTACCTGGGCACCCTGGGCGATGCCCCGTTCCCCCAGACCCTCCGCCTGAACTACCTCAAGGTCGAGGAACTTCGCTACGGCGAGAACCCGCACCTGGACGCCGCACTCTTCCGCGATCCCGT
>CAYNSB010000046.1:0-26140 GCA_964399625.1 uncultured Phycisphaeraceae bacterium
GATGGGGATCAACGAGCAGGGCGTGTTCCCCGAGATCAACATGGCCGACGCACAGTACACGCACGGCATGAACATCAATTTCACGTTCCGGAATTCGACGCCCGAGCTCTCGCGTTTCGTGCTTGAGCAGATGGGCTTCCCGTTCGCGAAGCCCGAGGAGCCCTCGGCCCGCAAGTCCGCGTAAGACGCACCGATCGCAGATCACACGGATCAGGAACCCGATATGACGACCAAGGCGCAGATGGCCAAGAGCAGGCGGACCCCGAAGTTCAGCACGCGGAAGGTGTACCGGTGCGAGCTGACCGGACGGGACCGCGGGGTGTACCGCAAGTTCCGCATCTCCCGCATCATGCTTCGCAAGCTGGCGCTGGAGGGGAAGATCCCCGGCATGCGCAAGGCGAGCTGGTAACCGCACTGTTCGCATCGAGCGACGCACCGACGAGCACGATCCCTCAGGACCCACGATCCATGGCAGTCACCGACCCCATCGCCGACATGCTCACCCGCATCCGCAACGCGACGCGGAACAAGGACAAGAGCGTCAATTGCCTCAACTCTCGCGTGTGCCGCGGCGTCGCGGACGTGCTGCGCGACGAGGGCTACATCACGGGCTACGACGTGGTGGACGACGGACGCCAGGGGCTGATCCGCGTCAAGCTGAAGTACGGCCCGCGCGGCGAGGTGCTGTTCTCCAAGATGGAGCGGCAGTCCAAGCCCGGGTGCCGCGTGTACACCAACGTCGATTCGATTCCCAAGCCGCTGCAGGGGCTTGGCATCGCGATCGTGTCCACGTCCAAGGGCGTGATGTCCGACCGCAAGGCGCGCCAGGAGCGCGTGGGCGGCGAGCTTCTCGCCATCGTTGAGTAACCGGTCCCTCCTTCGAACGACTGATCAGAGAGAAACGCCATGTCCCGCATCGGAAAGCAGCCCGTTGAAGTGCCCGCCGGGGTGAAGGTCCAGATCCAGGGGCGCAAGGTCTCGATCTCGGGCCCCCAGGGGACGCTGTCGTTCGAGCACCACGCGCTGGTGAGCGTGAAGTGGAACGAGAGCGAGAAGTCGATCGTGTGCTCGGTGGACACGACCAAGCTCGACGACGCCGAGGTCCGGGCGAACTGGGGCACGACCCGGGCGCTCATCAAGAGCATGATCCAGGGCGTGACCAAGGGGTACGAGAAGAGCCTCGAGGTGGTGGGCGTGGGTTGGGCGCCGACGATCCAGGGGAAGAATCTGAAGCTCGTGGTCGGCTTCGCGAACCCGATCATGATGCCGATCCCCGACGGGCTCAAGGTGACGCTCGACGAGAAGAACAAGCAGATCGTGAAGATCGCGGGCGCCGACAAGCAGAAGGTCGGCCAGTTCGCCGCGGAGATGCGGGCCCAGCGCAAGCCCGAGCCGTACAACGGCAAGGGGATCAAGTACACGACGGAGACGATCCGGCGGAAGCAGGGCAAGCAGTTCGGCGCCTGATCGGCGAGGAAGTAACCCATGGACAAGAGCAGCCTGAAAGCCAAGCGTCGCGTCCGCCGTCGGGCGGCGATCCGCACCCGGATCGAGGGCACGCCCTCGCGCCCGCGTCTGGCGGTGTACAAGAGCCTGAACCACTTCTACGCGCAGGTGATCGACGATCTGGCGGGCAAGACGCTCGCGTCGGCGTCCACGCGCGACGAGGGCGTGCTCGCGGCGGGGACCAAGCCGGGCAACGCGCCCGCGGCGGCGTCCGTCGGGTCGCGCCTGGCGGAGAACGCGAAGAAGGCCGGCGTGAAGGCGGTCGTGTTCGATCGCGGGGGATTCAAGTTCCACGGGCGCGTGAAGGCGTTCGCGGAGGCGGCACGCAAGGGCGGACTGCAATTCTGATCTAGGCAACGAGGCATTAGGGCATCGAGGGCGATCCAGAGAAAGCGACTGAGCCATGGCTGAACTGCTCGACGAAGTATCACAAATCGAATCCACGACGATCGGCGTGGCGCGGACGAGCGCGACCGTCAAGGGCGGTCGGCGGTTCTCGTTCGGCGCGCTCGTGGTCGTCGGCGATCGCAACGGGAAGGTGGGGTACGGGTACGGCAAGTCCAACGAGGTGCCGGCCGCCATCGAGAAGGCGCAGAAGTACGCCCGCAAGGCGATGGTGACGATCCCGATGGTCGGGCGCACGCTCCCGCACCAGGTCGAGGGCTCCCACCGTGCGTCGAAGGTTCGCCTGATCCCCGCGAGCCCCGGCACGGGCGTGGTGGCGGGTCAGTCGCTCCGCGCGATCCTTGAGATGGCGGGCATCACCGACTGCCTGACCAAGTGCTACGGATCGACGAACAGCATCAACACGATCAAGGCGGCGTTCGCGGCGATCGAGAAGCTCCGCACGACGGCGCAGATCGCCGAGCTGCGCGGGCTCGACCTTGGCAAGAGCGAGATCGAGAGCAAGCTCGAGAAGGGCAAGTCGTTCATCGCGGCGATGCCCGTTCGCCCGCGCAAGGAGCGCGATGAGCGTCCGTCCCGCGGTGGTCGCGGCGGCGGTCGCGGTGGTCGCGGCGGCGGTGGTGGTGGGGGTGGACGCGGCCGCAAGCCCGACGGCGCTAAGCCCGAGGGTTCGGGCGGGGGCGATGCCCCGGCCGAGGGCGCCGCTCCGCAGGGCTGAGAGCAAACACCCGTCGCGCGGGGATCGGCGATCCTCGGTGCACCGGAACGAATCACGAAGGACAGCACGCCATGATGATCCACGAAATCACGAAGGACGCGGGGAAGTACAAGGCCCGCAAGCGCGTCGGACGGGGCAAGTACGGCGCCCGGGGCAAGACGTCGGGCCGCGGCCAGAAGGGCGCGGGCTCGCGCTCGGGCACTGCGACGCGCTTCCAGTTCGAGGGCGGGCAGATGCCGTTCTTCCGCCGCATCCCCAAGTTCGGCTTCACGAACGCGAAGTTCAAGGAGCAGTTCTGGATCGTCAACATCGGCGATGTGGCCAAGCACGCGGACTTCGCCAAGGGCGGCGCGGTCACGGCTGAGAAGCTCATCGCCGCGGGCCTGGTCCGCGACGCTTCGCGTCCGCTCAAGGTGCTCGGGTCGGTGGGCGAGGAGGGCCTTCGGGTCAAGCTCGAGGTGACGGCGCACCGGGTCTCCGCGTCGGCCAAGAAGCTCATCGAGGGCGCCGGCGGCAAGGTGCACCAGATCGGCACGCGGAAGGACAAGGTGCGCGGTGTGGACCGCAACTCGTCGGACCTGACTCCCAAGAACCTCACCAAGAAGCTCAAGCAGACGACGCGCAAGGCCCCGGCCGCGACCGACGCGGAGTGAGCCTCGCCTCCGCGGTCCGCACCGCCCCGACGGGCGCGTGCCGCACGCGGTGTCTGCCTCGAACGGATGCACCACACGCTCTTTCCTCGGCCCGATCGCACGCACCCGAGCCATCGGTTCGGACGCGTATGATCGGGCCGCTTTGCTGATCGGACGGATCATCGCATGATCAAGGCCCTGCTGAACATCTTCAAAGTGCCGGAGCTGAGGAGCAAGATCCTCTTCACGATCGGCATGCTCATCGTGTACCGAGTCGGGTACTGGATCCCGCTGCCGGGCGTGGATCAGACGCAGCTCGCGGACTACTTCAAGAAGGCCGCGCAGGAGGGATCGGCGGCGGGTCGCATCGGCGATTACGTCTCGATCTTCTCGGGCGGATCGTTCCACCAGTCGACGATCTTCGGGCTGGGGATCATGCCGTACATCACGGCGGGCATCATCTTCCAGCTCCTGACCGCGGCGGTGCCGACGCTCAAGAAGCTGCAGGAAGAGGGCCCGACGGGTCGTCAGAAGATCACGGAGTGGACGCGGTACGCGACGGTGTTCCTGTGCATCTTCCAGGCGGCGGGGTGGCTTGGCTTCATCAACAAGTCCGGTCTTGTCGCGCCCGGGCAGGCGGCGAACCCCGCGTGGTGGGTGATGGGCGTGGCGGCACTGACGGCGGGCACGGTGTTCCTGATGTGGCTGGGCGAGCAGATCGACCGGCACGGGATCGGCAACGGCGTGTCCATGATCATCATGGCGGGCATCGTCGCGCGAATGCCCAACGCGGCCAAGTGGATCATCGATAACTTCAAGCCCGGCGACTCCGAGAAGCTTGGGCTCCTGGGCGTGGTGCTGATCGTCGCGGCGTTCTTCGCGGTGATCGCGGGGGCGGTGCTGCTGACGGTGGCGCAGCGACGCATCCCCGTGCAGCAGGCGAAGCACACGCGCGGGCGCCGGGTGTACGGCGGGCAGAAGTCGTACCTGCCGCTGCGCGTGAACCACTCGGGCGTGATGCCTGTGATCTTCGCGTCGTCGCTGATGATCTTCCCCTCGGTGATCCTCAAGAGCCTGGAGACGTCCGCGGTGGCGCAGGGCAGCGGGGCGCCGGACTGGTGGAAGGGCGTGATCCAGTGGCTCGCGACGGCGTTCTCGATCGGGCAGTTCCCGTACACGATCGTTGAGCTCGCGATGATCTACTTCTTCGCATACTTCTGGATCACGGTCCAGTTCAACCCGGAGGAGATGTCCAAGCAGCTGCGCGATCACGGGTCGTTCATTCCGGGGCTGCGCCCCGGGCCGCGCACGGCGGAGTATCTCGAGACGGTGATGACGCGCATCACGTACGTGGGCGCGGCGTTCCTCGCGGTGATCGCGGTGATGCCCACGGTCGTGAGCAAGTCGATGAACATCGACTTCTCGGTGACGCAGTTCCTGGGCGGCACGGGGCTGCTGATCGTGGTGTCGGTGGTGCTCGACTTCATCCAACGCGTCGAGGCCAACCTGCTGATGCGTAACTACGCCGGGTTCCTGGGCGGCGAGGACTCGTCGGGCCCGCGGATTCGCGGCCCGCGCGGGTGATGCGGCTCCATTCTGCGGACGGCATCCGGGCTCTGGCCCGAGCTGGCGCTGCGCTCTCGCGGGTGCTGGGCACGGCGCACGCGGCGGCGCGAGCGGGCGTGACTCGCGTCGCGCTGGGCGACGTCGTCGCGCGTTGCATCGCGGGAGAGGGGGCCGAGCCGCTGCTGGCGAGCGTGCGCAATTCGCTGGGCGAGCCGTTTGCGGGCGCCGCGTCCATCCTCGTGAACGATGAACTGGGCGCCGCGATCCCCGATGGGCGTGCGTTGGCGGCGGGTGATCTCGTCACTATCGATGTCGCGCTGAGGCTTGCGGGCTGGTGCGCGGACGCCGCGACGTGCCTGGTCGTGCCCGGCGACGAGCCCGAGCACCCACTGCGTGCGGTGCTCGAGCGTGCGCGGGGTGTGCTTCGAGTGGCGATGGAGCGGATGGGGCCGGGAGTGAGTTGGTCGAGCGTCTCGGAAGCGACCAATGCCGCCGCACGCGACGCGGGGCTGGCGATCGTTCCGGAGTTCGGGGGGCACGGCATCGGTCTACGGATGCAAGAGCCGCCGCGTCTGGCGTTCTGTACGGAAAAGAAACGGGATTCGAGTGGACTCCACGCGCCGCCATCGCAAGACTTCGTTCTCCAGGCTGGTATGGTGTTCACGCTCGAGCCGGTGCTGACGCCCGGGTGCGGGCGGGTGCACGCGGACTCGAATGCCTGGACGCTGCGCACGAGCGACGGAGCTGCGTGCGTGTGCGAGGAGTTGATGGTGTGCATCACGCCCGGCGGCGCGTCGATCCTCGCGTCGGGGCCGGGCTGGAGCCGATGATGCGGGAGTAGGCCCGCGGCAGGATCGACGAACGGAAGCGCATGCCCAAGACCGACGAGAAGTTCACGTTCGAGGCGATCGTCACTGAGTCGCTGCCCAACGCGATGTTCAAGGTGCGTCTGCCCAATGAGCAGAAGACCGAGGTGCTCGCGTACGTCTCCGGAAAGATGCGGATGAACTACATCCGCATCCTGCCGGGCGACAAGGTCACCGTCGAGATGTCGCCGTACGACCTGACCAAGGCCCGCATCACGTACCGGCATTGAGTCCGCGGGAAGCTCGAGCCCGCGTGGCGCGCCGCGTACAGATTTCGGAGGCGCTCACTGAGCACGCCCGGCACGCAGGTCGGCCCCGTTTCGCTCGCGGCGCCGGCGTGTGCCGATCGAGCGGGTGACGATCGGGCGCTCGTGGTGGGGGCGTGGATCGCGTGGATCGCGGTGGCGGTGGTTTCGGTCGGGCGGGCGCTGCTGTTCTATCACAGTCCAAAGCACACGGGCATCTACCACGTGTTCGCCGACGCGGGACGGGACTGGGTGGCGTCGCGAACGCTGTACACGCCCGGCAGCGGGCTGGAAGTGTTCCGGTACCACCCGCTGCTCGCGGTGCTCTTCGTGCCTCTGTCCGCGCTGCCCGACGCGATCGGGAGCGCGCTGCTACGCCTGGCGAACGTGGGCGTGCTTGCCCTTGGGCTGCTGGAGAGTGCGCGTGTGTTCATGCCCAGCGCGGACGCGCGGCGGCGAGCGGCGCTGTTCCTGCTCGCGTGGCCTCTGGCGTTCCAGGCGCTGGGCGATGTTCAGACGACGGGGATCACGGCCGGGCTGTGCGTGCTGTGCGCGGCGTGGTTTGTGCGCGGGCTGAAGCAACGGACGTGGCGACCCATGCTCTGGGCTGGGCTTGCCGCGGCCGGAGCGGTGGCGATCAAGGCGTACCCGCTGGCGCTGGGGATGCTGCTGGTGCTGCTGGCGCCGCGGCGATTCGGGCCTTGGTTCGTGGTCGGGCTGATCGCGGTCTGTGCCGTCCCGTTTGTGGCGCAGCGTCCGTCGTACGTGAGTGAGCAGTACCGCACGTGGGTCGAGTTCGGGCTCAACGCGCGGGACAACGGCACCAGCGGGCTCGCGTTCAGGGACGTGCGGACGCTGCTGCACGTGGGCGGAGTGACGCTCTCGACGAAGACCTACCAGATCGTCGAGGTGGTGGCGGGGGGCATGGCGGCGGCGCTCGTGCTCGCGCTGCGTGTGCGGGGCGTGGGTTTGGCTCCGCTCACGCTTGTGGCGTTCTGTCTTGCGACGCTCTGGATGACGGTGTTCGGGCCGGCGACGGAGTCACAGACGTACATCCTCGCCGCGCCCGCGTCGGCGTACATCGTGCTGCTGTGCGCGGGGGAATCGGCACGATCGCCTCGCGGAGTTCTCGCGATCGCGGGGCTCGTGCTCATCGCGATCACGCAGTTCGCGCTGTGGTTCCCGCCGGGTCGTGCGGTGCACGCCTGGGGACTGCACGCGGCGGGCGGGCTGCTGCTGATCGCGGCGATCTCGTGGCACGCGTGGACGCTGGCTCGATCGGCGGAGGTGGCGCGATGACACGCGTCGATCGACTGGCCACGCCCCTGGCGCCAGCGGCGCCGGTGGCGATCGACCTCACGGGCGTGACTTCGCGCGCGAAGGGCGTGTCGATCGTGGTTCCGACGTACAAGGAGGCCGAGAACATCCGCGAATTGGTCGAGCGGGTGGAGCGGGCGATGGAGGGGCTTGGCGAGTTCGAGATCGTGATAGTCGATGACAACTCCGCGGATGGCACGGACGAGGTTGTGGCGTCGCTGGCTCGCGGGTGGGTTCGCCTGCACGTGCGGACCGAGGAGCGTGGGCTGAGCAGCGCCGTGCTCGCGGGGCTTGCGAGAGCCCGCTTTGACACGCTTGTGGTGATGGACGCGGATCTGAGCCACCCGCCCGAGGCCGTGCCGGCGATGGTCGAGCGGATCGCGCAGGGCGCCGACTTCGTGGTGGGCTCGCGGTATGTGAAGGGGGGCAGCACCGACGCGGCGTGGAGCGTGTACCGGCACGTGAACAGCCGTGTGGCGACGCTGATGGCTCGCCCGTTCACGCGTCTGCGTGATCCCATGAGCGGGTTCTTCGCGTTGCGGGCCGAGGACTATCTGGCGACGCGGGATCTCAGTCCCGTGGGGTACAAGATCGCGCTGGAGCTGCTGGTGAAGGGGCCGTTTGTTCGGGTTGTGGAAGTGCCCATCCATTTCGCGGATCGGAAGCGCGGCACGAGCAAGCTGGGTCTGCGAGAGCAGGCGCTGTACCTGAAGCACATCGCCCGGCTGGCGGCGTGGAAGGCGGGTGGGGGTCGGCGGCGGGGCGCCGAGCGCGGTTGAATGACTTTTCCGCTCGCGTGGCCTACGATCGCGACCCGGGTGGTGGGACCTCCCAACCTGCGCCCGTACCCTGTTCTGAAGGTGCACCATGAAGGTCAAAGCGTCTGTTCGCCGCATCTGCGGCTCGTGCCAGGTCGTCAAGCGCAAGGGCAAGGTCCGCGTGATCTGCAAGGCGGAGCCCAAGCACAAGCAGGTCCAGGGGTGAGTTGATGTCGCCTCGTCGCGTCGGCCGACGCGACGAAGGAGGAGTTGAGCGCTATGCCTCGTATCGCCGGTATCGACGTGCCCGACAAGAAGAAGATCCTGTACGCGCTGCAGTACATCCACGGGATCGGGGCCAAGTTTGCGGCGGACATCCTCGCCGAGGCGAAGGTGAACCCGGACCTGCGGGCCAACGAGCTCGATGAGAACGCGCTGGCGGGCATCAACGCGATCATCGACGCGAACTACCTCGTTGAGGGTGCGCTGCGTCGGCAGGTTCAGCAGAACATCCAGCGTTTGAAGGACATCCGCTGCTATCGCGGCGAGCGTCATCGCAAGGGGCTCCCCGTTCGCGGGCAGCGCACGCGTTCGAACGCCCGCACGCGCAAGGGCAAGAAGAAGACCGTCGCCGGCAAGAAGGGCGTGAAGGCGAAGGGCTGATCGATTCCACGGCGCGGGCCCGCGGGGGTCCGCGTTCACACAAGCATCGGCGGGTACGACCCACTGGGTCGGTTGATCCCCGGAGGCTCTCATGGCGAAGAAGATCAAGAAGGTCCGCAAGAACGTCGTTCGTGGCATTGTCCACGTCAAGGCGACGAGCAACAACACGATCGTGACCATCACCGATATGAACGGCGAGACGATCGCCTGGGACTCGGCGGGCACGATCGGGTTCAAGGGCGCCCGCAAGAGCACGCCCTTTGCCGCGACCCGCGCCGGCGAGTCGGCCGCGCAGAAGGCCCGCAAGCTGGGCATGAGCGAGGTCGAGGTTCGCATCAAGGGCGCGGGCTCCGGGCGCGAGTCCGCGGTGAACGGTGTGGTGTCCACGGGCATGCGCGTCACGGCGATCGAGGACCACACGGCGGTGCCGCACAACGGCTGCCGTCCCACGAAGCGTCGTCGCGTCTAAGTCTGTTTCCTGTCCTCCCCGGACAGCAGGGTCGCTCGGGCCGATCAGCAGGGCCCGATGTCGAACCCGATACCCGCGGGAGGTTCACGTCCTGTCCCCCTGCTGAGCACGGAAGATCACACATGCGAGTCCGCTGGCGTGGTTTCGAGCTTCCTTCCCGCGTGGTCGCCGACCCGAAGTTCAAGAGCGACACGTACGGGCGTTTCACCATCGAGCCGTTCGAGCGTGGGTTTGGCACGACGATCGGCAACGGGCTGCGTCGGGTGCTGCTCTCGTCTCTTGAGGGCGCGGCGATCACGTCCGTGAAGATCAAGGGCGCTCAGCACGAGTTCTCCTCGATCCCGGGCGTGATGGAGGATGTGACGGACATCATCCTGAACCTGAAGAACCTCATCGTGAAGATGGAGGGCGACGAGCCCAAGACGATGAAGCTCGCGGCGATGGGCCCGGGCGAGGTGACGGCCGACCTCATCGAGGCCGACACGGCGATCACGATCCTGAACAAGGACCTCGTGCTGTGCACGCTGACGGAGAAGCGTGAGTTCGAGATCGAGTTCAAGGTGCAGAAGGGCCGCGGGTACGTTCCGGGGTCGGAGCAGTACCAGTCGCGCGACGATCAGGAGATCGGGCTGATCCCGGTCGATGCGATCTACTCGCCCGTGCAGCGCGTGCGCTACAAGGTCGAGGACACGCGCGTGGGCCAGCGGACGAACTTCGACAAGCTGACGCTCGAGATCTGGACGAACGGCACGGTGACGCCGGACATGGCGCTCGTCGAGGCCGCCAAGATCCTGCGCAAGCACCTGAATCCGTTCGTGCAGTACTTCGAGCTCGGCGCCGAGCGCGTGAGCGAGGAGGCGGCGGCGGCGGCGGGCGTGGACGAGGAGCTGATCCGCAAGCTCTCCATGCCCGTGAGCGAGCTGGAGCTTTCCGTGCGTGCGAGCAACTGCCTGGAGTCGGCGCGGATCGACACGGTGTCGCAGCTGGTGACGATGAGCGACGCGGACCTGCTCAAGCTCCGCTCGTTCGGTCGCACGAGCCTCCGCGAGGTGAAGCGCAAGCTTCAGGACATTGGTCTGGACTTGGGCATGGAGCTGCCCGAGGGCTTCTCGGCGCCACCGCCGGCGAACCCGCAACCGTAACGAACTGGACATGACACCCCCCGCGGCGTGCGCCGCGGACGTCGAGAAGGACTGGGCCGAAACATGCGTCACCGTCGAGCCGGATACCGCCTGGGCCGCACCACCGCCCACCGCGCCTCCACCCTGCGTCACATCGCCTACGGGCTCTTCGAGCACGGGCA
Source organism: uncultured Phycisphaeraceae bacterium (assembly GCA_964399625.1). GTDB lineage: Bacteria > Planctomycetota > Phycisphaerae > Phycisphaerales > UBA1924 > CAYNSB01. Next base: position 10,449 of record CAYNSB010000046.1, read on the forward strand.
GGTGGTGACGACGATCCCCAAGGCCAAGGCCGTGCAACCCTTCGTTGAGAAGATCGTCACGCTCGCCAAGCGTGGCGACCTGCACGCGCGCCGCCTGGTCGTCGCCAAGCTCGGCGGCGATCGCACGGGCTTCGACTGGCTCTTCCTCTCGAAGAAGCCCAGCGACGCGGAGAAGGAGCAGGTGGAGAAGCTTCGCGATCACGCCAAGCAGTTCTTCGACCTGCCCGAGTCGAGCCAGGTCGAGCGTAACCGCTACGGCGAGCTGCGTGCGGCGCCCAAGATCGTCAAGCACATCTTCGACCACGTCGCGCCCCGCTTCCGCGATCGCGCGGGCGGGTACACGCGGATCATCAAGCTGGGTCGCCACCGCATCGGCGACGGCACCGAGCTGTGCGTGATCCAGTTCGTGGGCGCGGAGGATGGGCCCGAGATCGGCGGCAAGCCCTCGACCCGCCGGCGCACGGCCGACAAGCGCACCGCGTTTGCGGCGAAGGCCCGCAAGGACAAGCCCGCCGCGTCCGCGTCGTGATCGGGCGGGAACGACGGCAGGCACATCGAGTCGCAAGGAGTCAGCCCCGGGTCTTTGGCCCGGGGCTGTTTGTTTGGGGTGGCGCGCCTCGAAGGGTCCACGCCCGATGTGGCGGAGGGATCGCGGGCCCGAGCCTACTCGTCGATGCCCGCGGCGAAGAGCGACCCGGTGCTGGGATCGAACGCCCAGCCCGCGCGCGTGCGATCCACATCGGCCCCGCTGGTCCCGGGCACGACCCGCTGCGACGCGGGGTCGGGGCACAGCACGTTCTTGGGCGCCTGCGAGATCAGTCCCGCGCCGATGAGGGGCTGCCACTGCGCACTGGCGAGGTCCGGCACGCGTCCGGCGTTCTTCAGCTTAAAGCGTTCGATGCTCGAGCGAAGCGTAGCAAGCTGGGCGAGCACGCGCTGCTGGCGTGACTGCGTCGCGCGGCGCTCGGGCTCGTTGTCGCTGGGGCTGGAGCCGAAGGAGGCGCCCACGAAGGGCATCGCGGAGCGCACGCTCTTCCACTCCTTGTTCGTGCAGCACTTGACGAGGAGGAAGCGTCCGTACGCGGCGTACTGGAGGCCCGCGGGGACGTTGATGCGTGCGACGCGCTGGGGCGACTCCTTGCTCTTGAACTCGATCAGGGCCACGCCGCCCTCGCTCGCGTCGCCCACGCGATAGAGCGTGAGCGGTGCCGTGTCGATGCCCAGCTGCGCCGCGACCTCGCGGCGTTTGGTCTCCAGGACGTCCGCGGGGCGGAGATCGCAGCCGTTGGCGGCGATGCGTGCGACGAGTTCGTTCATGGTGGCCGGCTCGCGCTCGCGGCGCACGCTGATGGCGCTGCTGCTCTTGGAGGGTGTGGGCTCGGGCGAGTCCTTGCCGGTCGATTTCTTGGCGCCCGGACCGGTGACGAAGCCCTTGGCGCCCTGCGAGGGCTGCGAAGCGCCGCCCTGGGCTGGGCGCTTCTGTTGCGCGTGCGCGGGGATCGCGAGGGCGAGCGAGGCGATGGCGATGAGGATGGTCTTCATGGGGACTCCAACGCGGGACACGAGACTCATCGGCGAGCCGCCCGGCGATGTGGATGGCGTGGAACGGCCTGCGCCGACGCAAACTCGGCACAGTCGTTACAGAGCGTCGCAAGCTACGAGGCGCCTACGGTCAATCGTCCCATCTCGATGCGTCACGATCGGTGCCCGAACGTGATGTGTAGCTCTGACGCCGTCGGCGAGGGGATTGACACGGTTGTAGAATGGTGGCAGCAGGTAGGGGACGCGCCATGCTTCTCGCACCGTTCGTCGTGTCCGCTGTGATTTCCTTGTTGCGTGGCGGCGGCGCTTTGTCCGTGGCGCCCAGTCATAGTGCTCGGCAAGGCCTTCGAGAGCCATGTGCGTCAAGATACTTTTCTGTCCTCGAGCAACTGTTCGAGGATCAGGCGTGGGGTGCGGACGCCATTCGAATGGGGATCATCCAGTCGCGCGGGTCGGTTGAGCTTGGATGCGTAATCGCGCACCGCGATCTGGTGGACCCGGGTTGCGTCATAGATCATCGCCCCAGCGTCATCATGAACTACGACGGGCTCCGTCCTGCACGATCTGGCATCATCTGTGTCGAGCCACGGATCGAGCTTTGTCCGCAGCGGCATGCGGTCCTCGACCTACACTCGCCCCATGCTGGAGATGTTGTCCACTCTGGAAAGTGACGCCCTTGCCGAGCTTTCGCGCGCGGGGGATGCGGCCGCGCTGGAATCGTGGCGGATCGCCTACCTGGGCGCGAGCGGCAAGCTCAAGGGCGCGATGGGTGGTCTGAAGGACGTGCCCAAGGACCAGAAGCCCGCGGTCGGGGCACGCCTGAACGCGGTGAAGAGCGCGCTCGAGCAGGCGTTTGAAGCGCGAAAGGGCGCACTGAGCGGTGGGGCGGCCGGAGGTTCGGGCGGTGGTCGCGGCGGGGCGAGGGTCGACCTCACGGAGCCCGGGCTCATCGAGTCGCACGCGCTGGGTCGTCGGCACATCATCATGCGGGTCCGCGACGAGCTTGTCGAGGTCTTCGCGAGGATGGGCTTCGAGGTGGCGCAGGGGCCCGAGCTCGAGGACGACGAGCACAACTTCGTGAAGTTGAACATCCCCGCGGGGCACCCGGCACGCGACCCGATCGACAACTTCTACGTGGACGACCCCGCCAAGGTGAGCACGCCGCGGATGGTCCGCTCGCAGACGAGCACGGTGCAGGTGCGCGTGATGGAGGAGGCGGTGCGGCGCGGGGGCGGCGCGCTCAAGGAGCCGATCCGGATCATCTCGCCGGGGCGCGTGTATCGGCCGGACACGGTCGACGCCACGCACTCGTTCATGTTCCACCAGATCGAGGGGCTCTGCGTCGATCGCGGCGTGACGATGAGCGACCTGAAGACGACGCTCTTGCAGTTTGCACGGGCGTACTTCGGGCCCGAGGCCCAGATCCGTCTGCGTCCGAGCTTCTTCCCCTTCACCGAGCCCAGCGCCGAGCTGGACATGAAGATCCGACTCAAGCCCGAGGATGAGCCCCGTTGGATCGAGCTGGGCGGGTGCGGCATGGTGGACCCGGCCGTGTTCGGGCTGTGCGGCATCGACGCCGAGAAGTGGACCGGCTTCGCGTTTGGCTTCGGCATCGAGCGGATCGCGATGGGCAAGTACGGCATCCCCGACATCCGCATGCTGTACGCGAATGATCTGCGGTTCCTGACGCAGTTGTGAGTGAAGCGGCCGTCGCTGGGTCGAGGTTTTCACAGAGACCGAGGCGAGCGGCGAAGCGACGGCGTGCGACTACAGAGCACGGCCTTTCGCGCGCGTGACAAACCGCTCCCTCAAGGTCGCGGCTCGGTGTGGTCTACATCAACACAGTCTGCGGAGCGGAGTCGGACTCACGCCTTGGGAACGAGCGTCTTGGGCAGGCCCAGCGGCTTGTTCTTCTTGGGGTCGAACTTCTTGTCGGCCGTGAGCTTGGCGATGCGCTCGGCGCGGGTCATGACGGAGCGCTTCTGGGCCATGCCGCCGCCGGTCTTGAGGGAACGATCCAGGGACATGCGTGCCATCCTTTCGTGACCGCGGGCCGCACACGCCCCGGCATGAAGACCTCGAGTTCCGCGTCACTTCCTCAGGGCCCAGTACGTCTGGGCGAAGGAGGTCGTGCCGCGGTGCTGGCTCTGCCACTGCTGGCCGAGCCTCCGGACCTTCTCCGAAAGGTCCGTCCCTGCCTGGGACTTGTACTCGCCCTTGGCAAAGCCCTGAGCGACGCCCACCAGGTACAGGGCCGGATTGTTGCTTGCTCCGTTGCGATCATCAACCACGGCGAAGGCCGGAACGCCATTCTCCCCCAAAAACTCGTGGATTCGCTCGGCCGAATCGCGGTCCAGGCGACCCTCGATGATCAGGTAGTTCAGCCCGGACTGGCGGGGGTCGGTCCCGAAGGCGGGCTGGCCCGCGATGCTCGCGGCCGGAGCCGGGGTGATGGGCGGAGCCGAGGGACGGGCCTGCGGCTTGTCTGGAGCCCCCAAAGCGGGCTTGCGGGCGCTCTGGTCGATGCTCGTGACCGGCTTGGACGGGCCGGGATTGGAAGGTGTCTGTTCAGGTGGTGGGGCACTCTTCAGAGGGTCGTTGACCTGCTGACCGGCCGCACCGAGGAGCTTGTCCGTCTTGGTTTTTTCTTCGCTTCGGCCGATGCGGTAGGCGAGCCCCCACACGAGCACGACGATCAGCAGCAGCCCCGCGATGGAGAGGTACACCGCGGACATGGGGACGCGCAGCTGGCGGTCGAGGCCGGCGACGGCGGGTGGCGCGTCGCTCGGCGAGTCCTGCATCGCGGGGTCCGCGGGTTCTTGCACCGGCGCGTGGGCGGGCTGAGCGCGCACCTGTGGCGGAACGGCCACCTGCACCGGACGGGGCGGCATTGGTGGCGCGACCCCTTTGGAGTTTCCCAGTAGTTCGAAGAGCGCGGGCGACTTCCTTCCGCCTGGCATGGCGGGATTGTACCGATTTCGCGCCCGCGCGGAAGTCAGAAACTTGGATGGAAGCGGGTGCGGCGCCGAACCGGCACGGGGACCCCGGACTCGGGTGTTTCGTCCGAAGCGTGCGCGATCGACTACACTGCTCACGCATGCCCATCCGTGATGAAGACATCGTTTCCATCCAGCCCAAGCCGCTGAACGCGCTCGAGCGCATCTATCTGCCGGAGATCGTCAAGGGCTTCGGCACGACAATGCGGCACTTCTTCTCGTCGTTCGGGCAGAGCAAGTTCTCGTCCGTCAAGACGTCACGCACGCTCCAGTACCCCGAGCAGCGGAAGGAGCACTACACGCCCGAGCAGGGCGGGATGCAGGCGAGCAACTTCCGCGGCGTCCACCGCCTGAACCGGGATGAGCAGGGCCGCCCCAAGTGCGTCGCGTGCATGATGTGCCCGACGATCTGCCCGGCCAAGTGCATCCACATCGAGGCGGCGGTGAGCCCGTGGGACGATCGCGAGAAGTACCCCAAGAAGTTCGAGATTGATGAGCTGCGGTGCATCTTCTGCGGCATGTGCGAGGAGGCGTGCCCGGTGGATGCGATCGAGCTGACGACGGAGTACGACGTCGTCGGGCTGTCGCGTCAGGAGATGGTCTTCGACAAGGAGAAGCTCCTGAACGTGTACGACGTGACGATCAAGAAAAAGCCGATGTGATCGCCGTGCTTGGCGGCCGCACGGTTGGACGATGCGTGGTGCGAGCCGCTGAACGTGGCCCGTGCGTCCGAGGCTTGAAAGTTCAGATACACTCCGGCCCATGACGGGTCGCGCCCCAGCCCCTGCCGGCTCGGCCATCGACAAGCTGATGGAGCGAGCGTCGCGCGCGCTGGAGGAAACGCGATACTTCGAGTGCCAGCGGCTGTGCCTGCAGGCGCTCGACAAGGCGCATCGCCAGCTCGACTTCGAGCGCATGGCCCGGATCGCGCTCCCGCTGCAGGAGGCGCGCCGGCAGAAACGACAACTGGCGATCGACGCGTCCTTCCTGCCCACGCGTGCGACGCCGCGTCCGCCGGGCGTGCGGATCATCGATCTGGCGCGTTCGATACCCCAGGAGCCCGCGCCGGGGTGCTATCTCTTCCAGCCGCCGCTGATCGGTGCCGACGCGCGAGCGTTCCGGGACGCGGCGGACGCTTCGGAGATCCCGGTGTTCGTGCTGTGCCGCGAGCCGCTCGCGCGCGACGGAGCCTGGCCCATCGCTTCGGTGGGCGTGGTGACGGTGCGTGCGAAGGTCACGCCGCCGTTCTCGGTGAGCCGGGAAGAGCGGAGCGTGACGAGGGATGGGTGCACGAACGCGGACGGCCCGCGCATCGCGTGTGCGTGGTTTGAGCGCACGGCCGAGGCGCTGGGCGATTCCGCGATCGCACGCCTCAAGGCGGACGATCCCAGCGCGTGGCGTGTCGAGGACCTGCTCGAATTCCTTGATGCCTTCCCGGATCACGAGAAACTGCACCAGCGACTCGCGGAGCAGTGCCGAAACGCGATGGGCGAGCCGCTCCCCGAGGGCAAGCGCCGGCGAGGGGTTGCGGAAGACCCGTACTCGTTCTGATGTGGACCGAGGTCAGCGGCGGCTGTTCTGGTCGCCGATGATGAGCCCGCCGACGGCGCCGATGATCGCGCCGGCCGCAGCGCCACGGCCCATGTGCCCGCCGAGCGAGCCCAGGCCCATGCCCGCGAGAGCGCCAACGCCTGCGCCCGTCAGCGCGCCCTCGCCCGCGTTGTTGCAGCCTCCGAGGAGGCCCAGCGAGGCGACGACGAGAAGGGCCGAGATGCCCGAGCGGAGGTGGCGCGGTCCGGTCTCAAACGTCGTGGTCCGACTGTTCATGACGCTCTTCTCCTTTCGTGCGCTGCACGCCAGCCGTTGGGTAGGACGCGCGCACGGCGGCATTGTTCCTTACGTCGGTAAGCGAGCACTAGTTTCGGAGAAGATTGTTGCTCGATCGTCGAGGGTGCGAAGGCGACGACGGTTATCGGTCGTTGGCGTGGTTGCGTTCAAGCAGTGAAGCGCCGGGCCCTAGGCGCGCGAAGCACGTGGTGCGTCGAGCCGCTCGGGTCCTCGTGCAGGCAATGCTTGCGTGTGGTTCCGTGCCGCGATCAGCGCGCTTCGCCCGCGGGGGTTTCGTTCACGAGCGGCTGGCGAGCCTGAGCGACGCGCTCGCCGCTGGGCAGATTCGCCGGGGCCGGCGGGGACGGTGCGGGGCGGCTGGAGGCATCGTTCACTTCCTGCTCGATGCCGGCCAGACCCTTGCGGAACTCGACAATTCCCTTGCCGAGGCTCTTGCCGACCTCGGGCAGACGACGGCCGAAGATCAGCAGCCCAAGGACGAGAAGGACAATCGCTTCCCAAGTGCCGATCGGGCCGAACAGGGCGAGGGTCGTCATTCCGTGCTCCAGGGTGAGGGGTGGGGGCACCCGTCACGGGGACGGCGTCATGCCGTGCGGGATTCAAGGGGTTCGGGGCCGGTGAGTCAACAGCGCTTTGCAGTGGGCCGCAGATGGTGGATTGCGCTCGGGGGCCGTGTTTCGCGGTGGAGGGGCTGGTTTCGCGTACGCCCCCCGGGCCGCGAATGGTCGGTCACGGAGTCAAGAGTTGGCCTTGGGAGATCACGAGGTCGATCGGTCGGGCGTCTACTTCGAATGCCAGCATCCGCTCGTCGGTGTGGCGCAGCAGCAGCAGATCCGCCCGTTGTCCTGCCGCGATCGTTCCTTGATCGCTTCGACCCAGGAGCGTCGCGGGGTTGACGGTGCATGCGGCGATCGCCTCCGAGACGCTCAATCCCATGCGGCGAACGGCCTCGGCGATCACGAATGGCATGGAGAACGTGGGGGCCGAGCCGGGGTTGTAGTTGGTTGCCAGGCACAGCGCTCCGCCCGACTGCACGAACCACTGAGCATTCGCGTATCGCCCATCGAGGTGGTACCCGCAGGCGGGCAGCATGACGCCAAACGTCGATGTCGCGGCGAGCTTCTCGAGGACGTTGGTGGGCGCGCTCTCGAGGTGATCGACTGAGAGCGCGCCCAGCGCGATCGCCTCCTCGACCATGCCCCGGCTGGTGAACTGGTCCGTGTGCACGCGGAGGGGGTGGCTCAGCTCCTTGGCGCGTGTGAGCAGGCGCCGCGTGTCCTTGAGGGACCACGCGTTCTCTTCGCAGAACGCGTCAACGGAGATGCCCGGGAACTCCGCATGCACCGCGGGAAGGGTCTCGCTGATGGTGCGATCCACGAAGTCCTTCTGTATGGGGTCGATCGCGTGCCCCAGGAGAGCGGTGGGGGAGGGGTTCGCGCCGGAGGGCGCGGAGGCCGCGCTGATCGCGCGGAGCATCTTCAGTTCGTGCTCCGTCGCGAGCCCGTACCCGGACTTGACCTCGCACGCGAGCGTGCCCGCGCGGGCCATGAGCGCGAGTCGGGCGCGGAGGAGATCCTCCAGATCGCTCTGGCTCGCGTCGCGCGTGGCGCGCACGGTGCTCATGATCCCGCCGCCCCGCTTGAGAATGTCGAGGTACGAGGCGCCGCGGAGTTTCATCTCCCATTCGTCCAATCGCGAGCCGGCGAAGCAGGCGTGGGTGTGGCAATCGACGAACGCGGGCATGAGCACGCGTCCGCGCGCGTCGATCGTGAGGCGATTGCCATCGACAATGGTGCCGTCGGGCGTGTTGATCGCGGGGGCGCTGCCGGGCGTGACGCGAGCGATCGAGCCACGCTCGATGTCCACGCTCCCGCGATCGATGATCGCGAGGTTGGCCAAGTCCTTACTGCGGCGCGGCCGGGGCCCCTCGGCCAGCGTGAGCACGCGCGCGTTGATGATGCGGACCTGCGTGGGCGGGGAGGCTGGCGTCATCCTGCTCGCTCCGACCAGCCCCGGAGGAACGTGAGGAAAAGATGCGCGGCGAGGCGGGCGGTCCGTCCGGACGGGTCCGCGTCGGGGTTCAGTTCCATGAGATCGAAGCACTTGACGCGGGGCGAGAGGGCGACGGCGTCGACCCAGCGTGCGGCATAGGCGGGGGACCAGCCGCATGGGTTCATCGCGGAGACGCCAGGCGCGTATGCGGCGTCGATCACGTCGAGATCGAAACTGACGAAGAGGTTGCCGGGCGGGAGGTCGCCCTCGAAGGCGTCCTCGTTGGAATCGCGCGCACGTGGAACACGGTTCACGCGCACGCCGCCGTGCGCTTTGAACCACTCGACGTGCTCGCGCGAGTTCACGAGGTCCGAGGAGCCATGGACCCAGAGCGATCGCACGCCGCAGTCCTCGATGAGTCGGCGAAAGGGCATGCCCGAGCCCGGCGTGTCGCGGACGTCCAGGTGCGCGTCGAAGTAGGCGCCGCTCATCGGGCCGTGCTTGCCGATGACGGCACGCACGAAGGGAAAGGTCAGGTCGTGCCCGCCGCCGACGGCGATCGGAAAGAGGCCAAGATCGAGGATCGCTCGGGTTGCCTCGCTCACGCGGCGATGGGTCTCGGCGAGCGCGCTCGCGTCACCGCCCGGCGCGGGCACGATGTCGCCCGCGTCGAAGATCTTCGGATAGGGATGGCCGGCCGGCTCCGCGACGCCGTAGCCCGCGAGCGCCGCGCGGAACGCGGTGGGGCCGTTCTTGGCGCCCGGTCGTCCGCTGTTGAGTCGAACGCCCAGGTCGTCGGCGAGGCCGAGGAGCGCGATCTGGCACCCACCAGGCTCGCGGGCGATGCGTGCGGCGAGGCGCGCGGGGGAGATGTTCGCGGGCCAGGATCCGGGAGCGGTGTGGGGGATCACGCGGTGAGTGTACCGAAGGGGACCTGAGTGCGCAGGCTACCACTCGCGCATTGGCACATCCAGCCCGTGTTCCTTGGCGCACGCGCGGGCCTCGTCGTACCCCGAGTCGGCGTGGCGGAAGACGCCCATTGCGGGATCATTCGTGAGGACGCGCTCAAGGCGTCGCGCGGCTTCGCGTGTTCCATCGGCGACGATCACCTGCCCCGCGTGCTGGCTGAACCCGATTCCCACGCCGCCGCCGTGGTGGAACGAGACCCACGACGCGCCGCTGGCGGTATTGACCAGCGCGTTGAGGATCGCCCAGTCGCTGATCGCGTCCGAGCCGTCCTTCATCGCTTCGGTCTCGCGGTTGGGGCTGGCGACGCTGCCGCAATCCAGATGGTCACGCCCGATGACGATCGGCGCCCGGACCTTGCCCGAGGCGACGAGGTCGTTGAAGAGCAGGCCGGCCTTGGCCCGTTGCCCCTGCCCGAGCCAGCAGATCCGCGCCGGCAAGCCCTGGAACGCCACGCGGTCTCGCGCCAGCGTGAGCCAGCGGCGCAGCCCGGCGTCGTCCGGGAAGAGATCCAGCAGAGCGCGATCGGTCGTGTAGATGTCCTGGGCATCCCCCGAGAGGGCGCACCAGCGGAACGGCCCACGCCCCAGGCAGAACTGCGGTCGGATGTACGCGGGCACGAAGCCCGGGAACGCGAAGGCGTCCTTGTAGCCATGATCGAACGCGCGCTGGCGGATGTTGTTGCCGTAATCGAACGTGCGGGCTCCGCGTTTCATCAGCGCCACCATCGCGCGCACGTGCCGCTCCATCGTCGCGAGGGAGTGCGACACGTACTCGTCGGGCTTCACGCGGCGCATCACTTCCGCTTCGCCCTGCGTCATGCCCACGGGCACGTAACCCAGGAGCGGATCGTGGGCCGAGGTCTGATCCGTCAGTGCGTCGGGCGTGATGCCGCGCTCGATCAGGCGCTCGAGCATCTCCACGGCGTTGCAGTTGACGCCCACCGACACGGCGCGGCGGTGGCGGGCGTGGTCCACGGCTCGATCGATCGCGGCATCCACGCCCTCGACGATCTCGTCGAGGTACCGGTCCTTGACGCGCCGCGACAGGCGGGAGAGGTCCACATCGGCGATAAGGCATGTGCCGCCGTTCATCGTGATCGCCAGCGGCTGGGCTCCGCCCATGCCTCCGCAGCCTGCGGTCACGCACAGGCGCCCCTCGAGCGGGCCGCCTGGAGTCGCGGCGCCGGATTTCGCGGTTGCGAAGTGCTGGCGGCCCAGTTCCGCGAACGTCTCGTACGTGCCTTGCAGGATCCCCTGCGTGCCGATGTAGATCCAGGACCCAGCGGTCATCTGCCCGTACATGATGAGCCCGTGTTGGGCGAGATCGTCGAACACGCGTTGCGTCGCCCAGTGGGGCACGAGGTTCGAGTTCGCGAGGAGGACTCGCGGGGCATCCTCGTGCGTTCGCACGACGCCGACGGGCTTGCCGGATTGCACGAGCAGGGTCTCGTCTGGGGCGAGCCGCTGGAGCGTGCTGATGATGGATTCGAACGCGGGCCAGTTCCGCGCCGCCTGCCCGCGCCCGCCGTAGACGACCAGCGACTCGGGGTGCTCGGCGACCTCGGGGTCGAGGTTGTTTATGAGCATGCGCATGGCGGCCTCGGCCTGCCACGTCTTGCACGTGCGTTGCGGGCCGCGGGGCGCGCGGACGGTCCGCGGCGTGCCCAGGTCGGGGAACCCCGAGAACCCGGTGTTGGTTGGTGCGGCGGCGGTGGGGGGGTGCCCCTTCGTGTCGCGCGTGGGATTCGAACCCCGTGTTGACGCGGTACCCATGACGAGTTTCCCTTCCCTCAATCGCTGGCGCGGAGTCTATCCGGACCGCTCCAAAGTACGTCGTTCGCGTCGCTCGCACAAGGCGGTTTCGATCATGTCGCCTGCGAGAATGCACCGCGCTCGATGAGCCCCGCGATCGCCTCGATATCGTCGGTCAGGGGGCGGTCCTCGGTCAGCGAGGGCACGTGCTCGCGGATGAGCGTGTGGGCCCACTCGACGCCCTTGCCGGACTTGAGCGGACGATGCAGCTCGAGGGCCTGCGCGGCGCAGAGCAGCTCGATCGCGAGCACCCTTCGGGCGAGTTCGAGAGAGCGGCGTGCCTTGGCCGCCGAGCGGGGGCCGAAGCTGTTGTAGTCCTCCATGCCGGCGCAGGTGGGGATGTTCGCGACGGAGGCGGGCGTGGCGAGGCCGATCATCTCGTTGACGCACGCCGCCGCGGCGTACTGCGCGATCATCAGCCCGGACTGCAGCCCCGGTCGCGGAGCGAGGAAGGGCTTGAGGTGGCTCTCGGGCTCGAACGCGCCGGTGATCAGGTACGTGCGGCGCTCGGAGATGCCCGCGAGGTGGCAGAGCGCGATCGCGAGATAGTCGAGCGGGAGGGCGAGCGGCATGCCGTGGAAGTTGGCGCCGGAGACGATCTGCGGTTCGCCGCTAGGGAAGACGAGCGGGTTGTCGGTCACGGCGCCAAGCTCGGTCTCGGTGGCCATCCTCAGGTTCATGCAGGCGGTCACCACGGCGCCCGCCACGGTGGGGCCTGCGCGAAGGGAATACGGGTCCTGCACGCGCGAGTCGTTCTCGATGTGGCTATCCCGGATCTCGCTCCCGCTGAGCAGAGTGCGGAGGACCTGGGCCTCCGCGCGCGCCGCGAAGTGCGATCGGGCCGTGTGCAGACGATCATCCAAGAACGCGTGCGATGCGCGGCAGGCGTCGATCGTCATCGCGAGCGCGTGCGTTCCCGCGAGCGTCGCGTGAAGTGCCTCGGATGAGAGGAGCGCAGCCTCCGCGGCCATCAAGTGGGTGCCGTTGATCAGGGCAAGCCCTTCCTTCGCCTCGAGTTCAAGGGGCGCGATGCGAGCTTTACGTAACGCGGCGGCGCCGGGGAGCACCTCGCCCTGAAATCGTGCCTTGCCCTCCCCGATCGCGACCAGGGCAATCGCGGCAAGCGGGGCAAGGTCGCCCGATGCGCCCACGGAGCCCAGCGACGGGACGATCGGCGTCACCCCCCTATTCAACATTTGCACGATCGTGTCGACAACGATCGGGCGCACGCCGGACAATCCACGCGCCAGCGAGGCGGCGAGGATGAGCATCATCGCGCGAACCAACTCATCGCGGAGGGGCTCGCCCGCACCGGCCGAATGGGAGCGGACCAGATTTCGCTGGAGGGCCTGCAGGTCCTTCGCATCGATTCGAGTCTTTGCGAGCGAACCGAAGCCGGTGTTGATGCCGTAGTGGGGTTCGCCGCTCTTGAGGGCCCGCTCGACGACCTCGCGAGACCGGTTCATGCCGGCGATCGCCGAAGGACCGACCTGGACCGTGCGCCCGGCTCGGACGACGCCCAGCACGGAATCGATGCCCAACGCTCCGCCATCGAGAACAACTGAGCCTGCGGGGCGAGCCGGCGCATCGGAATTGGCCGACGCGGGAGTTGCCCGTGCCTTCTCGTTCTCGTCCTTCTTGGCTGGTCTTGGCATGCGTCGATCGGCCTCCGGCGCGGGGCCGCGGCGCGCGCACAGACCCGGGCGCGGGCACTATACAGGGAGCGACTCATTGCCTTGCCGCTCTGGAGGGCATCAACGGCATGCTGGGAGGATCAATCCGCAACGTCCTATAATATATGTTATGTAAAACACGAGGTTACTTCGAGCTTTGTGGCGGCGCGGCAGCGGAGCGCGCCGCCGCTAAGCGCGAGGTGTACCAGCCAGCGATGCCAGCAGCCGAGCCAAGAACGAGAATGACGAGTAGCCACGTCAGGCCAAGCATCCATGCGGACATGTAGATGCCTTTCGCAATGCACCATGAAGGATGTCTGCGGAAGGGCTCGGAGCGGTCCAGGTGTTCGCGAGCGCGAAGAAGCGACACGAGTTCGTGGACTCCGGGGACCGGCACGGAGAGCTCGGCAGGCGCGGCGGCTCCGACGACGTAGCCGCTGTCCACGAATAGCGAACGAGCCCGTTCGGGGTCGGGGGCATCGACAACACGGACACGTTTGGATCCTGAGGAGGGATCGACGAGGTCAACAGCCCAGAGCATCGGGACAGAATACCCGAGAAAGGAGGGGAGCGGAGCTCGTGGCTCGCTCTTGTCCTCGCAGGCCTGCCTTTGTCTCACCGAGTGAGGTCCAGCTCAAACCACAGCGTGCACGGGCTGGGGTCCGCGTTGTATGGTCCGCGCGGTTGGAAGCCCAGGCGGGTGTATACGGCGATGGCGGCGGGCATCTGCGTGTCCGTGTCCAGCCGCATGATCCGATACCCGAGGCGTCGGGCTTCGGTGACGATCGCGGCTGCAAGCGCGTGCCCCATGCCGCGACCGCGGTGCCCGGGCATCAGGTACATCCGCTTCATCTCGCACACCGAGTTCGGCGGGAGCGAGGGGTCGTCGAGGGGGCGCAGGGCGACGCAGCCGACGGGCTCGGAGGCCGCGAACGCGAGCATCATCGCGCCAAGGGGTGGCGCGTAGACGCCCGGGAGCGCGTCCATCTCACGCTGAAAGCCTTGGTACAGGAGCGATGACGCGATGCTGGGAAGTGAGGCCGCGTACTCCAGGCACAGGGTGCGGAACGCGTCGATGTCCGCGCGCGATTCCGCACTCCGAACGAGGATCGGACTTTCCATGTCGAACGATAGTGCCAGGGAGCGTTGGGAGTGCCGACCGGCGCGACTACACGCCGGGGGTCTTTCCCTTGGCGAGCCCCATGACAAGGCTAACGAGGAACACGAGGAGGAAGAGGTAGAACAGGATTCGCGCGATGTCGGCGGCGGCGCCGGCGAGGCCGCCGAACCCGAGCACCCCGGCGATGATCGCGACGATGAAGAAGATCAGCGCGTATCGGAGCATGCGGCCTCCCTTGTGAAGTGCGAATCAGCTGGCTGATTCGGGGGTGGGGCCGCGACGGTTCCGCCTACGCGAGGGCCGCGATGCCGCGGGCGGGCGTCTGCTCGATTTTCACTAGTTCTCCCTTGCCCGGGGTCTTTCGGGCCTTGAACTCGACGGAGCCTTCGGCGAGGGCCTTGTCGCCGATCGTGAGTCGCACGGGGATGCCGACGAGGTCCGCGTCCTTGAACTTCACGCCGGGTCGCTCGTCGCGATCGTCGATGAGCACGTCGGCCCCCTGCTTGGCAAGGTCTGCGGCGATCGCGGAGGCGACTTCGCGGTGCTTGGCGTCGTCGGGCTTCATGAGGGTGATGAGCACGTGGTAGGGCGCGATCGCGGCGGGCCAGATGATGCCGTCGTTGTCGTGGCTCATCTCCACACACGCGGCCATGGTGCGGCTGACGCCGATGCCGTAGCACCCCATGATGACGCTCTGGGCCTTCTGTGTTTCGTCGAGGATCTTGAGCCCCATGGCGTCGGAGTACTTCGTGCCCAGTTTGAAGATGTGCCCGACCTCGATGCCGCGCTGTGCAACGAGCTTGGCGCCCTGGGCACGCGGGGAGGGATCGCCCGCGATGGCGTTACGCACATCCCCCACCAGGACCTTGCTGGGATCATCGAGCGCGGCGCCGACCTCGCGGCGCCAGTTGAAGTGCTTGGAGTGATGGTCGATCTGGTCGTTGCCGCTGGCCCAGAACCCGCCCTGGCTCGCGTCGCAGTCCACCAGGAGCAGGACCCCCCCGCCGCCTGCGGCCGGGACGGTGTTGACGACGCGGGGCGAGACATATCCGATGGCGAAGCCCGCGGCCTTGGCCTTGGCGATGTCGGCGAGTTGGACGCCGCCCTTGGGTCCGATGCCCGCGAGTGCTTTGACCTTGCCCTCGTTGACCTCGTGGTCGCCACGCACGACGGCGACGATCCAGCGATAGGGAACGGGGATCTCGCCGCCGTCGGCGCTCTTGCGGGTGCTTCCCTCGTTCACGCTGAAGACGACGGTCTTGAGCATGCGCTCGGGCTTGACGCCCATGAACTTGCCGACCTCTTCGATGCCGGGGAGGTTCGGGGTGTGGACATCGGCGAGCTCGCCGGTAGGCGGCTCGTTGAACGTGCCGCGTGGGCGCGGGCCGATCTCGCACTTTTCAACGTTTGCGGCGTACCCACTCTCGGGGCACTTGAGGATCGTGTCCTCGCCGCTGGCGCAGTTGATCATGAACTCGTGCGACGCGGACCCGCCGATGGGCCCGCTCTCGGCCTCGACCGCGGAGTAATCCAGCCCGCACCGGCGGAAGATGTTGGAGTAGGCGCGGTACATCGCGTCGTAGGTGTCGTTGAGACCGCCCTTGCCCTCGAGCGTCATGTGGAAGGAGTAGGCGTCCTTCATGATGAACTCGCGGCAGCGGAGCAGGCCCGCGCGCGGCCTGGCTTCGTCGCGGAACTTGGTCTGGATCTGGTAGAGGTTCAGTGGCAGCTGCTTGTAGCT
>CAYNSB010000047.1:0-25494 GCA_964399625.1 uncultured Phycisphaeraceae bacterium
CCGCGACGAGGAGCCCGACGAGCGGCTCATGCGCTCCATCGAGGAGAAGATCGACATCCCCGACTCGCGCAAGGACGACTTCCGCCAGGAGATCATGAACTACATCGGCGCCCTCGCCCTCGACGGCAAGAAGTTCGAGTACAACACCAACGCCCGCCTCTACAAGGCGCTGGAGCTCAAGCTCTTCGAGGACTCACGCGACACGATCAAGCTCAAGAACCTGGTTTCGTCCGTCGTGGACGACGAGACGCAGGCCAAGATCGATGTCGTCAAGCAGCGCCTCATCAAGCAGTTCGGCTACAACGAGGTGAGCGCGACCGACGTCCTCAACTACGTCGCGAGCATCTTCGCACGGGGCGACAAGAAGTCGAAGTAGCCTCATTCAGAGGCCCAGGCGGAAGCGCCGGGCGATGCGCCCGAAGCGCAAGCAAGGGACAGGTTCACGAAGCCGCTACGAACCCCACGCCCGCGCGTGGGGTTCTTTCGTGCGCGTGCATCTCACGCGGCTCCACCCCTCCCGATAAACTCTTCCCGTGCCCGCCGAGTCACACGCCCCACGCTGTCTCGACTGTGCCTACACGCTCGAAGGCGTGCCTTCGCCCGGCCCGTGCCCGGAGTGTGGTCGCAAGTTCGATCTTTCCGACCCGAACTCCTTTACGGACAAGCCGCCCTTTCTCTTCTGGTCCTACTGGCTCCCGGCGTCGCTACTCGCCGCGGCCGGAGCCATCGCGTCGATCTGCCTCGTCGTCTTTGGCTTCATGAACTGGGGACCGGCGCTCTGGATCGGCGTGCCCCTCTCGCTCGGATGCCTGCTCGGCTACGGCGCCCGTGTCCGCTGGCTCGGCATGACGATCCTGTGCATAGGCGTCGCTCTTACCTTCATCTTCACGCTGATCAGCCTCAGCCTCGCGGGCGCCTTCTGCGGCATCTCGCTCACCGTCATCCTCGCCGGCCCGCTCACCGTCGGTGCCCTCTTGGGCTGGCTCCTGCGCCGCGCGCTCAAGCACTCTTCCTTCAGCCAGCGCCACTACCTTCGCACCCTCTGCATCCTCTCCGTCGGGCCGGTCTGGGCCTGGGTATCAGGCCCGGCCACGTTCGGCGAACCAGAGTCCATCCGCACGAGCCAGGTCATCGCTGCGCCCCTCAACGCCGCGTGGGAGAGCGTCGTCTTCTTTGAGGAGGTTCGCGGCCGCCCGCCCCTGCTTCTCCGCATCGGTCTCGCGCACCCGCTCTACACGCAGGGCTCCGCGGAGCACTTCGGGGACCGCAAGACCTGCGTGTACAACAGGGGTCACATCACCAAGGAAATCACGGAGGTCGCGCCGGGCACGCTGCTGGCCTTCCGCATCGTCGAGCAGCAGATCGGCTACGAGCACGACGTCCGCCTGCTCTCGGGCTCATTCGCCTTCGCGCGCGTCGATGACACACACACCGCCATCACGCTCACGACGACCTATCAGCCCCGCCTCACGCCCCGCTTCGCGTGGCGGCCCTTCGAGCGCCTCGCCGCGCGCACGCTCCACGATCACGTCCTCGACGAGATGGCCCGTCGCGCCAAGGAGCTGCCCGATGCACATCACGATTGACGAGCGCTGGCGCGTGCGCGGGGAGGCCAGCATCACGCTCCCGGCCTCACCTTCCGCCGCGTGGGGCCAGCTCCGCGATTGGCGCCGGTTCCTCACGATCGACCCACTCCACGAAAGGATCGACCTCAAATCGCCCGCGCACTGCGGCCCATCCCCGCGCGGCACTACCTTCACGATCCGCCACCGGCTGCTCGGCATTGGCCCAAACCGTGACGGCCGTCTGCTCACGTGGCGCGAGGGTCGCGGCTACGCGATTAGCGACCTCTCACGCCGTGGAGTCCACGTCGGCTTTCCGCATATCTGCACCTACGCGCTCTATCCGCTCGACGAACACCGCACGCGACTCGATCTTGGGGTGCGCGGCGTCTGGACCGCGCGTTGGATGCCCCGCCTGCTCATCCGCGCCTGGATCGCGTTCATCCTCCGCGCCACCGAATATCGAGTACGCGCCGAATTCGCGGCCTTCGCTCGCTGGCGCGAGCGTCGCCGCACCGTGCCGCGCACGTCGTAAGCCGTGGTCTGGCAGCGGCGCTCATGCACCGGGTCGCTCCGCCCCCTTACTGCCCGAGGAAAGTTCGCATCGCGCCGCGCAACTTTCACACCCACGAAAAACCATTCACGCGCCCTCGTGCGTACTCCCCGCATCCCCTCGGGTCGAGGGGGCCACAGCGTGCGGCATGCCACGCCACTCCTCCTCAGAATCGTGGAGCGTTTCACCATGTCCCGAGTCCGAATCAGCGTCGCCTCCCTCTCCCTCATCTCCCTGCTCGCTCTGGGCGCCTGCACCAACGCCCAGTGCAAGGACGGCATGTGCAAGGACGGGCAATCCAAAGACGCCGCCGCCATGAAGATGACCGACAAGCCCCTCTACGACCGCCTGGGCGGCGAGCCCGCGATCAAGGCCGTCGTCGATGACTTCGTCGGCCGCGCCGCGGGCGATCCCAAGGTCAACTTCACGCGCAAGGGCACCGCCGCCGAGTGGCAGGCTACCCCCGAGAACGTCGCGCACCTGAAGTCCAAGCTCGTCGAGTTCATCGCGATGGCCTCGGGCGGGCCCGTTAAGTACACCGGTCGGGACATGAAGCGTGCGCACGCGGGCATGGGCATCACGAGCGCCGAGTTCGACGCCCTCGCCGCGGACCTCAAGGCCTCGCTGGACAAGTTCAACGTCCCCGCCAAGGAGCAGGGCGAGCTGCTCGGCGCGGTCGCCGGCACGAAGAAGGACATCGTCGAGCGCTAACCACGCTCGTTCCCTCAGGGCTCGACGCCCGCACATCCGGCGAGCGATCTCGCCCTCACCAAACGATTCGCGGGGTGCGGTTCCTGTCCCGGGCCGTGCCCCGCTTCCTTTGGGCCTCGGGTGCATCTAATCCCGCATGGCTCTCCCCCCGCGCTCCGTGCCCTTCCAGCCTTACCACACTGCGGATGCGCCCGAGGTCGCCGCGCGCCGTTTCTACGAAACCATGAACCAGCGTCGCTCGGTTCGAATCTTCAGCGAGGCGCAGGTTTCCGAGGAGACCATCCGCTGGTGCATCGCCGCCGCGGGCACGGCTCCCTCGGGCGCCAACAAGCAGCCGTGGCGGTTCGTCGCGATCAGCGATCTCGCGCTCAAGCGCGAGATCCGCGCTGCCGCCGAGCACGAGGAGCGCGAGTTCTACGAGCGTCGTGCCACGCCCGAGTGGCTTGCCGATCTCGCGCCCCTGGGCACCGACCCGGACAAGTCCTTCCTCGAAACCGCGCCGTGGCTCATCGTCGTCCTCAAGCTCATGAAGGCCGACCCCGACGAGCGCGGGCTGCAGGGCAAGGTGTATTACGTGGACGAATCGGTCGGCATCGCCTGCGGGCTGCTCATCGCGGCGATCCACCACGCCGGGCTCGTCACGCTCACGCACACGCCAAGCCCCATGGGCTTCCTCGCCAAAGTCCTGAACCGTCCCGCGCACGAGCGTCCGTACCTGCTCCTGCCCGTGGGGCATCCGGCCCCGGGCTGCGTCGTGCCGGACATCCAGCGCAAAGCGCTGTCCGAAATCATGTCGCTGGAGCGCGGGCCGGCGGTTCCACGATGATGGTCACGGGGCCGTCGTTGACGAGCGACACGCGCATCGACGCGCGGAAGATCCCCTGTTCCACGTGAAACGCCATCGCCGCGTTGGTGCGCACGATCGAGGTCAGTCGTGCGAACATGGGCTCGCTCCGCTCCGGTCGCATCGCGCGATCGAAGCTGGGGCGGCGTCCCTTGGTCGCATCACCCGCGATCGTGAAGTTGGGCACGAGGAGGATGCCCCGGGCCGGGTCCGTCAGGTCGCGCACGCTCAGGTTCATCTTGCCCTGGGCGTCCTCGAAGATGCGGAGGTTCGGGAGTTTGTCGGCGAGCCAGTCGATCTCGGCGTCCGTGTCGCCCTCGTGCAGCCCGACAAGAACGAGCAACCCCGGGCCGATCGAGGCGACCCGCTGGGAATCCACGTCCACGCTCGCGGAGAGGACTCGCTGGACCACGGCTCTCATGGCCGAGCGTAGCGAGCGGCAGGGGGGCCAGAAGAGCGGGGCATCCGAAGTTCGCGTGCGATCGAAGTCTTTCCTGCCGGGCAGGACAACGCCGGCATTCGGTCCATAGGATGGACCCCGCGTGCACGCCGCGCGAACGGGATGCGCCGGGATGTGTGGAGTGGTCGCATGCCGATGACGGACTTTCCGTTGCCCCAGGCCCTGCCCCGCGCTCGCGCGATGGGAGAAACGACGCGCCGGGACCGCTGGTGGGTGGCGCCGCTGCTGACGTTCCTGGGGCTGTTCGCGTTCATTGTGTATTCAACGTGGGCGGCGTTCCAGGGCGGGCACTTCACGGTGCAGGGGACGCACTACCTCTCCCCGATGTATTCGCCCGTGCTGTTCGACATCCCGGGGCAGCACTCGGGGCACGCGTGGTTCGGCGAGGCGCCGGCGTGGCTGATGAAGGTCTGGCCGCCGTTCATGGTGTTTTCGCCCGCGTTCCTGATCCTCTGGGCGCCCGCGGGTTTCCGGTTCACGTGCTACTACTACCGGGGCGCGTACTACAAGGCCTTCTGGGGCGATCCGTTCAATTGCGCCGTGGGCGAGCCGGGCTTTCGCGGCAAGAACTACCGCGGCGAGGCGAAGTTCCCGCTGACGATCCAGAACATCCACCGCCTGTTCTTCTACATCGCGGCGGTCTTCATCGGGCTGCTCGCCTACGACGCGGTCATGTCGTACACGTTCCCCAAGAGTGACGGGAGCGGCTCGTCGTTTGGAGTGGGGCTCGGGTCGCTGGTGCTGACGATCAATCCGATCCTGCTGGGCGGGTACACGTTCGGCTGCCACGTCTTCCGCCACCTCGTGGGCGGGCGCCGCGACACGCTGTCGAGCCTGGGCGGGCGGAAGAAGATGTACGAGTGCGTGTCGTGCCTGAATCGCGGGCACATGCGCTGGGCGTGGGCGAGCCTGTTCTGGGTGGGGTTCACGGACTTCTACGTGCGCATGTGCTCGATGGGGGTGTGGCACGATTGGAGAATTCTGTGATCGAGACTCACCGCAGAGACGCAGAGAGCGCAGAGAAGACAGGGAATGGCCCTGTTGCGCGCTCGGACGCCGACTTTGTGGATGATCCCGTCACGTACGAGGTGATCGGAGCGGCGATTGCCGTGCATCGCGCGCTGGGCCCCGGGCTGCTCGAATCCGCGTATCAGGCGTGTCTGGCGCACGAGCTCAAGAAGCGGCGTGTCGCGTTCGAGCGCGAGGTCCCGCTTCCGGTGAACTATGACGGCGAGCGGCTCGACTGCGGGTATCGTCTCGATTTCCTGGTCGCCGGCGAGGTGATCGTCGAGATCAAGTGCGTCGAAGCTGTTGCGAACATTCATCTCGCGCAGCTGCTCACGTACCTGCGGCTCTCGGGTCGTGCGCGTGGATTGCTGATCAATTTCAACGAGGTCGTGCTGAAGGACGGGATCTATCGGCGTGTGTTGACGCGCATCCCCGGTTCTTCCTCTGCGCTCTCTGCGTCTCTGCGGTGAATCGGATTGGAACGAATCAATGCCTGAACTACCCACGCACGAGTTTGACGTTCTGGTGATCGGGGCCGGAGGGGCCGGGCTGCGCGCGGCGATCGAGGCCTCGGCGCTGGGGGCCAAGACGGCCCTGGTGTGCAAGAGCCTGCTGGGCAAGGCGCACACGGTGATGGCCGAGGGCGGCATGGCCGCGGCGATGGCGCACAACGACGACCGCGACTCGTGGAAGGTCCACTTCGCCGACACGATGCGGGGCGGGCAGTACCTGAACAACTGGCGCATGGCCGAGCTCCACGCGAAGGAGGCTCCCTCGCGCGTGCGCGAGCTCGAGGCGTGGGGCGCGGTGTTCGATCGCACCAAGGACGGGCGGATCAACCAGCGGAACTTCGGCGGGCACCGCTTCCCGCGTCTGGCGCACGTGGGCGATCGCACGGGGCTGGAGCTCATTCGCACCCTCCAGGACCACTCGGTGCACAAGGGCATCGAGGTCTACATGGAGACGACGATCTCGGCCTTGGTTCAGGAAGGATTCGGCGGTCGGGTCGTGGGGGCGATCGGGTACGACCGCGAGAAGGGGCAGGTGCAGTTCTGGAAGGCCAAGGCCGTCGTGCTCGCGACGGGCGGTTTCGGCAAGGCGTGGAAGATCACGAGCAACTCGTGGGAGTACACGGGCGACGGGTACGCGCTGGCGTACCACGCCGGGGCCGAGCTGCAGGACATGGAGTTCATCCAGTTCCACCCGACGGGCATGGTCTGGCCGCCGAGCGTGCGGGGCATTCTCGTGACGGAGGGCGTGCGCGGCGAGGGCGGCGTGCTGCGGAACTCCACGGGCAAGCGGTTCATGTTCGACGACATCCCCGACAACTACAAGCCCTCCACGGCGGACAACGAGGACGAGGGCTGGCGGTACGTGACGGGCGACAAGGCGGCGCGGCGCCCGCCGGAGCTGCTGACGCGCGACCACGTGGCGCGGTGCATCAACCGTGAGGTGAAGGCGGGGCGCGGCTCGCCGCACGGGGGCGTGTTCCTGGACGTGTCGTGGCTCAAGACGAAGCTGCCGGACCACGAGGCGCACATCAAGAAGAAGCTGCCCTCGATGTACCACCAGTTCATCACGCTCGCGGGCGTGGACATCACCAAGGAGCCGATGGAGGTCGGGCCCACGATGCACTACACGATGGGCGGGGTGCGCGTGGACGGGGACACGCAGATGTCCAGCGTGCCGGGGCTCTTCGCGGCGGGCGAGGCGGCGGCGGGTCTGCACGGGGCGAACCGTCTTGGCGGCAACTCGCTGTCGGACCTGATCGTCTTCGGCAAGCGGGCCGGGGAGTTCGCGGCGAGGTACGCGAAGGAGCAGGGGTGGGGGCGTGTCGATCCGGGCGAGGTGGAGCGTGCGGTGCGCCAGACGCTCGAGCCGCTCGATCGTGCCAAGGGCAGCGAGGGCCCGTACCAGGTCCAGTACGCGCTGCAGGAGCTGATGCAGGCGAACGTGGGCATCGTCCGCCGCGAGGAGGAGATGGTCGCGGCGGTGGAGGGGCTGGCGGGATTGAAGAAGCGCGCGGCGGTCGCCTCGGTGCCCTCCTCGCGCCAATACAACCCGGGCTGGCACACGGCGCTGGACATCCGGAACCTGATCACGTGCGCGGAGGCGACGGCGCGGAGCGCGATCGAGCGCAAGGAGAGTCGGGGCGCGCAGTTCCGCGACGACTACCCCACGAAGAACGACAAGGACTACGGGACGTTCAACATCGTGGTGAAGAAGACGAGCCCGGACGGCGAGATGCAGGTGATCCGTCGCCCGCTGGCGCCGGTCCGCGACGATCTGAAGCAGGTGATCGAGGAGAACAAGAACATCTAGCGACGGCGTGCGTCGCCCCGAGTGATCAGAACCCCATGCCCGCACGACTGGTGACACTTCAGCCGATGCTCGCGGTGACGGACCTGCCCCGCACGATCGAGTTCTACCGCGCCAAGATGGGATTCGAGCTCATGGGCACGTTCGGCGATCCCGCGGTCTGGTGCCATCTTCGGCGGGACGGCGTGGACCTGATGTTCAACGCGCCGCCGCGGGAGAGCGTGGTCCGGGACGTGCCCGCCAAGTCCAGGGAGTACCAGGTCTTCTACGTGCACACCGATGACGTTGCCGGGGTTCGCGCGGAGCTCTCGGGCAGGGGGGTCGCGGTGTCGCCGCTGCGGGTGACGGTGTATGGCATGAAGGAGTTCGACGTTCGCGACCCCGAGGGATACTGGCTGATGTTCGCCCAGGACACCGACGAGCCGCCGACGGAGAAGGAGTAGGGCGTGGATCTTCCGTTCAACGTTTCCACCTTGTGTGCCGAGGGTTCCCGATGAGCGCAGGCGAAACAGTGACGCACATTCCGGCCGAGGGTCGCGACGCGATGTTCCGCGTGTGGCGGGGCGACGCCTCGGGCGGGTCGTTCACGGACTACACGATCCGGGTGCAGCCCGGGATGGTGGTGCTGGACGCGATCCACCAGATCCAGGCCGAGCACGCCAACGACCTGGCGGTTCGCTGGAACTGCAAGGCGGGCAAGTGCGGGAGCTGCTCGGCGGAGGTGAACGGCAAGCCGGCGCTCATGTGCATGACGCGCCTGGACCAGCTCGACCTGAACATGCCGGTGATCGTGGAGCCGATGCGGAGCTTCCCGAGCATCAAGGACCTGGTGACGGACGTGTCGTGGAACTACCGGGTGAAGAAGGCGATCAAGCCGTTCTCCCCGCGGAAGCCCGACGCGCCCGACGGCACGTGGCGGATGAAGCAGGAGGACGTCGATCGGGTGCAGGAGTTCCGCAAGTGCATCGAGTGCTTCCTGTGCCAGGACGTGTGCCACGTTCTGCGCGAGCACGCCAAGCACGAGGAGTTCATCGGGCCGCGGTTCCTGGTGTACACCGCGGCGCTGGAGATGCATCCGCTGGACACGGGCGAGCGCGTGCGCGACCTGAAAGAGAAGCAGGGGATCGGGTACTGCAACATCACCAAGTGCTGCACGAAGGTGTGCCCCGAGCACATCACGATCACGGACAACGCGATCATCCCGCTCAAGGAGCGCGTGGTCGACGAGTTCTACGACCCCGTGACGAGGCTGTTCAAGATGTTCAAGCCCGCATCCAAGGCGTGAGCGCGTTCACGGGCAGCCGGCGCGAAACCTGGTGAGGAAGCACGTGAAATCCGCCGCGCTGAGCGTGGGCGCGTCCGTGTTGCCATCGCAATTGGCGTACGCGTCGCCGGCGCGGAACTTGGTGAGGAAGCAGGTGAAGTCCCCGGCGGTGAGCAGGGGCGCGGCGGTGCTCGCGTCGCAGTTGGGGTAGCAGGGCGCGGAGGTAGTCCAGACGTACGTTGACCCGGAGGGCGTGCCCGCTGCATCGGCGCCGCCGTAGAGAAAGAGTTTGCCCACGCCCGCGTGGTAGAACATGACCGCGCCCTGACCGCTCGCGGGCCCGGAGGAATCGACGAGCGACCAGGACGATCCGTTCCACTCCCACGTCTCGTTGGAGACAGCGCCCGCGGTGCTGCCCGGGGCGAGTCCCCCTCCAAAGAGCACGCCGCGCGCTCGCCCGGCGTCGTAAGCGGAAGCGGCAATCCACCGCGAGGCGGGCCCCGAGAAGGGGCCGAACTCCCACGAGGTTCCGTTCCAGAGCAGGGTGAACGTGTTGTTGGAGGCGCCGCCGTGCGTGACGCTCTTGTTGATCGAGGGATCGAAGAACAGCGTGTGCCCGGCGCGCTGCCCCAGTCCGGATGAGGCCTTGAGCGCCCAGGCTGGGACGGAGGTCCAGGTGTCGGTGAGGGAGACGGAGCCGGTGGAGCCGCCGCAGATCATGCCGGTGTTGCGTGCGGGGTCCCAGACGATCGCGGGGTAGAGGCGCGAACCCGGGGAGATGGCCCCGAGCGTGGCGTTCCAGCGGGAGCCGTTGTAGAAATACGCCTGCCCGGTTGGGTTCGTGCCGCTCGTGATGCCGCCGTACAAGAACGTCTCGTTGATCGAGGCATCGAAGTACATGGCGTGCCCGCGGAGCGCCAGGGGCGTGCCTGTGGGTGTGCGCTGTGTCCAGGCCGTGCCATCGAACTCCCACGTGTCGTTGGTGTTTGAGCCCGCGGCGCTGCGTCCGCCATAGAGCACGACGACGGCTCGTACGGGGTCGTAGGCTGCGGCGGTCTGCCAGCGCGCCGGGGGGCCGGCGATGCCCAGGTCGACCCACTGCCCTGCAACGGCCAGCGGAGCGAGCGGGGCAGCGACGCCCGAGGTGAGGACGATCGCCCGAAGAGCGTGTCGCATGTGAGGCTCCTTGTACTCGGACCCATGCGACAACGGCGCATGCCGGGCGTCACCGTGCTTTGGCGGGTGGGTCGCTCGCCTCGATGAACACGTCCACGAACTGCCCCGGATAGAGGGCGAACGCCGGCGTGGCCTTCTCGTCGCGCTCGACGCGGAAGAGCACCTCCAGCACGCGGGTGTCCACGCGCTCCGTGGTCGTGCCCAGCAGCTGCGTCTTGGGCTCGGCCAGGGGCTCGATGCGGAGCATGGTGAGCGGGACGGTGACCTCGGCGCGCCCGCGCACGCGGGCGATGCCCTTGGCGCCGGATCGGAGCGAGGGCAGGTCCTCCTCGTCGATGCGGGCGCGCACGTTGAGCGTGGAAAGATCTCCCAGGATCATCGCGGCGGCGCGGGCGTCGGGCGTGGCGTATTGCCCGGGCTCGATGGACCGCTTGAGCACCGTGCCACCCAGCGGCGCGCGCACGGTGCGACGATCGATGAGGAGTTGCAGCGAGCGCACGGCCGCGTCCGCCGACGCCAGCTCGGACTCGGCGATCTTCACGTCCGGGCTCCAGGCGCCCGCGCGGAGCAGCGAGAGGTTCGCCTCAGCCTGGGCGAGGCGAGCGCGCCCCACGGCGATGTTGTTGACCACCCGTGCCAGCTCGCGTTCGCTCATCGCGCCCGAGCCCGCCTCGCGGATGCGCTTCTCCTGGTCCTGCCAGTCCGCCAGCTCGGCTCGGCTCGCGTCCAGGGCCGCGGCGAGCGGCGGGACCTCCTCGGGGCGCGGCTCGGCTCGCGTGCGTGCGAGCCGGGCGGCGGCGGCATCGCGGGCGGCGAGCGCCCTGACCAGATCGGCCTCGAGCGGACGAGCGTCGATCTCGAACAGCGGATCTCCGGCCTTTACCACGTCTCCCACCTGCGCGTGCACGCGCGTGCAGACGCCGCCCTCGGGCGCCGAGATGGCCACGTTGCGCGACGCGGCCTCGATGGATCCCGCGGCGGCGATGCCCGAGCGGAACGGGTTGATGGACGGCTCGGACGCGAGCGGAGCGCGTGGCGGGTCCGTGCGCGCGGTCGCGGTGGTGTACGCGGCGAGCAGCGCGCCGACGATCGCCAGGACGAAGGTGATCCACTTGATCATGGTGCGGTTCCGATCAATCACTTGAAGACCACGGCCGGATCGAGGAGCAGGACGCGCCGAAGGCTGAGGAAACTACCCAGCCCGATGCACATGAGCATGCCCGCGAGCGCGATGAGCAGGAGCGGCCAGGGGAAGAACGCGGCAAGCTCGGTGCCGGGCTTGCGTGCGCCCAGGGAGAACATCGCGGCGAGCCCGACGCCGATGCCCCACCCGACGGCGCCCACGACGACCGCCTGGAGCAGGACCATGCCGCACAGGCGCGGGTTCGAGAGCCCCATCGCCTTGAGGACGGCGAAGTAGCGGACGTTCTCCAGCGTGAACTGGTAGAAGATGGCAGCGCAGATCGTGAGCCCGACCACGACGCCCAGGGTGACGGTGATGCCGAAGTTGATGCCGATGCCCGTCTCGCGCATGATGAAGTTGGCCGAACGCAATCGCAGCTCGTCGGGCGTGAGCGAGAGAAGATCCGGCAGGGCGTTGATGGATCGCTGAACGTCGGGCACCGTGACGCCCTGCTGCACGCCCACGAGGACATAGGAGATGCGCTTGCGGCCAAGCGGCGTGAAGGTGATCGCGTTCTCGTACGTGGTGTAGAGGAGCGCGGGAGAATCCCACCCGAACTTCGCGCGACAGAACCCCACGATGATCGCCCGACGATCGTTCAGGCGCAGCGTGTCGCCGATGGCGGGATTGCCCAGACGCGGACGGGCGGATTCCTCGACGAGCACGGCGTCGGGGATGCGCAGGTCCTCGAGGCGACCCGCGGTGATCTCGGGAGGGCGCCCGACCATGGTGGAGCGCGGGATACCGACGATGTTGACGAAGCGGAAGTCGCCGTTGGGCAGGTCCGCGGCGGCGCGGACATTGAAGAACGGTTCGGCCCAGGCGACGCCGGGCACGGAGCGGATGCGGTTGAGGTCGTTGTCGGAGAGATTTCGCGTCTCCGAGACCCACTTCAGATGGGGGTCGGTGACCCACAGGTCGGGCTGAGAGATGTTCTGCAGCGGGCCCGAGGCCTGGAGCATGAGCCCGAGAAAGATGGCGAGCTGCTGGGCGATGAGCAGCACGGCGAAAGAGAGCCCAAACACGAGCGAAAGGTACTTGGCCCGATCGCCAAAGAGCATCCTGAGGGCAACACGCAGCATCGTGGTGGTTCGTCCGTTTCGAAGAACGATACGCGCGGACAGAGAGCGATTCGCCGCGGACCGAGCCTCGGATGTCGCGATCGCCGGGCGTCAGTCGCCCAGGACGTGGCAGAGCCCCCAGCACCCGTCGCGCGAACCGCTACCCTGGCTCCAGTCGCCCGCGAGCATGCCGTCGATCGCGCTGTTGATCGTCGCGCGGATCTTGTCCATCGCAAGGTCGGCGAGGTCGATGCGTCCTCGCGCCGGCGTGGCGAGCACCCAGTACTCCGCGGTGCCCACGGCTCGCGCGTCGGCGTCCTCGATGCCCTGGTGCGACGCGAGGGCCAGCGCGTACACGCCCAACTGGAGATCGGTGCGTTCAGGGGAGAGCAGGCGTGGCGAGGGGTGCCCGGTCTTGTAGTCGATGATGCGGTGCCCGGGCGCGTCCGGGATGAGATCGAGGCGGTCGAGCTTGGCCTCGAAGTGGTGCGTCTGCCCCGCGTGCGCGTACGGGAACCGGATGAAGAACTCGACGCGTTCGACCTGCTCGCCGGGCTCGGGGAGGTCCTCGCACGCGGCGCGAACCTGCGCCAGCGCGCGATCGAGCTCATCGCGATCGGGCGGGCCGAGGGATCGGGCGAAGAAGCGATCGCGGACTCGGCGCAGGGCCCAGTCTGTGCCCGGCATCGGGCGCGAGTCGGCGAGCGCGTGCAGGCGCTCCTCGTGGTAGGCCGCGAGCGCCTCGTGCACGACGGTTCCCAGCGTCTGCTCGCGCCCGGACTCCTCGGGCCAGCGGAGGATGCGTCGGAGGTAGAAGCAGCGCGGGCAGCGCCGGTACTCCTCCACGTGCGAGTAGCTCAGGCGCAGCGGCGGCGGGAGCGGCGGGAAGACGCGCGGGCGATCCGGCTCGCCGCTGCCCCACGCATCGAGCAGGCGGCGCACGAACACGCGCAGCGGATCGGGGGCGCTCTCGATCCACGCGGGCAGCGCGGGGGGCGAGTCCTCGCCGGCGGACCCCTCGAGCGAGGCGATGATCGCCAGGCGGAGCGCGGACTCATCCAGGCGCGAGCGTGCGGCGTCGAGGGCCTCGGGGCGGCTGGCCTCGTCGAGGGCGTCGGCGGCGAGCAGGCGGGCCTCGCGCCGGGCCCGCTCGAGCAGATCACGCCGGCGCTGCTGCCGCGTGCCGAGATCGGCATGGGGCGGGTCGGAGGCGAGCGTGGAGGCGACACGAACGCCCAGGCGTGCCGCGTGCGCCATGGCGTCCGCGCCCGAGATCACCTCGACGATCCCCTTCTCGTCGAGCGTGAGCTCCTCGAAGTAATCGATCGCCTTTCCACGGCTCTTCTTGTTCTTGGCGAGCAGCACGAGGCGTCGCTCGGCGCGTGTGATCGCGACGTAGAACAGACGGCGCTGCTCATCAACGAAGCGATCGGAGCTGGTGCGCGCATCGCTCGGGTCCGCGGTGAACCAGTCGGGCAGGTCGGGCTCGCCCTGTTTGTGGCCGGGGAAGCCTCGGGGGCGGACCTTGATCACGAAGACGGTGTCGAACTCCAGGCCCTTGGCCGAGTGCGCCGTGACGAGGGTCACGGCTTCGCGATCGGGCGCGTCGGTCGAGTCCTGGGCGTCCAGATGGTCCTCGCCCGCCAGGGTGCGCGCGTCGTTGCCCAGATCATCGAGGTAGGCGAGGAACTCGGGCAGCCCCGCGGGCTCTTCGAGCGAGGCGTGCTTCTCCCGAGCCAGTCGCAGGATCGCCGCAAGATTCGCGATGCGCCGGGCGCGCTCCGGGCCGGGGAGCAGCTCGGCGTGGGCGAGGGCGGCGAGGCGGATCAACTGCGCGAGGGCCTCGTGGGCGGGCGCCGGGGCCGCGAGCGTCTGCATCTCGTCGAGCGTTCGAGCGAACGAGGCGAGGGCCTCGTGGTGGGCGCCGCGCTGCGCACGGATGAAGGCAAGGAAGGCACGGGCGCCCTCGTGGCGTGGTTCGCGTGTCTCCTCGCGGAGGGCGCGCTCGCGCGCCCACGCGTCGTTCCAGGATTGCGCTTGCGCAAAGGGAATCGCGCGAGGCGGACGCAGCAGCAGGGCCTGCAGCGCGTGCCGGTCGTCGCGCGTCAGCACGCGCGCCCAGCGCAGCAGGTCCTGCACGCCCTGGTCCTCCAGCGGGGACTGACGGCGCCCCCGCCACACGGGAATGCCCTCGGCGTGCAGGGCATCGGCGACGCGATCGAGATCGTCGTGCGCGCGGGCGATCACGGCAAAGTCCGACCACGGGCGGGGCGCGCCGGACTGCGCCGCCGAGGCGTGACGATCGGCGAGGATCATCGCCGCGATCGTGTCGCCGGACTGCCCATCGTCGTCGAGGACGACGCCCTCCACGCGGGCGGTGGGCTCCTCGGGCCCCGGGGCGGGGCGGACGAGCTTGCCGGGATCGAAGCGGGCGCGGGCGCGCCCGATGATCGCGTTGCTCGCTCGGACGATGGGCGGGGCGCTGCGTCGGTTCTCTTCCAGGCGCACGGTGCGCGGATTGCTCCAGAGGCGCGAGAACTTCTGGAACGCGCGCTCGTCGGCGCCGCGGAAGGCGTAGATCGCCTGGTCATCGTCGCCCACGACGCACAGGTCCGGGCCGCGCGCGGCGTCGCCCGTGGGTGGCGCGAGCGCGCGGAGGAACTCGATCTGGGCCGCGTTGACATCCTGGAACTCGTCCACCACGAAGTGGCGGAACTCGGCGTGGAGGATCGCGCGGGCCGCGTCGTGATCGCGGAGAAGCTCGACGGCGCGGAGGATCAGATCGTCGTACGTGAGCAGCCCCCGGGCGCCCGCGGAGGCGCGGAAGAGCCCGTACAGGCGGACCGAGGACTCGAAGGCGCTGAGCAGCGCGCGCTGCTCGCGCTCGTACAGCGTGGGCGGCAGCTTGCCCTGCCACGAGTCCGGGAGCAGCTCCGTGGGGAACTCGTTGCGGTCCAGGCGCTGACGCCACTGGTCCACGACCCGTGCCGCGTCGGCGGCGGAAATGGCCTGCTGGGCGAGGCGGGCGATCGTGCTGCGCGCGCGCTCGATGATCGTCTCGCGCCCCACGGCGCGATGGTCGGGGTAGAGCGAGTGCGTGCGCACGAGCTCGCGCAGCAAGCGCCGCTCCTGCGCGGCGTCCATGATCGTGAGTTCCGACGGAAGATCGAGCGCATCGGCGAACCGGCGGACCAGGCGCATCGCCAGCGCGTGGAATGTGTGCGCCGTGACGGCGTCGGCGCGCGGCCCGCCCAGCAGGTCCGCCAGCCGCTCGCGGAGCTCGCCCGCGGCGCGGGTGGTGTAGGTGACCGCGACGACCGACTCGGGCGCGGCGCTCTGGGCCACGAGGCGCGCTACCCGCCGGGTGATCACCCGGGTCTTGCCCGTGCCGGGGCCCGCAAGCACGATGAGCGGTCCGCCCTCGTGCGTCACCGCCTCGAGCTGCTGCGGGCTCAGGTCCTTGAGCGGGTCGGCGGTCATCGTTGCTTCATATAAAGGTGGACCGCGGTGGAGTGGTACACGTGGGTCTCGGGCCCGCGAGCGCCCTCGAGCGTCAGGCTCGGGAAGACCTTGTCCGTCGTTCGCGTTTCGGGCGCGGGCGTGTCATCGGGCGCTTCGTCGAGCTCCGGCTCCTCCCGGGCGTCGTGCGAGGGCGTCTGGGCGTCGCGACGCCAGTCGAACCGATCCTCCCGCGGGCGCTTCCGGCGCGGCGTGGCTCGATGGGTCGCCGCCTCGGGCGCGGGCGCGATCGGGCTGCCGTCGGGCGAGACCTCGTGCACGAAGGGGTGGGGGAGGCGGAGCACCGCGAAGCCGGTGTCCGAGAGGAGCGCGACGACGCGGAGGAACTGCTCGCGCACGCGCGTCCAGCCGACGGGCTCGCGCACGAGCGGGTAGGGCGGATCGAAGAAGGCGAGGTCCAGCGGGCGTGGGCAGCGGGCCAGCGCCCCGGCGCCCAGCGCGTCGCCCACGACGAGCTCGCTGCGATCTCCGCAGCCCAGGGCGTCGATGTTCGCCTGGAGCATCTTCGCGGCGTGGCGATCGCGCTCCACGAACACGCAGCGTGCCGCGCCGCGCGAGATCGCCTCCAATCCGATCGCGCCCGTGCCCGCGAACGCGTCGAAGACCTGCGCTCCCTCGCAGTTGCCGCGCAGCAGACCAAAGAGTGATTCGCGAACGCGATCGGGGATCGGGCGCGTGACCAGGTCGTCGGGGGGCGTGAAGAGTCGGCGCGAGCGGAACTCGCCGGCGATGATGCGCATGGGTGGAGGGTACGTCGGATCGATCCCGGGATTCGTTCGGGCCGGGGCCCCTGGGGAGCGCTCTACCCTTGCCCCATGGACCCGGACGACCACGTCTGCCTGTGCTTCCGCGTGAGCCTCCGGAAGATCCGCACGTTTCTGAAGGTGGAGAACCCGAGCGTGCCCTCGCTCATCAGCGAGTGCCTGTCGGCGGGCACGGGGTGCCAGTGGTGCGTGCCCTTCTTGAAGCACCTTCACGCGCAGCACCAGCGGGGCGAGGAGCCGGACCTGAACGTCTCGCCCCAGCGGTACGCGAACGCCCGCCTGCAGTACCACGACTCGGGCACGCGGGATGAGAGCGTGGTGCGAGAGGCCGAGCAGGGGCCCAATGGAAACGGGCCCCGCCAAGGGGGCCCGTCGTAGGGGTCGCGGGGTCGTTGCTGTCGATCAGGCGTCGAGCGTGCGAAGGCCCATGCCGTGCTCGGCCAGACGCTCGCGAATCTCCGTGAGCGACGTGGCGCCGAAGTTCTTGACGCCCATGAGCTCGGCCTCGGTGTGGCTCGCCAGATCGCCCAGCGTCTGGATGTTCAGCAACTGCAGCGCCTTGCGGGCCCGCACGGAGAGGGCCAGGTCCGTCACGGGCTTGGAGAGGATGCCCTCCTTGCCGCTGCCCTTGTACTGCTCGGCGATCGCGCGACGGGCCGCGCGGTGCGCGTCGTCCATGCCCTGCCCGAGCTTGAGGCCCTTGGCCGAGAGCATCTCCTTGATCTCGACGAGGCTCGTCTCGCCGAAGTTCTTGTAGGAGAGCAGCTCGGCCTCGCTGATGCGCAGGAGGTCGCCCAGCGTGCGCACGTTCATCTTCTTCAGGGCGGTGCGGGCGCGGACGGAGAGCTCGAAGTCCGTCACCGGGGTGTCGAGCAGCGCCTTGCGCTTCATGATGTCGCGATCGCCCTCGTCGTCGATCGTCATCTCGCGCGAGGCCTGCACGTCCTTCATGTACAGGCGGGCCCGCACGTGGTTCGGGTTCGTCTCCAGGACCTGGCGCAGGCAGCGCTCGGAGCGCATGTAGTCGCCCCGGTCCTCGTACACGATCGCGAGGTTGATGAGCGCGTTGACCGCCGCGGGCGGACGCTCGCAGGTGCGCTCGTAAAGCGCCACCGCCTCGTCCTCCTCGCCGACAAG
Organism: uncultured Phycisphaeraceae bacterium; assembly: GCA_964399625.1. GTDB lineage: Bacteria > Planctomycetota > Phycisphaerae > Phycisphaerales > UBA1924 > CAYNSB01. The sequence continues at coordinate 17,562 of CAYNSB010000047.1, forward strand.
GTCCAGGCGGTAGGCCAGGTCGAACATCGCCTGCACGTTGGTGGGATCGGCCGTGACGGCGCGACGCAACTCGGCGATCGTGGAGTCACGATCGCCCTTCGCGTCCGCGGCGCGGGCCGCCTCGAGGTGCTTGGCTGCGGCCTTGGCGTCCCGCTGCGCCTCACCAGCCCCGATCACCAGGTCCATCGCATCGCTACCGGACATCGAGCGCTCCTGTCGTCCGTCGTGCCGACCGCCGTGCCTCGTCCGCTCGCGCGAGATGAGGCGGGCATCGCCCACGACGGGTTGTGGATAGGTCGAGCACGAATGTTAGAAGTCGAGGGACCGATCCTCCACCCGACCAGAAGCCGTCTTGCGACGGTCCGCGGCCGCTACGACTTCTGGGGCGTGACCAGCTTGATGGTCTTCCATCGCCCGCTCAGGAACCTCGCCAGCAGAAGCACGCACAGCACCGCGATGTACGTCGCGGCGGCCACCCAGGGGCCCAGCGACTCCAGCCCGGGGAACCAGCGCACCATCGCCAGCCCGCCGCACACGATCACGAGCCAGGAGGAGAGCACCGTCACGACCCCGGGATAGACGGTGTCCCCCGCGCCGCGGAGCGCGCCCGAGAGGGTCATGCCCACGGCGTCAAAGAGCTGGAACGCCGCCGCCGCGATGAGCATGGGCCCGCCCAATCGCACGAGCGTCAGCGCGTCGGCCGGCGCGGTCTCGCTGGGGATGAAGACGCGGATGAGCGGCTCGCGGAACAGGACGAACGCGACCCCGCACAGCCCCATGTAGACCATCGCGACGCGCAGGATGAGCCAGGCGCGCGACGCGGCCAGATCCGGGCGACCCATGCCGATGCAGCGTCCCACGATCGCGGTGCACGCGACGGAGAGGCCCACGGCGGGCATGAACGAGAGCGACATGTACTGGTGGGCGATCCATCCGGCGGTCGCGTGCTGGGCGCCGAAGTGGCTCACGAGGTACACCATGAAGAAGCCCCAGCAGACCATCTCGTTGCCGAACGACACGCCCGCGGGCCAGCCCAGGCGCAGCAGATCGCGCGCGTGCGAGGCGGAGAAACGCCAAGCCGCGCGCGTGCGGCATCGGGCGTTCATCCGCGGGCCCAGGAAGAACGCCAGCGGGATTGCCAGTTCCACGAACGTCGCGAGGACTGTGCCGATCGCCGAGCCCACGACGCCCATCGCCGGCAGCCCCAGCTTGCCGAAGATGAGCACGTAGTTGAATGCGAGATTCAGCACGTTGGCGACGACGCCCGAGAGCAGCACGACGCCCGGCCGGTGCATCCCGTAGAAGAACTGCGACAGGCATCGTGTCCAGATGACCAGCACCGCGCCCCACAGAAGGATCGAGCCGTACCGGGCGGCGAGCTGCGCCTGCGCCGGGTCGATCTCCGCGGCGCGAAAGATCATCGGCAGGGCGAGCGAGAGCGGCAGGAGCACGACGAGCCAGTACGCGCCCGCGATCCACAGTCCGTTCCATGCGTAGGCGGGCCCCCGCTCGGGCTTTCCCGCGCCCAGGTTCTGCGAGACGTAGGTGTTGACGATCGTGAGCATGCCCTGGCAGATCGAGATGGGAACCCACGCGGCGAGCCCGCCGTTGCCCTGCGCTCCCACGTAGATCGGCTCGGGCCCGATCTTGGAGACCAGCCACTTGTCCACGAACTGCATGAGCGTGTACGAGGTCATCGCGGCGACGGTGGGCATCGCGACGCGCGCGATCTCCGCCAGGGGGCTTTCGCCCTGCCCGGGTTGGGAGGAGCGTTCGATCGCCCGCTCCGAGTCGCTCGGTGCGTTGGTGGTGCTGTCGCTCATTGGTGGGGGTGCTCGCTCGGGGCGATCGTAGCCCGCGTCCGCTGGTGCGCCGCGGCCTCATCCCTGCGATCGGATGCGCCGCGCGCCCAGGTCCGTCGCCAGCGCGATCGCGGCGCGCATGCTCGAGGGATCGGCGAGGTTCCGCCCCGCGATGTCGAACGCCGTGCCATGGTCCGGGCTCGTGCGCACAAAGGGCAGGCCCACGGTGAGATTGACCGCGTCGCGCCACGCGACGAGCTTGAGCGGGGCGAGCGCCTGATCGTGGTACATCGCGACGACCAGGTCGAACGCGCCACGCCCCAGCGGCGGGGCCGCCGCGCTGGACCACACGGTGTCCCCCGGCAGCGGGCCCGTCACGTCCATTCCTTCGGCACGGGCGCGCGCCACGGCGGGCGCGATCACTCGATCGTCCTCCTCGCCCAGCAGCCCGTGCTCGCCCGCGTGAGGGTTGAGCCCGCACACCGCCAGGCGCGGACGTGCGAGGCCCAATCCGAGGCACGCCTCGTGGCCCAGGCGGATCACCTCGAGGATCCGCTCCTGCGTCAGCAAACCAGCGACGCGCGCCAGCGGCACGTGCGTCGTGACGAGGATGGCCCGCAGCGCCGGCGACACGAACATCATCGCGTGGCGTGCCGCCCCCGCGCGCGATGCGAGCAGCTCCGTGTGCCCGGGGAACTGCGCTTGGCCCGCCAGGGCCCACGCCTCTTTGCTGATTGGGCCCGTGACAATGGCGTGCGCATGCGCCGGGTCGCTTCGGGGGCTCATCGCCATGGAGATCGCGCGCTCGACGAGCGCGAAGGAGAGCGCGCCGCCCCCTCCGGTGGGGGCGTGGCTCAGCACCTCGTCATCGGCGGGTTCATCGATCACCAGAACGCCCGAGCGCGGCCAGTGCTCCGGGTCGTGGGAAACGCTGGTCCAAAACGATGCGAGGCCCGCGCGGTCCGCGGCCAGGCGTAGCGCCCGCTCGGGCCCGAGGACCACGCAGCGCGCGCCGAGGGTCCCGTCCGCCAGGGACTTGACGATCACCTCGGGTCCGATGCCGCCCGGGTCGCCCATGGTGATCGCGATGGTGGGGACGTGATCGGGCATGCGTTGAACGATAGCGGCAGGATGCGGGACCTGATCGGGAACCGTTCAAATCGGGGCGCGTCGCACCTACCATCGCGTCCCGCACCAGCGCGGAGGCACGTCCCCGCAACGAAAGGTCCGATCGATGAAGAAGCTCAATGTGCTCGCCCTCTCCACCCTGGTCGCCCTCTCCGGGCTGACCGTCGCGATCGCGCAGCCGGGCGCCGGCAAGGGTGAGGAGAAGCCCGCGGCCCAGCCGGCCGCGCAGCCCAAGCCCGCCGACGCGCCCAAGCCCGCGGCCCAGCCCGCCGAGGTCAAGCCGGGCGAGGCCAAGCCCGCGGACGCAAAGCCCGCCGAGGCTTCCAAGGGCGTGGGATCGCCGATCTTCGATATCGCCGATGGCAAGACCCCGGCCAAGGCCGTCAAGACCAGCGAGATCAAGCTCCTCATCGAGGACCTCAAGGAGGGCGACGGGAAGGAGTGCCCGGTGGGCGGCACGGTGACGATCCACTACAACGGCGCGCTCATGGATGGCAAGGTGTTCGATTCCACGCGCGAGAAGGACGCCGTGACGTTCCCGCTGCGCAGCCTCATCCAGGGTTGGCAGATGGGCATCCCCGGGATGAAGGTCAATGGCGTCCGCCGGCTGACGATCCCGTACCAGCTCGCGTACGGCGAGCGCGAGATTCCCGGCCCGGACGGCAAGCCGCTGATCCCGAGCAAGAGCAACCTCGTGTTCCTGATCGAGCTCAAGGACGTGAAGTAATCCGAGCGTTCGATCGAAGGTCGATCCACACGGAGCTCGCGGTTGATTGCCGCGGGCTCCGCTTCTTCTCGAAAGGCTGTCGATGAAGTTTCCGGGCGATGGCGCGAACCTGCAGATCGAGGACCTGACCGTGGGCTCCGGGGCCGAGTGCCCCAAGGGTGCGACGGTGAAGATCCATTACAAGGGCACCCTCACCAACGGGCAGGAGTTCGACTCCAGCTACTCCCGGGGGCAGCCGGCCGAGTTCCCGCTCAACCGCCTCATCGCGGGCTGGCAGCAGGGCATCCCGGGCATGAAGGTGGGGGGCAAGCGGAAGCTGACCATCCCGCCCCACCTGGGCTACGGCTCGCAGGACATCCGCGACGGGGGCAAGGTGATCATCCCCGGCAACAGCACGCTGGTGTTCGAGATCGAGTTGCTCGGCGTGCGATAACGGGCGCGAGGTTGGGAATCGCCGCTCGCGTGCGTTTGATCGCGGCGATAATTGCCCGCGTGAACGTGTCCAGGCTTGCCATCCTTGCGATGTGCCTGCTCGCATCCGCGTGCGGGCGACGAGCGGCGCCGCGCCCGATCGAGGCGAGCGATCCGCCCGCGCGGAGTGCGCCGGGTGTTGTTCGCGCGCGAACGCCCGAGACGCCAGCCATCTCGGCCAAGCCATCTCCCGACGACGCCATCCCCCTTGGTGGAGCGCCCGCCGCGTCGCCCGCGGCGCGTGCGCCATCGGGGCGCGGGCGCTCGGATAGTTCGGTGCCGCGTCCGATGGAGTCACGATTGGACGCGGTGCGTGGGCGGACGCTGGTGATTCCTCTCGAGGCGCCGCGCAGCGCCAAGATCCCACCGACGATCCCGCTGCGACTGGACGATGGCCGAACGCTCGAAGCGCCGGTCTTCTGGATCGGCTCGGCGCCCGCGGTGCCCGAGCGTCGCCTGTGGCTGCCCGATCCCGGGCGCTGGTCCGCAACGCCGAGCTACGCGCGGGTGCCCGAGGGCGTGAACGGCGGATGGTTCGCGCTGGTGGACCTGCCCGAGGATTCGCCCGGCAGCGGGCTGTGGTTCGGGCGCGTGCGCGTGCCGATCAATCCGATCGCCGAGCCCGCGATCATCGCGCCCACGGCGCTGCCCTGGCCCGCGACCGCCGGGGCGCAGGCGACCAACCTCACGCTCAATCAACTGGCGCGCCCGGACGCGGCGTCGCCGCTCCGACGCTGGCGCTACGCGCTGCTCACCGAGGGGCTGGCGCCCATCTTCCCGTTCACGCCCGCCACGGGCGGCGCGGGCAACTCCGATCGCGCGCTGCAGGCTTTGGGCGACCAGATGCAGGCCCGCTGGCAGGTCGCGCTCGCGTGGCTCTACATCCAGCACCCCGACCTCTCGATGCACCTGCGCCGGCGTCTGGCGTCGGCGGTGATCATGGACGGCGAGAGCGTGGCGCCCATCCTGCCCGGCACCGAGGCGCAACTCGCGACGCTGCTCTCCGACCTGCTCGATCCGACGCTCTCGCCGCCGGACCGGGCGGCGCGGGCGCAGTCGTTCCTGGACGGGCTCCCGCCCGCGGTGGCGCACGTGATCGACGACGCGGGGCAGGTGGACGCGCGGACCGGCGGCGCGGTGTCCACCGCGATGCTGGTGAATCTGTCCCGCCGGGCGGCCATCGCGTGGGTCGGGGTTGACGACGCGCAGGCCCCGGACCTGGAACCGCTCGCCGGGAGTTCGGCACGCACGCTCGCGGCGCCGCTGCCGGTTGGCAATGAGAGTTCGCGGGGCGTGTCATTCACGGCGCACGTGGGGGACTGGAGCGCAAAGCTCGAGGCGCTGCCCGCGCCCCTGCCCGTGAGCCCCCCGGGGCGACGGCTCGCTCCGTTCTCGTTCGATTGGACCATGGAAGCGTTCGTGCGGGCCAGGCCCGACTCCACCATGTCGCCCGAAAGGCGCTGGTCGACGGCGGCGCTGGTGCATCGCGACACACAGGACTCCTGGGCCGTGCTCGTCGAGTGCGCGTTCGACCCGGGCGACGCCCGCGCGGACGATCACGTCGAGCTGTGGTTTGGCGCGTGCCGAACTCCGGTGAGCGTGGTCCGCGCGTCGCGCGACGGCACGCTCGAGGCGGTGCGCGGGCCCGCGCCGGGGCAAGGCAGCGTGAACGTCTCGTCGGATCGATGGACGGCGATCGTGCCCGTGCCCGCCGGGGCGATCGAGCCCTCGGGCATTCTCCGGCTTGGGATCGTGCGTGTGGACGCGCGCGGGTTCCGCTCCGCGTGGCCGCGCCCCATGTTCCCGTGGCAGGAGGAGCCCGGGCGTGTGTCGCTCGACACGCGCGTGTGGTCGGGACGCGCGCCGGCAAACTCGCGCTGATGCCCCGATACGAACGGGACGGGCGATCCGAGCACGTCGAGGCGGCGACGCAGAGCCTCGGTGTCGCCCGAACACTGGGTGAGAGCTCGAGCGCCGCCCGTCAGGGCTCGAGGAACCAACGCGCGACGCGATCGTGCATCGCCTGCCAACCCGCGACGTCGGGCGCGCCGTCGGCGCCGGGCTTCATGAATCCGTGGTCCCCCTCCACGCGCGCATAGGTCACATCTCGCCCGCGGGCCCTGAGCGTCGCGTAGAGCATGTCGGCCCCCGCCGGAAACACGGCCCGGTCCTCCGTGCCTTGCGCGATGAACACGCGTGCATGCGTGCGCTCGAGCTGCTCCGAAGGGCTCGTCCTGAGGAAGGAGCTCCAGCGTCGGTGCGGATGCCCCAGGAAGAAGCGATCGCTCGAGTCGGGGTCCTTGAGCACCTCGTCCCACATCGCGTACATGCGAGCGGCGCACTCGTCGCCGCCGGTGCCGCCGCCGCACATGTCGCCGCGGCGGGCCAGCTCGACGAGATCGAAGAGCTGCGTCGGACCGCCGCCGGCGAGTGTCGCGACGTGCGTCACCTCCGGGTTGTCCGCGGCGACCTTGCACGCGACGAGCCCGCCCTCGCTGTGCCCCGCGACGAGCACGCGCGTGCGATCGGCGTGCGGAAGCGCGAGCGCGGCCCTGAGCGCGGCGCCCACCGCGGCGGACCAGCGATCGAGCGTGTGCTCCTGGCGGAACGTCGGTGAGCCGCCCTCCGCGCCGCCCGGGTGCTCGGGGTTCTCGGCGAAGCGAACGCCGACCTTTTCCGCGATCACCACGATCGCACGCCCCGCGCACGCCTGCGCCAGGGAGCCCTGCCCGCCCGACGCCGAGTAACGCACGCCGTCGGATGTGTCCACGCGCGTGAAGACGGACTGCGAGCCCGAGCCCTGCACGAACACGACAACGGGCAGCGATGGAGCGTCCGGCTTCGCTTGCTCGCTGGGCGTGCGCACATAGAACACCACGACGCGATCGAGTGCGTCGCGCGTGAAGTACCTCTTCCAACTGCTGCGCGGGATCGGCGTCGGGTCGGCGAGCGGGACGAACCGCTCCGGCGGCGGCGCCGGCAGTGTCACATCCTCGCCTGCGAAGGGTCCGGGCTGCGCGCTCTGCGCGAGACCGAGCGGCGCGAGAATCAGGGCCGCGACGACGACGGCAATACGCATGGAGGTTGGCATGGCGATCCCGTGGGATGCGCCGGGCGGGCCCATCCGTCGCGGGAGGGCACTGCGGGAGTGCTAGATCACGTGCGCCGGCGGTGGCGTCTCGTCGCCGATCTTCTCGCGCTTCACGTCCGCGCCGTTCTTCTCGCCCTTGCCGCTCGCCTCGCCCAGCGAATAGAGCCACATCTCATCGCTCACGCGAGCCTGCAGGTGCACGGGTCGGCCCCAGATGCGCCGCAACGCCTGCATCACCTGCCCGGCCCGCGCGATATCGACCTCCAGCCCGGTCCACTGGTGCGCCAGGTACAGCTCGCCGCGATTGAGGTAGTTCCCATCGGCGACGTGGATGAACGGCTCGCCCCGGTTGGTGAGGTGGTGGAGGAGCACCTGCTTCACGCGCTCCGTGTCCCGCGAGACGATGCGCAGCTCGCCCGAGCTCGCGTCGCGTTTCCACTGGTACATCTTGTGACGGTCCATGAACTCGGGGGTGAGGAACTCCTCGATGAACGTCACATCGTTGTAGATGCGGCGCACCTCGAAGATCTTGTCGCGCCCCTTCATGCTCTTGTCGTCGTAGGCCTCTTTGTCGCCCACGCCCTCGAGCGAGTCCCAGGCGTGCCCGTGCTGCCCACGGTTCCACCGGCGCTCGATGTCCTTGAAGAGCTCGACGCCGATCTTGTAGGGGTTGAACCCGCCCGGCTCCATGTGCACGACGCCCGAGTGCTGGTC
>CAYNSB010000048.1:0-25491 GCA_964399625.1 uncultured Phycisphaeraceae bacterium
CCGCGCCGACGACGGCGCCGGCGGCCGCCGCCCTGCTCGCCGTTGGGCTGCCCCGCGGGCGCCGAGGGCGAGAATCCCGGCGCGTCCTCGAACTCCTCGTCGAGCTCGATGGGGTGCACGGGCGTCTCGGCGATCTCCGCCTGCTCGGACTCGGTGAACTCGGGCTCGGCCTCGGGCTTGTGCTCGTCCTTCACGTCCACCGCCCAGCTCTCCTCGTCGTCCTTGGAGGAGAAGGCCCACTCCTTGAGGTCCTTGGGCGGCGGCACGGGGGGCAGACGATCGAGCTCCAGGTCCGCGCCCTGCTCGTCGTACGCGTAGAACGACACGCGGTCCATCGGCGCGCTCTCGAGCACGCGCACGTCGACCGCCTTGCCCGTGGAACGCTCGATCTTGCCCAGCGTCTTGCGACGCCCCGAGAGCAGCTCGCCGGCGACGCGCGGGCCCACCACCATCTCCGCCTTGCTCACGCGGGGTTGCCCCAGCAGCGCCGCCAGGTTCCGCAGCCCGTCGGCGGCGACGGAGTCCGGCTTCTGCAGGAGCCCGCGCCCGTGGCACGTGGGGCACTCGGCGAAGTGGATCGACTCGTGGCTGCCACGCATGCGCTGGCGGGTCATCTCCAGGATCCCAAAGTCGGAGATGCTCAGCACGGTGGTCTTGGCCCGATCGCGCTTGAGGCGCTCCCGGAAGCGGGCCTCGACGTCCTTGCGGTGCGAGGCGTGGCGCATGTCGATCAGGTCGTTGATCACGATCCCGCCCAGGTCCCGCAGCTTGAGCTGGCGGCAGATCACGTCCACCGCCTCCAGGTTCGTGTGGTAGGCGTTGGTCTCGGCGTCGCGGCTCTCGCGGCTCTTGCCCGAGTTCACGTCGATCGCGACCAGCGCCTCGGTCTCGTCGATCACGATGCGCCCGCCCGAGGGCAGGGGCACCTCGCGCGCGTGGATCTGGGCGATCTGCTGCTCCACGCCGAAGGCGTGGAAGAGCGGCGTGTGCCCCTGGTACTGCAGGAGGCGCACCTTGCTGCGCGGGGCGACGATCTTCAGGAAGCGTGCCGCGCGCGTCAGCGCCAGCTCGTTGTCGATGATGACTTCCTCGATCTCGGGCGCGAGGATGTCCCGCAGCGCGCGGACGAGCAGGTCGCTCTCGCTGTACAGGAGCCTGGGCTTGTTGCCCGAGGCCTTGCGGGTCTCCATGTCCTTCCACAGGCGCTGGAGGTATGCAAGGTCCCGCTTGAGCTCGAGCTTGGTGCGGTCCATGCCCGCGGTGCGCAGGATGAACCCGAAGCCCTCGGGCAGCTCGAGCTGGTCGAGGATCTCGCGCATCTCGCGGCGCTGGTCCTCGTCCTCCACCTTGCGGGACACCCCCACCTTGTCCATCTGGGGCATCATCACGAGGAAGCGCCCCGGGATGCTCAGGTAGCTCGTCAGCGTCGGGCCCTTGGTGCCCACGCCCTCCTTGAGCACCTGCACCTCGACCTGGTCGCCCCGGCGGAAGCACCGCTGGATCGGCGGGCGCTCGCGGCGCGGCGTCTTGCGCCCGATCGACTCGGTCGTGTCCTCCTCGCTCTCGCCCGGGAAGTACCGCGGGTGCACGTCCGACACGTGCAGGAACCCGTGGTGCTCGATCCCGAAATCGATGAACGCCGCCTGGATCGCCGGCTCAACGTTCGTCACGGTGCCCACGTAGATGTTGCCCACGCGCGAGATGTTGCTCGCGCGCTCGGCGTGGAATTCCTCGAGCTGCCCGCCCTCGACCACGGCGACGCGGCACTCCTCGCCCGGCGTGTAGGAGATGAGCATCTGCGAGGCCGCGTGGGCCGCCGCCTTCGCCTCCGCGCTCGCCGCGGCGCTCTTGGTCTTGTTCGATCGTGTCCTTGGAGCCATGCTTCACGAACCCTTCATGCAATCCCGCGCACGCCTCAGGCGTCGCGGGGTGGGCGCGTCCCAAACGCGTGCCCCCGCTCCGCTCGCGGCGCCACGACAACATCCCGCGCGTTGGCGCGGCGCTGGGTCGTGGACGAATTGCGAGTGGTGGAGCAGGGAGTCCGCACGGATCGGGAGCTCACGCCCTGATCGCGCCGAGGAGCCCATGACGCCAGCGTCGCCCGCCGGAACCGGGGCGGGCGCGCTCCCGCGGAGCGCGCCTCAGGATCGGGCCCTACGCCCGACCGCCCGTGCGCCCACGCCCGCGCCCCGAGGGGCATCGAGCGTGCGCCGGGGTCCCCCCGCCCGTGAACCCCTGGCGCCGAGGGCGTCAGGGTGAGCCGCGAGGAACCCGCCGGAGGACGCGCCGCCCATGGGCGACGCGCCGCGAAGTCCTTCTCCCGAAACGCCGGGCGAGCGGACCGGGAACACCCCGATCCACCCCGCGCCCGTGCTTCGACGCCGTCAGCCTTCCGATGCCCGGCCGTCGAACGCTTCGGGAATGATCTTTCTCGCCTGATCGCGGAGGAAACCCGCGACCGAGGCGTCGGAATCGAACGAGAGCGCCCGTCGGGCGATCCGCTCGCATTGCTCGATCGTCACGCTCCGCACCAGGCGTTTGAGCTGGGGGATCGAGCCGGCCGTCGCCGAAAGGGTACGCAAACCCATCCCGATCAGCAACAGGGCGTAATCCGGGTCGCCCGCGGCCTCGCCGCAGCAACTCACCGGCACCCCCCTTCTTCGGCCCACCCGGGCCACGTCTTTGATCAGTTTCACCACCGCCGGGTGCGTGGGGGAGAATAACGCCGCCACGCGCTCGTTCGTGCGGTCCACCGCGAGCGTGTACTGCACCAGGTCGTTGGTCCCGATCGAGAAGAAATCGACCTCCGCGGCGAACTGGTCGGCCATGAGCGCCGCCGAGGGAACCTCGACCATCATCCCCATGGGCACCTTGGGATCGAACCCAAGCCCCTCCTCGAACAGGTCCTCCATCACCTCGCGCACGACCCACTTGGCCTGGCGCAGCTCGGGCAGGCTCGTGACCAGCGGGAACATGATCTTGATCGGGCCCATCGCCGAGGCGCGCAGGATCGCGCGCAGCTGCGCCTTGAACATCGGCAGGCTCTTGAGGCAGTAGCGGATGCTCCGCAGACCCAGGAACGGGTTGCGCTCGGGGTTCTCCGCCTGGCGCTGCGTGTACTTGTCCGCGCCCAGGTCCATCGTGCGGATCACGAGCGGACGCCCGTTGCACAGGCGCACGCACTCGCTGTACGCCTTGAAGTGCTCCTCCTCCGTCGGCTCCTCTTCCTTGGTCAGGTACAGGAACTCCGTGCGATAGAGGCCCACGCCCGCGCCCCCGCACCCGAAGACCGTCGGCACCTCCTCGGGGAACTCGATGTTTCCCAGGAGCTCGATGGGCGTGCCGTCGCGGGTCACGCTGGGGAGTGTGGCGAGCTCGTCGAGCGAGAGCTTGAACAGGCGGCGCTGCTCGAGGATCGCCTTGTATTCCTCGATCTGCGCCGGCTCGGGATCGACGATGATCACGCCGCGATCGCCATCGACGATGATCGCGCTCCCGTCGCCCGCGACGCGGGTGATGTCCCCGCACCCCACCACCGCGGGGATGCCCAGCGCCCGCGCCACGATCGACGTGTGGCTCGTGCGTCCGCCCAGGTCCGTCACGAACGCCACGACCTTCTCGCGATCGAACCCCGCCGTCTGCGAGGGCGTCAGGTCCGTCGCCACCACCACCGCCTCGTGGTGCAATTCGTTGAGGCGCGAGGTGTGCTCGCCGATGAGCTGGCGGAGCACGCGCGACGCCAGGTCCTGCAGGTCGTTGGCCTTGGTCGTGAACGCCGAGTCCCGCATCGACTGGAATCGCGCCTGCCAGTCGGTCAGGGTCTTCCACACCGCGTACTCGGCGGTCACCCGCTCCTGCTCCACCATCGCGCGCATGGGACCGATCAGGCTCTTGTCCGAGAGCATCCCGATGTGGAAGAGAAAGATCTTGGCGGCCTCGGCGCCCATCTGCGCCTCGGCGCTCCGCTGCACCCGCGCCAATTCCTCCCGCGATGCCGCCAGCGCCCCCTCCAGGCGCACGACCTCCGCCGCCACCGCCCCGCCGGCGATCTGCCGCTTGGGAATGCGATGACGCTCATCATCGAGCGTGAACACACGCCCAACGACCACGCCAGGCGAAACCGGGATGCCCTTGAGCGTCTGCATGGGCCCTCGATGCCATCCTAGCGATTCCCGTGCGCCACGCCTCACGCCCCGGGGGTCCCCGATGCCCGGGTGCCTTCCTCCCTAAACTCCGACCGTGTCCCTCCTCGAAGCCCAGGGCCTGAAGAAGACCTACGCCGGGCGCACCGTCGTCAACGGCGTGTCGTTCCGTGTCTCGCCCTCGGAGATCGTCGGGCTGCTCGGGCGCAACGGCGCCGGCAAGACCACCTCGTTCCGCATGTCCATCGGCATGATCGACGCCGATGAGGGGCGGGTGCTCTTCGACGACCACGACGTGACCGGGCTGGCGATGTACCAGCGGGCGCGCCTGGGCATGGGCTATCTCTCGCAGGAGCCCTCGGTGTTCGGGCGCATGACGTGCGCGCAGAACCTCATCGCGATCCTCGAAACGCTGCCCCTCTCCCGCGCCGCCCGCAAGAAGCGCTGCGCCGAGCTGCTCGCCCAGTTCGGGCTCACCCACAAGGCCAACCACCCCGCGCGCACCTGCTCGGGCGGCGAGCGGCGCAAGCTCGAGATCGCGCGATCGCTCATCACCGATCCTCGCATCATCCTCCTCGACGAGCCTTTCTCCGGCGTGGACCCCATCGCCGTGGAGGACCTGCAGCGCGAGATCCGCTCGCTTGCGTCGCGCGGCATCGCGTGCCTCATCACCGACCACAACGTCCAGCAGACGCTGCGCGTGTGCGATCGCGCCTACATCATCGACGAGGGACGCGTCTTTGCCGAGGGCACGCCCCGCGACCTCATCAACAACGAGCTCGTCCGTCGGGTCTACCTCGGCTCGCTCTTCCGCGGCGATGAGTTCGACCATCACCCCCGTGCGACCCCGACATCGCCCCACGCTCCGGGCAATCACGCCCAGCCCCAGCCCGCGGCGCCCGCCGCCCCCGCGCGCAAGCCCGCGCCGCAGGCTGTTCCTGCTCCTTCTCTCGCGGCGCCCGGGGCGACGCCCGCGTTCGGCCCACCCCCCGCCAAGCCCAAGTTCATCGTGACGCCCACGCCCGCCGGTGGTGCCGGCGGCGCGAGCAAGCCCACGGTCCGCTCGATCAACGTCGCCCGCCTCACGGGCCCGCTCCCGGGCGAGGATCCCAAGCCATGACCCGCGCCGCGCTGATCCTGCTGCCCCTGCCGATCCTCTCGGCGTGCCTGGAGCGCCGGATCTCCGTCGTCTCCGATCCGCCGGGCGCGCTGGTGACCATCAACGACACCGAGGTGGGGCGCACGCCGCTGACCACCTCGTTTGACTACTACGGCTCGTTCGACGTGCAGGTCCGCAAGGAGGGATTCGAGTCGGTGTCCTCGGGCCGGCGCGCCAGCACGCCGATCTACGAGATCCCGCCGATCGATCTCGTCGCGACGGCCCTGCCCGTGCCGCTCACCACGACCAAGACGTGGACGTTCACGCTTACCCCTTCGCCCGCGTCGCTCACGCGCGATCAGGAGAGCGAGCTGCTCTCGCGCGCCCGCGACCTTCGCGACAGGACGCTCCCCCCCGCAAAGTGATCGGGCCTCACTTGCCCGCGGCGACCTTCGCCCGCAGCTCGTCGAGGAAGTTCACGACGAGGTCGATGCGGGTTGAGAGTTCGCTCTCGCCCTGCAGGATGACCATCAGGCGTCCGTCGGGGCTCCACGCAGCGTTTCTCGTTTTCAGTTCCTTGACGCTGTAGAGCACCTTGGGAGTCGAGACGGAGAACGTTGGCTCGGTCTTCACGTCAACGCTCACGACCTGTTTCTCGGCGTCGACGAAGCGGATCTCCTTGCCGTCGGGGCTCCACCAGGCGGCACCGTCGTGCCCGTTGGTCGAGATCTGCACGCGGCCGGACTTCGCGTCCTCGGCACCCGAACCGGCACCCGTGAATCGCTGTACGTACAACTCGTGCCGCCCGGACTGGACCGAGCAGAACACCACCCACTTGCCGTCGGGGGAGAATCGCAGCGCGTGCTCGTCGGCCGGGGAGTTCAGGTAGGGCGTGGCCTTCCACTTCGCCCCCGCGCCGCTTCCTTCTTCCTGCTCAAGCATCAACACATCGCTCGAGTTGGTCTTCATGTCCTGCTGGACGATCGCCAGGATCTTTCCATCCGGTGACCACGCCGAGGGAATCAAAACCGATTGCCGAGCGAGCGGACTCTGGAACATCTTGACGGAATCGCCCGATCCGCTCGCCGGGCGTTCCACGATCGAAAACTCATCCGCGGCGTAAGCGCCGTGCACGATCCGCTGCCCGTTCGGGCTCCACATCACGCCAATCGCGACGCCCGGAATAGGGATCCGTGTGGAAGTCCGGCGTGTCAGGTCCTGCATCCACAACTCGGAACTCAGCTCACCCGGGCTGTTCACTTCAAGGTTTGCCAGCACACGCCCGCCGTCAGGAGAGATGGCGATCTCCGAGAAGGCTCGCGCCGGACCCGGGACGGGTTGCGGTTGCCCCTTGTCGTCGAGCCACGCCAGGCGTCGATCCGAAGATTCCGAAGGACGCGTCGATAACGCGAGCGTGCCGCCGGGTGAGAGCACAAACTGGTTGACGGCGTTGCCGCTCCACACCCTCACGGGGTCGCCGACCGTGCGCAGGGTGCCCGAATCAAACCGCACCGCAACCAGAGCACTCTGGTCGGCTCGCAGTGCCACGAGTACATATCCCCCGTGAACGGCGTCCGTCACGAGTTGGGCGGCTCCCGCGTCGGGGAGCACGATTGTGCGCTTTCCAGTCGCAAGCTCGATGACTTCGGTATTCGACTTGATCTTCTCGCCCGCGATCCAGTAGTGCGTGGCGAGCACGGACTGCCCAGCGGGCAGGGGAACAAAGCAATCCCAACCCTCAAGCCCTTCGGAGCGTTCTTTGCGGACGACGACCCTTGGTTCGCCGCCGGATGCCGCCACGGCGGAGATGGTCTGCTCGGACTGCGGCGAGAACACAATTTCGTGGTCCGACGCCCAACCGACTGAGAACTGTGTTCCCTGCGCCAGATCGCAGATGGTCTCCGGCTTGCCCGAAGGTCGCCCATTGTCCAGCGCGACTTTCCTGAGGGTGAACTTGGTGCCGGCGCGGTCCTTCGCGCAGGAGAACGCGACCCAGCGCCCGTCCGGTGACAATCCGGCGCTTCTGGCGCCTTCGGTGCCTTCGATGACACTGGTTTCGTCGCGATCGAGCCGACGCACGACGAGCACGCCTTGGGCCTTGGTGCTCTCGGGCTCCAGTTCCGGCCACGCGGTATAGACCAGAAACCTCGAATCGGGGGAGATGCCGACGAGCGCCTGGAGAAAGTGCTTGCTCGGGATGGTCGTCGACACGTGGTACGCCTGCTGCGATGCGGTCGGCACGGGGCGCACGACACGACCCGCCGCGTACCACCCGATCCCGCCGGCCAGGAGCGCGATCGCGCACGCGGCAACCACTCCAACGAACCGCTTGCCTTTCGTCGCCGGCGCAGACCCGCCCGCTCCTGTCCATTCCCGTCCCGCGATCGCGCGTTCGAGTTCGAGACGGGCATCCCCGATGTCGTGCAGCCGGTTCTTCCGGTCCTTCGCCAGGCAGCTCGTCAGCAGGTCGCGCACACGCTGTGGCGTGCTCGGCGGCAAGAGATTGAGGTCCGACTCCTTGTGCAGCGTCGCGCCGATCGCATCCGCCACCGTCTCCCCGCGGAACGGCTGCGCGCCCGTGAGCATCTCGTAGAGCACGCACCCGAAGCTGAAGATGTCCGAGCGCTTGTCGACCGCCTTGCCCCGCGCCTGCTCGGGGCTCATGTACCCCGCCGTGCCCATGATCACGCCCGGGATCGTGGGCGAGTGCATCCGCGCCGGCGACGTCAGCGTCGGCGAGTCGGGCCGCCCCATCGCGTTGGTGGATGAGGGCGCACCCTCGGTCATCCGCGCGAGCCCAAAGTCCAGCACCTTCACCACGCCCTCGGGCGTCACCATCACGTTCGCGGGCTTCAGGTCGCGGTGGATCACACCCTTCTCGTGCGCCACCTCCAACGCCTCGGCCACGCGCGCCGCCACGGGCAGCGCCTCGTCCATCGCCATCGGCCCCCGCGACAGACGCTCGCCCAGCGTCTCGCCCTCGATGTACTCCAGGATCAGGTACTGGTTCCCCCCGGCCTCCTCCAGCCCGTAGATCGCGCCGATGCCGGGATGGTTCAGCGACGCGAGCACCTTCGCCTCGTGCTGGAACCGCGCCAGACGATCAGGGTCCGACGCCAGGTGGGGCGGCATCGCCTTGATCGCCACAGCCCGCTCCAGGCGAGTGTCGCGGGCGAGGTACACCTCGCCCATGCCGCCGCGCCCGAGCTCGCGTTCGATCTGGAATGGGCCGATCGCCGAGGGGTGCATAGGGCGGAGAGTGTACGGGAAACAGCGGTTGTCTGGCGTGCGGGATGTCTCGAAATGGCGACCAAACCCCGACGATCGCGTGTTCCGCGCATCGAACTACAGTGATGCACGCAGACGCCCGCGCGAACGCGGACGCCAAGGGCGCCACGAATGCCACTCTACGACAGCATCGGGCGCCGGTACTCGATATTTCGCCGGCCCGATCATCGGATTGCGTCGGCCATCAACGCGGCGCTCGGCGACGCCGCCAGCGTGGCGAACATCGGCGCCGGCGCGGGCTCCTACGAGCCGCCCGCGCGAACCGTTGTCGCCGTTGAGCCTTCCGAAGTAATGATCCGCCAGCGCCCCGCGGACGCCGCGCCCTGCCTGAAGGGCTCGGCCGAAGCGCTGCCCCTGGCGACGGCCTCGGTCGACGCCGCTATGGCGATTCTCAGCGCCCACCACTGGACGGACCTTGAGCGCGGGCTCGGCGAGATGGTCCGCGTTGCGCGCCGGCGCGTCGTTCTGCTCACGTGGATCCCCAACGCCGCACCATTCTGGCTCACGCAAGACTACTTCCCCGAGATCCTCGCTCACGATCGCACGATCTTCCCCAGCGGCGACGCCCTGGTGGCGATGCTCCAGCGCCTGACCAGAGAGCGGCAATGGAGCGTGCGCACACAGCCCCTTCCCGTGCCGCACGATTGCATCGACGGCTTCCTCTGCGCGTACTGGCGGAGGCCCGAGTGCTATCTCGACGCGGAGCGGCGAGAGGCCATCTCCAGCTTCGCGAGGATCGACGCCCGCCCGGGCCTGGCAAGGCTGCACGCCGACCTTTCGAGCGGCCGCTGGGCCGAGCGCAACCGCCCGCTGCTCTCGCTGGACGCATTGGACGTGGGCTACCGCATCGTCCGCTGCGAGTCGACCGGCAAGAACGCGTGAAGTCCGAACCCCGCCTGCTGCTGCATCATTGGTCCGCGCGGATTCCCGTCGACCCGACGATGTCTCTCTCCGCCCCCCTCACCACCCCCACCGCTTTCACGAGCGGCAGCCCGAGGAACGCCGCCAGTTCCGCCAGCGTGTGTGGCCTTGGGCCCAGCCCGTACCGCCGCTCCAGCACCTCCCGATCGCGCTCGTTCAGGCGATCGAGCCCGTCACGCGCACGCGCCGGGGGCTCCAGCCACGCGCTCCCGCGCCACGACTGCCAGGCGCACACGTGGCGCGTCCAGTCCGCGATCCGCACGCCCGAGCCCAGGATCGACGCCGCACGCGTGCCCGTCCGCGTGCCGCCCAGTTCCTCGGCGTGCGTGCGCTGCCACGCGGTCGCCATGCGCGTCACGCCCAGCACCACGGCGCCGGCGAGGCGCCCGCCGTGCGCGGGTTCGAACGCATCGACGCCCGCGCCCGCCGCGCCGATTGCCGGGCCCATCAGCGCGATCAGCGCCGCGCTCCGCACGTCCTCCAAGGGGCGGCCCAGAACCGAGTCGAGCGTCCGCGCCATGGTGCCCAGCTGGGCCCGGATGAGTTCCGTCTTGACGCGCGCGGCCCATCGCAGATCGCGCTCGATCTCCTCCAGCGCCGTTGCCGAGGCCCCGTGATCGCTGAGCCCCGCGATCGCGAGCGACGCACGCGACACGAGCAAGTGGTACGCCTCGCTACGCGCCCGCTCGGCGTCCGCATCGGGCGGCGGAGTCCGTCGGGCGCCACGCACCAGCTCGAGCAGGTCCGACGCTCCCGGCTTTCCCAGCCCTTCGCACACAGACGGATGGTCCAGCACGCGCGGGTCGGTTGTGCGATCCGCCTGGGCGCGCAGCCCCAGCGAACGCAGACGCATCGCCCGCGCGTCGTGGATCACGCGCCTCACCGCCGTGACGGGTCGATCCACACGGCGCGCGATCTCCTCGGGCCAGAACCCCCAGAAGAAGGCTCGCTCGATAAACGCCCGCTCGCGCGCGCCCGCGGGCCCGCGCTCGCCGAAGATCGCTCCGTGTCCTTCCCCGGCCCGCGCATCGTGCCGGCGCAGGACCTGTCGCACCGTCTCGTGCGCACGCCCGTGCTCGCGCGCCAGCGCCCGCGCCGCGCGGTTGAGCGACCAACCCTCCCGCTCGTGGAGCGTGCGGGCCGACTCGATCAGCGACGACCGCTCCTGTGCGCTCATCCGCGTGAATCGCCCGGCCTCGCCCAGATCGCCCGCCCGCGCGCGCTCGAAGGCGGCCGCGTGTTCCACGTGAAACACGAGCCGCGTCCGTGCGCGCCCCGCGTCGCGGACCCGCCGCGCGATCAGCCCCCGCCGGCGGTACCGCTCGATCGTCTTGCGGCTCACGCCCCAGCGGGCGCACAACCCGGGCAGGTCGAGGACGTCCTCGAACGAATCGAATCGCGCGGCGTCGCAGAGACGCTCGGCGAGCGCCGAGAGGTCCGCGAGCAGCGCCGCGCCGACGAACATCGCGGGCGCGGCGATCTGGGCGCGATAGCCGGTGATGCGGAACACGAGCCAGTCCTCCGGATAGGTCTGGGCCGGGTCGAGGTCCGGGGCGAGGGCCTCGATCCGCTCGATCTGGCGGAGGATCGTCGCGGGCGACGAGAACCGCAGCTGCTGGGCGAGGTCCTCGAGCGCGGTCGAGCGGAGTCGCGAGAGCGCGGGCATGGGCTAGACCGCCGAGAGCGCCGGGCTCGCCCATTCCACCGGGCGGCGCTGCACGAGGTTGAGCGCCGCGGCATCGTCGAGGAATCGTTCGACGGCGGCGCGCTCGCGCTGGCCCACGTCGTACCGGAGGTACGAGCCGAGGTATCGCTGGGCGAGATCGAGCGGCCAGCGGTGCTCGGGGGCGTGCTGGGTGACGATCCAGTCCAGGCGCGTGCGGTTGTGGCGGCGCTGGCGGTCGAGGATCCGGGCCGCGAGCGCGATGGCGGGGTCGTCGGCGCGATCGGCGCGGCACATCCACATGGCGTAGACGAAGGGGAGCCCGGTCAGCTCGCGCCACGCCTGGCCCAGATCGAGCTGGTGCGGGTAGCGGACGGCGGGGGGCGAGTCCGTGACCACCTTGTCGCCGATGAGCAGGAGCGTGGCGGGCCAGGCGTCGTCGAGCGTGCCGGTGGGCGTGGCGGGCGAGGACGCGACGCGCTCGCGGGCGTCAAAGTCGATGACGCGGGGACGGATGGAGTAGAGCTTGTGGAGCAGGACCCGCGCGAGGATGGAGGACGTGTGGCTGTCGGTGTCGGCGTGGATCGCCTCGATGCGATCGAGCGGAACGCTCGAGAAAAGGCGGACGGTGAGCGTCGGTCCATCGCACCCGATCATGCCCACGGGAAGGAGCGCCAGGGGCGCGCTCGCGCGGACGCAATCGACGAGCGAGACGAGGCCCAGATCGGCCTGGCCCTCGACGACGAGGTCCGCGATCCGCGAGGGCACGGCGGGGATGAGCGTGACGCCCTCGAGCTTGTTGAGCCCCTCGATCAGCGGGGCCGTGTTGAGGTAGCGGACGCAGGCGATGCGGACGGGGTCCATGCAGGATGGTAGGGGAAGCGACCAAACACCAGCGATACGGCGCGGGGCGATCCGGTGCCATGCGGGCCTGTTCTGCTGGCAGTGCGGGCGCTATCTGGTCGATATCGTGGATCATGGCAATCGCGGCGGACGGGATCGTGCTGATCGGGGGCGGGGGTCACGCGCTGGTCGTCGCGGAGGCGGCGCTGAGCGCGGGGATGCGCCTGGCGGGCTTCCTCGATGATGCCCATGGCGCGGTGCTGGGAGTTGAGGGCGAGTCGGGGCGTGTAGCAACACAGCGTCTGGGGGCCTTTGTCGATCTTGAGAGCGCCCTCGCCGGTGCGCGCTGGATCATGGCGATCGGCGACCTTGCGGTGCGTCGGCAGACGCTGGGTCGTCTGGGCGCGCTGCCCGGGGCGGCGAGCGTGGTCCACGCGCGGGCGATCGTGTCGGCGAGCAAGGGGCTGGCGGCGACGGTGGGCCCGGGCGCGTATGTCGGGCCGGGCGCGGTGGTGCACGCGCGAGCGGCGATCGGCGCGCACGCGATCATCAACAGCGGCGCGATCGTGGAGCACGAGTGCCAGATCGGGGAGAACGCGCACATCGCGCCGGGCGCGGCGCTGGGCGGGCGAGTGCGCGTGGGGGCCGACACGCTCGTGGGGCTGGGGGCGCGGGTGCTGGCGGGGCGGGTGATCGGGGCCGGGTGCGTGGTCGGGGCGGGCGCGGTCGTGCTCGAGGATGTGCCCGACGGAGCGCGCGTGGCGGGCGTGCCGGCGCGGAGCCTGGGCCGGGGGGCGTAGCGGCGTGGGCGTCGGCGGGGCGTGCGCTAACATCGCTTCCGCATGATCCAGCCGGACTTCAACGCGTTCGCGTCGATGGTGGAGCGCGGGCGGGCGGCGCACGCGGGGCGTGTGCTCGCGCTGCCGGTGTCGGTCCGATTGCTGGCGGACCAGCTCACGCCCGTGGTGGCGTACCGGCGGCTCGTGTCCGGCGATGAGCGGACGGCTCCGTCGTTCCTTCTGGAGTCGGTGGAGGGTGGGGAGCGGCAGGGGCGGCACTCGATCATGGGTGCGCAGCCGATGCTCCAGGTCGTGGCGCACGAGCACGAGGTGGAGTTCCTGGGCGATGGTCTGGAGCGCCTGGCGCGTGGGGCGGACTTTGGGCCCGGGCGGTACGCGGACCCGTTGGCGCTGCTGCGCGAGATCTCGCGCGAGGTGGTGCTGGCGATGCCCGAGGGGAAGGACGCGGCGCGGGCGAATCTGCCTTCGTGCGTGCTAGGCGGGTGGTTCGGGTACGCGGGGTACGACACGGTGCGCTACGCCGAGCCCGAGAAGCTGGCGTGGGCGAACGCGCCGGGCGATGATCGCGGGCTGGCGGACCTGCACTTCTCGTTCTACGACGGGGTGGTGGTGTTCGACCACGTGGACAAGGTGGTGCACGTGGTGCAGCTGGCGCTGGTGGGGCCCGAGGACGATGCGCGCGAGGCGTACGACGCGGCGTGCGCGCGGATCCGGGCGCGCCAGGCGCAGCTGGGAACGCACAGCAAGGCGCTTCCGCTTGGCGAGATGCCCGATCGCACGGGCGTGGCGGCGCTGCCCTCGAACATGACGCGCGAGGCGCACGCGGCGATGGTGTCGCGGGCCAAGGAGTACATCCGCGCGGGCGACATCTTCCAGGTGGTGCTGGGGCAGCGGTTCGAGCGGTCGAGCGTGGCCGACCCGTTCGACGTGTACCGCGCCCTGCGCGCGGTGAACCCCAGCCCGTACATGGTGTACATGCAGTGCCCGCACGCGCGGGGCGGGTGCATCCTGGTGGCGAGCTCGCCGGAGATTCTTTGCCGGGTGCGGAGGCAGGCACGACAGCATGAGGGCGCGGAGGCGCGAAGCGGCGCGCTGGTGCTGACGAATCGTCCCTTGGCGGGCACGCGCCGGCGCGGGGCGACGGCGGAGGAGGATGCGGCGCTGGAGCGGGAGTTGCTCGCGGACCCCAAGGAGCGGGCCGAGCACATCATGCTGGTGGACCTCGGGCGGAACGACGTGGGGCGGGTGAGCGTGCCGGGGTCGATCGAGTTGCCGCGGGTGATGCAGGTGGAGCGGTACAGACACGTGATGCACATCTGCAGAACAGTGACGGGGGAGTTGCGAAACGGGCTGGACTGCTGGGATGCGCTGCGCGCGACGCTGCCCGTGGGGACGATCTCGGGTGCGCCCAAGATCCGGGCGATGCAGATCATCGATGAGCTCGAGGTCGTGCGGCGCGGGCCGTATGGCGGCGGGATGGGGTACGTGGGGCTGGACGGGCAGATGGATATTGCGCTCTCGCTGCGGACGATGGTGGCGCCGGTCGGTCTGCGTCGCGGGGGGCAATGGGCGTACCACCTGCAGGCGGCGGGCGGGATCGTGGCGGACTCCCAGCCCGAGGCGGAGTTCATGGAGACGGTGAACAAGGCGGCGGCGCTGGCGCGCGCGATCGAGGTGGCGGAGAAGGCGTTCGGCAGCGACGTGGCGGCGCGGTGACGTTTTGCTTTGCGGGTTGGTGGCGTGCGACGCGAGATACGATCGCTCATGGCGATGCCCGCGTCGACCAAGCCGCAGACCGCGACCGACCCGGACACCGATCAGCCCGTGCCCTGGAACGTGGTGCTGCTGGACGATGACGATCACACGTACGAGTACGTGATCGCGATGATGCAGGAGCTGTTCGCGCACGACCTGGAGCGGGCGTTCAAGGTCGCCCGGACGGTGGACGAGCAGGGGCGAGCGGTGTGCCTGACGACGCACAAGGAGCACGCGGAGCTCAAGCGCGATCAGATCCTGGCGTACGGCAAGGACCACCGCATGGCGAGCAGCAAGGGATCGATGAGCGCGATCATCGAGCCGGCGACGTTCGGGGATGGCGACGAATCAACGGAGTGATCGCGTATGGCGTCGATGGACCTGGTGATCCAGACGGAGGACCTCGACACGGAGTGCGCGGCGTGGCTCGGCGAGCGGTGCGAGCTCGTGGCGCACGCGCCGGACGGATCGCCCCGCTGGCGAGACCTGCTGTCGCGCGCGGCGGGGCTGGTGGTGCGCACGTACACGCGCGTCGATGGGGCGATGCTCGCGGGTGCGCCCAAGCTGCGGGTCGTGGGGCGCGCGGGCGTGGGTCTGGACAACATCGATGTGCACGCGTGCCGGGCACGCGGCGTGGAGGTGGTGCATACGCCGGGAGCGAACACGCGGGCGGTCGTGGAGTATGTCACGGCGCTCATGCTCGACGCGCTGCGCCCGCGGGTGTTCCTGGATCGCCCGTTGGCGAGCGCGGAGTGGAACCGCGTGCGCAGGGAGCTGGTGGGCGAGCGGGAGCTGGGCGAGCTGACGCTGGGCATCTGGGGGCTGGGGCGAGTGGGGAGCGGCGTGGCCCGCGTCGGAACGGCGCTGGGCATGCGCGTGATCGCGAACGACCTGCGGGACATCCCCGAGCGCGATCGTGGCGGCGCGGCGATGGTGGATCTCGCGACGCTGCTTCGCGAGAGCGACGTGCTGAGCGTGCACGTGGACGAGCGCGCGAGCAATCGGGGGCTGGTGGGGCGCGAGGCGTTTGCGGCGATGAGGGAGCGTGTGATCTTCATCAACACGAGCCGGGGGTTCGTGGTGGATGGGTCGGCGTGCGCGGCGTTCTTCCGGGCGCGGGCGGGCGCGCTCGCGCTGCTCGATGTGCATGAGCCCGAGCCGTTCGACGTGGGATATCCGCTGCTGGGGCTGGCAAACGTGCACCTGTCGCCGCACCTGGCGAGCGGCACGGCGTCGGCGAAGCGACGCATGAGCTGGGTGGTGCGCGATGTGTGGCGGGTGCTGAGCGGGGAGCGGCCCGAGTGCCCGGCGCCCAGGTGACGTGCCTCAGCGAGTCACGGCGTGCGGCGCCAGATTCACGAGCGATTCGGGCGTCTCCACGCGGACGCGCCCCACGAGGCGGACGATGATGTCGGCGCGCTGATCGGGCGTCACAAGCACCACATCGGCGGGGCGCAGGTCGCGCGGGTCCAGACGGGTGAGCGCCGCGCTTGAGTGTTCGGGCGCGCGCGCGGCCGGGGCGTCGTCGCACCAGAACAGGGCTGGTGTTGGGGCGTCGAGCCGCTCGATCGCGCGGAGGAGCGCGTGGGCGTTCCGTCCCATGCCAAAGAGCACCAGACGCGCCGGGGGCGCCAGATCGAGCGCGAGGATCGCTCGGGCGACGGGCGTCCAGCGATCGGGGTGCAAGCTCAGGGCGGCAAGTACGCAACGGGCACCCGCGAGCGCGGAGGGCCATCGATCCGCCAACGACTGCTGCCACTGGAGCGCACGCGCGGGCGAGATGCTCGCGATGGGCGTGGCGTCGGTGATCGCGATGGCGTGTCGGATCGAGCTCGCCAGGGCCTGGGCGTCGAGCCCGGCGCCGCTCTCGATCTCCGCGAGCATCTCGGGAATGAGCCCGGCGGGAAGCGTCGGGGGCGCGGGCGGGTCTGCGAGCGGCGAGGGAACTCGATGGGGCGGACGCGCGAGAAGCGCGATCGCGCGAGCGAGCTGGGAAGTGGTCCAGCGGGAGCGGGCGAGTGCGCGGGTTGGGACGGGCGCGGGCGAGCGATCGATGACGATGAGGCCGGTCCGCCACATGCGCTCGATGTTGGTGGACATGGAGCCGGGCGCGAGGCGGTAGTTGAACAGCGCGTCGCCCACGGGCGGCGCCCAGGCGCAGCCCGCGCTCGTGAGGCGTCGCCACGCGTCCCAGTCCTCGACGCAGGGGAGCGCGGGATCGAAGAGCCTGCCATCGAGGAGCGCGCCGGGGCGATCGAGCGCGCCGCGCCGGAGGACCACGGCACCGACGGCGACGGGGTTGTCGCGGGTGAGGGCGTCGAGCGTGAGGTCCTGGGGTTGGACGGAGTTGGTCCAGTCGAACGGTTCGAGGCGTGGGCCGGCGAAGCGCGTGGCGCAGGCGATGAGGTCGAACGGCGCACCGATCGGGCCGGCGCCGATTCCCCGGAGCATGCGCGAGGCGAAGGCGGGCTCGATGGTGTCATCGGCATCGAGGAAGGCGAGAAACGGGGATGAGGACTCGGCGATCCCGCGGTTGCGGGCGCTCGACAGGCCCTGATTCTGCTGCGAGATCACGCGGATGCGGGGATCGGCGAACGAGCGCGCGATGGCGGGCGTCGCGTCCGTGGACCCATCGTCGATGACCACACAGGCGATGTCCGGGCGGGTCTGCGCGAGGGCGGAGCGGAGGGTGTCGGCGAGCGTGCCGGCGGCGTTGAACGCGGGGACGATGATGTCCAGCGCGGTGGTCATGGCTCGGCGGGCAGGTTGCGTCGAACCAGATCGATGAGGCGCGGGACCAGCGCATCGTGCGTGAGGCCCGCGGCCCGCGCGGCGATGGCGCGGGACGTGGCGTCGCGCCAGGCGGGGCGATCGAGGGCGCGCTGGACGATCGCGCCCAGTTCCAGGGGCGTGCGGAACGTCGTCTGCGCGAGATCGGCGTAGACCCAGTCGGGGCGCTGCTCGAGCGGCACCTTGTGGATGACCGCCAGACGCTCGGGGGGCAGGTGCGTGGCGGTGTGCGCGTCGGGGACGGGCAGTCCGAGGCGCTGGAGGAGCGCGGCGTAGGCGAGGAGCGAGGGATGATCGGGCGTGGCGTAGGTGCGGGCCGTGTGGTTCTGCGAGAGCGTGCAGGGGGCGTCATCGCAGATGGCATCGCGGATCGCCGCGCCGCGGGCCAGGTCGAGCGCGCCCTGGATGAGCCGTGCGATGGGCAGTCCACCCGAGAGCGCGCACTCGCTGAGTCGCTGGTGGACGAGGGCGGTGGCGCTGGCGTGCAGATGGATGGTGGCGGACTGGTAGCAGGCGCGGAGCTCCTCGCCGTGGACCACCTCGCCGCGCGCGAACGTGGCGAGCGTGGGGTGCTGGTCCCAGCCGCGCCCGTAGATGTGCAGGCGCCACCCGCGCCCGCGGGCGAGGTCCGCGGCCCAGTCGAGGGTCTGGTGGCGCAGGATGCGCTCCACGAGGGGGAGCGCGTACTGGCGGGTGATGTGCTCGGCGATCTCGCTCTGCCTGTCGGGCTCGCTCACGCGGCGATCGACGATGGCGCGGACCGCCGCGCCGAGGCGGGCGAGCAGGTCCGGGGCCATGGGATCGTGGACCAGCGGTGCCAGGAGCGGGCGGACCTCCTCGAGTATGGCGGTGGTGAGGGGCGTGCTTCCGGCCTCGGCGAGCATGCGGCGATGCATCTGCTCGGGCGTTTCGGAGTGGTGGCTGAGGAACGCGATCTCGCACTCGAACCGCGCGCGGAGCGCGGGGTCGATGGGTCCGGGATGGAACTTGGCGCCGCTGGCGACGACCGGCGTCTTGAGCGTGCGCTCGCGGGGCAGGTTGAGGCGCGTGCGGAACTCATCGGGGATGTGCCCGGCAAGGAAATCGAGCGTGCCCAGGCGTGCCCCGGCGTCGGGCGCGTGGAGCTGGGGCATGTTGTCCTGGACCCACGTGATGAACGGGATCGAGCGGGGGAGCCACGGTTCGGCGCGGGACGGGTCCACCTGGTGGCGGTAGTAGTTGATGAGGATGATGAGGTCGGGGCGGAACTCGTCGAGTTCGCGGAGGTACGCGAGCGTGGTGAACCGCGAGGAGTCGTCCGGCTCGATCAGGAGCCGGGCACGACAGCCCGCGCGCTCGAAGGCCGCGACGAGATCGCGCGAGGAGTGCTGGATGAACGTCGAGTATCGGGTGGTCGGGATGAGGACGCGGAGCGGCTCGCGCGCGCCCGGCGAGAGCGCTTCGCGGTACCGACGTGACCAGAAGCCCGCGTCGCACGGGGCGTACCGCGAAGCGACGCGGGCGGCGCGCTGCGCGTGCTCGGCGGACTGGGCGCGATCGGCTTCCGCGAGAACGGCATCGACCGGAGGGACAAGGCGCGTGCGCGTGGACAGGAGCGGTATGAAGGGATCGACGAGGCGGTACGCGCCGCGCGTGGACAGGAAATCGCGCAGACGCCCGCTGGCGTCGGGGCCGATCAGCAGGTGCAGGCGCGAGGAGCGGAGAACATCGCGCAGGTCCGCGTGGGCCAGGGCATCGAGAAACTCGGCGGGATCGCTCTGAAGGAGCACAAGGCGAGTCTGGAATCCGTCCTTGGCGCGGGGTGTGGCGGCGTGCGCGTGCAAAAGGAGCCAGGGCGGGTCCGCGCCCTCGATGTAGAGCGTGCAGGGCTGGTCCTTGGGCGCGATCAGGTGCTGGTGCGCGAAGCGCTGGGCCGCGGCGCGATGGTCGGCGAGATGGCGAAAGGCGGAAGGGTCATCGGGTGTGGCGCGCCGGACGCGGCGGACGATGTTGCCATCGCGGGCGCGGAGCCACATCCAATCCGAGAGGGAGGCGCGCCACGCGTCCAGGGCCGCGTGCAGCGCCGCGTCGCGCTGCGGCATCGCGCCGAGGTTCGACTCGACGCTGGCGATGAGGTGCTCGCGGGGGATCTCGTCGGAGGGGAGCGCGGCGAGCGCGGTGAGGAGCTGGCGGACGCCGGGATCGGCGGCGGCGGGCTCGGGCAGGAGGGCGAGGTGCTCTCGCGCGGGCGTGACGAGGGCGAGCTGGGCGAAGTTGGCCGCCGTGAGGAACCGGAGGGCGTGGTCCTGGGGCGCCTGTCGCAGGGCCTGGAGGGCGATGGGCAGGAAGGACCAGGGCTGGGCGGACTGCCCGAGGCGGAGGATGTCCTCGCGCGTGTATCGCGCGGGCGCTGGGGCGCTCGGGGCGAGGGTGGTCATTCGGGAGATGTATCGGAAGGAACGGTTGGACGCGGCCAAAGCGCGGTGCTTCCTACGGGCACACGCCACATGGTGACGGATCGAGTGCGCTGCCAAGGACATGTGCCGCGTGACCCTGTGCGGGCGGCCCCCCCACCTCGCCGATAGAGAGAGCATGCGCGATGGGCATGGAACATCCGGGGCGGGGTCGGTGCGCTCGGGGCCGGGGGACGGGGGCGCCAAGGACTCGGCATCGCGCAAGATCAAGACACTCAATGAGTTGCGCCGCGTGCGCGAGGAAGCGCGGGCCCAGGGCAGGCGCGTGGTGCAGTGCCACGGGTGCTTCGACATCGTGCACCCGGGGCACATCCGCCACCTCAAGCAGGCCAAGGCGCAGGGGGACATCCTGCTCGTCACGCTGACGGGCGATGGAGAGATCAAGAAGGGGACAGGTCGGCCGCTGATCCCGCAGGAGCTGCGCGCAGAGAACCTGGCGGAGCTGGACTGCGTGGACTGGGTGTATGTGGAATCGCGCCCGACGGCGGCGGAACTGCTGGAGGACACGCGCCCGGACGTGTACGTGAAGGGCCGCGAGTACGAGCTGAACAAGGACCCCCGCTTCGTCGCGGAGCGCGAGGCGGTCGAGCGTCACGGCGGTCGGGTCGTGTTCAGCTCGGGCGATGTGGTCTTCTCCTCGACGGCGCTGATCAGCGCGCTGGAGCGCTCCGTGGACCCGTTCCAGGCGCGCCTGGCGCAGCTCATGTCGCGCGCGGACCTGCAGGGCCCGGAGCTGTTCGCGCACGTCGCGGCGTTCCGGGGCAAGCGGGTCGTGGTGATCGGCGAGACGATCCTCGATACCTACGTGCTGTGCGATCGCCCGGACGTGGCGGGCGAGAGCCCCGTGATGACCCTGCGCCCGCTGGAGAAGCGTCACTACGACGGGGGCGCGGCGATCATCGCGCGCCACCTGGCGGCGCTGGGCGCCACGCCCGTGCTGGTGACGGCCCTGGCGAGCGACGCGGCGAGCGAGGCGGTGCGTGCGAGGCTCATCGCCGAGGGCGTGCAGGTCCGAGCGCTGCCGGTGGCGCGGACGCTGTGCGAGAAGCAGCGGTTCCTCGTGGGCGCGCAGAAGGTGATGAAGGTGGACCTGCTCGAGCCCATCGTGCTCGACGCGACGCAGCAGGAGGCGCTGATCGGGCTGGCGCGCGACGCGGCGGTGGAGGGCGGCGGAGCGGACGCGGCGATCGTCGCGGACTTCGGGCAGGGGCTGTTCTCGCCGGTGCTCATGCGCCGGCTGTGCGGCGTGCTGCGGGACAAGGTGGGCGTGCTGAGCGGGGACGTGAGCGGCAAGCGTGCCAGCCTGCGGGCGATGCGCCGGATGGACCTGGTTTGCCCGAGCGAGAGCGAGCTGCGCGAGGCGTACCACGAGTTCGACCCCGCCCTGCCCACGATGGTGTGGAAGCTGCTGAGCGAGACGCAGAGCCAGGCCGCGGCGATCACCATGGGCCCCGAGGGGCTCATCGCCTTCGCGAGGCTGGACGACGCGGGCGTGGACCCGGGCGACGCGTACCGCACGCGTCTCAAGGGCGAGCACGTGCCGGCGCTGGCGCCCTTCGCGATCGACGCCCTCGGATGCGGGGATTCGCTGCTGGCGACGGCGACGCTGGGTCTGTGCGCGGGCGCGGGGCTGACCGCGGCGGCGTTCCTGGGCGCGGTGAGCGCCGCGATCCAGGCGCAGCGCATCGGGAACATCCCCGTGTCGGCGACGGACCTCCGCCAGGGCATCGTGCGCGTCGGCACGTCGCACCTGGCGTACGCGCCCAGCGAGGTGGTGGAGTCGAGGTCGGGGGGCGCGCGGGCGGCCGCGAGGGCGGTGTGAGCCGGGGCTGATATCCTGTACGAGCACCCGCGCCGGAGGCGCGAGCAGCACGCGACGGACCGCGATGATCACCTACGTCATTCCCACGCGCGACCGACCCGAGCGACTGGCGCTGACCCTGTCGATGCTGGGGCAATTGCGCGGGCACGGGCCGCGGGGCGAGGGGGAGGTCCCGGGCGAGGTGATCGTGATCGACAACGCGAGCCGGTTCCCGCCGACGCCGCCCGAGCGCCTCGCCAACGGGCTTTCGGTGCGGTTGATCTGCCGCGCGAGCAACGAGGGCGCGGCATCGCGGAACGTGGGCGTGCGCGAGAGCAACGAGCGCTCCGAGTGGGTCGTGATGCTCGACGACGACTCGTACCCCGTGGACACGGGGTTCATCCGGCGCCTGCAGCGCGCGCCGGCCGACGTCGCGGCAGTATCCGCGGACATCTACCTCCCCGGGCTCTCGCGCCGAGAGAGCGGAGGGCTGCCCGAGGTCTTCATCGGGTGCGGCGTGGCGATCCGGCGGAGCGTGTTCCTGGCCCTGGGCGGGTACGACGCGGGCTTCGGGTACTACGCGGAGGAGTACGACCTGGCGGCGCGGATGATCCTCGCGGGGCATCGCGTCGCGTTCGATCCGTGGTTCCGCGTGGAGCACCACAAGGTCGCGGCGGGGCGCGACGTGGACACGATCATGGCGCGCCTCGTGCGCAACAACGGGTGGGTGATGCAGCGGTACGCGCCCGAGGGCCTGCGCCGCGGGCAGATCCGCGAGCAGCGCCGCAGGTACCGCGCCATCTCGCGTCACGAGAACGCGATGTCGGGCTTTGCGCGCGGGCTCGTCGAGCTGCGCCGGACCATCCGCGGGCAGGCGCGCACGCCCATGAGCGCCGATCAGTTCGACCGTTTCACGGGGCTCGCGTACGCGCGGGAGGCGCTGGGCGAGGCGTGGCGTTCGGCGCGGTTCCGCACCGCCGCGCTCGTGGACGAGGGAAAGAACGGGTGGGTCGTGCGCCGGGCGCTGGCGGAGTTGGGCGTGTCGATCGTCGAGGAATCGCGCGAGCCCGAGGCGATCGTGGTGGGCACGATGTCGCCGGGGCCGATGCTCGACTCGTTCGAACGCCGGACGCTGCTGAACCCCTCGGGGAGCCCGCGCCGCGTGCTGGCGCCGTGGCTGGCGATCACGCACAAGCCCGCGGCGGGGGGCGACATCCTGCTGCGGGGCGGGGCGCGGCGCTCGGCGTGATCACCTGACGCGCAGCGCGTCGTGCGTGATCGATCCGGGGCGGAAGATCACGTCCACGATCTCGTGCACCGCCTGGAGCTGCCCGGGCCACATGAAGTAGCGGAGCGCCTGGTGGCTGCTCACCCAGCGCGACGCGTCGTGCTCGGGGTCGAGCGTGGGCGCCCACTGGTCATCGACCTCCGCGACAAAGCGCGGGCTCATCACGATCTCGTCCTTGTCGGCGATGTAGAACGGGTTGACCTGCTCGAGCTGCCAGAGCCCGCGGAAGTGCGCACTCTCGGGTGTGAGTCCGAGTTCCTCCTTCATCTCGCGGAGCGCGGCGGCGACGGCGGTCTCGCCGTTCTCGATGTGCCCCATCACCGGCTGCCACGTGCCCAGCAGCGGGGCCTGGGCCCGGTGGAGCTGCAGGAGCTCGATCGTCGGATCGACGCGGTGCAACCATTCCGAGGCGAACTGACGCACGACGTAGACGTCGACGATATCGGAACGGATGCGGGGCATGGGATCTCAGGGTAGAGCGTCGAGATCGGCGGGAGCGGCGCCCAGCGCGTCGAGGATGCTCGCCTTCGCGAGCGTCTCACGCCATTCCGTGCGCGGGTCCGAATCAGCGACGATCCCCGCGCCCACCGCGTAATTGAGGCTCCACGACGGGGAAGGGCCGGCGTCGGGCGTGATGACGGCGGTGCGGATGGCGACGGCGAGCGTGGCCGAGCCATCGTCGAGAATGTGCGCGATCGCCCCGCAATAGGGGCCCCGCTCGACGGGCTCGAGCTCGTCGATGATCTGCATCGCGCGGACCTTGGGCGCACCCGTGACGGACCCCGGCGGGAACGTGGCGCGGAGCACGTCGGCGAACGAGACGCCATCGCGCAGCGTTCCGGAGATCGTCGCCGTCGCCTGGTGCACGCCGGCGCGTCCGGCATGGGTCTCGATCGCGCGGGGGTGGTCCACCCGCACGGACCCGAACCGGCAGACGCGCCCCAGGTCGTTGCGCATCAGGTCCACGATCATCGCGAGCTCGGCGCGATCCTTGGGCGAGCGCTCCAACTCGCCGGGATCGATGGATGCGGGGCGCGTCCCCTTCATCGGTCGCGTGGTGATTCGCCGGGCGCCGGTGGCGTCGGGAGCGTCGGTGCGCAGGAACAGTTCGGGAGAGAGCGAGGCGATCGCCGGTCGGTGCGCCGCGGGCGACGCGACCTCGATGTACGCCCCGAGCCACGGGTCGGCCCGCGCGAGCAGGCGTGCGAACGCCTCTCGCGGCGGGATGGTCAGGCGACCCCGCAGGTGGTGCGCGAGGTTCGCCTGGAACACATCGCCGGCGCGGATGTACTCGACGACGCGCGCGGCGTCGCGCTCGAACCGGGATTGACCTGTCGCCGAACTCACCTGCGTCAGCGCCGCCCCGGCGAGCGGCGGGAGCGCGGGCGCCCACCCGCGGAGCGGCTCGAACCGATCAACGCGATGGAGCTCGATGAGCGGAAGGGCCGAGGCCTCGTCGCGCGTGCGGGCTGCATGGGCGGAGGGCTCGATCCAGCGCCCCAGTTCGTACGACAGGAATCCGATCCAGCCGGATTGGGCATTGCCCCCACCCACCGCCGGCGCACGATGGTGCGCGAGCAGGGCTTGCAGATCGTTCAGCGGGTCGTGCGAAAGGGCGGTCGGGCTCGCGCGCGGCGACGAATCACCGGGATCGAGCCATGCGGATCGTGGGCGCCCCGCGGAGTCTCGCACGACGCGGAAGGTGCCCGCGGGATCGCCACAGACCCTCGGCCCGCCATGGGGCGATGAACTCGAGGACCACCAAAGACAGGCGGGCAGGCGCGGGTTCGTGAGTGCTTCGGGCACGCCGCGTGTTTGGTGCTCGGTCGGATGCTGATGGCGATTGGAGCCCGTCACGGGGCATGGTAGAGGTGGCGTGCGGTGGCCGCCGGGGCGGGCGATCGGGGTCGGGCGCGTGGAGGCACGCGGGGGGAAGCACCGGCACGCTCGCGTGCGTGTTTTCTGCGGGATTTGTGCGACCTAAAGTAGTGGTTCCGCCGCGCGCGGGCGTTGGTCTGCGCGCGGGCGTGTGCCGAACCTTTCCCGTTTCTCGTCCTTCCAACGAGGTGTAGTCGTTATGGCCAAGCGTTCTTCCAAGAGTTCCACCGCGACTGCCCGCCGTCACAGCCCGACGGTGGTCGTGGTCCGCAAGGTTGCCAAGAAGGTCGCGCGCAAGAGCGCGGGCCCGCAGATCCCCAACCCGCGTCCCAAGCCCGGCAAGATGGTGTACTACTTCGGGCCCGGGCGGGCCGAGGGCTCGGCGGAGATGAAGCTGCTGCTGGGGGGCAAGGGCGCGAACCTGGCGGACATGACGAGCATCGGGCTGCCCGTGCCGCCCGGGTTCACGATCACGACCGACACGTGCGCCGCGTACTACCGCAATGGTCAGCGCCTGCCCACGGGCCTGATGAACGAGGTGCACAAGAACGTCGCGATGCTCGAGAAGGAGCTGGGCAAGAAGTTCGGCGATAACGCCAACCCGCTGCTCGTCTCGGTGCGCTCGGGCGCGGCCGTCTCCATGCCCGGCATGATGGACACGATCCTGAACCTGGGCCTCACCGACGCCTCGGTCGAGGGCTTGGCGAACTCGACGCAGAACCGGCGCTTCGCTTACGACGCGTACCGGCGTCTGATCAACATGTTCGGCG
>CAYNSB010000049.1:0-23133 GCA_964399625.1 uncultured Phycisphaeraceae bacterium
TGTGGAACGACATGAACGAGCCGGCGGTGTTCAACGTCAAGTCCAAGACGATGCCCGAGGACAATTTGCACCGCCCCGATCCGGAGTTCGCCGGGCCCGCGGGTTCCCCCGTGACCCACGCGCGATTCCACAACGTCTACGGCAAGTTCATGGTGACCGCGACGCGCGAGGGCGTGATGGCGGCGAACCCGGACAAGCGACCGTTCGTGCTCAGCCGGGCGAGCTACATCGGTGGGCAGAAGTACGGCGCGATGTGGTCCGGCGACAACACCGCCGACTGGCAGCACCTCGAAGAGTCGGTGCCCATGGCGATCAACATGGGCCTTTCGGGGCAGCCGTTCAACGGGCCGGACATCGGCGGCTTCGCGGGCAACGGACCGGAGGGCAAGGAAGGGCAGTTGTTCGCGCGGTGGATGGGCTTCGGCGCGATGATGCCCTTTGCGCGCGGGCACACGGGGAAGGACAACATCGACAAGGAGCCCTGGTCCTTCGGGGCCGAGGTCGAGAAGACGTGCCGGCAGGCGATCGAGCGTCGGTATCGGTTGCTGCCGTACTTCTACACGCTCTTCCACGAGGCGCACTCGAGCGGCATGCCCGTGCTTCGACCGCTGTTCTTCGCCGATCCTTCGGATGCGGCGCTTCGCAGCGAGGACGATGCGTTCCTGCTCGGTGACGACCTGCTCGTGATCCCGCAGTTGACGCCCGACAGCCTGCGCGTGCCCGTGCTGCCGCGCGGCACGTGGCGCTCGTTCGACTGGGGCGAGGGCGTGAACGTCGATCTGCCCCAATTGCGTCTGCGCGGCGGCGCGATCCTGCCCACCGGGCCGGTCGTGCAGTACGCGGGTGAGAAGCCGCTGGACGAGATCACGCTGATCGTGGCGCTCAACAAGGACGGGAAGGCGAGCGGCGTGCTCTACGAGGACGCGGGGGAAGGATGGGGCTTCAAGCGCGGCGAATACCGCCTTACCACATTCAGTGCGGAGCGCGAGGGCGCGGCCGTGGTGGTGAAGCGGTCGAAGGTCGAGGGGCAGATGTCCGCGACCGATCGCAAGATCAACGTGCGCGTGCTCATGGAGCAGGGCGAGTGGCGCGGCAGCGGCACCGAGTCCAGTGGAGCCCGCATCGTTCCCGACGTCTCGAAGTAAGGTCAATCAACAGAGAGACCGCCCGCGAGCGGCGCCATCGCCGAGCGCGATGAATTGGCATCGCCCGAGAACGTCTTGCGTACGGGATCACAAGGCTGTCCGTGGGTGCGTGCCGCCTGTCTGGATGCAAAGTCGTTGACTTTCTGCATTACTGGGCTCATGCTTGCCGCGCTGAGCGTTCGGCACCCCGGTGCACGTTCTCGGACGTTCGGCAGGAGGGTTCGAGGCCATGAAGAACCGGATCGCGCGTCGCCTCTCGGCGGGCATGTTGGTGGCATTGGCTGGCTCAGCGATGGGGCAGGCAAGCGCGCCCGAGCACACTCCCGGAGCGGGCGTCTTTGGCGAGCCGGCGAGCATCACGCAGCGAGAGCCCGAGGTGCCGCGCGAGGACGAGAGCGTTGACATCTACTTCCGTGTCTGCTGCCAGTTCACGTAC
Source organism: uncultured Phycisphaeraceae bacterium (assembly GCA_964399625.1). Classification (GTDB taxonomy): domain Bacteria; phylum Planctomycetota; class Phycisphaerae; order Phycisphaerales; family UBA1924; genus CAYNSB01. The sequence continues at coordinate 1,582 of CAYNSB010000049.1, forward strand.
AACCAGGTGTTCGTCTACTACACGACGGATGGGAGCGAGCCGCAGGGCAACTCCGGCACGCCCGTGGGCACGACGCAACTCCTGAGCATCGGCAACGGCATCGCGTTCCTCCGCAATGAGAGCTCCGGGGGAGTGCGCGACTGGTGGAAGGCGTCGTTCCCCGCGAGCACGCGCGCGTACGCGCAGCGCATCCGCTACAAGATCTCCGCGGTGTGGGGCCCCGGCAACCAGCAGATCTTCACCAACGGCGCTCCCACGAGCGCTCTGGCGAACACGTTCGAGTGGACGAACAAGCTCGCGTGGCCGGGATCGGGCGCGGGGCAGCCCAACCCTGGCGCGGGCTACCCGCCGGTGAACTTCTGGAAGGAAGAGGCGTTCATCGGCAACACGTACACCGCGGCGATGCTCGATCAGAACGGGACCTACTGGGACATGTACTTCCCGACGCCGGGCGGCATCCAGGGCGTGGGCACCAAGAACGAGGGCTACAGCGACGGGCCCGACACGTTCCCCGCGCTGCTCTCTCCCGAGAAGCGCGGGCAGATGCACCTGAACCAGGCGCAGCTGGGCATCCGTGTGAACGGGCTGACGCACTGGCTGAGCAATCCCAACGGCGTGTCGTACAACAACGTCCTGCAGAGCTACCTGACGAACGACACCAACACGGTGGGCACCTCGCAGACGCTTTTCTTCGGCGGCGCGAACATCAGCGTGCAGCAGACCGACTTTGCGCCGGCGGGGATCGCGTTCCCCACCGACACGGGCGGCGGCCCGCAGCGGCACATCCTGATCAAGCGAGTGGTGCTGACGAACACGACGGGAAGCACGCAGACCGCGAACGTCTATTTCTACATGGACCCCGCGTTGAACGGCGGGGACAACTACGACGCGATGTTCTGGGATGCCTCGCGCGGATCGATGACGGTGTATGACAAGACGAAGCGTTCCGTCACGGGCACGGGCCCGTTCATCACCCCGCCCGAGGAGTACAACATCACGACGTTCTCGGGGTACACGAAGAACGTGGCGTTGTACCTCTCGGCGGCGATGAAGACGCTCGCGAGCCCGGGGAGCGCGGGCGGAACGCTCGCGTCCGATTCGTGGGCGGACACCTCGGGCGATCAGGGGCAGGGCTGGATCGGGCAGCAGGTTGTGCTGCCGCCCAACACGCCCGTTGAGGTGGACATCGCGATGGTGGGCGCGCACTTCCGCCCGGCCGATCCGATCAATGGCACGATTCCTGCGAACGACGGCGTGTACGACAATCAGGTCGCGCCCGCGCTCACGTGGTTCGCGTCGAACTCGATGCAGTCCGTCCAGAACTCGACGGACGCCTACTGGACGAACTGGCTGGCCAATGGCACCACGGTCAGCTTCCCTGATGCTCGATACGAGAAGCTCTTCAAGCGCGGGCTGCTCGCGACGGCGCTGCACCAGGACTCGGTGAACGGCGGGATCGTCGCGGGGTACCACAACGGGGCGTACTACTTCGTCTGGCCGCGCGACGCGATGTGGGCGACGATCACGCTCGCGCGGGCGGGGCACATCGACGAGGCGAAGAACGCGATCCGCTGGATGCGGGACGCGACGTACCGCGACCCGGAGCCGAGCTTCGGGACCAACCCCTACAGCGGGCAGACGTACAAGGGCTTCTGGAAGCAAAAGTACACGACGGACGGTTACGTGGTGTGGGGCGCGCCGCAGGTGGACGAGACCGCGGTCTTTCCGTGGGCGGTGAAGTTCGTGTACGACATGACGGCGGACACCGGATTCCTCTCGCAGTGCTACGCGGCGGTGCGGGACTCGGTGCTCGCGATGTCGTCCGACTCGATCGACACGCGACTGTTCTTCATCGATCCTCCGGGCACCGGGCCCGGCACCCAGAACCTGATGCACTCCAACAACGTGTGGGAGGACAGCTACGCGCCGTTCGTGATGAGCAACGCGAACATCGTGCGCGGGCTGCGCGACGCGTCGTCGATCGCGAACCTCGTGGGCACGCCCGCGGAGGCGAGCGACGCGACCAACCGCGCGAACACGATCAAGTCCGGGCTCGATGGGCGCCTCGCGTGGGATGGCGAGAACACGGATATCTCGATGCTGGGCGCCGTGTACCCGTTCGAGGTCTATGCGCCCACCGATCCGCTGGCGGTGCAGATCATCGATCGCATCAATGGCGTGAAGACCAAGTTCAACAACACCGCGGGCTCGGCCGAGCCGCTCGTGAATTACGCCGGCTTCCCGAACGATCAGTACGGCTGGACCGACCTGGTCAACCGGTACTGGGGCGACGGGTACTGGGCGGCGTCGCCGTGGGGCGCGGGCCCGTGGTTCCTCAGCACGATGTGGTACGGGTGCTACTACGCGTCGCGCCAGGACTACACCAGCGGCAAGGCGGACATCGACAACCACAAGTATCGTCTTGATCTGCTGATCGACCGTCTCGGCCCGATGGGGCTGGGGGCCGAGCAGTTGGCGCCGCGCGCGGTGCCCGGCGACCCGTCGCGCCCGGGGTCGCTGCTGTACGCGAACCAGAACGACTTCATGCTCGAGACGGCCTGGCCCAACGCGTGGGAGTCCATGTCGTTCTTCGCGGACTCGATCATGAAGTTCCTGGACTACGTGCCCGATGCCGCCAGCAACGCGATGACCTTCAAGCCCAAGGTGCCCAGCGCCTGGGGCACGATGACCTTCCGCGGTGTGACGCTGGTCAACACGCCCGCGGCGCAGACGCACAAGGTGGACACGACGATCAGCGAGACGATCGGCGGCGTGACGCAGACGTTCGCGAACAAGAGCGGCTTTGCGCTCAACTTCAAGACGCGCCTCCGCGTGCCGGCGAACCAGGCCGTGTGCGTGACGGTGAACGGGGCAAGCGTCACGCCCACGGCACGCAACGCCGCTCTTGGCATCGTGGAAGTGTCCGGGACGATCTCGCCGGGCGTGAACGCGGTGACCACTGTCGTGGCGCGGTACAGCGCCAGCGCCAACTGCGACGGGAGCACGGGCTCGCCCACGCTCACGGCCGCGGACTTCTCGTGCTTCCTCGCGAAGTTCCGCTCGGGCGATCCGTACGCGAACTGCGATGGGAGCACGAGCGTGCCGGTGCTTACCGCCGCTGATTTCTCGTGCTTCCTCGCCGCGTTCCGGGCCGGTTGCCAGTAGTCGCGTCTGTTGCCAAGGTCACGCCATGAACAAGGCCCCGGTCGCGCGACCGGGGCCCTTTGATTGACGATATATCTTGCGTCTGCAGGCTAGATCTTGAACCGGCCGACGAGGGCATTGAGCTTCTCGGCCTGCGTGGAGAGGTCTGCGGCGGCCTGGGCGGCTTGGTTTGCCGCCTGGTTGCTCTCACGCGTCACGGAGGAGATGGACTCGACGGCCCTTGCGATCTGGCCGCTGGCGGCGGACTGCTCCTCCGCGGCGGCCGCGATCGACTGCACCATCGCCTGCACGCTCTGGGCGCCGGCGACGATGCGCGAGAGGGCCTGCCCGGCGCTGTTCGCTAGGTCGACGCCCTTGCTCACGCGCTGCGTGCCCTGGTTGATCCGCTCGACAGCGCGACCGGTCTCGGACTGGATCTCGCGGATGCTCTTGGCGACCTCGTCCGTAGCCTGCGTGGTGCGCTCGGCGAGCTTGCGGACCTCATCGGCGACGACGGCGAACCCGCGTCCGTGCTCGCCAGCACGCGCCGCCTCGATCGCGGCGTTCAGGGCGAGCAGGTTGGTCTGGTCGGCGATGTCGTTGATGACGCCGATGATCTGACCGATCTGCTCGCTCTTCTTGCCCAGGTCGGTCACCGCGGTGGCCGACTGGTTGACCTGATCGGCGATGCCTTTCATCTCAGTGACCGTGCTCTGCACGACCTCGCCGCCCGTGGAAGCGTCCTTGCCGGCGTGCTCGGCAGCGCCCGCGGCGTCGGCGCTCTTCTTGGCAACCTCGATGACGCTGGCGGACATCTGCTGGACCGCCGCCGACACCTGCGTCGCCTGCTCTTCCTGGCTCTTGAGCCCGGTGGCCATCTCCTCGCCCGACGCAGCGATCTGCGTCGCGGCCGCCGCGACCTGGCGGGAGGCCTGCCCGGCCTCGGTAATGATGGCACGAACGGACCCGATGGACTCGTTCAGAGACTGTGCGAGGGCGCCCAGCTCGTCGCGCTGGTTGAGCTCCGCGCGGGCCGTCAGATCGCCCGCAGCGAGCGTGCGCACCGCGGCGCCCAACGTCGCGATGGGACGTGTGATCGAGCGCGCGATCAGGAATGCCACGAGGCCGACGCAGACGCCCACCACGCCCGCGATGCCCCATTGGGTCGCCTTGGCGGTGGCGATTGTTTCGGCCGCGCTCTTTTCATGGCTTGCGGCGCTGGCCGTCGCCAGCTCGACGCAACGGTCGATCGCCTGACGATGCTTGGCGTAGATCGGGTCCAGGCGATCGCGGACGACCGCGCGCGCCTTGTCGAACTGACCCGCGGTGGCGGCGGGCACGAGCTCCTGCTCGCGCACCGAGAAATACTCCCGCGCGCTGGATGCGGCCTCGCCCAGGAGCAGGTCGCGGGCCTCGCCGGGCGCGAGGCGGTCCTTCCAGTACGTCTGGCGATCCTCGAAGTCCTTGCGCAGTTTCTCGGCCCGGGCGGCGAGCACGCCGGCCTGCTGGGCGTTCGCGGCGCCGGCGACCTCGTAGGAGTTCAGATGCGCCTCGAGGATGAACTCTGGCGGAGGGAGCACGTCCGCGAGGAGGTCCTTGTCGTCGACGATCGTCGCGTACACGGGCCCGTTGACGAGCACGGGGCTCATCGTCGAGCGCGACGCGATCGTGAGCGCGGCGATGCCCCCGACGGACAGCGCGGCGAGCATGCCAAGACGAGTGCCAACCCGACGATTCGAAAGCCAGCCCATGGGCGCCCCTTGTTCACATAGACCGCCCGCGTGGTGGACGTCCGATGTGTACATCTCTATCGATGCGGGCCTTGGTACATTTGAGGATGCCGCCAGTTCGCGCGCGCTCGACAGGTTGAACTGTGCAGGTCGCGCGGCTACCTCCCACGTTTTGAGGCGATGGGGTTTGTAGTCGCGCTCGGCTTCCCGGATTAACGGACGTCGCCCATACAATGCGTCCCGGGGTCGCGGGACCCCGGGACGCGTGGTGGCGGATCGGTGTGGCCCGAGCGAGGGCGCCTACAGCTTGAACCTTCCGACGAGGCCCTGGAGCTTCTCCGCCTGCTTGGAGAGCTCCGTTGCGGCGCTGGCAGCCTGGGCGGCACCCTGAGTGCTCTCCTTGGTGACGGCGGAGATGGACTCGACGGAGCGAGCGATCTGCTCGCTGGCGGCGGACTGCTCCTCCGCAGCGGCCGCGATCGACTGCACCATGCTCTGCAGGGTGCTCGACGCGTTCACGATGCGCCCGAGGGCCTGCCCGGCCGAGTTGGCGAGTTCCACGCCCTCGGCGACGCGCTGCGTGCCCGCCTCGATGTTCTGGACCGCGGTCCCGGTCTCGGACTGGATTTCGCGGATGCTCTTAGCGACCTCCTCGGTCGCCTGGGTCGTGCGCTCGGCGAGCTTGCGGACCTCGTCGGCGACGACGGCGAACCCGCGCCCGTGCTCGCCGGCACGCGCCGCCTCGATCGCGGCGTTGAGAGCCAGAAGGTTGGTCTGGTCGGCGATGTCGTTGATGACGCCGATGATCTGCCCGATCTGCTCGCCCTTCTTGCCAAGAGCGCTGACGGAGGTCGCCGAAGTGTTCACCTGCTCGGCGATGCCCTGCATCTGCGAGACGGTCTGCTCGACGATCTTACCGCCCTCCGCGGCTTCCTTGCCCGACTCCGTCGCGGCCTGCGCGGCGCTGCCGGACTTGCTCGCGACCTCGGTGACGGAGCGGGCCATCTCCTCGACGGCGGCCGAGACCTGCTCGCTCTGCTTCTGCTGCTCCGAGAGGCCCGTGGCCATCTGCTCGCTCGAGGCCGCGATCTCGGTGGATGCGGCCGCGACCTGCTGCGTCGCCTCGGAGACCTGCTTGATGAGCCCGTGAAGATTTCCAATGAAGGTGTCGAACCACTTGGCGAGCTGCCCGACCTCGTCGCCACGATCCAGATTGATGCGCTTGGTCAGGTCGCCATCGCCCGTGGCGACGTCCTTCACCATTGCGATCAGCCCATTGACCGGCTTGGTGAGCAGGGCGCGGAGCAGGAAGACGAAGCCGCCCAGGATCGTCACGCCCATGGGGATCGTCACCATCAGCCCATTCTGGAAGAAGCCAGCGACCTGGGCGTCGAGCGGCGCCAGTGGCATGACAACCTCGTAAGCGCCGTGCATGTCGCCGGGCTTCCAGTTCTCCATCTTGAATCCGAGGGCGTCCTTGCCGGAGATCTCGCCCTTCTCGTTCTTGGCGCCGTACTTGTTCGGATCGCCATGGCACATCATGCACGTCTCGTCAAGCTTGACGGCGCGCATGTAATGGAGCTCATTCGCCTTCTCGTCGATCCGCCCGAGGAACTCGTCGCCGCCGTGGGCGACCTGCGTTTCGAGGTCCTTGAGCATCTGCTCGCGGAACGACCCACGCTCGGGCTCGTTCTTCTTGTTGCGCGCGTCGAACGCGACGATCCTGAACTCGATGTTCTCACGCTTCGCGGCGTTCTGGGCCGCGGTCCATCCCGCGACGACCGGGATCGTCCCGAAGAACCTGGTGTCGCTGTAGTTGCCGCCCTTCTTCACCTGCTCCACCGCTTCCGCGACGAGCGTCTTGGTGTCCACCGCGCCCGAGGACATGAGCTTGCTCTGATGGTTTTTGGCTTCGTCGGCGACGGCGGTGAACGCCGCGGCCTTCTCCATCAAGTCATCCTTCGCGTCATGCCGGTAGCCGCGAAGGAAGATGACATAGTTCGCGCCGACCATCGCGATCGTGAGCATGGCCACGATTCCAATGATCTTTGCGGACAGCCCCATCGAGTTGATGCGCTTGAGCACAGCGATGCCTCCTCAGTGCACGGAGTGGTCCGACGTCCGTGCGGGCGACGATCGGCGATCCGGGGACGAAGTCCACGTCTACGGGACATGAATGCCCCGAATCGGGCATCGCTGTGTGACGCGCGTGCGGGCTGTAGGGGCTCTTTGCGGGAATTGTGCTCGGTTCACCGCGGGCGCTGCATCGACTCGATGAGGTCCCACGATTCTTTCGCTTCGCGCGAAAGAATTGTGATCCGAGCGTCGTGCAACAGCTGACGGGCGAGGTCGTCCATCGCCACGCGTTCGCGGGCCAGACGAAGGTCGCGCAGGGCGTCCGCCGACGCCGCCTCCAGCGAGACGCCGTCGGGCGGAAGGTGCCCTTGGGCGAGCAGCAGTGCGTATCCCCCATTGAGAGGGATCAGGGGGCTCACATCGAGAGTGCCTAGAGAGGGCAGGGCACGCCGGATCGCGTCGGCAAAGGTGACGTCCGCCGCGCTGATCGCCTCGAGCTGCCCGCCGAGGGAGGCAGATCCATCGATCGATTCACGAATCGCGAGATCGCCGAAGCGGGCCTCGCGCTCGCTCGGCGGAGTTTCGGTGAGCAACTGCCTCAGTTCCTGCGCCCGTGCGGCGTCACGAACCACCAGCACCCTGGCGCGATGGCGTGCCCCGTGGCGGCGCTCATGCTCACGGGCGATCTCCTCGGGCGTGATCTCGATCGAGCCGGCCACGAGTCGCCGGAGCGCCGCGGTGCGCCACAGCAGAGCGTCCATGCGAGTGGTGCTCAGTCCGCGGGCACGCCGCACCATCTCCAGCAGCTGATCGCTGGCCTCGGGCGCGGCCGCGCTCGCCCGGGACATCGTCTCGACGAGCATCCGTCGCTCGACCGCAAGGTCGTCCGGGGTCACCTCGACCGCGCGTTCGCGCAGCGCCCGCGTGAGCAGCCGATCGAGCACGGCCTCGCGCAGTGCGAGACCCGCGCCCACCTCGATGGTGCCCGCGCGAATGTCGCTCCAGGAAATCTCGTGCCCATCGAGCAGCGCTACCGGCTCCGTGCCCAGGCTCTGAGCGGTTGTTCTCGCGGACGCGTCGCGTGCGGGGGACTGCGCTGATTCAAGGCCCGCCCTGTGGGAGCACCCGACGCTCGAGGCGAGCACGCCCGCGGCGATCGCGAGAAGGGGCGCCAGATGCGTGCGGGTGCGATGAACCGTCGCGTGCGGCATGCGGATGGACAGTAGGATTGGCTGGCGCGCCGGTCGGCACGCCAAGGAATCGCTCATGCCCGAAGGACCAAGGCCACAGATTCCGCCCGCCCCCGCGCCCCGCGGGATGCTCTGTCCCTACTGCGGGTGCGTCTCTCAGGATCCCCGTCGTTGCGATTCTTGCCGAGGGCACTTCGATCCGCTCTCTCGCCAGGCGACCCAGAACGCGATGGGCCCCTGGTTCGTGCGCGACGCTTCGAGCCCGTTCCGACCCGGATGCTCATTCGAGACGCTGCGAGAACTCATCCGCAGGGGCAAGATCACACCCGAAACCATCATCCGCGGGCCGGCCACCCGGCAACTGTGGAACTTCGCCGGGCGCACGCCGGGCGTGGCGCACCTCGTGGGCCTGTGCCACAACTGCCGGGCGCCGGCACGGGCCGATCAGGAGCGATGCTCCGCGTGCGGGGCGGGTTTCGGCGTGAGCGTGGATCGCCAGCACCTGGGGCTTGCGCCGATCCACCTCCTTCCCGGGCAAGCACCGCCCGAGGTGATCGCTGAGGCGTCGATGCCGATGCGAGCGCCGGCCGCGGGGACCATGCGTGGCGTGTCGGTCGTGGACGACGAATTGCCAGCCGCGCCCAGCGCACCAGCCGCCACGCCAACTCCCCCTCCAGCAATGCACGAGCCGGAAGGACCTCCGTCTCGTCCGCCGCTCTTTCCGCTGACATCACCCCTGAGCGGAATCGCGACGCGGCCGCCCGCGGCCCAGCCCGCTTCGTCCAACGAAAAGCGTGCAGATGTTGAGAGCATGCCGACGCCGCGTCCGATCGCTCCGATCGTTCCGGCTTCGGTTCGCAGCCCGACAACGTCTCACGAATTGCAGCCCAGGGCCGCGGCCGGCGGTGGCGGTTCGAGCCATGCACGGCTCTTACTCCTGCTCGGCGTGGTCGGGCTCTCCGCGCTCGCCGTGGGATACTGGACGATGACCCGCCGTCCGTCGGGGCCCGACGCGAGTGTTGTCACTCCCACGCCGGCGCTCGCTCCGCGTACGAATTCGCCCGCGCGTAGCGAAGCGGCCGCCGCCGCTCCCATTGCTCACGCCCCAGCCGAACCGACCACTCCTCCCGTGGCAGAGCCCGTCGCAATTCAATCGATGGCACCACCGGTCGCGTCGCAGGACGTTCCACCCGCGACCAAGCCGGCCGCTGAGACGCCGCAGACCATGCCTACGCGAGTAGAGCATCCCGCTTGGCTGGATTCGGTCGTGCGCGACGCGATGGCGATCGGGCAGAATGAAGGCGACGTCGGCGAGGTTGTTTCGAGAATTCCTGCCGACGCGAGCGCTGCTCGATTGCTGCTGGAGCGCTCGTTGCGATTGCGCAGGATCGATGTTCGAGCCAGGGCGCTTCCGTAGGGAGCGTCCAAGTAGATCGGTCGACTACACTATGCAAGCGGTTACACGCCGCAGAATCTCGCATTCTTGATGGGAGGACTCTTCCATGTTCCATCGGGCGCTGGTGGCGGTTGCCGCGGTTCTGATGTTGTGCTCCACGGCGCGTGCGGAGCCCGTTGTCCTCGACGACTTCGCGACCATCGACGGATGGATCGTGGGGCCCAGCGACGGCGTGAGCGGCAAGCTGGAGCGGCTCGACCTCCCCGACGGGCGGCACGCGATGCGTCTGAATTTCAGCTTCGATTCCGGCAGCGGGTACTGCGTGGTGCGCAAGCCCCTGAGGATCGATCTACCGACCAACTACCGGTTCACCTTTGACATGCGCGCGCACACCCCGGTGAACAACTTCGAGGTCAAGCTTGTTGATGCGGGCGATGAGAACGTGTGGTGGGTGAACACGAAGGCGTTCGAGTATCCGGGCGACTGGGCGCGGATGCAGTATCGCGCGAGGCACTTCCAGTTCGCCTGGGGCCCCAGCGGTGGCAAGAAGATCGAGAAGCTGGGATTTCTCGAGTTCGTCGTCACGGCCCACGAGGGCGGCAAGGGCTGGGTGGACTTCACGAACCTGCGCTTTGAGGCGTTGCCCGAGAGCGTTCCGCCCACGCGGCGCCCCGGCGTGCGCGCGGAACTGAACGCCTATGGCGGGAAGGACGGCAAGGACGGCGAGACCACGATGATCTTCGAGGCGCCGGAGATCAACGAGGACGGATCGGTGCGGATGCCCATCTTCAAGCGCGACACGCTGCTCGCGCCGCACCTGGTCCGCATGGTCGTGGATCTGCGTCAGTCGCGAGAGTTCGGAGGGCTCATTCTGGACTGGGATCGCGACGACTTCCCAGTGGAGTACGACGTGCTCGCCTCGACGGACGGCAAGGCGTACGACAAGGTGCTGGAAGTTCGTGCGGGGCGCGGTGGGCGCCGGTACGTGCCGATCAAGGACGGCGAGGCGCAGAAGGTGCGTCTGGACATCACCAAAACCAGCCGCGGGCTCGGGGTGAAGCTCGATCGAGTGGAGGTGGCGGAGACGGCGTTTTCGGCAACGATGAGCGCCGCGTGGTCTCGGGTTTCGAGCGACGAGCGTCGCGGGCTCTACCCCCGCTGGACCCGGCGAGAGCAGGCGTACTGGACCGTGGCGGGCGTTGGGGGCGATACCAAGGAGGCGCTGCTGAGCGCCGATGGCGCGATCGAAACAGACAAACTCGCCTGCTCTGTGGAGCCGATGGTGCGAGTGAAGGGCGTGGACCGCGTGCAGACCTGGGCGGACGCGGAGAGCCGCGCGAGCCTTGAGGACAACGATCTTCCCATCCCGAGCACGACCCTCGCGTACCGCGATGTTCCGTTGACGCTCAAGGTCACGGCGCTCGCCGATGGCGCCGCGGGCAAGTCCGTGCTGCTGGCCCGGTACCTGCTGACGAACGCCGGCGCCGAGGCGATCGCTGGCGAGCTTGCCCTTGGAATCCGCCCGTTTCAGATTCTGCCGCCATGGCAAGAGTTGAACATCACGGGCGGTGCGGCGCGGGTCGGCTTTGCGCGCGTGCTCGGGAACGGGCCGTTGCCGACGATCGACATCGGCGGACGCCTGATCCAGTTGCTCACGCCATCGAACGGGGGGGTGACTGGCGTGTCGGACTTCGTCGGAGGGGATGCGCTCGCGTCGTGGGCGCTGGGGTCTCCGCCGGCGCGCACCCAGGTCGTCGACGATCTTCGCGCGGCGTCGGGCGTGGCGACCTATCCGTTCTCGCTGGCTCCGGGCGCGAGCGTCACGTTTGTGATCGGGTGGGCCTTTCACGATCAAGGGCAGAACCTGGGCGCACTGATCACCGGCGAGCGGAACGCCGAAAGCGTTCGCGCGTACTTCGAAGAGCGTCTCGCGGCCGCTCGTTCCGCGTGGCGAACGGAAGTTTCCAAGGTCGGACTGACGCTTCCCCCTTCGGGCCAGCGCCTCACGGACACGTTCCGGGCCGAGCAGGGGTACATCCTCATCAACCGGGACGGGCCGGCGATCCAGCCCGGCTCGCGGACGTACGAGCGTTCGTGGATCCGAGACGGCTCGCTTACGGGCACCGCGCTGATGACGACGGGGCACATCGAAGAGGTGCGTCAGTTCGTCGATTGGTACGCGCCGTACCAGTTCGCCAATGGAAAGGTGCCGTGCGTCGTGGACCGCCGCGGGCCGGACCCCGTTCCAGAGAACGACAGCCACGGGCAGTTGATCTTCGCGATCGCAAGCGTGTACCGGTACACGGGCGACACGAGCTTTCTTGAGCGGAATCTGGCGCATGTTGAGAAGGCCGTTGAGTACATCCAGTCGCTGCGCGCCCAGCGGATGACCGACGAGTACAGGAACGGCTCGCCGCAGAAGCGCGCGCTGTACGGGATCGTGCCCGAGTCCATCAGCCACGAGGGGTACTCGGCCAAGCCGATGCACTCGTACTGGGATGGGTTCTTCACGATCCGCGGGCTCAAGGACGCGGTGTTCATCGCGGAGCAGCTCAAGCGGCCCGAGCTGGTCCAGAAATGGTCGAAGTTGCGGGATGAATACCGTGAAGCGACCTGGGCGTCGATGAGGCAGGCGATCGCGAACACCGGGATCGACTACATACCGGGGTGCGCCGAGCTGGGCGACTTCGATGCGACGAGCACGACGGTGGGGGTCTGGCCGGCGGACGAGGTGGGGAGCATCCCCGAGCCCCAACTCCACCGCACGTTCGACAAGTGGTTCGAGTTCTTCCGCAACCGGCGCGATGCGAAGATCGAGTGGAAGGACTACACGCCCTACGAGCTGCGCATGGTCGGCTGCTTCGTGCGTCTTGGGCAGCCCGAGCGTGCGTGGGAGCTGCTGGAGTTCTACTTCAACGACCAGCGCCCGCAGGGGTGGCTCCACTGGGGCGAGGTCGTGCACCGCGACCCCAAGTTCCCCGGGTACATCGGCGACATGCCCCACACGTGGGTGGGATCGGATTTCGTCAACAGTGCCCGCGCGATGTTCGTGCATGAACACGGAGACCATCTCGTGCTCGCGGCAGGGGTGAAGCCGCAGTGGCTCAGCGAGAAGGACGCCGACGGTGTGGTGCGCGGCGTGCGGGTCAGGAGTTTCCCTACGGAGCTGGGCCGCGTGAGCTACACAATGACCGCACGAGAGGATGGCTCGGTGGTGGTTGAGCTCTCCGAGGGTGTGGCGTCGGGTCCGGGGCGCATCGAGGTGCGCGTGCCGGGCAAGGCCACTGTCACCGCCGCGACGTTCAATGGAAACGGCGTCCCCGCGAACTCGATCAGAGGTTCGAGCGTGGTTCTGGATGGCTCAGCGGGCACGCTGGTCGTCAGATAACGCCGGGGGAGGCGCCGCGCCCCCTGTCCCCGGAACGTCTGGCGCCACCCCGCGCGATCTTCGGCCAATGATTGCCCATGGCGGAGGGCGCCCACGTCGATGGATAGACATCGGCGGCAACAAGGGGGGCGAGTCGATGGGCCCAACGAGGCAGATTCGGGTCGCGGCGTGGTGCCTGCTGGCATCGGGCGCGATCGCCCCGTTCGCACTGGCCCAGCACGCGCGCGACCTGACGATGGACCGGTTCAAGGCGGTGCCGGGGTCGATGCCGCGCACGCCGCCCACGTTCGCTCAGTGCTACGCCTCGATGCGCGACGCGATCGATCGCCTGCGCCTGGCGGTCGATTCGGGGAACATCGAGGCTGCGCATCTGCACGCGGACGACGCGGGCGACGCCGCGGCGGACCTGCTCGCCGTCGCTCGGACTCCCGAATCACGCACGCCGGTCGCCCACGCTGAAGCGGTTGAGCGCGCGGCGCGCGAAGTCATCGCGGCATCGGACACGCTGCACGATCGCGCGGACCGCAACGACCTCTCCGGGTGTGGCGACGCGTACGTCCGCATGCGCGAGGGCCTCGCGGCGCTCACGCGGATTGCGCCGCCGGAGTTCGCGTGCGCCATGCACTGCGAGGGGGCGAAGGTGTACGACGCGCCGGGCCCGTGCCCTGTGTGCAAGATGGACCTGAAGAAGGTGACGAGCGAGTCGTTCCGAGTCGATGTCCGTCCGCTCAACGGCACGCCGAACGTGGGGCAACCCGTGGAGCTCGAGTTCCGCGTGCGCGATCCTCGCGGCGTGCCGGTGCCGACTCTGAAGATCGTCCACGAGAAGCCGATGCACCTTCTCATCGTGTCGGGCGATCTCTCGTGGTACGCGCACGAGCACCCGCAGCCCCGGGCCGATGGATCGCTGCGGCTGAGCGTGACATTTCCCACACCGGGCACCTACACACTGTTCCACGATTTCACGCCTCCGGAGGTGGGGCAGCAGGTCGTGCCCGTCGCATTCACGATTCCGGGGCCGGTTCCCTCGCCGGTGGCGCTCACCCCCGACGCGAATCGCGCCAAGAGCGTCGATGGGTACACGCTCTCTCTGGACACGGGCGGCCCAGTCAAGACCGGCGATGCAACGACGCTGCGCTACACGATCAGCCGCGACGGAGTGCCGGTGCAGAATCTCGAGCCCTACCTGGGCGCGATGGGACACCTGGTGCTCGTGAGCAAGGACCTGGCAAGCTTCGTGCACTCTCACCCGCCGATGGACGCGGAGGGTTGTGGCCCGCCGCGAAAGGGGCCCGCGATTGAGTTCCTGTCGCACTTCGAGAATCCCGGGCTGTACAAGGGATGGATGCAGTTCAAGCACGCGGGGCGCGTCGTGACGGTGCCGTTCACGATCGAGGTCACCGGCGAGCGCGTGCGTTTATCGCCCCACACGCACGAAGCGCCGGCCAAGAGCGTCGGTCCGAATTCGCCGTTTCAATTCAAATAGGGAGCGTCGTGCGGCGCCTCGGCCCGAGCGAGTCACGCGAGCACGCTCGCGCGGCTCTGGGCGATGCGTTCAAGGATGTCGCTCTGGTCCTTTCGCACGTAGATGCTGTTGATGTTCCACGGGCCCACGAACTCGTAGTGGGGGAACCGCTTCAGGTACTGCCTCACTGGGGACTTATCCTGCGGGTCCATGTCCTCGATGATGAGCACGCGCGGGCGGTGGCGGTCGAGATCGAATCCCGCGAGCAGGTTCGCCTCGCCGCCCTCGACATCGATCACGCAGAAGTCGATCTCGCCCTGGTGGTCCTTCAGCAGATCGTTCATCGTCGTGGTGGGGACCGACACCTTGCGGAGCGCACCGCCCGTCTGGTTCACCAGCGGCAGGTGCTCGGGCACCGTCACGTGGTACGAGAGCACCGGATTGCTGGTGGCGACGGTGAACTCCACGGTGGGGGGAGAGCCCGGGGCCGTGCACGCCGCATGGACAACACGGCTCCGCGGGCGATTCTTGCGGCACGCCTCGGCCTGCTCAGGGATCGCCTCGATGAGCAGCCCCGTCCACCCCACGGACTCGAAGGCGTACGTGATGGAAAAGAATCGTCCGTCGTGGGCGCCCACCTCGATGAAGAACCCGTCGAGCTGCCCGCCGAGGATCTCCCAGAGCATTACGTCCTCGGCGTACTGCGATTTGAAGTCGACGTCCATCATCGGCGCACGCCCCGCGCGGGCGAGCGCGCGCTCGGCGACACCGATCTTCACCTCGCGCCGCGCCTTGTTCACCGCGGCCTCGAGGAACTGAAGGCGCAGATCGATATCGCGAAAGATGCGGGAGTACGGGTCGTAGTACTGCGACATGGGTGCGTCCGGAAAGGGTGAGGGAACACTCTACCGGATTGTGCGCCTCAGATCATCCACTTTGTCGCGCCGAGCTTCGACTCGACGTCCGACTTGTGCTTCTCATAGCCCGCACGCCCCATCAGCCCAAAGGTGGCAACCTTGCCCGTCTCCACCGCGGGCTGGTTGTACGCGTCGATGCCCAGCATGAGACCCGCGTACGCCGTGACGATCTCCCAGAGCGCGATGAACTGTCCGACGTGGTTCGCGTCGATCTTGGGGAAGCGGATCGTGAAGTTCGGGCGCTGGCTCTCCAAGAACGCGTACTCCGTCGCGCGCTTCTCGGCGTTCAGCAGCGCCGCCATGCTCTTGCCCTCGAGGTACTTGATCGCATCGACGCCCAGCCCGGTCGGGATCGTGACGTCCCCGCCCAGCACGCCCTTCTCGAAGCTCTGCACCTCGAGGAAGCCGAAGACCTTGTCGTTGGGCCCCTCGCGATAGAGCTGCACCTGCGAGTGCTGGTCCGTCGTGCCCAGGGCCTTGATCGGCGTGAACCCGGCGAAGACGGTCTCGCCCTTAAGGTTCACCTGCTTGCCCAGCGACTCGGCCCACAGCTGGCGGAACCAGTCCGCGAGGTAGTAAAGATTGTTCGAGTAGGGCAGCATTACGTGGTTCACCTTGCCCTTGCTCTTGCCCAGCGTCACGAGCAGGTAGGCGAGCATCGCGGCCGGATTCTTCAGCAGGTCGGGCTGCGAGCAGCGCTTGTCCATCTCCGCCGCGCCGTCGAGCAGGGAATTGATGTCGATGCCGCACATCGCGGCACTGAAGAGGCCCACGGGCGACAGGACGCTGAAACGTCCACCCACGCCATCGGGGACGGGCATGGTCGTGAAGCCTTCGGCGTCGCAGATCTTCCGCATCGTGCCGGACTTGGGGTCGGTCACCGCGACAACGTGGTCCTTGTAGTTGGGTCCGATCGCCCTCTTGAGGGCGTCGCGGATGATCATGAACTGCGCCGCGGTCTCGGCGGTCTCGCCGCTCTTGCTCACCACGTTGAAACAGGTGCGTTGGAGCCCGCCCTGCTGCTCGCAGATCTGCAGGACGCTGCCGAAGTAGTACGGGTCCACGTTGTCCACGACGAACAGGCGCGGGCCGCGCCGCGCGCCGTGCCCGCTCGCCGGCATCAGGTTGTAGGTGATGGGATTGAGCGCCGACTGCAGCGCGATGTTTCCCAGGGCCGAGCCGCCGATGCCCAGGACCACGAGATTGTCGAAACGTCCCTTGCAACGCTCGACGGCGGCGCGCACGCTCTGCACGTGCTCGCTGCGCATCGGGTTGAAGGGCAGCTCGCGCCAGCGCTCCCACCCGGTTCCGCGCGTCTTGGCGAGCGACGCGGTGAGCGTCGCTGCTTCCTGCGCGGCGAAGGCCTTCGGTTCGAGCGTCGAGGGGTCGAGCCCGTGCTTGCCAACACGATCGGACAGACAGTTCGCAAAGTCGAGTGTGAGCATGACCCAGAGCATAGCAAAACCCGCACGCGTCCACCTAGATTGCCCGGACATGAAACGAAATCGTCAAGGATTCATTCAGACTCCCCGGCGTGTGGAGTTGTTGATTGCGGGGAAGAGCGGCCTGGATTAACCTCGCCTGATTCGTAGTGGGAGAGAGACCATGACGACTCTGCTCCGTGTCACGCGCGTGGCCGCGTTCTCGGCCGCGGTGATGTGCACGACCGTTCAAGCCCAGACTCGATCGATTCCGTTGCCCGGGTCGGCGTCGTTCGCGCCACTGGGCATTCCAGCAGGCCACGATGAGGCGTACGCGTTCGGTATTAGTCCCGATGGCACAACGGCAGTGGGATGGGCTCGCACTCCCGGCTTCGAGGTTCAAGCTGTAGCGTGGCGAAACGGCACAAGTCCGGAGTTGCTCGACTCGCCCGGGCCGGGCAACTGTCAAGCGATCGCGGCGAGCGCGGACGGCTCCACAATCGTTGGAGGAGCCGACCAATTCCCGTTTGGGTCAACGCCGGGGGCGACACGCTGGCGGTCCGGGCTTTCTCCCCAGTTTCTACCCGGGCACGCGGGATTCACCCAAGCGTGGGCCATCACGCCTGACGCGAGCGTGATTGTCGGTGATGGCGGTGTGACCGCTTTCCGTTGGACCGAGGGAGGGGGCTTCCAGGACCTCGGTGCATTGCCCGGCGAAACCTATAGCCGCGCATTCTCGACGAGCGCTGACGGCAACACGATCGTCGGCGAGTGCGGGTCCAAAGCCTTCCGATGGACGCCCAGCAGCGGCATGCAGCAACTCCCGCTGATTTCTGGCGGGGCCTACAACCGCGCCCAGGCACAGAGTGCGGATGGACACGTCGCCACCGGGCAGGCCGGCGATGCGTCGTTTCAGAATCACGCCGTGCGATGGGTCGATGGCGGCGCGCCGCAGCGCGTTGACTTTCCTGGCGGCGAGTATGGCGATGCCTGGGCGATCAACGCGGATGGGACCGTCATCGGTGGGACCGCTTCGCCAGCGGGCGGCTCGGCGGTCGCGTTCCTCTGGACCGAGTCCGGGGGAGCCGTGAATCTCAACACGTTGTTTCCCTCGCTGGGTCTGGACTTGGGTGGCATGATTCTCACGGAGGTCCGTTCGCTGAGCGCCGACGGACTGAGCATGGTCGGCGTGGGATACGCACCCCAGCCCAACGGGTCGTACGTGATGCAGCCCTGGATCGCGACGATTCCCGCTCCGAGCGGCGTGGCGTTGATCGCGTTCGCCGGCGTCGTGGTCTCGCGCCGGCGTCGGTAGGAACGAGCGTTCGAACGACATTTCCTGGGCTCGTTGAATTGCTACCCTTTGCCCCATGTTTCCCGAGATCGAGCGTGTCCTCATCGATGAAGCGCGGATTCGTGCGCGCGTGCACGACATGGGCGCGCAGATCGCGCGCGATCTGACGGCCGACATCGCGCGCTCGGGCATGTCCGCCGACGGGCAGATCGTGCTCGTGCCGATCCTGACCGGGTCGATCGTTTTCGTCGCGGACCTGGTGAGGCAAATGCCCCTCAAGCTTCGCCTGGGCGTCGTCGCGGTGTCGAGCTACCCGGGGCAGTCGATGCAATCCAAGGGTGCGGCCCTTCGCGGCGAGATTCCCCGCGATCTGGGGGGAAAGCACGTGCTGATCGTGGACGACATCCTCGATTCCGGGCGGACGTTGGGGTTGATCCGCCGATTGATCGAGGAGCAGAGCCCGGCGAGTTGTCGGACGTGCGTGCTGCTCACCAAGGCCGTTCCCAGGGCCGAGCCGGTCGTCGCGGACTATTCGGGATTCGACATTCCCGATGCGTTTGTCGTGGGATATGGGCTGGATTACGACGGGTACTACCGGAATCTGCCGCATATCGCTATTCTGAAGGGTCATGCCGTCAAGGGCGTTCATCCCTGATCGCTCGGCCAGAGGTTTCGTGTGACGGTGGCGCCCGGTCCCACCTCTCCGGCACGCGGTGCGCTGGTTGGAAGCGCGGCGCGGTTTGTGCCATCGGATGAAACGATCGTTCTGATCCGGCGCCCCAGCGCCTGGTGGATCGTGCTCCACCGTTGGCCGCTCATGCTCTGCCCCGCGCTGGTGCTCGCGCTCTCGGATGTGGCGTGGGAGGCGTTCATCGGGCCCGCGCCCGTGCGCCTGTCGGTGGTGGGGGCGGTCTGGGCGCTGCTGGTGCTCGAGTATCAGGTGCTGAGCTGGCTCTCAAGAACGTACGTGCTGACGGAGCGCCGGCTCATCGTGGTGTCGGGGCTCCTCGAGCGCGATGCCGGCGAGGTCCTCCTCACGAGCGTGCAGCACGAGGTCGTGTACCAGAACTGGTGGGAGCGCTTGCTCGGGCTCGGGACCGTGGGCGTGGCGACGGCCGGAACCGACGGCATCACCATGCGTTGGCTGAGCGTCGCGCACCCCGAACGCGTGCTGGGCGCGTGGCGCTCGGCGATCGATCGGGCGCGCGGCGCGGCGATCGGTCGAGCGCACGCCGCGGACGTGCCCAATGATCCGCCTCCCCGCACTCAGGAGGTCGCCAGCGTGAGCCAGCAGGCAGAGGCCATCCCTTCGTGGTTCCCGGTGATCGGGCTTGCGGGCGGCATCGGGGCGGGCAAATCGAGCGTGGCGCGCGAGTTCGAGCGTCTGGGGTGCGTGGTCATCGACTCGGACAAGGAAGCGAGGGAGGCGCTCGATCGCGACGAGGTGCGATCGGAGCTCGTCCGCTGGTGGGGAGCGCGCGTGCTCCGTCCGGACGGGCGTGTGGACCGTCGCGCCGTCGCGGACATCGTGTTCTCCCAGCCCGAGCAGCGGGCGAGGCTCGAGGCGCTGGTCCACCCGCTCGTGCGCGCGCGGAGGGCCGACCTGAAGCGACGCGCAGAGGCATCGGGCGCTCGCGGCGTGGTCGTCGATGCGCCCCTGTTGTTCGAGGCGGGCGTGGACGCCGAGTGCGATGTCGTGGTGTTCGTGGACGCTCCGCGGGAGGACCGTCTGGCACGGGTGCAGGCGTCCCGCGGCTGGGATGAGAGCGAGCTCGCCCGGCGAGAGACCAGCCAGATGTCCCTCGATGAGAAGCGTGCTCGCTGCGGCATCGTGGTCCACAACACCGGCACCGCCGCGGATCTGGCTCGATCGGTGCGCCAGGCGATGGGGCAGATCCTGTCGCTTCGCCCCGAGGGGCCGTGATCCTTCGTCCAGTCGTTTCTTGCTCGCCCCTCAACCCGGGGCCTATACTCAGCCGATAACGGTCCTCAGGACCGCGTCCCCCACGAGCAGAGGTTCGAACTTTGAGACGCGCGGGGCGTCGATCCTTCGGGGCTTCGGCTCAGGTTCGGCAGCCGTTCCAGCCCCCTTCATCCGATCCATCGCGAGCTGTCGGCGCCGGTGTTCCGAGCGAATGAGCAGCCGCTCTTCATGAAGCCGCCAGTCTGCGGCGTGCCTGCCAGGAAACTCAACAACATGGCGAAGTCCACGACGGTCGACGACGAGCCCAAGGGCAAGTCCTCCAAGCGCTCCGAGAAGGGCGAGAAGTCCGAGCGGGCCGACAAGTCCGAACGCTCGGAGAAGGGCGAGCGGGGGGAGAAGGGCGAATCTCGCGCCGAGCCCAAGCACGTCGAGCCCAAGCCCGTGCGCTCGGAAGATCGTCCCGAGCCGAGGCAGGAGGCTCCGCGACCTCAGGCGGCTCCTGCACCTCAAAGCCAGGCCCCGCAGGCCCAGCCTCAGCAGTCCCAGCCGCAGGGGCCGGGCGCGCAGGCGCCGTCGCAGGGCGGGCAGCCCCAGCAGGGTCACCAGCAGTACCAAGGGCAGCAATACCAGGGCGGGCACCAGCAGCAATACCAGGGACAGGGCGGCTTTCAAGGAGGGGGCGGGGGATTCGGCGGCCGGCGCCGCAAGAAGCGCCGCAACAAGGGCGGCTTCGGTGGTGGATTCGGTGGCGGTGGATACGGGGGTGGTCAGAACCAGGGCAACTACCACCATCAGGACCGTGGGCCGGGCTACACCGCCCCCGCGGGATGGAACGACCCCACGCTCCCCAGCGATGAGGAGCTGGAGCGCGAGGCGGCAGAACTGGAGAAGATCGCCAAGTCCTCCGCGGGATTGCCCAAGGACGCGGTCTCAATCTCGCAGCTCCAGCGGATGGACATCAAGGAGCTCCACGAGTTCGCGGGCAAGGAAGGGCTCACCGACTACTTCCAGATCCCCAAGCAGGACCTGATCTTCAAGATCCTCAAGACCCGCGCGGCCAAGCAGGGGCTGATGTATGGCGAGGGCACGCTGGAGATCATGCCCGATCACTTCGGGTTCCTGCGCTCGCCCGAGCAGTCCTATCTCGCCGGGCCCGACGACATCTATGTGTCGCCGTCGCAGGTGCGCCGCTTTGGGCTCCGCAAGGGCATGATCATCAAGGGCCTCATCCGCCCGCCCAAGGAGAGCGAGCGGTACTTCGCCCTGCTCCGCGTGGACGAGGTGAACGGTCACCCGCCCGCGAAAATCCACTCGCTGACGAACTTCGAGGACCTCACGCCACTACATCCGGAGGAGCGGTTCATCCTCGAGACGTCGCCCGACGAGATCGAGTGCCGCGTGATCGACCTGGTCGCGCCGGTGGGCAAGGGTCAGCGTGCGCTGATCGTGGCCCCGCCGCGGACGGGCAAGACGGTGCTGCTGCAGAAGATGACCAAGGCGATCTCCAAGAACTATCCCGAGACGCGGATCATCGTCCTGCTGGTGGACGAGCGTCCCGAGGAAGTGACCGACTTCAAGCGCAACGTGAGCGCCGCGGTCGAGGTCGT
>CAYNSB010000050.1:0-22823 GCA_964399625.1 uncultured Phycisphaeraceae bacterium
GATGGTCTCGGCCCAGATGCCCGCGCCGCCATCGGAAAGCTCGTCGCGATTCACGCTCGTGATCACGATGTGCTTGAGGCGTGCGCCCTCCCACATCAGGCGCAGGCTCTCGGCGACGCGCCGCGGCTCGTCTTTGTCCAGGGTCGCTGGGCGTCCGGTCTTCACGTTGCAGAAGCCGCACGCCCGCGTGCAGGTGTCGCCCAGGATCATGATGGTGGCAACGCCTCGGGCCCAGCACTCGCCCATGTTCGGGCAGCCCGCCTCTTCGCAGACGGTGTGGAGGGAGTGCGTGTCGAGGATCGACTTGAGGCGTGTGTACCCCTCGCCGCCGGGCACCTTGGCGCGGAGCCACGCGGGCTTCTTCTTGATGGCGAGCTGCTGGGGGTTCGCGGCGTCGTTGTTGAGGACGAGCCCCGTGAGGGAGACCAGCGGGCGATCGACTCGCTTGAGTGGATCGCCGCCCAGGGGTCGAGGGTGGCGGGCGAGCGTGCGCGCGACTCCCGACGAGGCGTTCTCGCGGGCGGGCGTGTTCTCGGTCGGGACCTGATCGGACATGGGCGGAGAAGTCTAGACGGATCGGAGGGAAGTTTGCTCTTCGCGTCTCTTGCGTGCGAACCGTGACACGATCTGGGACGTTCGGACATCGCGCGGAATCTGCCCGTCTTGCGCAGTCGGCACTCCATCCACGATGTGGCCCGCGAGATGACGATCACACGGGCACCGCGGGAATTGTTCGAGTACCCTACCTGGTTTGACAGGGCGTGCGGGGGCGGTAGGTTTTGGCGTCCGAAGGGTGCATCCCCCGAGGACCAGATCGGAACGGGCGCCGGGCCGCAGCGGCGCAAGGAGTGTCAGTCTTGAAATTCACGACGAACAAGCGTGAGGGCGGGGCGAGGTCGGGCGGTGCGGCAAAGCAGGCCCTTCGCGTCGCGGGCGTGTGCGGCCTTGCGCTCGCGCTGGGCGGCTGCGAGACCGACTCGTTCCTCATGGACCCCTCGGTGATCGGACGTTGGGAGCACACGCCCACGCGGGTGCCGATCCTGACGCGCATCGCGAGCATCGAGGGTCCCGCCGACGACTTCGTGGACGTGAGCGACGTTCGCCCGGAGGACCTGATCCCCGAGGTGAGCGAGTACCGCGTGGGTCCGGGCGACCGGATGACGGTGACGGTGTACGACATCCCCGAGGAGGGCAAGCCCTTCGCGTATGAGGTCGTGGTGGACACGCGCGGCTACGTGAGCATCCCGCAGATCGGCGAGGTTGAGGTCGCGGGACGGACGTCGCGGGACGCCGAGCAGGCGATCATGAACGCGATGAAGGAGCTGGTCGCGAATCCGCTCGCGGCGGTGAAGATCGACACGCAGCGTCAGCAGCGTTTCAGCATCTTCGGCGGCGTGCAGAACTCCGGGCAGTATGGCATTCCAGCTGCGGACTACCGGCTTCTTGAGGGTCTGACCGCGGCGGGCGGATGGTCCGAGGCACCGGAGTTCATTTACATCATCCGCCAGGTCCCGCTGACCGAGAGCAGCGGCGCCGGTCGCGTGAATCCGAAGCGCCCCGCGCCCGTTCCCAAGCCGACCAACACGCCGCCGGAGAACCTCGGCGGGCTGATCGAGGAATTGTCCAACCCCAAGGGCGAGAAGAAGCCCGAGCCGGATCGCAAGCCTGCTCCGGCGCCGAAGCCGCCGCCGGGCTCGCCGGGCATGATGCGCCCGCAGCCAGAGGCGCAGAAGCCGGCGATCGATCTCATCGACCCCAAGGCGCCCGCGGCCCCTGCGCCGGCGCCCGCCGCCGCCGCGGCGAGCAAGGACCGCTCGGACGGTTCCTGGGTGTTCCTCAATGGACAGTGGGTCAAGGTGTCGCGCCCGGGCGCGAGCGTGTCGGGCGGCGCGACGGAGGCGATGGGCGAGCGTTCGGGCGTGCCCGAGGCCCTGGTGTCTCAGCGCGTCATCCGCGTGCCCACCCAGCGCTTGGCCCAGGGCGATGCGCGGTACAACGTCGTGATCCGTCCGGGCGATGTCATCCGTGTTCCTCCCGCGCCGACGGGCACGATCTACATCGGTGGGCAGATCAGCCGCGCGGGGTCCTACAACATGCAGGACCGCCTCACCCTCACGTCCGCGATCATCGCTGCGGGCGGGCTGTCGCAGACGGCGGTCCCCGAGCGCGTGGACATCCGACGGATGGTCGGTCCCGAGATGCAGGGAATCGTGCGCGTGAATCTGCGTGCGATCGAGAAGGGCACGCACCCGGACATCTATCTGAAGGCGAACGACCAGATCAACATCGGCACCAACTTCTGGGCCACGCCGCTGGCGATCCTGCGGAACGGTCTGCGGATCTCCTACGGGTTTGGATTCCTGGTGGACCGCAACTTCGGCACGGACATCTTCGGCGTGCCCAAGGGCGGCATCCAGAACTGAACGCCGGCTTGAGCTTTGGCGCACGTCCCCTTCCAGAGCCCGCACAAAGGCTCTGGAGGGGGTCGCTCGCGTCCGCCGGCGGCTCGTCCGATATGATCTGAGTCAGTCGGTGTGGTGGATCGGGGAAATGGCGGGACACGCACGCACGCGGGCCGAACCGTTCGGCCCGGCGTCCGTAGTAGCCCCACCCGTGCCTGCCCCGCCGCGACGTGTCGATTCCCCTCTGAGCATTCAGGTTGAGCACCGCTTCGAGCAAAGTTGAACGCATCGTGACGCCCCCCGGCGGGGCGTGGGTGTTCACACGGACGGGCCTGATCCGAACGGCGCTGCTCGCGCTGGCGTTCGTGGGGCTCTTCTATCGCTGGTTCCTCACACAGCACCTGAGCAGCTCGGGCGCGATGGAGGACTGGGGGCACGCGTACGTCATTCCGTTCATCAGCGGGTACATGGTCTATCGACGCCAGGGCGAGCTGCAGCGCGCGGGTGCGACGACGTTCTGGCCCGGGCTTGCGCCGCTGATGCTGGGCGTCATGGCGTACTTCTTCTGTGTCGTGGGAATCAAGAACCACATGCTGCAGGGGTTCTCGATCGTCCTGACGATCTTCGGGTTGCTGCTCCTGCTGCTGGGGCCGCGCGCGATGAGGGTGCTGTTCCTGCCCGTCGCGTTCCTCGTGTTCGGGGTGACCGTCTCCGACAAGATCATGACCCAGATCACGTTCCCGCTGCAGCTCATCGCGACGCAGGGCGGGTACCTGATCCTCAACATCATCGGCGCGATCTTCGGGTTCTCGTGCGATGCGTCGGGCAACATGCTCAGCGTCACCACGTCCTCGGGCGAAACGCACCCGCTCAACGTCGCCGCGGCGTGCTCCGGGATGCGCATGGTCGTTGCGTTCTGCGCTCTTGGAGCAACGACGGCGCTGCTCGCCTGCCGCGAGTGGTGGCAGCGGATTCTTGTGGTGCTGCTGGCCCCGCCGGTGGCCATTCTCATCAACGTGGTGCGCGTCGCGGTCCTTGGGCTGCTCTCGATGCGGGACGAGAATCTTGCGGCGGGTGAGGCGCACGTGCTGGTGGGCACGATCCTGCTCGTTCCGGGGCTTGGGCTCTTCCTGGCCATCGTGTGGGCGCTCAACCGCATCGTGGAACCCGCGCCGGAGGCCTCGCCATGAGCGCGCGCTCCTCGACGGCTTCGTTCCTTGTGGGCCTGGGCGTGCTCGCGGCCGCGGCGCTCGGGTTCAACTTCGCGATCGCACGGTACAACATCTACCTCAAGAAGCTCCCGATCTTCCCGGAGCCCGTCGGCGGCGAGGAGCGCCTGCTCCGGGGGCTGCCCACCGAGACGGAGCACTGGCGCCGCGAGGGCAAGGACCGCCTCGAGTCCGCGGAAGAGGAAGAGGTCCTGGGCACGACCAACTACGTGTCACGCACGTACGTCCAGAAGGATCCGCCGCCCGGCAAGGCGCCGCAGGTGATCCAGTTCCACGCGGCGTACTACACCGGCATGATCGACACGGTGCCGCACGTGCCCGAGCGCTGCCTGACCGGCGGCGGCTGGAGCCTCGTGGGTGGACCGTGGACGCTCCCCGTGCCATTGGATCCCGCCAACCTGCGCCCCGCCGAGGATGCGGTGCCCGGCATCGATGCCCAGCTCATGACGGTGCGCCTGAGCAATCGCTGGTCTACCGCGGGCGGGGGACGTCGCGTCCACCTTCCCATGGACGTGACCGCCGAGAAGCCGCTCAAGCTGCGGATCAGCGAGTACTCGCTCCCGGGGTCCAAGAACAAGATGTACGCGGGGTACTTCTTCGTCGCCAACGGCGGATGGACTCCTTGGGCCGAGGGAGTTCGTCTGCTCGCCTTCGATCTCCGCAACGACTACGCGTACTACCTGAAGGTGCAGGTGGCGAGCGCGAGCGTGGAGTCTCCCGAGGAATTGACCCGGGTCGCGTCGAGCCTGCTCGACGACCTGATGGGTGAGATCATGACGTGCGTGCCCGACTGGACCCGCGTGCAGCGCGGAGAGTGGCCCCCCGACAACCCGAAGCGCGGCGCTCGCCGCGAGTGAACAATGGGCACCCGGCACCGTCCGGGTGTTGCGAGGACATCCATGCCTTCGAAGGTGAACAAGAAGTTTGTGGTGCTGCTGACGGCGGGCGTGCTCGCGGCGTTCGTCGGCGTGGCGGGCGTCTACCTCTTCATCAAGTCGCGCTCGGGCGAGTGGAACGCGTCCAAGGGCGAGGCCGCGATGGCCAAGGGCGAGTACGACAAGGCCGACTCGTTCTACTCCCGCGCCGTGGCGAAGGACCCCACGAACGTGGCGTGGCTCAAGCGCTGGCGTGAGGCCCGCGAGAAGCGGATCCCCGACCTCTCCGTGAAGTACCGCGAGGACTTCGGGATGCTGATGCGGATCTACCAGCAGCTCGCGACGGCGCAACGAACGAACGTGGAGGCCCACCGCGAGGCTCTCGAGCAGCAGTACATGCAGGCGCTGGACTTTGGCGTGGTGCGGGACATCTGGGCGCAGCTGGCCGATCAGGCCGACGCGTCGCTGAAGTTCTTCTCCAGCGAGCAGCCGCTGGCCCTGCGTCGGTATCGGGCGCTGGGCGTCTCCGCGCTGGCCCAGATCGACCCCTCGCTCGATCCCAAGCGCCGCGCCGAGTGCCTCCAGGACCTTGAGGACGTCGTCAAGGCCGATCCCAAGGACGTTCCGGCGGCCCGAGCGCTGGCGCAGGTGCACCTGGCGCTCGCGGAAGAGGCGCGTGGGCGCAGCGATTCGGCGAGCGAGACCCGCGAGCGTGAGACGGCGGCGCGCGTCATCGACGCGATGCTCGCCGCGGACCCCAAGAACCCCGAGGCGAATCTGGTCGCGCTCTTCTCGCGCCTTGCCGAGGGGGACCGTCTGGCCGAGGGCGTCCGCAACGTCGCCCAGCAGAACGCGTCCCGCCAGCAGCGACGCGAGCAGCTCCGCCCGGAGCTCGATCGGATCGTCGCGTTGATGCTCGCGACCGACCCCGCGCGGATCACGCCGGCAATGGTGAGCACGCTCTCGGTCATCGCCCCGGCCATCAAGGAGAAGGACGGGCCGCCGCTCGTGCAGAAGGTCATCGACCACGCGCTGACCGCGGCCCCCAACTCGGCGTTGCTCCTGATGCTCAAGGCTCAGTCGCTGGAGCAGCAGCAGAATCTCGCCGACGCGCTGGCGGTGCACGCCAAGGTCGCCGCGCTGCCCAACCTTCCGCTGAGCTGGGAGGGCATGCGTCTGTGGGAACTGCGGCGCCGGGCGCTGTTTGCTCAGGCGAACGTCGCGACGACCCAGGCGCTCACGGGCAAGGACGACACCGAGCGCGACGCGAAGCTCGCCAAGGCGCGAGAGATGCGTCAGGAGCTGCTCAAGGCCGTGCCCGAGGGCTCGTCCATGCTCATGCTCGTGGACGCGAAGATCGCGATGGCCGAGAAGAAGTACGACCGCGTGGAGGAGCTTCTCGCCAAGGTGCTTGCCTCGCCCGGCGACGTCGCCGAGCAGGTGCCCCAGGCGCTCGTGCTGGTCGCCAACGTCAGCCTGCAGCCCGCGGTGAACAAGCCCGGCTACGCGATCAAGTATCTCAAGCAGTACGACGAGATTCGTCCCGGCGCGCCGGCGATCCGTCTGCAGATCGCCAATACCTATGCGCAGATCAATGAGTATGACAACGCGGACCTTTGGGTTCGCAAGGTCCTCGATGCCGACCCCAAGAACGCCGAGGCGGCGCAGGCGTTCGTTATCATCACCGCGCTGCGGACCGGCAAGGTGAGTGACATCGCCGATCCGCTGCTGCGCGCGCAGGTCGAAGCTCGGCGACTGGAGATGGGCGATGCGAACAAGCCGGGCGACTCCGCCGCGGCGGTCGCTCTGCTCGAATCGCGGCTGGAGTCCCTGAGCTACGACCCGCGCGTGGTCAATCCCGTCATCCAGTATTACCTGCGGAAGAACGATGGGGCGCACGTCGTGCCCATCCTTGAGAAGGCGATCAAGGCCCAGCCCACGAACACGGATTACAAGAATTACCTCGAGGTCGCCAAGGCCGGGCAAGATACCGCGCAGTTGCAGAAGATCGTCGAGCAGCGCACGGACCGCCCCGAGTGGCAGCGTGCGCTGATCAAGTCCCAGCTGCTGGCTCGCGCCGGGAGCAAGGCCGAGAGCGATGCGGAGTTCGATCGTGCCCTCAAGCTCGCGCCCGAGGAGCCCGGGATGATCTTTGCCGCGTTCGACCGGGCGCTGGCGCGCAAGAACTTCGAGGATGCCGAGCGGTTTGCGCAGGTCGGCACCAAGGTGAACGCCGACGGGGCGCAGGGCGACACGTTCGCGGCTCGCATCGCGATGACCAAGGGGAACCTTTCCCAGGCCGGGGAGATCCTCCAGCGGGCCGTGGCGCGCGGATCGGCGAACGTGGGCGTCCAGCGGACGCTGGGCCTCGTGCAGCTTGAGATGGGCAAGGGCCCCGAGGCGATCCGCTCGATGCAGACGGCGCTGGAAGCGAACCCCGCCGACGTGCTCACGGTGCGGATGCTCATCGAGGCGTACGCACGCCTGGACAAGCTGAGCGATGCGCTCCAGCTCGCACGCCAGAAGAAGGACTCGTGCTCGTCGGATCCGGACTTCGTCCAGCAGTGGCTGTCGCTGGAGACTCGCCTGGGCGACCCGACGGTGGCTCGCGTGCGCCGCGAGCAGATGGCCAAGCAGAACCCCGACGATGCGAACAACCTTGGTGCGCTCGCGGAGCTGCTGATCCAGGACCGCAAGTGGAGCGAGGCCAAGGAGTGCATCGAGAAGATCCGGAACCTGAAGGATGTTTCGGGGCTGCAGATCGCGGCGCTCGAGGCGCGCTGGCACGCCGACCAGGCGGACATGCGCTCGGCCGTCGGCGTGTACATGGCGTACCTGAACTCGCTGAAGGAGGATCAGAAGGCTCAGAAGCGCGACGCGTACCTCGCGATGGGGCAGTTTCTCCTGGACCACAACGATTTGCAGCTGGGCATCAAGGGCCTGAAGGAAGCGGCCCGCTTCCAGGAGCCGGGGGTGTTCGAGGTCGAGCGCTTCGTGGCCGATGAGCAGCTGCGTCGAGGGCTGTTCGAGGGCGCGGAGCTGGGGTACCGCGACCTGATCCAGAAGGGCGCCCCGGACCCGAAGTTCGAGGTGCGCAAGCGCCTCATCGAGACGCTCGTGCAGCAGGAGAAGTTTGCCGAGGTTGAGAAGGAGATCGCGGGCATGGGCGAGACGGCGGACGCAGACGTGGAGCTCATGCTGCTCCGCGCCAACGCGGCCCGGGGCGTGGGCGATCGCAAGCGCTCTCGCGAGATCCTCGACCGGGCGATCGCGCGGTTCAAGGACCAGCCGATGCCCTACGTCCGTCGCGCCCGCCTGCTCATGCTCGATGAGAGCGGCGAGCGGGACGCCCTGGAGGATCTGGAGACGGCGTTGAGCAAGCGCCCGGGCATGTGGCAGGCGCTGCGCACGCGCGCGGGCATCCATTTCCGCCAGGGCAAGACCGAGGACGGACTCGCGGACATGATCTCGGCGATGGAGGCCAATCCGTCGCAGGACTCGATGAGGTTCGAGGCGATCCGGGCTCTGCTCCGCGCCAAGCAGGACGCCAAGGCGTTCACGCTCGCGGAGGAGGGGCTCAAGGGCAAGCCCACGAATCTGCTGTACATCAAGACGCTGGGCGACCTGTTCGGCGAGGCGGGGTACTGGGCGCGGGCGGCGCGGTTCTACAAGGACATCTGGCAGCAGACTCCCGAGAACGGCGCCTCGCTCTACGTCAACGCCCTGCTGAGCTCCTCTCCGC
Source organism: uncultured Phycisphaeraceae bacterium (assembly GCA_964399625.1). Taxonomy (GTDB): domain Bacteria; phylum Planctomycetota; class Phycisphaerae; order Phycisphaerales; family UBA1924; genus CAYNSB01. The sequence goes on from CAYNSB010000050.1 coordinate 8,249, forward strand.
CGAACTACGCGGAGGCCGAAGGTCTCCTCAAGGGCGTCGGGAAGATCGAGCAGAGCGCCAATCTGCTGATGGTTCGTGCCGCGATCCGCAACAAGCAGAAGAAGGTCGAGGATGCGCAGGCGGACCTGCGTGCGTCGCTCGTGGCGCTTCCGAACCAGGAGCCGCGATTCCTCGAGGGGTGGTACCAGCGTTTCCGCTCGATCATGGGCGACCCGAGCGTGGGTCTGGCGGTGCTGAAGGACCTCAAGGGGAACCCGGGCATCGAGCCCTTCCTGAACCTGTGGCGCGGGCGGATGATGGTGGAGATCGAGAACATGCGTGACGAGGGCGTCGCGCTGCTGACGAAGCAGACCACCGTCACGACGGACAAGACGTACCGGGCCGAGTGCTATCGCTCGATCATGTCCGCGCACACGGTTCGCGAGCGCTGGGCCGAGGCGGCGGACGCTTGCCGTGCGGGCCTGGAGATCTTCCCCAACGACGCGTGGTTCCTCAATAACCTCTCGTTCATTCTCTCGGACCATCAGGGCAAGGGCGCCGAGGCGATCGACATGGCCGAGCGGGCCGCCAAGTCGGCGCCCGAGGACTGGAACGTGCTGGATACGCTCGCCACGGTGTATTGGACGTCGGGTCAGAAACAGCGTGCCATCGAGACGATGGCGCGCGCGACCCGCGTGGCCAACCGGGACGTTGATCGGGGCAAGTGCCTCCTGAAGATGGGCAAGTGGAAGCTTGAGTCGGGAGATCGGGCTGGCGCGGGGGTCGTCGCACTTTCCCTCCGCGAGCTGATGGTCGATGAGCCCGGCGTGGAGCAGACTCTGGGCAAGGACATCGAGAAGTTCCAGACGGACGCCGGCGTCCGGTAATCGTTCGCGCGCGAGACACGACCATGACCACGATCCAGAGTTCGCGATCCATCCCCATGAGCGCGCCACGCTCCACGCCCACGCCCGCGGCGGGTCTTGGCGTGCCCGCCATCGATCCGGTCAAGCTACTGCAGCGGTACAAGTGGCTGCTGGCGATCGCCGCGGGCGCGGGGGGCGTGCTGGGCATCATTGCGCACTTCGTGTGGCTCACGGTGGCTCCGGTCTGGACGCCCGAGATGATCTTCCAGTGCGAGGGCGTGAAGACCGAGGTCGGCACCCAGCAGCAGCAGACGGACAGCAAAGAGAACGACCGCTTCATGGCGACGCAGGTGCAGATCATGCTGTCCAGCCGCATCGCCGATCGCGCCGCGGCCGACCCCGCGCTGATCCGCGAGGCGCCGCAGTTCGCGCAGAAGTTCATGACGAACCAGACGCTGAACGTGAACGAGGTCTCCCGCGTGCTGCGCAAGCGTCTGGGCGCGGGCGTGATGGGCGACACCCAGCTCATCCGCCTCTCCTACTGGGACACGGACCCCAACATCGCGACCGCCGTGCTCAAGATCGTCGGCGACACGTACCGCTCGGACCGGCAGAGCCAGTTCGAGAGCGAGAACTCCAAGCGCCTCAAGGACATCACGTCCCAGATCAGCGAGCTCAACAAGAAGATCGACAACGACAAGGCGGCACGCAAGCGTCTCCTCCAGGACCAGAAGCTCGACTCGCTCGATACCGCGACCAACGAGTCGCGCACGCGCATGACCATCATGCAGGAGAATCTCGCCAAGCTCGTCCTCGAGCGCCAGGGCATGGTGGTGCAGCGGGACGACATGGAACGGCAGCTCGCGTCGCCCGCCGGTCTGACCTACTCGGACACGATCCGCCAGAAGGTGCAGGAGCATCCCGTGATGCTCCGCCTGAACCAGGACCTCGCCTCGCAGCAGGCGGCGCTCACCGGGCTCAAGGCTCGCCTGGGCGCCGACCATCGCACGGTGAGGGCCGTTGAGCAGTACATCGAGGGCATGCGCCAGGCGATCGAGCAGAAGCGCGAGGAGCTGCAGCGCGAGGAGTTCAACGCCCTTCTCGACAAGCTCAAGTCCGGCATCCAGGCGAACGAGGCCGCGGCCGCCGACTACCAGAAGCAGTTCGAGGACGCTCGCCTCCGCGCCCAGGAGCTGACGCAGACCATCACCGCGGTGAAGGAGATCGACGCCGAGATCGAGCGCCTCCTCTCGCAGGTCGCCACGTTCGAGAGCGAGGCCAAGAAGTTCGAAGTGCTCACGCGCGAGAATCGCGTGAAGGTGCTGCAGGACCCGATCGTTCCCAAGCAGATCTCCTTCCCGAAGCTGTCGGTGATGCTGCCCTTTGGCATCTTCGCGGCCCTCGGGCTCACCATCGCGTTCGTCGTGGTCCGCGAGCTGCTGGACCAGCGGGTGAAGAGCCCAGCGGACATCGCGATCATCCCGCGGACGCGTGTGCTGGGTTTCGTGCCCCACGCGTCGGAGGACCCCGGCACGCCCTCGCGCATCGAGACGGTCTTCCGCGACCAGCCCCGGGGCATCATCGCCGAGAGCTACCGCCAGCTGCGCGGCTCGCTGTGGAAACGCATGCAGCAGGGCGGGTACCGGACGCTCGCGATCATGTCGGGCATGCCCCAGTCGGGCGCCACGACGGTCGCGGTCAACCTCGCGTACGCGCTGGCGGCCGCGGAGCATCGCGTGCTGCTCATCGACGCGAACCTGCGTCGCCCGGGCGTGCACAAGGTGCTGGGGCTGCAGGACGCGCCGGGGCTTGCGGACGTGCTGGCGGGTGGCGTCACGCTCGCGAGCGCGGCCCAACGCACCGACGCCCCGCTGCTGAGCGTGCTGACCGCGGGCTCATCGGACAAGCGCGTCTACGAGCGTCTGTCGAGCGCGGCGTTCAGCGAGGTGCTCGCCGGCGCCACGAGCGAGTACGACATCGTGCTGCTGGACGTGGCGCCCGCGATGGTCGCCGGCGACGCGATCGCCGTCGCCAACCGCTGCGACGCGTCGCTCCTGGTCGTGCGTGCCCTGGGCGAGAAGCGCGGCATGGTCGCCCGAATCCGCAACGACCTCTCCGAGGCAAAGGCCGAGTTCCTGGGCGTGCTCGTGAACGCGGTGAGATCTTCCGCGGGCGGGTACCTCAAGGGCAACATCATGGCGGCGCACGCCTACCAGAACGAGGGCGTCGAGCCTCCCAAGGAAGGCTGAGCCAGGCCCGCGAGCGAACCACGCGTGAGCACCGTGACCCACACGCCTCCATCGGGCCAGAGTCCCCGCCGCGTGCTCGTCACCGGCGGCGCGGGCTTCATCGGCTCGCACCTCACGGACCATCTGCTGGCGCGGGGCGATCACGTCTGCGTTGTGGACAACCTCTCCACGGGGCGACGCGCCAACCTACCCGCGGGCGGCGCGGGTCTCCGCTTCATCGAATCGGATCTTGCCGCCGCCCTCGCGGGGCCGCTCGCGAATGAGCGTTTCGACGAGGTGTACCACCTCGCCGCCGCGGTGGGCGTTCGCCTGGTCATCGAGCAGCCCATCCGGGCCATCGAGACGAACGTGGATCAGACTGCCGCGCTGCTGCGGTTCGTGGCGAGCATGGAGCGCCCGTGCCCCGTGCTCATCGCGTCGAGCTCCGAGGTGTACGGCAAATCGAGCAAGTCGCCCTTCTCGGAGGACGACGACGTCGTCTACGGCCCCACCACCGCGACGCGCTGGTCCTACGCCTGCGCCAAGGCGATCGACGAGTTCCTCGCGCTTGCCTATCACGCGCAGCGCGGCGTTCCGTGCGTGATCGCCCGATTCTTCAACACCGTCGGCCCGCGCCAGGTGGGCGAGTATGGCATGGTGCTCCCCCGATTCGTCCGTGCGGTGATGGAGGGTCGCTCGCCCGAGGTCTTTGGCGACGGTTCGGCCAGTCGGTGCTTCTGCGACGTGAGGGACGTCGTGCGGGCCCTGCCCCGCATGCTGGGCGCGCCACGCTGCCACGGCCGGGTGTTCAACCTCGGCTCGGACCGTCCGATCACGATCGCCGCGCTCGCCGAACTGGTGGCGCGCACGCTCGGCGTGCGGGTCGTGCCGACGCGGGTCCCTTACGCTGAGGCATACCCCCCAGGTTTCGAGGACCTTCGGCAGCGCCAGCCCGATCTTCGACGCGTGCGTGAGGCGGTAGGATTCCAACAGAGCATCCCGCTGGAGCAGACGATCCGCGACGTCGCGGACGAGATCCGCGGCGGACAGGGGCGAGCATGATCGGGTGGTGCCTGAGCCTGGCCCAGAGCGCGACGCAGGACGTCCCCCCGGGCGTGCTCGATCGCATCGAGTCGCTCTCGCACGATCTCGACCAGGTCCGCTCGCGCCTGGACGGGCTCCGCGAGGCGAGCGGGCTGGCGACCAAGGCCCACGCGTCCCGCCTGGACATCTTCCACGGGTACATCGGCGTCTTCTTCATCGCGTTCGTGATCGCGCTGCTCGCGACCCCGATCATGCGACGGCTCGCGCTGGCCAACGGCATCATCGATCGTCCGAGCGAGGCACGGAAGGTCCATCGCATCCCCGTCGCGTATCTGGGAGGCGCCGCGGTGTTCCTCGGGATCCTCGGCGGCATCCTGTACAGCTACGTCGCGAGCGTGCAGCCCGGGCTCGTGGAGTTCCACGCGTCGCAGTACCTCACGGAGGAGGGCACGCATCAGCCCGTGCCGCTCTCGGTCCTGCTCGGGCTCACGATCATCATGCTCGTGGGGCTGCTGGACGACGTCGTGGGCATCCAGCCCCGCGTGAAGGTGGGCGGGCAGCTCATCGCGGCGGCCGCGCTCGCCGCGGACGATGTCGGGGTGAAGGTGGCCCAGGGCATCATGAGCCCGATCGGGCAGTACTTCTTCCACAAGAGCAATCTGCTGTTCCACATCGACCTGCCGATGCCGCTGCCGGTGATCGGTGGTCAGATCCCGATCGATCTCGTGTACTGGGTCGGCACGGCGATCATCGCGATCTTCATCATGGGCGCGTGCAACGCGTCGAACCTGATCGACGGGCTCGACGGGCTGCTCTCGGGCGTGACGGGGATCGCCGCGGCGGGGCTGCTCATCGTCGCGCTCACGCTGGCGATGCACGACGCGGGCCCGCGCGACGCGCAGCGGATTGTGCTGTGCCTGGCGCTGCTCGGGGCGTGCCTCGGGTTCCTACCCCACAACTTCAATCCCGCAAGTATCTTTCTGGGCGACTGCGGGTCGCTGCTGCTCGGGTACACCACCATCGTGATCATCCTGACGCTGGGCGACCAGGGCCAAACGCACCTGGTCGTCGCGGGGCTGATCATCTACTCGATCCCGATCATGGACACGATCCTGGCGATCATCCGGCGGAAGCTCGCCGGAAAGTCGCTCTCCAGCGCTGACGATCAGCACCTGCACCACATGCTCAAGCGGGCCCTGGGCGTCAAGGGGGCGGTGCTCACGCTCTACGCGATCGGGATCGGATTCGCCGGGCTGGGCGTCGCGATGAGCCTTGGGCGTGCCCGCGTGGTCTACGCGATCATCCTGCTGTTCGCCTCGTTCATCGTCGTCACGGCGATCAAGATCGCGCGTCGCAAGCAGCTGGAGGAGCAGGCGATCCGCTACGCCGCGGGCGTGGGGAGGAACCCCAGCCTGCCGCCCGAATCGCCCGCGGTGGTGCCCGCGCCGCCTCCCAGCGTGTCCGGCCAGACCGGAAGCGTCTGATTGGCCCCCGACCGCGACGCCGGATTCGGTATACTTCCGGCATGACCGCGCACGGAAGCTCGGCCCCCCATTCCTCGTCCGCACCGCGTGTGATCGCGCTCATCAACCAGAAGGGCGGCGTGGGCAAGACCACGACCACCGTCAACCTGGGCGCGGGGCTGGCGCAGCTCGGCAAGCGCACGCTCATCATCGACCTTGACCCGCAGGCCCACGCCACGCTCTCGCTGGGCGTGCAGCCCGCCAGCGCGACGCGCACGGTCTATGACCTGCTGCTGGATTGGGACGACGATCCCTCGCCCACAAGCTCGCCGGCGAGCGTGATGGACGTCCGCCCCAATCTGAGCCTCGTCCCCGCGGAGACCGACCTGGCCGCGGCCGAGGGCGAGCTCGCCCAGCAGGAGCACCGTCATCGGCGCCTGGCGCGGGCCATCGCGGCGCTGGGGTCGCGTTTCGATGTCGTGCTCATCGACTGCCCTCCCTCGCTGGGGCTGCTCACGCTCAACGCGCTGGCGGCGGCGGACGAGGTCATCATCCCCATGCAGGCCCACTTCCTCGCGCTTCAGGGCGTGAGCAAGCTGCTCGAGACGGTCCGTCTGGTGCAGCAGAAACTGAACCCCGCGCTGCGGGTCTCGGGAGTCGTGCTCTGTGCGCACGACGCGAACCTCTCGCACGTGCAGGAGGTCGTTCGCGACCTCGACGAGTTCTTCGAGCAGTCTCGCGCCCAGCCCGCCCCCTGGAGCACCGCCAAGGTGCTGCGCCCGTTCGTGCGGCGCAACATCAAACTCGCCGAGTGCCCGAGTTTCGGCAAGACGATCTTCGAGTACGCGCCGGGCGCCCCGGGCGCGCTCGACTACCTCGCGCTGGCACAGGCCGTGATTGACATCGTTCCCGCTGCGCCGGCGGGCAAGCCCGCGAGCAAGCCGAGCCGTCGCCCGCCGGCACCCAAACCGATCGTGGTTCCCGATCCTGCGGCCTCGCCCGCGACGACGCCCCAGGTCGTCGTGCGGGAGGGCGCCGCCCCCGTTGCGCCCTAGCCCACCGCGCTCCTCGGCACAATCCACATGGCCCACGACGAGCACACATCCTCGACGCGATCGCCCTACCCGCGAGGGCCCGTCGCGTGGATCATCGCCGCCGTCGCGGGCGCGCTCGCGGGCGCGGCGGTCGGTGGGTTCGTGCCCGGCGCCATGCTGGCGAGCGGCAAGCCCGATGTGCCCCTCTGGGCCGTGGCGCCCTTTGTCCTGCTCCTTGCGTGCATCGCCCTGATGCCCTTCCTCGCCCATCGCTTCTGGCACGAGCGCTATCCGGACGTCGCGCTGGGCCTGGGAGGGGTCGCGGGAGGCTACTACGCGCTGGCCTTCCGCGAGCACCTCGCGGGGCTGCACGCGCTCGAGCACGCCGCGATCGAGTACTACTCGTTTGCCGCGCTCATCATCGGGCTGTTCGTCGTCGCTGGCGGCATCCACGTCGAGGTGCGCGGGCGGGCGACGCCGCTGGTGAACACGCTCCTGCTGGCGCTGGGCGCGGTCCTCGCCAACCTCGTGGGCACAACCGGGGCGGCGATGCTCCTGGTCCGCCCGTTCATGCGGATCAACGCGGGGCGTCTGCACCCGATCCACATCGTTCTGTTCATCCTGATCGTGTGCAATTGCGGCGGATGCCTCACACCCATCGGCGACCCGCCGCTGTACTTGGGCTACCTCTCGGGCGTTCCGTTTTTCTGGACGCTGCAGTATCTCGGCGCGGAGTGGTTCTTCACCAATGGTGCGCTGCTCGTGATCGCGTTCGTGATCGACTTCGCGCTCAATCGCAAAGACTTCGGCGAGGAACTGCGTGCGCAGTCCGCGAAGCCCCAGGAGACTCCACGCCTGGGCGTTCGGGTCTCGGGAATCCACGGCATCGTGTGCCTCGCGCTGCTCGTCGCGTGCGTCTTTGTGGATCCGCTGCTGGCCTCGAGAGCCGGGCTGAAGGGCGTTCCCATCGGCGCGACGCTCCAGATCATCGTCGCGATCGTCGCCTATCGCCTCGCCCCGCGGGAGATCCACCGCGCCAATCAGTTCAACTTCGCGCCGGCCAAGGAGGTCGGGCTTCTCTTTGCCGGAATCTTCATCGCGATGGTGCCCGCGCTGGCGTACTTGGGTCAGCACGGCGCGAAGCTCGGCGTGGACACGCCCACCGCGTTCTACTACGCCACCGGCTCGCTCTCGGCGTTCCTCGACAACGCCCCCACCTACCTCAACTTCCTGCAGGTCGCGATCGGGCCGGATGCGATCTCGCCGGCGACCATCCGCGTCCTGACTGAGACGCCGCTTGGTCAACGAACGCTCGAGGCGATCTCGACCGGGGCCGTCTTCTTCGGGGCGCTGACGTACATCGGCAATGGCCCCAACTTCATGGTGAAGGCGATCGCGGAGCATGCCGGGGTGAAGATGCCCAGCTTCTTCGGGTACCTGCTGCGCGCCGGGGCCATACTCGGCCCGGTGCTCGTGCTCCACTGGGCGATCTTTCTGCGCTGAGCCGATACCCTCATCGCGACCGCCACCCGGAGCCACGAAGTGCCCAGCCCCTCGGCGACAACGCCCGCCGCGCCCCAGAGCGACGGCCCCGCTGGACCAGCCGCGCCTGTTGCGAACTCCGTCGGTCCCGCGTCGCCCGCCGACTCGCACCAGAACGATCACCATCTCGCCGGCGCCGTCCGCGTCGTTTCGGGCGTGACGCTGCTCTCACGCTTTGGCGGGCTTGCGCGAGAGGTGCTCGTGGCGCGCATGTTTGGCGACACGGCCCTGGGCTCCGCCTTCGCCCTGGGATTCCAGGTTCCCAACCTCTTCCGCCGCCTCTTTGGCGAGGGCGCACTCTCGGCCGCGTTCATCCCCCAGTACACGCAACTGAACAAGCACGACCCGGAACGATCCCACCGATTCGCCTCGCTCACGCTCGTCGCGCTGCTCGCGATCACCAGCGCCATCACGGCTTTGGCGGAGCTGGCCTTGATCGTCGCGCTCGCCCTGGCCCCTTCGGACCCGGAGCGCACGCTCGCGATCAAGCTGGTCATGGTCATGCTCCCGTACATGCCCCTGGTGTGCGCCGCGGCGATTCTCGGGGGCATGCTGCAGGTCCACGGCAAGTTCGCTGCCTCGGCCTCGGGCCCCATCGTGCTCAACGGCATGATCGTGGTCGCGGGGCTCTGGTCGCTGCTCACCGGCAGGCTCGCGGGCGAGACCATGGCCTACGCCCTGGGCATCGTCACCGTTCTCAGCGGTGTGACGCAGTGCTTGTGGTTCGCGCGTCTGCTGAGGCCGCACGTCCGATGGACCCGCGTGTTCACCGACACGCGCGATGCCGCACGCGCGACGGCACGCCGGTTCGTCCCGGCCGCCATCGGACTGGGCACTTTGCAGATCAACACCGCGATGGACTCGCTGCTGGCGACGTGGCCGATCCTGATCGGCCCCACGATGCTGGGGTTCGTCTGCCCGATGGACGATCGCTCGAACGTTTTGCTCAACGGCGCCCAGCGTCTGTACCAGTTTCCGCTGGGTGTGTTCGGCATTGCCGTCGCCACCGCCGTCTTCCCGACGCTTGCCCGGCACGCGGACGAGCCCGGCCATTTCGCGCAGACCCTGCGTCGCGGCATCCGCCTGAGCCTTTTCATTGGACTGCCCGCGAGTCTCGGGCTCTTTCTGGTTCGGCACGAGGCCGTCGCCGTGCCGTACTCCGGTGGCAGCGCCGGCTACTCCCCCGAGGGCGTGGCGCGCTGCGCGTCGGTTCTGGGCGGCTTCGCGCTCGCGGTGTGGGCCTACTCGCTCAACCACGTCTTCACGCGCGCGTTCTACGCCAAGGGCGACACGCGAACGCCCATGCGCGTCGCGATCGCGATGGTGGCTCTCAACCTCCTCCTCAATGTCGGGCTGATCTGGTCGCTCCGCGAGGCGGGGCTGGCCTGGGCGACGATGATCTCCGCGAGCGTGCAGTGCGTCGCGCTGGGCGTGCTGTGCGGACGATTCGCCCCCGCGGGAGAAACCCTCCTTGATCGGGCGACCGTGGTCGCTCTGGCACGCACGCTCGTGGCGACGCTCGTCATGGGCGCGGGCGTGCTGGGCGTGCGATTGCTCATTCCCGCGGCGGACACGTGGCGAGGCAACGCGATCACGCTCGTGGCGCTGGCGTGCTCGGGCGCGGCGCTGTTTGGCGTCTCGGCCCGCCTGCTCCGTTGCCACGAGCTGGGATGGTTGCTCAAGCGACGCGTCTGAGGCCGGGCCCGTATGCTCCGCGCATGAACGACCTCGCGGGCAAGCCGATCGCGATCACGGGCGCCTCCAGCGGCATAGGGCGAGCGACGGCCCTGGCGTGCGTGCGCGCGGGCATGCCCGTGGCGGTGTCCGCCCGGCGTGAGGACCGCCTGCGCGCGCTCGCGGACGAGATCTCTCGCTTGGGCGGACGCGCGATCGCGGTTCCGGGGGATGTGGACAACGACGCCGACGCCCAACGTCTGGTGGACCGCACCGTCGAATCGTTCGGATCAATCCACGCGATCTTCGCAAACGCCGGGTACGGGCTCGAGAAGCGCGTGCACGAGACGAGCGAGGCCGAGCTCCGCGCGATCTTCGAGACCAATTTCTTCGGAACGATTCGCACGCTGCGCCCGGCGCTGGCCCGCATGATCGAGGCGCGTTCCGGGCACGTGCTGATCTGCTCATCGTGCCTGGCGAAGTTCGCGCCGCCGCTGTCGGGTGTCTATGCCGCGACCAAGGGCGCGCAGAGCCTCATCGCCCGTTCCATGAAGGTGGAGCTTGCGCCGTTGGGCGTGCGCGTCTCGAGCGTGCACCCCATCGGCACGCGCACCGAGTTCTTCGATTCCAAGGCGATCCGCAAGGGCGAGCCCGGCTCCATGTCGCGCACGCCCAGCGTCTTCATGCAGCCGCCCGAACGAGTTGCCCGCGCGATCGTGGCGTGCCTGCGGCGCCCGCGCGCCGAGGTCTGGACCAGCACGCCCGCACGCCTGTTCTTCGGGCTCGCGGGCACATTCCCGAGCATCGGCGAATGGGCCATGCGTCGCGTCATCAGCCCCACGCGCTGAGCCGACGGGTCAGGCGTCGCGCAACAGCACCACCACCGCGTGGACCTCGATCGCCCGCCCCTCCCCCACCGCGTCCACGCGCTCGTGCGTCTTGCCCTTCACGTTTACGCATTCCACGTCAACCCCGAGCAGGCGCGCGACGCTCCGGCGAACCTCGTCCTTTCGCGGGCCGAGTTTGGGGCGCTCGCAGATCACGGTCGCGTCCACGTTGCCCACATGCCAGCCCAGTTCGCGCGCCCGCCGCACGGCCTCGGCAAGGAAGCGATCCGACGCCGCGCCCGCCCAGGCGGGGTCCGAATCGGGAAAGAGCTGGCCGATGTCGGGCAGGGCCAGTGCGCCGAGCACGGCGTCCGTAATCGCGTGCAGGAGCGCATCGCCATCCGAGTGGGCCACGGGGCCATGGGTGTGCTCGAACCGCACCCCGCCCAGCACGAAGGGACGCCCCTGCTCGCCAGCGGCCGAAGCGGCGACCGGCACGAGCCGATGCAGGTCGTAGCCATGCCCGATGCGGATCGACTGGTTTCGGGGCGGCGTGTGGGGCATAGGGCGGGGTTGCGTGTGCGAGTTTCGTCGGCGATCGGACGATAGACTACCGATGCGTGGACCGACCACGCTCGACGGTCCGACCGATCAAAGACCAAATCAGGCCGGAGTTCACCATGCTCTCATCTCGCCGAGTTCTGATCGTGCTCGCGTGTGCCTCGCTCGCGCCTCTGGGCGCTTGCTACATGCCCGGCTACGACCCGGGCGGTCCCCAGGCGTCCCGAGGGCTGTTCACGTACGAGAGCACGCCGGACCTGCCGCAGACGATCACGCTCAAGGATCTGTCCACGGGTGAGACGATCTGGACGTTTGAGGTTCCGATCGGCAAGCAGGTGGTCATCCGCTTCTACGAGGGGCATGACACCAAGAACGCGTCCCGGCCCGACCTCATGCGGTGGCGGGTGTTCGATCGAGGCACGCAATTCGGCGAGCTGGATAGCGCCATCCCGGTTCCGTCGGCGATCAACCGCCGGGTTGACTGCACGCTTCGCAAGAATGCGGACGCCGTCACGAAGTCCCTCCCCGCGCCTGAGCCGGTGGGCAGATAGCGCGGCTGGGCAAGGGCGGGGTGTGTGGGCGGCTGGGAAAGCGCGGCAGAGAAAGCCCTCGCCGATGCGGGGCGGTTGCCAGTTGCTGATCCAAGGGTCCCCCGAAGCACGGGCAGTAGGAGTCGAACCCACAACCTCCTGATCCGTAGTCAGGTGCTCTATCCAGTTGAGCTATGCCCGCGTGCAGGAGCAACCATAATCCGCTGCGGGCCCCCGGGCAAGTCGGCGGGCCGGGCACATCGAGTGTGGCGGGCGGCACTTGAATTGACTGCGGCCCACGCAATACTTCCTTTCCCGGCGGCGCGGTGGGCGCGGCCGAGCACGACATTGTCCCCACCACCTTCCCGGGTCCACGGTATGGGCCTCGGGAGATCGCCCGACCTGAACGCAAGGCCCACCCTCGATGGCTCACTCACTCTCCTCTCGCAAGCGCATCCGTCAGAACGAGAAGCGAAACGCCCGGAACCGCTGGCGTCTCGCCACCATGCGCGAAGCGATCAAGGAATTCCAGGACAAGCTCGCGCACGGCTCCGTCGACGACGCGACCGCGGCGATGCGCAAGACCGCGCGGATCGTCGATCGCACCGCCGCCAAGGGTGTGATCCACAAGAACCAGGCCGCTCGTCGCAAGAGCCGCATGAGCGCCGCGCTCAAGGCGAAGAAGGGCGTGGCCAAGGCTCCCGCCAAGAAGTGAGCCCCAAGCACCTGGCCGCGATGCGAGCGAGGTGAAAGCACGATCGAGCACGCAACAATCGACCGCCCGCACGGGCGGTCGATTCGCATTTTCCCCAGCACGCACCACACTCCGGCCGCAGCATCACTCATGGCACCGCCGCCACGACAACGAGCAAGGAACTCTCAGCGAGCCGTCCCAGCGTCGGGCGGGGAGGCCTACGTCACGGCTTCGGCCCAGCCCCTGCACACGCTCATCTTCCTCCTTCCGCTGGTTGTGGCGTACGAACTGGGCGCGGGGATGTATCTCGGTGCGAACGGTGGAGTGGGCATCGGCAACATTCGGGCGCACAGCCTCATCCTCGGCGCGTTCCAGGACATGGGCGCCCTTGGACGTTTCGTGCCCACCGCGCTCATGCTCGTCGTGCTGCTGGTGTGGCACGTGCTGGCCCGCCACCCATGGCGAGTGCGCCCGATGTTCGTGGGCGCGATGCTCGCGGAGTCCTTGCTGTGGACGATCCCGCTGCTGGTGCTCGTGGCCCTCGTGCAGTTCGCGCTCGGATCGGGGGCGCCCGCCGCGGCGGGCACCGAAGCGCAGGGCACGCCGTCGATCCTGACGCTGCCCGTGCCCGCTCGGGTCACCCTCTCGCTCGGCGCTGGGCTATACGAGGAATTCCTGTTTCGGATGGTCGGCATCGCGCTGCTGCACTCGATCCTCGTCGATGTGGCGCGACTCTCTGAGCGGGTGGGCACGATGCTCGCCGTGCTGGGGGCGGCGGGGGCCTTTGCGTTCTACCACGACCTCTCGGCCCCGTCGGGGGGCATTCTGTGGACGAAGGCGACGAGCCTGGTCCTTGCCGGAGCGTACTTTGGCGTGATCTATGTCCTCAGGGGATTCGGAGTTGTGGTGGCCGTGCACGCGCTCTACGACGTGTTCGTGCTGGTGCTGTTGCGACGCGGCTAGCGGTGCGTTGCATCCGCCGAGGGATCGCCCCGACCCATAACACTCGTGATATCCACACACCCGCGCGGGGGAAGCGTGGACAGGCGTCGCACGAACACGCTAGACTGTCCGTGGTCGGTGGTTTGTTTCCGGCACCGCACGACAACGCTGATCGTCCACGGCCCGAACACCGGGCCCTTGAAAGGGCGACGCATGGGTCTCGATTTCGCGATCGACGAGCTTTACGCCACCGGCTGGACGGCCCTGGACAGCGCCGGCTGCACGCACCACTCCGATGGACGCTCTTTCCCGACCGTCGATCGAGTCAAGCGCGAGTGTCGCGAGGCGGGGTACGACCTTTCCATCCGCCACGTGCAACTCTTTGATTGTCATCGCGCCGAATGGCGCGACGCCCAGGGGCGGCCCGCTGGGGCGGTCGTGGGGCGTAGCGAGTCCGAGGCGGCGGTCTACGCGCTGAGCCAGTTGCGTCGCAGCGTGGCCAGCGGTACGGCGGCCCAGGCCCTGGCCACGGTTTGATGCGAACGACGCCGGACCGGCGCACATTGCACGTCAGTTTCGCTTGCCACGGGCGCCCCGGTGCGTTAGGCTTTTGTGTCCACGGATTGATCCGGAGTGCGTGCTCCGGGCTTGATCCGGCGCGAGCCCGCGAGACCCGTGATCCACACGACGATCCGCCCCATCTCGACGCTCCGCGCCCGACCACTGGTCGGCGACCCGCGCCCATGAGGTGCGTCGCCCCCCGCCATTCCCGTTCGATCCGCATCGCGAGCCGCGGCCCATTGGGCCGGGCGATGCTCGATTCTCGCCGCGCCGGGCCCGTGTTGCCCGGACGGCATTGTGCTCAGAGGAGTTGACCCATTCAAGGCAGCAGACGATTCGATCGTGGCGGACCGCCCGTGCAGCGCACGCGCGTGAACCATCTCATCCGCATCACCCCCATCCGCCTCGTCGGACCCGAGAACGAGCAGATCGGCGTTGTCGAGACGTCCGAGGCGTTGCGCATGGCGCAGGAGCAGGGGCTGGACCTCGTCGAGGTCGTGCCCGACACCCGCCCGCCCGTGTGCAAGATCATGGACTACGGGAAGTACAAGTACGAGCTCTCCAAGAAGGAACAGAAGAGTCGTGCGGCGAGCAAGTCGGCGGAAATGAAGGAAGTCCGTCTCGGCCGCA
>CAYNSB010000051.1:0-22684 GCA_964399625.1 uncultured Phycisphaeraceae bacterium
CGGGCGGGCGGCGGAGGAGGAGCGAGAGCTGGCGGTAGGCGACGGCCTGCTTGGAGAGGTCGTCGTAGATGCACAGGGCGTGCTTGGGCCCGGGCTTGCCGCTCTTGCCCTGCCACATGAAGTACTCGCCCATGGCGCAGCCGGCGTACGGCGCGACGTACTGCATGGGCGCGGGGTCGGAGGCGCCGGCGGAGACGACGATGGTGTAGTCCATCGCGCCGGCCTTTTTGAGGGTCTGCACGACGCCGGCGACGGTGGACTCCTTCTGTCCAACGGCGACGTAGATGCAGACGACAGCGTCGGGCGTGCCCCAGTACTGCTTCTGGTTGATGATGGTGTCGAGGGCGACGGCGGTCTTGCCGGTCTTGCGGTCGCCGATGATGAGCTCGCGCTGGCCCTTGCCGATGGGGATCATCGAGTCGATGGCCTTGATGCCCGTCTGCAGAGGCTCGGTCACGGGCTGGCGCTCGGCGATGCCGGGGGCGATGATGTCGACCTTGCGGAACTCGGTGGCGCGGAGGGCCGGGCCATCATCGAGGGGGCGGCCCAGCGGGTCCACGACGCGCCCGAGGAGCTCGGGCCCGACGGGCACTTCGAGCAGGCGCCCGGTGCTCTTGACGAGGTCGCCCTCCTTCACGGAGAGGTAGTCGCCGTAGATGACGGCGCCGACGGTGTCGAGCTCGAGGTTGAAGACCTGTCCCATGACGGCGCCGTCGCTGGTCTGGAACTCGAGGAGCTCGCCGGCCATGGCGTTGGAGAGCCCATAGATGCGGGCGATGCCGTCGCCGACCTCCACGACGCGCCCGACCTCGGAGACCTCGAGCTGGTGGCCGTACTGGGAGATTTCCTGGCGGATGACGGAGGCGATCTCGTCGGTCTTGATCTTCACGGGTGTACCTCGGGAGGGCAGGGACGGGGTGAGACAGTGACTGAGTGACGCGCGGGCGGGACAGATGGGCAAATCGTCAGAGCGATGGACAAGGCGGGCGGATCGATCTGGAGCCAAACCCGACTCGTTCCCGAACGGCCAGGGCGCGGTCCGGGGCCGCGATCGTAGACCGGGGGGAGGGGGGTTTTCCTTTTGGGGAAGGTGAGGGCGAAACGGGGGAGGCGTGCATCCGCGGGTGAGAACCGGGGTGGTACGACTGCTGTCCTGGCATGTGCGGAACTTCACGGGGAGGACCCCGATCCCATGTGCGAGCCAGATTCACCAACCCTCGGCGTGTTGAAAGCGGTCAATGCGTTGACCGCGCACTTCAATCGCGACCTCTTCGTTCCAGGTCCATGCGTTTCTTCTTGGTGCCCACCCGGGCGCGAAGTAGGATGCCCCGGCACGCCCACGCCCGGAGGAACGCCCATGCGTCGCATGTCGTTGTCGCACGCACTCGTCGGTGGATCGA
Source organism: uncultured Phycisphaeraceae bacterium (assembly GCA_964399625.1). Taxonomy (GTDB): domain Bacteria; phylum Planctomycetota; class Phycisphaerae; order Phycisphaerales; family UBA1924; genus CAYNSB01. The sequence continues at coordinate 1,401 of CAYNSB010000051.1, forward strand.
TCGTGTCCGGGCTGGTCTCGATGGCGTCGGGCGCGCCGCCGGGCTTTCAGAGCGCCGTCAGCGCGTCGGGCCCGGCCCTGTGGTACCAGCTGAACGAGGCGAGTGGCAACGCGATCAATCGCGGCTCGCTTGGCGCGAGCTTCGACGCCAGCGTGAGCGCCACGGTGCAGCGTTCGCAGAGCACGCTCAAGGGCGACACGGGCATGCGGTTCGACGATGCCGCGGATTTCCTCGAATCGCTCTCGAGCACCACGCTCACGGGCAACCCGACGTTCTCGATTGAGGCGCTGGTCAACCTCGACGCGACGGGCGGCGGGCTGTGGGGACCCATGCTGCACTGGGGAGGAAGCGGGACGGGCACGGCGGTCTACTTCTCGATCTCGAACTTCGATAACAACCGCCTCTACGCCGGGTTCTACAACTCGGGGCCACGCACGGCCTCGACGGTCCCCACGGGCGCGTGGATCCATGTGGTGTGGGTGCGCCAGGGAGGCAACGACAGCGCCAGCGGCACGACGCTCTACATCAACGGTGTGCCGGTCGCGCTGCAGCAGGACCCCGCGCTGAGCCCGGGGTTTGTGCCAGCCGGGTCGATCAACGTCGTGTCCACGCCGTTTCGGATCAATCGCGGCGCGGACAACATCGGCACGCGCAAGTTCACGGGCACGCTCGATGAGATCGCGCTCTACACGCGCGCGCTGAGCGCGAGCGAGGTCGTGCAGCACGCCGCGCTCTCGGGCGTGACGTGCTACGCGAACTGCGATGGGAGCACGGGCTCGCCGGCGCTCTCCGCGTCCGACTTCGTCTGTTTCCTGAGCGCGTTCCGCGCGGGCGCGGCGTACGCCAACTGTGACGGCAGCACCGCGGCGCCGACGCTCACGGCGTCGGACTTCGTGTGCTTCCTGGGCGCGTTCCGCGCCGGATGCCCGTAGCGGCGATAGGGAGCGCGCGAAAGTTGGCCAGATCTGCGGGTTGGCTCTTGCACTCCCATGTCGGAGGCTGCATGATCACGTGCGGCCGCAGCGCGCCTGGCTCGCGAGGGTCTCTCGTGGGCTTGCGGGCGGCCCTCACAGGGAGCGGGTCATGGCCCCGAAGATCGCCCGGAACCGTGCGCGGATCGCCTCGCTCGCCGCGTCGGCGGGGCTTGTCGCGTCCGCGTCCGCGCAGTGGACGGTGACGGTGCTTCATCCTTCGGGCGCGACGTCGTCGCAGGCGATGGGCGTGTCCGCGGGCACGCAGGTTGGAAACGCCGTCGTGGGCGGGCAGACGCACGCGAGCCTGTGGGCCGGCACGTCCGCGTCGTGGGTGGACCTGCACCCCTCCGGCGTCACGTCCTCGCAACTGCTCGCGACGACGGGCACGGAGCACGTGGGCACGACGTTCGGCGGAGTGCGACTGCACGCGGCGCGATGGAGCGGGACCACGCCCTCGGCCACGGACCTGCACCCGACGGGTTACTTCGACTCGGCGCTGCAGGGCGTCTCGATCGGCCGGCAGGCGGGGCGGATCGGCATCACGGGCGCGATCGCGCACGCCTGCGTGTGGAACGACACGGCCACGAGCTTCGTGGACATCCACCCGCTGGGCGCGGACAGCTCGTACATCTTGGGGGCGTTCGATGTGCAGCTGGTGGGGTACGCGATCACGGGCGGCATTGGCCACGCGGGAACGTGGACTGGCACCGCCGCGTCGTGGCACGATTTGCACCCCGCGGGCTGGTCGCAGTCGCAGGCGTGGGGCACATCGGGGCTCCAGCAGTGCGGGCTCGTCTCGGGCACGACGGGCGGCGCGCGGGCGTGCGTGTGGTCGGGGACGCCCGCGTCGTGCGTCGTGCTGCATCCCGCCGGCGTGACGCAGTCCCGCGCGTACGCGGTCTCCGGCGGCTACCAGGCCGGCACGGTCACCGCGACGAGCGGCGTGCGCGCCGGGCTGTGGAACGGAACGCCCGAGACGTTCGTCGATTTGCACGCGCTGCTGCCGACGAGCCTCGGGTACATCACGTCCGAAGCGCGCGGCGTGTGGAGCGACGGTGCTTCGCTCACCGTCGTCGGGTGGGCGAGCCAGAGCAGCCTTCCGCAGGCGGTGATGTGGACGCGCCCGCTCACGCCGCCGTGCTACGCCAACTGCGACGGGAGCACGGGATCGCCGGCGCTCTCGGCGTCCGACTTCGTCTGCTTCCTCTCCAAGTTCCGCGCGGGCGATGCGTCGGCGAACTGCGACGGCAGCACCGCGGCGCCGACGCTCACGGCGTCGGACTTCGTGTGCTTCTTGGGCGCGTTCCGCGCCGGATGTCCGTAGGAATCGCGCGACGGGATTACGCCGCCATGCGATCGTCCGAGTCGTCCTCTTCGGCCGGGCCGAAGCCCCCCCACTTGTCCTTGGGCAGGTGCCGGTGGTGGATGTGGATGACGCGTGAGAGCTGCTTGCCGAAGAGTTCGGCGATGGTGCGGAAGACGGGGAGCATCTGCTCCGTGAAGGGGTGCTTGCGATCGCGGAAGAGCGCGACGACCGCGAGGCACTCGCCCTCGTGGTGGCAGGCGAAGGTGACGAGGCAGTGGTCGCTGAGCCAGTGCGCGTGCTCGCCCAGGAAGGCCTCGATGTCCGCGCGGGAGTTGAACGCGCGCAGGTCCTTGGTCTTCTCCATGCGCGGCGGGATCACGCCCGCGAGCGTCTCGAGCATCACGTCCGCCGCGTCCTTGGGGCAGTCGTAGTTGACGTACGCGCCCAGGGAGAAATCGGCGGAGTTGCTGGGCAGGTAGACGGCGGCGTTGGTGGGCCCGGTCTTGGCGAGGACGAACTCCAGGGCGGTGCGCAGCAGGCTCTCGACGTCGAGCTCCTGGCGGATGAGGGAGTTGAACTCGCTGGCGACCGAGAGCTGCGTGACCTGCCCGGAGAGCTCCTGGTATGCATCGACGAGGTCGCCGCACATGCTCGAGACCTGGTTGGTGATCTCGTGGCGGGCCTGGTTGAGGTGCTTGCAGACCTTGGTAAGGCGTGCGATGCGGGCCTGCTGGTCGAAGCCGGCGCGGGCCTTGGCGCACGCGTTCTTGACGGAGTTGGAGAGCTCGCGTCCCTTGGCGTTGGGCGAGATGATGTCCACGGCGCCGCAGCGCATGGCGGCGACGGCCTGCTCGAGCGTGGGCGTGTCGATCACGATGATCGGCGCGGGCGAGCCGGTCGTGCTGGCCAGGCGTCGGGCGAGCTCGAGCCCGGAGCCGTCGGGCAGTTCGGCGCGGATGAGCGCGAGGTCGAAGTGGTCGGCCTCGATGAGCTCCATCGCTCCGCGGACTGAGTCGGCGTGCTCGCAGGAGCCCACGCCCGAGTCGCACCCGTTGTTCTCCTGCGCATCGCAGAGGCGCGAGGCGAGGCGCTGGCGCTCGCTGCGCGAGCCCGAGACGATGAGCACGCGGGTGGGCGCGCTGAAGCCGCCATGGGGGGTCTTGTCCATGTCGAAGGGCGGCTGGGGATCAGACTCGGGGTGCTTTCGGCGTGCCATCGTCCCCTCCGTGGGATCGTGGTGCGGGGTCGAACGTCAGGTGCCTCGTCCCGACACGGGAAGGGCGATGGTGGCGGTGGTTCCCTTGGCGGGCTCCGAGGCGAGGGTGATCTCGCCCGAGTGCGCCTCGATGATCGCGCGGGCGCGGGTGAGGCCCAGGCCCGTGCGACGACCCGCGGGCTTCTCGCTGAAGAACGGGTCGAAGGCGTGCTGCAGCGTCTTTGCGGACATTCCGGGTCCCTGGTCGCTCACGATGAGGAACCATCGACCATCCGAGGGCGTGGTTTGAGCCTCGATCGTCACCGGAGTCTCCGGCGAGGCCTGCGCGGCGTTGGCGATCAGCTCGGCGAGCGCGGACGCGACCATGGGGCGATCGACGATCACCGAATGGGAGGACGACGGAACCCGAACACGCACGCGAAGCTCGCGCGTTCCGGTCCGCTCCTGGGCCGCGGCAACCGCGGAGCGGATGAGCGTGTCGAGCGTGCACGTTTCGAGTCGGGGCTTGGGCGGGTCGGCGATGAGGCGGAGCGAGGTGATGAGATCGGAGAGGCGCTGGGCGTGCTCGGCGATGGTCGCGGCGCCGGCGCGGTCCGCGTCGTCCTTGGCGGACTCCATCAGGAGCTGGGCGCGCGCGGAAATGACCGTGAGCGGGTTGTTCATCTCGTGCGCGGCGCCGGCGGCGAACTCGCCGAGCTTGGCCATCGCCTCGGCCTCGGCGAGGAGGGCCCGCGTCTCCATCAGCGTGCGGTTGGCCGTCGCGAGCCGTTCCTGCAGGCGCGTGGCCGAGTCGTGGTGCGCGGCGGCGGCGATCGCGCCGCACCAGGTCGCCAGCAGGGGCTCCATGAGCGCGGGCTCGAGCGTGCCGGCGCCCTCCTGATCGTGGATGAGCACGACCGAGGGGGCGGGCGTCGTGGGCGAGCCGTCGGGCGTGTGCGGGACGACCGGCAGCAGCGCGACGCGGCGCAGGTCCTGGGTGTCGGCGAGATACTCGGCGAGCCACGACAGCAGCCCCATGGCGCGCATCGGGATCGCCGACGGGTTGCACAGCCCCGAGAGCGACGCGACGTGGTTGCCCGCGGAGCCCGAGGCGGGCGGCGGCTCGATGCTGACGGTGCGCGTGGGCTTGCCGTCCTGTCCGAAGCAGCAGAGCTGCCAGGGCTCGCCCTCGCGCGACTGGTAGACGACGCCCAGGAACGCCTCGCCCAGGATGGACGAGGCCGAGCGCGAGACGGCGGCGAGCGTGCCCACGATGCCGCGCTTGGCGCCGGCGGCGGCGAGCGCGCCGTGGAAGGCGCCGATCGCCTGCAGGACGCGCGTCTGCTTGCCCGCCAGCCGGGCGCGCTGCTCGAAGATCTGCGACATGCGCCCGAGCTTGGCGTTGGCCTGGGTCAGCGCCTCCAGGAGCATCTCGGGCGTGCTGCGCTCGCCCAGCCCCAGCACGGCGCAGCGGCGCGCGACGCACTCGTGCAGGCGTGCGATCATGCCGTCGACCGCCTCGGAGGAGAGGCCCATGCGCTTGGCGAGCCCAGCGGCGCCCTTGACGGGCTCGGGCGTGTTGAAGTCCCCCGACCAGCCCAGGTGGAGCTCGCGGCACAGGGCGCGGGCGACCCAGATGATCGAGATGAGCGCCCGGTTGGGCTGCTCGGGCATCGCGTCGAGCGGCTGCCCGCAGAGCCAGATCACGTCCTGGATCGCGTCGGGCAGACCCCAGTGGTCGGCGAGGCGTTTGCCGATCGTGTGGTGGTCGATGCCCAGGAGCTGGGCCTCGGCGCGAGCGCTGGAGGTCTGGCGGCGCTCGGCCAGCCCCAGCACGCGGCCATAGGCCTTGGGCAGGATGACCTCCAGCGCGAGCTTGCCCATGTCGTGCAGCAGGCCCGCGACGAACGCCTCCTCGGGCTTGACGCCCAGCTCGACGTGGCGCTCGGCGATGAGCTCGGCCGCGGAGGCGACGGCGAGCGAGTGGCGCCAGAACCCGTCGCGATCGAAGGGAACGGTGTGCTCGCCCGGGGCGCCCGCGGCCTCCTTGGTGCGGCGCGAGCGCGGGCGCATGACCTCGAAGACGGCAACGGAGAGCAGCGCCGCCTGGACCGCCTCCAGCCCGAGCATGACGACGGCGCGCCGGACGGTGGTGATCTTGTCGCCCAGGCCCTTCTCGGCGGTCCGGCACAGGCCCAGCAGGCGCGCGGTGAGCGTCGGGTCGCTCTCGATGATCTCGACGATCTGGTCGAGGTCGGCGTCCTCGACGTTGGTGATGGTGAGCAGGCGCGTGGCGATCGCGGGCAGCGTGGGCAGCGCGTCCACCTCGCGGAGGATGAGCTCGATCTGATCGCCCGAGGGCGGCGTGGCTTCGTGGACCGATCGGGACGCGAGTTGGGTCACGCCTTGGCTCCGTGCGGCGCGCGCGGGCGCGCCCGGTGCGTCACAGGGCCGCGCCCGACGGGGAGTCGCTCCCGGTCAGTTGCGACATCTTCGCGAGCAGCTGCGACACGTTGAAGGGCTTCTTGACGAAGTCGTCGGCGCCCGCGTCGAGCAACGCCTGCACCTCGGACTGGTTCACCACGCCCGAGACGATGATGATCTTCGTGTCCTTGAGGTGGGGCGAGCCCTTGATGCGCTGGCACACCTGGTTGCCGTTGATGTCCGGAAGCAGGTAGTCCAGGAGCATGAGGCTCGGGCGGAAGGACTCCGTGAGCAGCCCCGCGTCGTAGCCGGTGGTCGCGGTGCGCACGTCCCAGCGCCCGTCGCGCTGCAGGACCTGCACGAGCGTCTCGACGATCGCGGGATCGTCGTCCACGACGAGGACGCGCTTGCCCGCGCCCTCGAGCGCCTCGAGCGGGATGCCGTTGGCCTTCATGAAACGGATGAGCTCCTCGCGCGGGATGCGCCGGAACTTGGAGCCCGGGACGCGGAAGCCCGTGAGGCGGCCCGAGTCGAAGCAGCGGATGATGGTCTGCTGGCTGACCTTGCAGACCGCCGCGGCCTCGCCCGTGGTGAAGATGCGCTTGTCGCCCCAGTTCTGGGTCGGAACGCTGTGGCCGTTGTCGCTCATGGCACTCCCCTGCGGGCCTCTGGGCCTTATGAGGAGGTATCGAGCGGGAATTTGCCCAACTTCACACGGAAAGATCCCCTGTTTGCCCGGATGGCGCAATCGTTGCGTCTTCTCCGATTGTGAGGGGTTTCACGTGGCACCAGACTTATGGATGCGATCAGCTCAGCGGCCCTTCATTTGCCGCCATTTCGTCACGGCCTCGGCTTCTCGGGCGTAATCGGGCGTGAGCAGGAGAGGGTCGATCGGATCGCGACCGGGCGCGAGGCGAAGCACCGCGGCCGCGCTCAGGCGAATCGCCTCAAGGTGGATGTTCAGCGCCGTCGCCCGCGATCGGATCGAGTCCGGCAGGAAGGGGTCGCTCACCAGTGTGGTCACGCCGAGCGCGGAAACGTCCGGCTCGCCCATGAGCCGGGCGGGCGGGCCCAGCGTGAGCACGCCGCGATCATCGCGCTCGAACGTGCGCACGCTTGCCCATCCGTTCTTGGAGGCGAGCGCGACGGCGAATCGTCCGCGGGCGGCGCTGGTGTTCGCCGCGACCTCGTGCGAGGAGATCGGCAGCGGGCGCGCGCCCGTCGCCTCCGCGAGCATCTTCGCCGTGGCGACGGCGATGCGGAGCGAGGTGTACCCGCCGGGGCCGATCGAGATCGCGATGCGGGTCAGGTCCGCGGGCTTTCTTTGGGCGGCGGCGAAGGCGCGATCGATCGCGCCCATCAGGTCATCGTGGTGTGGCGAGCGCGGGCGGAGGGGCTCCTCCGCGAGCACCTCCAGCACGCCACGCTCGCTGAGCGTGCCCAGCGCGACGCTCGCGGCGCCCTCGTGGGCCGTGGGGTTCGAGGTTTCGATCGCGAGGATGAGCATGGAGGGCAATGGCCAGGACGAGGGAACGGGGACTGCGGATCGTGAACAACCAGAGGCGGCGCGTCAGTCCCAGTCGCCGCCGCCTCGGGCGCGCTTGGTGCGGGCGCGGTTCTTCTTCTCGGAGATGCGGCGTTCCTGCGAGCCCTTGGTCGGTCGGGTCCTGCGCCGGCGCTTGGGCTCGACGAGCGCGAGGCGGATCAGCTCGCCCAGGCGCTCCAGGCACTCGCCCTTGTTCCGCTCCTGCGAGCGGAGGCGATCGCTCTCGAGGATCAGCTCGCCGTCGTCGGTGATGCGATGGGGCGCGGCGTGGCGGAGTCGGGCCAGGGCCGCGGGCGGGATGGGCAGGTCCGACAGAAGGACGCGGAGTTCGGCCTTGGTGGCGCGCTTGTTGACGTTCTGCCCGCCCGGGCCGGAGCTCGAGCTGAACGCGAAGCGCAGCAGCGACGCGGGCAGGCTCACGCCCGGGGCGAGGCGCACAGCGTTGGCATCGCGCGGATCGTCGAGCGGGGCGTGGGTGGAGGCGGGGCTCACGATGGATCATTCGCCGGGTGGGTACGCTTGGCCTCTCGCCCGTGCGCAAGGAAGCCTCCGCGTGAAGACCCAAGCCGCCGTCACCCTCCTGTCGTTCGCTCTGGCCCTGGGCGCGCGTGCGCAGGCGAGCGCGGACCCGATCTCGGCCCACGCGCCCAAGGACCCGAGCGACTGGACGCTGCGCCTGGAGCCCTCGGTGTGGTATGTGTCGCCCGGCGGCAAGATCCGCATGCCCGGCTCGCCCGCGTCGTTCGGGCTGACGCGCCTGGAGAAGTTGAACCTGGACAGTCCGCGGGCGATGCCGTATCTCGATGTGCAGTGGCGGACGGAGGGGTGGACGATCGGTCTGAGCGGGTCGTACGCGGGCGAGCGGAACCGTGGCGTGATCGCCAGAGAGGGCGGGTTTCTCGGGCCGATCGCGTACGCGCCGGGCGATCGCATCACGAGCTCGCTGGGCGTGTTCAATCTTGAGTTGAGCGCGGCGCGCCAGATCGATTTGCCCGCGTCGCTCGCGGGGAATCCGTCGGGGAGCTTCGCCTCACGCCTGGAGCTGCTGGGCGGCGTCCGCCTGCAGCACTTCGACGCGGACTTCGTCGTGAACGGGAGCGACGTGTCGGCGAGCGAGTTCTTTGGGTTTCCCGTGGTGGGCGCGCACTTCTCGATGGAGGTGATCCGCCGATTCACGATCGATGTGCGGGCGGATGTGGGCGGGCTGCCCACGGGCGGCGGGCGCTCGGCGTGGGGGGCGAACATCGTCGCGGGATTCCAGTATCACCCGACGGAGAACGTGGGCGTGCAGATCGGGTACCGCCTGATGAGCCACCGCACGCGATCGGGGCGCAGCGACGAGCGGTTCGAGTACAACGGGGCCCTGGCGGGCCTGTTCTTCGGTGCGGTGATCCGTTTTTGAGCCCCGGCGGGCGATCTTCACGCCCCATTCGGCGTTTGTGCGCGTGCGAGGGGCCCTTGGCGCGTGCGGATATTCGCGTTGACCGCCAAGGCGGGGTGTGAGATACTGGGCGTTTCGTGTCTCGTGCGGCGTTCGCCGCGGGCTGGTCGTTGGGCGAGCGTCGCGATCGTGGAGGACGGACCACCTGGTCCGCGGGACGGGGTACGGGGAGAGGGCCGGAGCGTCTCATGGGGACCGTGACGAAGAAGGACCTGGTCGAGCGCATTGCGGAGGGGAATGGGCTCAAGCGGGAGCAGGTGCGCGAGGTGCTCCAGAAGTTTCTCGATCAGCTCATCAAGGAGCTGGCCGAGGGGAACCGCATCGAGTTCCGCGACTTTGGGGTCTTCGAGGTGCGGGTGCGCGCGGCGCGGACCGCGCAGAATCCCAAGACGCTCCAGCGCGTCGTCGTGCCCGCGCGCCGCACGGTCAAGTTCAAGGTCGGGCGCCTGATGAAGGACTGCCTCGACAAGCCCGACGAGAACGGCAGCGGCCCGCAGGTGCACGTGCGCCCGCGAACGCCCAAGCCCAAGGGCTGAACCGACAGAGACGAATCGTCGGCGCGATCGCTCAGTCCGCGGCGGCGAGCGAGGGCGTCGCGGTGTGCGCGAGCATGCGCTCCAGCGCGAGCAGCGCGTCGCGCCGCACCTCCGGATGGACGCGGATCGCGTTCACGACCTTCGGCCCGCCGTCCTTGCTGAACGCGCCGGCGAGGTGGTCCAGCACCCAGAGCAGGTGCGCCTGATCGATGCGGTACATCGTCGTGCACAGGCACTGGCAGTCGCTGAGGATGCGGACGTGCACGCCGCGGAGCGCGCACTCGCGGGAGAGACGCGTCACCAGGTGCACCTCCGTGCCCACGGCCCAGCGCGAGCCCGGCGGCGCGTTGCGGAGCGTGGCGAGGATGAACTCCGTGGAGCCGGCCAGGTCCGCACGATCGACCACTTCCTTCATGCACTCGGGATGGACGAGGATGCGCGTGCGCTCGCCCTCGGGCAGCGTCTCGTTGGCGGCGCGGATCGCGTCGCAGTGCTCGGGGCGGAAGAGCTTGTGCACGGAGCAGTGGCCCGCCCAGAGAATGACGCGGGCGTCGGGGAGGCGGTCGGCGTCGATGCCGCCCAGCGCCTCGCCCGCGCGCGAGCGGCGCGGGTCGTACAGCAGCGCATGGTTCGCGACGTCGATGCCGAACTTGTGCGCCGTGTTGCGCCCCAGGTGCTGATCGGGCAGGAAGAGGATCTTGGTGTCGGGGCCGCCCTGGCCCATGGCCCAGGCGAAGACCTTGTCCGCGTTGCTGGACGTGCAGCACGCGCCGCCGTGCGCCCCGACGAACGCCTTGATCGCGGCGGTCGAGTTCACGTAGGTGATGGGAACGAGGCGTCCGTTCCACTTCCCGCCCGCCTGCTCATGGAGCGCGGCGTGGAGCGAGTCCCACGCCTCCACGGTGTCGTCGTAGGAGGCCATGTCCGCCATGGAGCACCCGGCCGAGAGATCGGGCAGGATCACGTCCACGTCGTCGGGCGTGAGCATGTCGGCGGTCTCGGCCATGAAGTGCACGCCGCAGAACACGACCCACTTCACGGGACGCTAGCGGGCGATGCGCGCCGCGGTCTGCGAGAGCTTGAGCGAGTCGCCCACCACGTCGGCGTGCTGGATGACCTCGTCGGTCTGGTAGTGATGGCCGAGGATGACGAGGCGCTCGCCCAGCTCCTTGCGGCGCGCGGCGATGTCGCGGGCCAGGCTCTCGGGCGGGGCCTTGGTGTACCGATCGGGGAGTGACGGCTGCCACAGCATTGCAGCGCATGGTACGAACGGCGGACGCGGCGTGTGCGTGCCCCGGGGCGGGAAAGGCCCCCGCGGGCGGGCGCGAGACGCGGGCGTGGCGAGTCCCAACAATCGGGCATGGAGACGCGGGGCGGCGAACTGACCAGCGTGCGACTGGTGTCGATGCGGGCCTCGCCGCGTTCGGCGCTGGGGCGTGCGTTGCTGTTCGCGGGCCTGGTGGTGCTGGGCGCGATGGCGCTGGTGGTCGCGATCCCGGTGGTGCTGCTGCTGGTGGTTCTGGGCGCGCTGGGTCTGCTCGGGCTGCGCCTGTGGATGCTGATCTTGGCGATCCTGGGTCGGAGCGACACGCAGGGGCGGCGGAACGTGCGGGTCGTGCGGCGCGAGCCGCCGGGCGTGTGAACCATGCGCGAGCCGGGCATTCCACGGTGTGAGCAGTGCGGGTACGACCTGTCGGGGCTGAGGCCTGAGGAGGAGCCGAAATGCAGCGAGTGCGGGCAAATCCAGACGATCTTTCTCGACCAGCGCACGATCTCCGGCGTGTCGCTCGCGATGCGGATGACGGTCCCCTTCTTCGCGAGCGTGGTTGCGGGTGCGTCGCTCATGATCGTGCTCAGCGTCTTGGGGCGAGGAGTCGGCGGCCTTGGCGCGTGCCTGATCGTCCCATTGCTTGCGGTCGTGTTCCTGCTGGGCCCGGCCCTCGCGATCGATATTGACGCGGCGCGCCGGCGACCCGATGGAATCGTCCGCAGCCCATCGGAGCGACGCATGTGCGTGCTGGGCGCGTGGGGAGTTCAAGCCGGTTCTTTCGTCGCGTTCGCAGTCCTGACCCGGCTGCTCTGAGGGCGACTACGCATCCCCCACCGCCACGCGCCACGCGGCGATGAGTTCCTTGCCCACTTCGCCCACCACGCCGTCGCCGATCGCCTCACGCTCCACCTTCACCACCGGCATGACGCCCCAGCTTGAGTTGGTCAGCAGCAGCTCGTCGGCGGCGAGCACCTCGTCGATCGTGATCATCTTCTGGCGCGCGGGAGTGCCCGTGCGCTGGGCCCAGTCCAGCACCCATCGGCGCGTTACGCCGGGCAGCACGGGGCTGGGCAGCGCGACGCCCTTGCCCGGGGCATCCCCGCCTTCTTCACCGCGGGCGATGGGCGTGACGAGCGTGCCGTCCTTGACGAGGATCGCGTTGCTCACGCAACCGCCCGCGAGATGGTTACTGACCTGAAAGACCAGCGCCTCGCCCGCGCGGGCGGACGCGGCCCGCTGCAATTCGCGCAGGCGCTGCCAGTAGTTGACAGTCTTGTGCCCGCTCGTGGGGTCGAGCGGGTTCACGCGAAGGTCCGCGAGCACGACGCCGGCGCCGCGCTCGAAGAGCTCCGGCGGGTAGTACGTCGCCTCCTGCGCGACGATCATGAGCGTGGGCTGCACGGCGGGCGGCTCGTCCTTGCCCTCCGCCCCTGATCCGGCGCGTGCGCCCGCGCTCCGCTGCAGCAGGTTCAGGTCGCCGCCCGTGATGGTCAGGCGGACACGTGTCCGCGCGAGCCCGGACTTCTCGATGGTGCGGAGCACCGCCTCGGCGAGCGGGCCGGCGCGGAGACGATCGGACAAGCCCAGCTCTCGCGCGGACTCGATGAGGCGATCGAGGTGGCGCTCGAGGCCCATCGCGAAGGCGCCGATGCCGCTGATCGCCTCGCCCGCGCCCTCGCGCCGGCGGACCTCGTCGGCGTCGGCGATGCCGCCCAGCATGGTCTCGAAGAGGCCCACGCCGTGCTGGATTCCCGCGTCAAAGGCGGAGATCGTCGCGGCGTCGCCCTGTGCGAAGGAGCCATTGAGAAAGACGGTGGGCATGGAGCCGAGGGTAGGTGTGAAAGCTCGTCGATCGCCCTCCCAAGCACCCTCCACCTACGATCGGGAGCGGGTCGCCGTGCGCCCCGCGGGCCGTGCAATGCCGCGGTTTCCGCCCGATTCCACGCACGGGGGGCTTCAGGAGGGTTCCATGCCGTCACGCTCGTACGTTCGTTCCGCGCTCTCGCTCTTCCTCGCGGCGGGGCTGCTCACCGCGTGCAGCGAGAGCACCAAGCCCTCGACCTCGGGCGCGTCGGCCCCGAGCGCCCCACAGAGCGCCGCCCCGAGCGCGGCGCCCGCCCCGCTCGCGTCCGGGCTGCTCATCCCGCGCGACGTGCTCTTTGGCAACCCGGAGCGCACGCAGCTGCGCATCAGCCCGGACGGCAAGACGCTCTCGTGGATCGCGCCGCGCGACGGCGTGCTCAATATCTACACGGCGCCGGCGAACGATCCCAAGAGCGCCAAGCCCCTCACGAGCGACAAGGTCCGCGGCATCCGCCAGTACCAGTGGGCGTACAACAACACCCACATCCTCTATCGCCAGGACCTGGGCGGCGACGAGAACTGGAAGATCTACTCCGTGGACGTCGCGTCGGGCGCCGCCAAGGACCTGACGCCCTTCGAGGACATCAAGGACAAGGACGGCAAGGCGATCATGCAGCCCAACGGCAAGCCGCTGCGCCCGGCCGCGGAGATCGAGAACACCAGCTCCGAGTTCCCCGACGAGGTGCTCATCGGGCTGAACAACCGCAACCCGCAATACCACGATCTGTACCGCTGCAACATCAAGACGGGTGCGCTCAAGCTCGTGCAGCAGAACGACGGCTTCGCCGGGTTCGTCACCGACGAGCAGTTCAACGTCCGCTTCGCCGTCAAGCCCCTGGAGGATGGCGGCTCGGAGGTCCTCCGCGCCAACGGCAGCGGCGGCTTCGAGACGTTCCAGACCATCTCCCAGGCCGACTCGCTGACGACCAGCCCGCTCGGGTTCACGCGGGACGGCTCGACGCTCTACATGGCCGACTCGCGCGGACGCAACACGGGCGCCCTGTTCGCGGTGAATCCCACGACGGGCGAGAAGAAGCTGCTCGCGGAGGACGCGCGGGCCGATGTGGGCGGCACGATCACCCACCCCGTGAGCGGCGTGGTGCAAGCGGCGTCGTTCAACTACGAGCGCGAGCACTGGACGGTGCTGGACCCGTCGATCCAGGCGGACCTGGACTACCTCAAGACGGTCGCCGACGGCGAGCTGCAGGTCACCTCGCGCACGCAGGACGACACGAAGTGGACCGTCGCGTACGCGCTCGACAACGGGCCGGTGCGCAACTATCTCTACGACCGCGCCGCCAAGAAGGCGACGTTCGTGTTCAGCAACCAGCCCAAGCTCGACGGGCTGCCGCTCGCCAAGATGAACCCCGTGGTCATCAAGAGCCGCGACGGGCTGGACCTGGTGAGCTACCTCACGCTGCCCGCGGGCACGGACAAGGACGCGAACGCCCGTCCCGACGCGGGCGCGCTGCCCATGGTCCTCATGGTGCACGGCGGCCCCTGGGCGCGTGACACGTGGGGCTACAACCCGAGCTCGCAGTGGCTCGCCAACCGCGGGTACGCGGTGCTGGAGGTGAACTACCGCGGGTCCACGGGGTTCGGCAAGTCTTTCATCAGCGCCGGCGACAAGCAGTGGGCCGCGAAGATGCACGACGACCTCATCGACGCGGTGAACTGGGCCGTGGACCAGAAGATCGCCAAGAAGGACAAGGTCGCGATTATGGGCGGCTCCTACGGCGGGTACGCGACGCTGGTGGGGCTGACGTTCACGCCCGACGTGTTCGCGTGCGGCGTGGACATCGTCGGCCCGTCGAACCTGGTGACGCTGCTCAACACGATCCCGCCGTACTGGGCCGCGGGCATCGCGCAGTTCACGAGCCGCATCGGCGACCATCGGACCGAGGAGGGCAGGAAGCTGCTGCTGTCCCGCTCGCCGCTGACGTTCGTGGACAAGATCAGCAAGCCGCTGCTCATCGGTCAGGGCGCGAACGACCCGCGCGTGAAGCAGGCCGAGGCGGACCAGATCGTCAGCGCGATGCAGGCGAAGAAGATCCCGGTGACGTACGTGCTGTTCCCGGATGAGGGGCACGGGTTCGCCCGCCCCGAGAACCGCAAGGCGTTCAACGCCGTCGCGGAGCAGTTCCTCGCGTCGAACCTGGGCGGTCGCGCCCAGCCGATCGAGGGCGACTTCGCCGGTTCGAGCATCCAGGTGCCCCAGGGCGCGGACCTCGTCGGCGGCGTGAAGCCGGCGCTGGACGCGCTGAAGAAGTAAGCGAAGGCCGATCCTTCAGGACACCCGAACCCTCCGCCCTCGCGGAGGGTTTTTTCATCGACGCGGATTGCGGAACGAGTTGAAGCGTTTGCTGGGCGTCTTGGGCGGGAAGGGCGATCGCGGCGGCGGCTCGGGCGGCGGCACGAGCGTGGGCGACGGGGCGTCGCCCGCGGGTGATTCGCTCGTGGGCTCGGCTGGCGGCGGCACGCTGGCGGGCGCGGGGTCCGCGTCGGCCTCGGCGGCCGCGACGCGGGCGAAGATCAATCGCCCGGCGGACGTCTGCAGCGAGGTGACGACGGTGAGCCCCACGCTCTGGCCCACGAACTCGCGCCCGTCCTCGGCGACGACCATGGTGCCATCGTCGAGATAGCCCACGCCCTGCCCCGGCTGCTCGCCGGGCTTGACGAGGCGGACGCTCACACGATCCCCCGCGATGAGCGCGGGCTTGACGGCGTTGGCGACGTCGTTGAGGTTGAGCGTCCGCAGCCCCTGGATCCCCGCGACGCGGGCGAGCCCCGTGTCGCCCGTGAGGATCATGGCGTCCATCTGGCGCGCGAGCTCCAGGAGCATCTGGTCCACGCTCTTGCCGGGCACGGGGGTCTGATCGATCGAGACGTCCAGCCCCGGCGTGCGCTGCAGGCGGGCCACGACGTCCAGCCCGCGGCGCCCGCGGGCGCGACGCGTCGCGTCCCCCTGGTCGGCCAGCAGTTGCAGCTCACCCACGACGAACGCGGGGATGATGAGCGGGGACTGGAGGATGCCCGTGGGCGCCAGGTCCGCGACGCGGGCGTCGATGATCGCCGACGTGTCCACGACGATGGGGCGCGCGCCGCGGAGCTGCTTGGTGAACTCGACGTAGGGGATCACCAGGCGGAAGTCGTCCTGGGTCTGGAGGATGGTGATGATGGAGAGGTAGGCGAGCCCGATGCCGATGAGCACCTTGCTCGTCGCGAGCAGGCTCTCGTTGCGGACGTCGTAGATGGTCGCGAGCAGGTCCAGGATCTTGCCCAGGGCGTAGGTGGCGAGCAGCGCGATGACGAGCCCGAGGAAGATGCTCACCAGGGCCGAGATCTTCTTGCGCGCGGTCACGGCATCGATGAACACCACGGCGCCCGCGAGCGACAGAGCCACCAGCACGATCGTGCTCCACCCGTGCTTGAGCGCGATGCCGCCCGGCGCGAGGATGCCCTGCCCCAGCGCGTCCGTGTCCAGGATCGCCAGCACCGTGAACGTCACGAACAGCACCACGAACGCGAGGCGCACCACGCGCGTGAGCACGTGGCGCTGGCGCTCGGCCTGCTCGTAGGGGCTCAGCGAGCGGCGGGGCTCGGGCTTGGGCGGTGTTGGTGTCATGACCTCGCTCACGCGCGCAGTCTATACGAGCGACGACCGATCAAGGATTCGCCCTAGCCCAGCCCCACGGCCTCCAGCAGCCCGCGACGCCAGTACCAGCGCTTCAGCAGCAGGTGGTGCTCGTACGCGAGGCGGACGATCTGCCGCGACGCCGCGGGGCCCAGCGTGTCGAGCGGGCCCGCGGGAATCTCGCTCGTGCCGACGAAGGAGCGCTCCAGGCGCTCCGCGGTGCCGCGCTCCCGGGCCACGAACTCGCGCGAGTAGTTGATCTCGTCGGACGAGCGGAGGTCCCGCCCGAAGACGGCCCGCGCGAAATCGGGGCTCGCCCCGGCGAAGCGCCAGGCGCTGTGCCCGAGGCGGTGCTCGCGGTCCAGGACCTCGCGCGGGGTCATGCGATGGTCGTGCACGGCCCGCGCTTCGGGGCGGAACAGCACGGGCATGGCGTGGTGACGCTCCAGACGCCACGCGAGCTCGATGTCGTCGTACCCGTAGGCCATGGGGAACGCGACGAACCCGTCGCCGTCGCGCACGGGCGCCATCGGCGCCGAGAAGTTCAGCCCCCAGCAGTGGCGGAAGCCCCAATCGCGCCAGCGGTCGTTCGCCCCGGGCTGCGCCTCGGGGCCGATCATCTGGTCGAAGAAGAAGACCATCGAGGTGTCGGCGCAGAGGCGATCAAAGAGCGTCGGGGAGCGGACGTCTGCGAAGGGCGAGTGCCCCGAGACGATCACGCCCTGCGGGAACCGCGGGTGCGCCTCCTCGTGCGCGCGCGCGTGGGCGGTCAGGAAGTCGGGGTCCGGAACGGTGTCGTCGTTGGTGGAAACGAGGATGCGCCCGCGGGCCTCGTGCAGGACGCGGTTGCGCGTCGCATTGAGCCCCAGGCGCTCGCAATCGACGAGCACGAGCCCCTGCTCGTGCCCGCGCACGCCCAGCCACGCCTCCAGGGCCATGTGCCGGCCCTGCGGGTCCGGGCCATCGAACCCCACCAGGACCTCGTAGCGATTCTGAGGGAACGACTGGGCCGCGAGCGCGCGCACGCAGCGGGCGAGTTTCTCGCCGCGGCCAAAGGTCGGGATGATCACCGACAGTTCCAGTGTTCACCTCCGGGCCCCCACCGCCCAAGCGTCCCACGCCTCGCATTATCGGTCAATCGCGATCGCGGGTTCACCCGGCTCATTCTCGGGCGTGCCCGGGCCGATGCTCGGGGCATGTCCACGAACGAGCGCCGGCGATTCCAGCGTCATTCCCTCGAGCGGCAGGCCAAGCTGTTCTACCCGCTCTCGGGCAAGTACTACCAGGCGCTGACGCTGGACGTGGCGGGGGGCGGAGCGCTGGTGCGCGTCGCGACGACGCGCGCGATCGCGCCGGGGCACCATGTCGAGCTGGGGATCAACTGGGGACGCTCGCCACTGCTCTCGGGAGATCGCCTGGAGTCGGGCGTGGTGGTGCGGGTGGTCGCGCGCACGCCGCGCGATGTCACGCTCGCGGTCGCGTACGACGCGCCGACCCTGGACTCGCTGCCGCAGTGGGTCGGTTCGATGGCGGCGTAACGCGCCGAGTCACACACATGTCCGCGTCCAACTCGCACGCCTGAGCGATGCGTTCAGTGGGCGCGATTCCGCACGCGCCGGGCGACGAACACGCCGCCAAGGGTCGCGAGCCCGGCCCACGCGGCGGGCGGCAGCGGCACGACCTGCAGGATCTGGTCCTGGGCGCAGGGGCTTGAGAGGCCCAGCAGCCCGGACTGCGACGAGTTGGTGCCCAGCAGGTTGAAGAGCTCGCTGATCTTCGAGGTGATGTCGGCGCTGAGGGCCGAGCCGTCGGTGTTGCGGAACTTCACGTTGCCCGTGGTGAGGGCGGTGGGCGACGACGAGCCGTCGTAGATGATCTCCCACAGCGCGATCTGGAACGCGGCGCCCCAGTTGCCATCGGAGCTGAACTGGCGCCCGTTGGCCCCGGCGTAGAGGTCATAGACCTTCTGGGCCTTGGTGGCGCCCATCGCGGGGTAGCCCACGGTGAGCGGGAGATTGGCGATCGGTGCGAGTGTGTACTGCGTGCCCGAGAAGGAGGCCTCCTGCGTGAGGTCCGAGCAGAAGGTGGTGTAGTTGCCATCGAGCCCGGTGAGGGCGCCCGTGCCGTTGCTGCCCCTGTGGATGAGCCCGCCGGCGAAGCAGTTGAAGGACTGCGACCCGATGTCCACCTTGACGTTCTTGCCGTAGCCCGCGGCGACGAACTTAAGGTCGATCGTGTCGGCATTCGCGACGGACGCGGCGCCGGCGACGGCGAGCACGGCCCCGATCACGGAACACATCATGGAACGCATCGGACCCCCCCCTTCAAATCTTGGAATGGTGCCCGGCGCGTCGTGGCGATGAGCACGCCCAAACCTACCACGGGCCTGACGAACGGCCAGCGGGCGGGCTGCGACGCGAACAATCGCTCGCTATCAGACCGGCATAGACGGCACGGGGCGTGTGCCCGGGGCGTTGCGTCCGTGAATCCACCGCGTGGGCGTGGGCGACCTGTCGGCCGCGCGATCGCTCCGGGCGGGCGGGTACCATGCGACATCGCCCGAGAACCCCTTGGGGCGGTCACTCCAGCACAGGGTCCACGGATTGGGCGCACCACCCGTACAAGCCGGATCGGTCACCACGCTCGGCGATGGGCCGGGCGCTCGCGCCGGCACGGGCTTCGTCCATCTGCACCTGCACACGGAGTACTCGCTGCTCGACGGGGCGAACCGGATCGACCGCCTCGTCAAGCGCGTGAAGGAACTGGGCATGCCCGCGGTGGGCGTGACCGATCACGGGAACATCTTCGGCGCGGTCGCGCTCTACCAGGCGTGCAAGGAGGCGGGGATCAAGCCGATCCTCGGCGTTGAGGCGTATGTCACGCCGCCGGGCAAGCCCAGGCAGGACCGCACGTACTCGGGCGGGGGCGAGGGCGGGTACCACCTGGTGCTGCTTGCGGAGAACCTCACGGGCTGGAAGAACCTGCTCGTGCTGTGCTCCGAGGCGTTCCTCACGGGCTTCTACTACAAGCCCAGGATCGATCGCGAGCTGCTCGCCAAGCACAGCGAGGGGCTCATCGCGATCAACGGGCACCTGGGCAGCGAGATCGGGGAGCACCTGCTCGCGTACGAGCGCTCGGGGGACGAGAAGTACTGGGAACTGGCGAAGGAATCGGCGGTGTGGCACGCCGGAGTGTTCGGAGACGAAGAGACGAAGAGACAGAGAGACGAAGTGAAAGGTGGTGGAACGAAACCTCCTTCCACTTCGTCTCTTCGGAACTCCGTCTCTCCGTCTCTTCCCCGCTTCTACATCGAGCTGCAGCACCACATCCCCGAGCAGAACTCGATCAACAAGTGGCTGATCAAGCTCGCGGCCGAGCTCAAGCTGCCGCTCGTGGGCGACAACGACGCGCACTTTCTCCGGGCCGAGGACCACGACGCGCACGACACGCTGATCTGCATCTCGACGGGCAAGGCGAAATCCGACACGAATCGCATGCGCTACCCGCGCGAGCTGTTCGTCAAGAGCCCCGCGGAGATGCGCGAGGCGTTCGCCGAGTACGGCGACCTGGGCACGCAGGCCCTGGACAACACGCTCAAGATCGCCGAGCGATGCAACGTCGAGTTGCCGCTGGGCGTGAGCCACGCGCCGGCGGTGCGGGTGGTCCGGCGCGGGATGCGGGATTCGGCGTCGGGCGCTGGGCGACCTCGCGCGGCGCAGCGCGAGGGCATGTGGGCCGACCTGCCCTCGTGGGAAGACCCCCGGTTCTCCGGCGATCTGACCGCGTGGTACGACGCGTACTGCGCCGAGTTCGAGGTGGTGCCGCTCGTCTATCCGGAGAACGCGGGCAAGGACGAGTGCGAGTCGATTCTCAAAGAGGCGAAGCTGGAGTGCGACGCGGCGTTGCGCCGGCTCGCGGAGGCGGGGTTCGTGTGGAGGTACGGGCCGGAAGAGCGGCCTTCGGCATCAGGAATCCGGCATTCGAGTAGCGACCCTTCCCCGCGGAGCGCGGCGCCAAACGCCGAATCACGGATGCCGAATCCCGACGCCGCCGCGCGTCGCGAGCGCCTCGAGCGCGAGCTGAAGATCCTCGCGGACAAGAACATCTCGGCGTACTTCCTGATCGTGTGGGACTTCGTGAACTGGGGACGCCAGCACGGCGTTCCGGCGCTGGCGCGCGGTTCGGGCGTGGGCACGATGGTCGGGTACACGCTGGGCCTGTCCAACGCGTGCCCGGTGAGGTACGGGCTGCTCTTCGAGCGGTTCACGGACCCCGATCGCTCGGAGTATCCCGACATCGACATCGACTTGTGCCAGGACGGGCGCGGTCGCGTCATCGACTACGTGCGCACCAAGTACGGGCACGTGGCGCAGATCATCACCTTCGGGACGCTCAAGGCCCGCGCGGCGATCCGCGACGCGGGGCGCGTGCTGGAGATGTCCATCCCCGAGGTGGACCAGATCGCCAAGCTCGTGCCCGAGACGCTGAACATCACGCTCGACGAGGCGCTCGCGGCCGAGCCCGACCTGAAGAAGCTCTACACGAGCGACGATCGCGTGGCCCGCCTGATCGACAACGCGCGCTCGTTCGAGGGGCAGGTGCGTCACGCGGGGGTGCACGCGGCCGGCGTGATCGTCGCGACGCGCCCGCTGCACGAGATCGTGCCGCTGTACCGCCAGGCGGGATCGGCCGAGCACGAGATCGTCACGCAGTGGGACGGGCCCACGTGCGAGAAGATGGGCCTGCTGAAGATGGACTTCCTGGGCCTGCGGACGATCTCCGTGGTCGCCCGGGCCAAGCGGCTCATCCGCGAGGGGCTGAGCGAGGACGACATCTGGGCCGCGGTGGGTCGCGCGCGTGGCGACGGGGGCCCGCACCCGCTCGACCTGGACCGCCTGATGTACGACGACCAGCGGGTGTTCGAGCTGTTCCGCCGCGGCGAGACGACGGGCGTGTTCCAGTTCGAATCGCCGGGGATGCGCCGGTTGCTCATCGAGATGAAGCCGGATCGTCTCGAGGACCTCATCGCCGCCAACGCCCTCTTCCGCCCCGGGCCGATGGACCTGATCCCCGACTACAACCGGCGCAAGCACGG